>DXEG01000067.1 GCA_019115125.1 Candidatus Blautia faecipullorum
AAGGTTGAAACCAAAAAAAACGAGCCTGTCAAGGTTGAAACCAAAAAAAACGAGCCTGTCAAGGTTGAAACTAAGAAAACGGAGCCTGTTAAGGTCGAAACCAAGAAAACAGAGCCTGTCAAGGTTGAAACCAAGAAAACGGAGCCCGCCAAGGTCGAAACCAAAAAGACCGAGCCTGTCAAGGTTGAAACTAAAAAGACTGAGCCTGCTGAGACAGAAGCTAAAAAGACAGCAGCCAGGAAAGCGGCTCCTGTCCCCGCCAGAGACGATGAAGCAATCTATGCCGGCCGTCTGAATCATCATATCGATGAGCTGAAATGGCTGTACTGCGAGCTGTATCAGGACAATCCTTATGTCATGATGCATCTCAATGATCTTCTGGCTGAGCTGAAAAAATTTTATGACGCGAGAAACGACGATCTCAAAACCTCTGACCTCCGCCGGGAGCAGGATCCGAAATGGTACAAACGCAACGATCTTACCGGCATGATGATGTATGTCAACGCGTTCTCCAAAACCTTAAAGGGCCTTGAGGATAAGCTGGACTACATCCAGGAGTGCAACGTAAATTATCTTCACTTAATGCCTCTGCTCGCTTCTCCCAAGGGCCGCAGCGACGGCGGATACGCGGTCGCGGACTTCCGCACGGTTCAGCCTGAGCTGGGAACCATGGAGGATTTTGCGAAGGTAACCTCTGCCTGCCACAAACGCGGCATCAGCGTGTGCCTGGATTTCGTTATGAATCATACCTCTGAGGATCATGAATGGGCCAAACGCGCCAGAGCCGGAGAAAGAGAATACCAGGACCGTTATTTCTTCTTTGACACCTATGATATCCCGGCGCTGTACGAGCAGACCTGTCCTCAGGTATTTCCCACCACAGCTCCGGGGAATTTCACCTGGCTTGACGATATCAAAAAGCATGTCATGACCACCTTCTATCCATATCAGTGGGATCTGAACTACCGCAATCCTATTGTACTGAATGAAATGATCTTCAACATGCTTTATCTTGCCAATCAGGGCGTTGACATTGTGCGTCTTGACGCTGTGCCCTATATCTGGAAGCAGCTTGGGACCAACTGCCGTAATCTTCCCCAGGTTCATACCATTGTACGCATGATGCGTATGATCTGCGAGATCGTGTGTCCGGGAGTCCTCCTGCTCGGCGAAGTTGTTATGGCTCCGGAAAAGGTAGTTCCGTATTTCGGAACTGTGGATAAACCGGAATGTCACCTTCTTTACAATGTAACCACCATGGCAAGCACCTGGCATACTGTGGCTACAAGAGACGTTTCCCTGCTGCGCCGCCAGCTTGACATCGTAGCCGGACTTCCGAGAGATTATGTGTTCCAGAATTATCTCCGCTGTCACGACGACATCGGATGGGGACTGGATTATGATTTTCTCCGCAATTTCGGAATCGAGGAGGTTCCTCACAAAAAATACCTCAATGATTTCCTTACCGGAAAATATCCGGAATCTTTTGCCAGAGGCGAGCTGTACAATGACGATCCCCGCCTGGGAGACGCGCGGCTTTGCGGAACTACCGCCTCCCTCTGCGGAATCGAACGTTTTGGTTTTGAAGGCAATGAGGAGGGCGTTGACAGAGCCATCCGCTATGACATCACTCTTCATGCGTTTATGTTCTCCCAGTCAGGAATTCCTGTGGTTTACAGCGGAGACGAAATCGGCCAGTTAAATGATTATTCTTATAAAAATGATCCTGACAAAGCCGCGGATTCCCGCTATCTCCACAGAGGAGATTTCGACTGGGCGCTGGCGGAAAACCGTCATCTGCCTCATACCGTACAGGGTAAGCTCTTCCCCATGCTGGATAAGCTGGAGCATATCCGCGCTTCCCACAGCGTATTCGACAGCGACGTCGCTATCCGGACGCTGGATACCTGGGATTCCTCTATTCTGGCCCTTGTCCGCGAGAATGAGACAGAAAAATTCATTGGTATTTATAATTTCAGTGAATATGATAAGGTCGCCTGGATCAACGAGGAGGACGGCATGTATCTGGATCTGATCTCCGGACGGGAGATGGAAGCAAGAGGCGTACAGATCCCCGCATATGGCTGCTACTGGCTCTGCCGCCGGAAATAAAACTGGATATACAAAAAACGGCTTCGGTTTTACATAACCGGGCCGTTTTTTTATACCATGAATTTGGTTTTTTATCCGTATTACTTATCGCTTATACGCCGCTGTTCCCGCGCTGCGGGCACAAACAGAGCTACCGGCTCTGTCTAACGGCTTTTACCGTTCTGAAGCCTGTTCAGAAATGAAGCTACAGGCCCTGGCGTCTCTTTGTCCAGAGAGCGGGCGTAGAGTTCTTTGATCCATCCTGTGATCACATCGATCAGAACCGGAGCAAAGGTCATCAAAATAAATACCAGAATGATCAATCCGAAGTCCAGCGCGCCCAGGAACAGAAGATCCTGCAGGATCACCGCCGCTGCAAAGAATATGAACTGCATACCGTAAATGATCACTTTTCTGTATCTGTTCAGCGGAGCGTAGACTGTTTTCAAAGCCGCCATATAATTCCATCCTGTCACAAGCACGCAGGCTGTGTTCAGCATGTCGTTGGAATGGTAAACATTCTGACAGACCAGCATGATGGCGAACACACAGGAAGTAATTGTGATTGCCGCGGGAAACGCGTTCAAAAACACATGCCGCAGAAATGTATGATCAATTTTCTCATAGTTGTTCTCCTGAGCCAGAAGGAAGGTTGGGATTCCCACCGCGCAGGCGCTGATCAGAGACATCTGGATCGGTTCAAAGGGATACGCGTCTCCAAAGAATATTGTCAGCAGAGACAGCATAACCGAAAACATGGTTTTGATCAGAAACATGGACGCTGCCGTGCGGATATTGTTCACCACCCGGCGTCCCTGATTGACAATGTGGGGCATAGAGGCAAAATTAGAATCCAGAAGCACCACATTGGCGATATTTTTCGCCGCGTCGCTTCCCTGGGCCATGGCAATACTGCAGTCCGCCTCCTTCAGAGCCAGTACGTCGTTTACGCCGTCTCCGGTCATGGCCACCGTATGCCCCTGGGCTTTCAGGGCCAGAACCATTTCTTTTTTCTGCTGGGGAGTCACCCGGCCGAAGACGCTGTACTCAGCCACAGCCTTCTGAAGCTCTTCTTCTGTCTGAAGAGCAGTCGCGTCAATATAGCGGTCCGCGTTTTTCAGACCGGCCTTTTTCGCGATAGCCGCTACTGTCACCGGATCGTCGCCGGAGATCACCTTCAGGTCAACCTCCTGGCTGTCAAAAAACTTCAGAGTTTCCGGCGCCTCTTCCCGGATCACGTCTGTAAGCAGAATAAGCGCCAGCGGCTCCAGGCCCTCCGGCAGCTCTGTTCCCCTGGCCGCCTCGGGACTGTGCGCCAGAACCAGGACACGAAGTCCCTCCTCCGCATACTGCCGGCAGCTCTCCTCAAGCCCCTCGCTGCCTTCCGGAAAAATAAACTGGGCGGCCCCCATCAGATAGCTTCCTTCATTCTCGAAAACTGCTCCGCTGTATTTCCGGTCGGAGGAGAAGGGGATCACATGTTCCGGCTTCATGGTCTGGCCAGCCGGAAAACGCTTCCTGAGAGCGTCCGCCGTAGCGTTCTGATCCTTGAGCACATACATCAGATTGCAGAGAATACTCTCAATCTCTTTCATCCGGGATGGATCCTCTGTCTCAATGACTTCCGAATCCGCCGTCTCAGCCGGCACGTTTTCTTCTCCCGCGCCTTCTGCCGCTTTTCCTGCCTGGGAAGCCTCTACGATTTCTCCCTCGGCCCTGCCCCTGGACATTTCCACAGCAACAGTTACGGAAGCTTCCTGTCCGGCCCTGCTCTCTGTGATGTTCTCACTGTCCTCTGAAGCCCCTTCTGTCCTGTTCTCACCTGCGGGCCTATCCGCTCTATAGAGCTCCACACGTTCTACGCACATGGTTCCCTCTGTGATGGTTCCTGTTTTGTCCAGGCAAAGGGTGTCCACTCTCGCAAGGGTTTCAATACAATACAGCTCCTGCACCAGGGTTTTGCGGTTGGCAAGCACCAGAGCTCCCAGCGTCAGCGCCACGCTGGTAAGAAGCACCAGACCCTCGGGGATCATTCCCAGCACTCCGGCGACCATGCTCACCACAGAATCGCGGAAGCTGTCTCCCACCAGATAAAACTGCTTATAAAACAGCAGAGCGCCTAAAGGCACAATGATAATACTGATCACCTTCAATATGGCGTTCAGTGAATTCCGCAGCTCGGAATTATGTCTTTTGAACTCCTTCGCTTCACTTGTGATCTGGGAGGCGTAATTGTCTTTTCCCACATGGATGATCTGGCAGCAGGCCTCTCCTGAAGTGACAAAGCTACCGGAAAACAGCTCGTCCCCCTGAGCCTTGGGCAGATTGTCCGATTCACCCGTCAGAAGCGATTCGTTTACCTCGATACTGCCCTCCAGGATCTTGGCATCCGCCGGAACCTGATCGCCGCTTTTCAGACAGACAATATCGTCCAGCACAAGCTCCTCCGTGGGAACTGTCCACTTCTTTCCCTCACGGATCACGACGGATTTCCGTGCAGTGAGGATAGCCAGCTTATCAATGGTCTTTTTGGCCCGGATCTCCTGCGCTATCCCGATCAGGGTATTGATCACAATGATCATTACAAAAAAGGCGTTTCTGTAAGAACCCACCATGAGCACCAGAACAAGAAGCACAAGATTGAGAAAGTTAAAGAATGTAAGGGTGTTTTCTCTCACAATCTGCTTATAGGTTCTGGTATTCGGATTCTCGTCAACATTTACCTTACCTTCTTCTATTCGCTCATTTACCTGTTCGTCTGTTAGTCCAGTCAAGCTTTCACCTCGCATTTTTCTCCAAAGAAGCTCTCTGAAGGAAGCCTCTTTTTAGTATTCTTCCTCCTCTTCCTCTTCGCCCTCGTGAATGTCTGATTTTGGTTTTGACAGTCCTTCGATCACGATATGATGCTTCTCGGCATAGTCCCAGAGCGCCGCGTGGATTGCCTCCTCTGCCAGAAGAGAACAGTGGACCTTAACCGGCGGAAGCCCGTCGAGGGCTTCCATAACCGCCTTGTTTGTAACCTTCATGGCCTCCTCGATGGTTTTTCCCATTACCATTTCCGTCGCCATACTGCTGGTGGCCACAGCCGCTCCGCACCCGAATGTTTTGAATTTACAGTCTTTGATAATGTGCGTTTCATCATCAATGTCAAGGAAGATCCTCATGATATCTCCGCACTTCGCGTTTCCTACTGTTCCAACTCCGCTGGCGTCTTCAATCTCTCCTACGTTTCTCGGATGCTGAAAATGATCCATAACTTTTTCGCTGTACATATCTTTCCTCCTGAAAAGTAATCATATCCCGCCCTCCGCGGCTTTTGCCGCATTCCGGGAATACTTTGCTGTATTTTTATTTTCTTTTACTGTTTCTTGATAAAATCCTCATACAGAGGCGACATATTCCTCAGATTCTGTACGATCTCTTTCAGATTCTCCACCGTATAATCCAGGTCTTCTTTTGTGATTTCCTCGCTTAAGGTCAGCCTCAGAGAACCGTGCGCGATCTCATGGGGAAGGCCGATGGCAAGAAGCACATGTGAGGGATCAAGGGAGCCTGAGGTGCAGGCCGAACCGCTGGACGCGCAGATGCCGCGGCCGTCCAGCATCAGAAGAAGGGATTCTCCCTCTACAAACCGGAAGCTGACATTTACATTATTCGGCAGTCTTTTCACCGGATCCCCGTTCAGTTTCACATAAGGAATCTCCTCTGTGATACGGCTGATCAGGTAATCTCTCAGTTCTCTCTCCTTCTCCGTACGCTCCGCCATTGTAGAAGCGGCGCGCTCCGCGGCGGCTCCGTATCCCACGATACCTGGAACGTTCTCTGTTCCCGCCCGGCGTTTGCGCTCCTGGGCGCCTCCGTGAATAAAGGAGCGGATTTTTACTCCCTTGCGGATATAAAGGAATCCAAGTCCTTTCGGTCCGTTGATCTTATGGGCGCTGGAGCTGAGCATATCAATATTCAGCTCATTCACGTCGATAGGAAGCTGTCCGAAGGCCTGAACAGCGTCTGTATGGAAAAAGATCCCGTACTCTCTGGCGATGAGCCCGATCTCTTTTATGGGCTGGACGGAGCCTATTTCATTGTTCGCGAACATGACGGAAATCAGGATCGTTTCGGGAGTGATCGCCTTTTCCAGATCCTCCAGTCTGACAATTCCGTTTTCGTCCACATCCAGATAAGTAATCTTCGCGCCTCTCTCCTTCTCCAGATACTCGCAGGTATGGAGGATCGCATGATGCTCGATCTTTGTCGTGATAATATGGTTTCCTTTATTTTTATATGCCTCAAAAGCAGCCTTCAGGGCCCAGTTGTCCGCCTCTGTACCGCTTCCGGTAAAATAGATTTCTTCTTTTCTGGCGCCTAGAACTCCCGCGATCTGCTCTCTGGCCTTTGTCACAGCCTCCTTGCTGCGGCCCGCCAGATCGTAAATGCTGGAGGGGTTTCCATATGATTCCGTAAAGTACGGCAGCATAGCCTCCACAACCTCCGGGGCTGTTCTGGTAGTAGCCGCGTTGTCCAGATATATCATTTTCTTCATTTTATTCTTTGTCCTCCCTGATTTCACAGCAATTATTTCTTTCTTTCCGTTTTTTACGGCTTTCCTCTATCAACTGACTCAGCATCAGCGTATCCACCGCCTGGGTGATGCTGTCATTGATCCGCTTCCAAACATACTTCGCAACGCAGATATCCTGAGTTTCACAATTCTGCTCCTCCACAGTTCCCGGACATTGGGCCGCCTCCAGGCTTCCCTCCAGGACACGGAGAATATCTCCCACGGAGATTTCTTCCGCCGGCCGTCCCAGTCTGTATCCGCCGCAGGCGCCCCTGGTACTCTCCACCAGTCCCGCCCGCTTCAGCTTTCCCATTAATTGTTCCAGATAACTGACGGAAATATTCTGTCTGCCCGCAATACTCTGAATGGAAACCGCGTCTGTCTCACTGTACAGGCCCAGATCGATCAGAGCCCGAAGACCGTATCTCGCTCTCGTTGACAGTTTCATCCACTCACCTCTTTAATTCCGAGTGTTTTCGTCGGATTTGATGTGATTACTTTAACAGATACCGCCTGTTCTGTCAAGGTCATTTTATGCATATATTTACAAAAAAACCACAGGATGTCAGTATGTCGAAAAAGAACTTTTTCAGGGGAACCTTCATCCTGACCTGCACAGGAATCATAAGCCGTATTATCGGCTTTTTTTATAGAATATTCCTTTCCCATTCCATTGGTGCGCAGGGCGTTGGCCTTTACCAGCTTGTAATTCCTGTGCAGAATCTTGTTATGGCGGTAACCGCCGCCGGCATACAAACCGCGCTTTCCCGCCTCATCGCCGCGCGGCTGGCTCTGGGAAAAGGCCGGGAATCCAGAGATATTTTCTGCGTCGGAACAATTTCCGCATTTTTTCTGTCTCTGTGCGCTTCGTTTATTCTGTATAAAAACTCTGTGTTTATTGCCGCGGAGCTTCTGAAAGCGCCCCAGACCGCGCCCCTGATCCGGCTTCTGGTCTTCAGCTTTCCTTTAAGCGCCCTGCACTCCTGTATAAACAGCTATTATTTTGCCGGAAAACGTACAGGGATCCCCTCTGCCCTTCAGTTACTGGAGCAAATTGTCCGCGTGTGTGTTACATATCTTATCTGTCAGATTCTGATATCCAGAGAAATTCCGGTCACCGCCGTGATCGCCGTAGGCGGCGCCCTTGCCAGCGAGCTGGCTGTCGCTCTTACAGGACTTCTCCTGATCGGGACAAAATTTACCCGGATGAGCTACTCACTTTCCGGAATCAGACATCCCATGGACATACTCTGTGAAATCTTCCGGACCTCCCTTCCCCTGACCCTGAACCGGCTTCTCCTGACTCTTCTTGGCAGCATCGAGGTAGTATTGATTCCCCAGCGTCTTCTGATGTCCGGCCTGAGTTCTTCTGAGGCTCTCAGTATTTACGGTATTTTTACCGGTATGGCCCTGCCGCTTATTCTGTTCCCCTCCGCCTTTACGAACTCTGCCTCCGTAATGCTGATGCCCTCTGTAGCGGAAATGCAGGCCCTGGGCTTCAGGAAGCGCATCCGCCGCATTACAGCGCAGGCCTGCTCCGGCTGTATCCTTCTGGGAACTGTCTGCGCCCTTGGCTTTTTCCTTTTCGGCCCCTTTGCCGGAAGGCTTCTTTTCCACAGCCCCACTGCCGGAACCTATATCCGTACCATGGCGTTTATCTGCCCCTTCCTCTATATGAATACAGCCCTCGCCAGTATTCTCCACGGGCTTGGAAAAACAGGAACCTGCCTTGTGCACAGCGCCGCCGGGATCCTTCTCAGGATTTCCTTTGTACTTTTCGCTATTCCTTCTATAGGTATCCGAGGCTATATGTATGGAATTCTTCTCAGTGAAATTCTGGTAAGTATCCTGCATATTTCCGCACTGCGCCGCTGTGAATAAATTTCGCGAATGGCGCGGGATGAACTGTTTTTTTTGTATATACATAGCTGTTTTCTATCGACAACCTGCGGAGAATCGTATATAATGATGCGGTATGGTACAGCAAAGGTACCTGTACAGAAGGAGGAAATATATGGGATTTTCATTTATTAAAAAACTGCCGACGCCGGAAGAGATCCGAAACCAATATCCCATCGACTCTTCCATTCAGGCTTTGAAGGAAGCAAGAGATCAGGAAATCCGTGATGTCTTTACCGGAAAATCAGATAAATTTCTCGCTATTATCGGCCCCTGCTCCGCGGATAACGAAGACGCGGTATGCGATTATCTACTCAGACTCCGGGCCGTCCAGGAAAAAATCGCCGACAAAGTTCTGATCATTCCGCGGGTCTATACGAACAAGCCCCGCACTACAGGCGAAGGATATAAGGGCATGGTCCATCAGCCGGATCCGGAGAAGAAACCAAATATGCTGGCCGGCCTTGTTGCTATCCGCAAAATGCATATCCGGGCGATCCAGGAAAGCGGCTTTACCTGCGCGGATGAGATGCTGTATCCGGAGAACTACCGTTATCTCTCGGATCTTCTCTCCTATGTAGCCGTAGGCGCCCGTTCTGTGGAGGACCAGCAGCACCGTCTTACCGTCAGCGGCATGGACGTGCCTGCCGGAATGAAAAACCCCACCAGCGGGGATTTCAGCGTCATGCTGAACTCGGTTGTAGCCGCCCAGGGTTCCCACCGCTTTATCTACAGAAGCTGGGAAGTGGAAACCGCCGGCAATCCGCTGGCGCATACCATCCTGCGGGGAGCCGTAAACAAGCACGGAGAGGCGATTCCCAATTATCATTATGAGGATCTTCAGCTTCTCTGGGAAAAATATCAGGAAAAGAATCTGCTGAATCCCGCCGTAGTCGTGGACACCAACCACTCGAACTCCAACAAGCAGTACAAGCAGCAGGTGCGTATTGCCAAGGAAGTGCTTCACAGCCGCAATGTAGATCCGGAGCTTCATAAGCTTGTAAAGGGACTTATGATCGAAAGCTATATTGAGTCCGGCAGCCAGAAGATCAGCGGCAGCCTGACCTATGGAAAATCCATTACAGATCCATGTCTGGGATGGGAAGAATCAGAACGGCTTCTGTATACCATTGCCGAGCTGTGCTGACAGCTCAGCGGCAGAGTGATGTCCCGGCGCGGATATTATCTTTCAGCCGTTTCGGCCCTGTCTGAAACGGCGGTAAAAAAACTACAAGCGGGATCCTTTCGAATCCCGCTTGTTTTTTCTATACATCTATTTATCCTCTGGGGTGAGCCTTCATATATACGTCTCTCATTTTAACAGTGTTCACTCCCAGGTACATCTGCGTGGAAGAAATGTCTGAGTGTCCCAGCATTTCCTGAACGCTTTTCACATCCGCCCCGTTCTGGAGCATATGCACCGCGAAAGAATGTCTCAGCGTATGGGGAGTAATATCGCACTGGATCCCCGCGGCGGCGGCGTATCCCTTCAAAATCTTCCAGAATCCCTGTCGGCTCATGGCCTTTCCCTGACAATTTGTAAAAAGCGCTGTTTCTTCCTTATCCTTTACAAAAATGCCTCTCATATTTTCCAGATATTCGGAAAGAATATCTCTGCTGAGATTACCGATAGGAATGATCCGCTCCCTGGCGCTGTCATGACAGATCACATAGCCCATATACAGATTAAGATCAGAAACCTTCAAATGGATCAGCTCGCTGACACGCATTCCCGTGGCGTACAAAAGCTCCAGCATAGCCCGGTCTCTCATTCCTTTGGCTGTACTCTGATCCGGCGTTTCCAACAGTCTGTCTACCTCCTGCACGGTCAGAATCTGGGGAAGCCTTTTCTCCACCTTCGGCGGTTTCAGATTTTCCGAAGGATCCGCCTGTACAGCTCCTGTATTTCTCAGATATTGAAAAAAGGCATGAATCGTAGCTATATTTCTGGAAATAGTCGCCGACGAAAAATTTTCATTTTTCATTTCACTTAAATATCCCTGGACATCCGTCTCCCGGACATCCTCCCACCTTCCGACTCCTTTTCCCGCCAAATAGTCTTCTAGTTTCCTCAGATCCCGGCGATAGGAAATTTCTGTATTATAAGAAGTATGCTTTTTTTCGTGCAGATATCCTATAAACTCATCCTTAATATCTTTCATTTTCATACTTTCCATGCTTTGTTCTCTTGTATTTTTTTAAAGCAATTTAAAATTTATTTTATCATATCAGTTTTTATGTTGAAACGCAAACACATTTTTTACAAATCCCGCTCAAAATCGACACTATTTCACCAAAAAGTGCCATATATTGTATTTATTGTCTCGTTTACCCCTCCCCCTTAATACTATATATTCTTTTCAAAAAATTTTCAGACTCTTCATTAAAATATCAACGATCACAGGATTGCAGTACGCCTCCAGAAAAATTCCGGCCAGATAAACCGCCCCGCACAGAAGCACCCGGGATATATAATCCGACACCTTTGCCGGAAACAGACCATGACTGCGCCAGATATCCAGAGACTGGCTGTAGACCAGCTTCATCAGATAAAACAGGCACGGCAGATAAATCAGATACTGGGGAAATAATAATCCCGCGCCAATCAGCCCGCCCTGCAGTCCAAACTGCAGAACAGACATAGCAAGCAGTATCCCTGTCTGGATTCCCGTGATCAGAATACCGATCACTGCCAGTGGGACGCCGAAAACAGAGACTCCGCAAAAGGCTCCCAGAAGGTACATGCTTCCCCGCATTTTCAATACCTGCAGCAGATACCCATGATCCGATGACGTTTTATCCGCAAAGGCTCCGATAAGATAAAGGGACGCCGCCGTTTTCTGATGCCACTCCATTCTCCAGAGTATGTTCGGTAAAATACTTCCCAGCAGGAAACCGCCAAGGAAGATCATACCTGCGGGCAGACGCCCTTTTCTATAAATATCCCGTCTTTTTTTCATACCCTCACCCTGTACAGTGTACGGGCCTTCCCGGAAAAATATTCCCATTACAGCATCTGTAATCCAGGAGTTTTTATATCTTGATACAGAGCAAAAGCTCCTATACTGCGCGGCTTGCAGGGCTTATCGCACAAAAAGAGCCGTGAGGATAATTCCTCGCGACTCTTATATTTACTGATTTATGAACCTCAGCCTGTACTCAGTCCGGATTATTTCGCATAATCCACAGCCCGGCTCTCACGAATGACGTTGACCTTGATCTGGCCCGGATATTCCAGCTCCGCTTCAATCTGCTTCGCGATATCCCTTGCCAGAATTACCATGTCTGCATCCGATACATGATCCGGTACTACCATTACGCGGATTTCCCTGCCTGCCTGAATAGCAAAAGACTTGTCCACGCCTTTAAATTCGTTGGTGATCTCTTCCAACTGCTGAAGACGGTTGGTATAAGTCTCCAGTGTTTCTCTTCTGGCGCCTGGTCTTGCGGCGGAAATAGCATCCGCAGCCTGAACAATACATGCAACCAGAGATTCCGGCTCCACATCGCCATGATGGGATGCAACTGCGTTAACAACAACAGCAGATTCCTTATATTTCCTGCAGAGATCCACACCTATCTGAATATGAGACCCTTCTACCTCATGGTCAATAGATTTTCCAATATCATGAAGCAGACCGGCTCTCTTCGCCAGACGGACGTCTACTCCGATCTCTCCGGCAAGAATTCCGGAAAGCTGCGCAACCTCAATAGAATGTTTCAGAGCGTTCTGTCCGTAGCTGGAACGGAATTTCATACGTCCCAGAAGCTTCAGAAGCTCCGGATGTATTCCGTGAACGCCTACATCCATAGCGGCGTTCTCGCCGTCCTCGCGGATCTGGGCCTCAACCTCCCGCTGGGCCTTTTCTACCATTTCTTCGATCCTTGCCGGATGGATACGTCCGTCCACGATCAGCTTCTCAAGGGCAACTCTTGCCACTTCCCGTCTGATAGGATCAAAAGCGGACAGTACCACTGCTTCCGGTGTATCGTCAATGATCAGATCCACCCCTGTCAGGGTCTCCAGAGTACGGATATTACGTCCTTCACGTCCGATGATGCGGCCTTTCATTTCATCGCTGGGAAGCTGTACTACAGATATCGTAGTCTCCGCCACATGGTCTACCGCGCATTTCTGGATCGCATTGACCACATATTCCTTGGCCTTTTTGTCGGCGTCTTCCTTGGCGCGATTCTCCAACTCCTTGTAAAGTCTCGCAACGTCCACCTTTACGTCATCTTCTACCGTTTTCAGCAGCTCGTCTTTTGCCTGTTCGGAGGTCAGACCGGAAATTCTTTCCAGTTCCTGTACTCCTTTTTGCTCAAGTTCTTCTACTTTCTTTTCTCTTTTCTGCAACTCGGCAGCCTTTGCTGTGCATTCAGCCTCACGCTTTTCTACGGCATCCGCTTTTTTATCTACAGATTCCTCCTTGGATAAAACACGACGCTCGTATTTCTGCAGTTCGTTTCTGCGTTCCTTGGTTTCCTTCTCCAGTTCGTTTTTCGTCCTGAGAGATTCTTCCTTGACTTCCAACAAAGCTTCTCTTTTCTTCGTTTCAGCAGTTTTTAAAGCTTCATCTATGATGCTTCTTGCTCTGTCTTCTGCTGTGCCCACAACCTCGGCATCTTTTTTAGCCTTGTTGTCAACAGCAACCTTGCAAGTAACTGGAACCGCAATAAGCAGTGCGACCACTACAGCGACAATTACACTTATAATTATGATTGCCACAGGAGCACCTCCTTATTTAGTTTTCATTGTACAAATACAACAATACAAGTTTAGCTGTTTTTGATAATTCTGTCAAGTTTTTCTATACTTTTTGTTGTCAATATTTTCTACAGTACCGCCCTAATATCCATTTCCTCGAGAACGGAAGAAATATCTCCGGCCCGGAAGCCTCTTCTGGCAAGGTATCCGTACAGTCTGCGCATTTCCCGGGCGTCCAGCTCCATCCCCGGACTGCATTTCTTCTCCACCGCGTTCCGGAGAAGCCGTCTCTCATCAGGCTGCTCCAGCTCGCAGACCCTGTCCCAGGCTTCCAGAGCTGTGCCGCGGGCAACGCCCTTCTGATATAATTCCTGCAGTATACGCTGCCGGCTTTTTTCGTGAACACGGGAAAAAATATAATTCTCCGCGTATCTGGAATCATTGATATATCCGTACCCCTTCACAAAAGCCACGGCATCTTCTGAGGCGCTTTCGGAAAATCCTGCCTGCACAAGCCTGTCCTTCAGCCCCTTCTCCGTACGGTCCATCCGTTCCAGCAGCCGCATCGCCTTTTTCCTGGCCTGCCGCAGCTCCTCCTGCGTTCCTGTGTCTGTCATAGATTCACCTCATCAGGCTTCTCCGGTCTCCCCCGCCGCCGGCTCCGCCTCATTCTGTTCGTGAGTCTCCGCTCCGGCAGTCTCCTGTCCTTCCTCCTCCGGAAGAAGATGGTAATGGATCCTTACTTTCTTTTCAATTTCCGCGCAGACCTCCGGATGCTCCTTCAGATAAACCTTTACGTTCTCACGGCCCTGTCCGATCTTATCTCCATTGTAGGAATACCAGGCGCCGCTCTTATTCACAACGGAGCAGTCCGCGGCAAGGTCAAGGATCTCTCCCTCCCGGGAGATACCTGTTCCGAACATAATATCAAACTCCGCCTGCTTAAACGGCGGCGCGACCTTATTTTTAACAACCTTCACCTTGGTGTGGCTTCCAACCATGTCGCCGCCCTGCTTCAGCGTCTCGCCTTTTCTGACATCAAGCCTTACGGAAGCGTAAAACTTCAGCGCTCGGCCTCCGGTGGTGGTTTCGGGATTTCCAAACATCACGCCCACCTTCTCGCGGAGCTGGTTGATAAAGATCACCACGCAGTTGGATCTGCTGATCACCGCGGTAAGCTTCCTGAGGGCCTGGGACATCAGCCGGGCGTGAAGTCCTACATGGCTGTCTCCCATATCGCCCTCGATCTCCGCCTTGGGAACAAGAGCCGCCACAGAGTCCACGATCACAATATCCACCGCTCCGGAGCGGACCATGGTCTCTGTGATCTCCAGGGCCTGCTCGCCGTTATCCGGCTGTGAAATATAAAGATTGTCAATATCGACGCCGATATTCTTCGCGTATACAGGATCCAGGGCATGCTCCGCGTCAATAAAGCCCGCGATGCCTCCCCTCTTCTGCACCTCTGCCACCATATGTAAGGCTACGGTAGTCTTACCGCTGGACTCAGGCCCGTAAATCTCCACGATCCTGCCCTTGGGAACGCCGCCCACGCCAAGGGCGATATCCAGTCCCAGAGAGCCTGTGGGCACGGCTTCCACCTGCATATGCTCCCCGGATTCCCCAAGCTTCATGACAGACCCCTTTCCGTACTGCTTCTCAATCTGGCCCAGAGCTGCCTCCAGAGCCTTCTGCTTCTCCTGATTTATCATAATACAGTTTCTCCTTAATATTATTTCTAGATGTTTCCAAACCTATGTTCGTGTTTTCTTCTTACATGCTATTATAAATTCCACTTAATGTCAAGTAAAAATTTTCGACAAATAGCGGCTCCAGACGCAGACTGCCGCAGGCAGTCATCCTTCCACATGTATCTGGCCGCATCCACAGCAAAGCGCTCTAAAAAACGTAAGCCGCCCTACTCCTTGACCGGTGATGGGCGACTTACTAAGTTCATTTTATTTTGCCGGGGCAGATAGGCACCTTCTATCCTCCGGCTGTCTTGTTGAGTATATTATACTAAATATAAATGGGCTGCTGCGGTTTATTCTGTTTTTTCTGCCTTTCGCTGGACAGCCTTGACGATCTCCATAATAGGAATGATCAGTACGGCCAGCCCCAGAGCGATCGCGTACTCCTTCAGATCGATAGGCGTAAACTTGAACGCGGCCGCCACAAACGGAACCTCTATCA
>DXEG01000010.1 GCA_019115125.1 Candidatus Blautia faecipullorum
TATAATATCGAACGTGATAGGAAAGACTATCAAATAGTATGTTAACAATTTTCTGGTGATAATTACAATGAGGATACACCTGTTCCCATCCCGAACACAGAAGTTAAGCTCATCAGTGTCGAAAATACTTGGCGGGCGACTGCCTGGAAAGATAGAGCGGTGCCAACACAAAGCGAAAATCACTCAATTGAGTGGTTTTTCGTCATATAGTCAGTGCTAATGGCGATGAGGATCCACCTGTTCCCATTCCGAACACAGAAGTTAAGCTCATCAGTGCCGAAAATACTTGGCGGGCGACTGCCTGGGAAGATAGGGCGGTGCTGACACTCCTCCTTAGCTCAGTCGGTAGAGCATGCGGCTGTTAACCGCAGTGTCGTTGGTTCGAGTCCAACAGGGGGAGTTAGGGCATGAAGCCTGAATAAAAGAGATTGGCTCCATGGTCAAGCGGTTAAGACACCGCCCTTTCACGGCGGTAACAGGGGTTCAAATCCCCTTGGAGTCATTTTCCATTAAGGAAATGCATAAAATATAATATATGGTGCCATAGCCAAGTGGTAAGGCAAAGGTCTGCAACACCTCTATCCCCGGTTCAAATCCGGGTGGCACCTCTAAAAACTCCAGAAGTTTTTCTTCTGGAGTTTTTGTGTTAATCTGATTTTTTACCCATAAAAGAACAAATAATTGCTATAAATAATCCCATTGTAACCCATGGAGCTGCTGCGCCTATAAAATCACTGATCATACTTCCTTCCTCCTTCAACTTCAAATTTGTCTTTTTCCTATTATAACAATCAAAAGAAATAAGTACAAGCGATATGATTCCATGGTCATTGCTCATGAATCGTATCCACCACCGACATTTCCCGTATTCTTCTGGAGGGATCAGCAGTGGCAGGAAATAGAGAGCCCAAGGTTATGATACTGATGACGGCCAGGGAAGAAACGGGAATCGTCCATGAATCCCCCCACTTGGAAGTGATCATGTTTGTATACAGAATATAGTGAAGAGGAAGCCCTATAAGAAGTCCAAAAAGAATTCCTCCAGTGACATAAACAGCCGCTTCACAGACGATCATATGGGTGAGCTGCCGGGTGGTCATTCCAACAGCACGCATAGTACCGAAAAGTGACATTCTGGAAGAGACACTCATTCCAATGCTGTTGATAATATGAAAGACAGCGATCAAGGCAATAATGAAGAGAAATCCGTAGACAAAAAGGGCGAAAGCCCAATAAGTCCCTCTTACTTCCTGATTATTCATGCGCTGATCAGAAAAAGACAGGGAATCTCCGGCTAATGTGCGGAGTTCCTCTACATCCTGCTCAGAAGCGCTGCCCGCAAGCTGGATATCCAGAACCGCATATTCCTGATCTCCGCAAATTTGTCGGAATAATTCTTCAGAACAGATCACAACCCCTGTATTGCTGTTAAAGGGAGTAGAGGAAAGGATCCCTGTTACCGGAACTGAAGCGGAACCATGATCTGCTTTCAATGTGACCAGGCTGCCGACAGAAAGAGACTGCGAGGCAGGATAGTCGATCAATATGCCGGAGCCCTCCGCTGCTTTTTCAATACTTCCCTTCACAAGAGCGTCGTCCGCCCAGTGAAACTGAGTCTCGTCATAGGAGATCAGGTGAATTTTCCGTGTGCCGGAACCCTGTCGGTTATTGGCTGCGGAATGAGCATCAGCTTTTGGGGCTTTTTGCTCAGTCTGAAGGGTCACAGAATCCTTAAAGTATCTTCCGTAGCTTATCTTCACCGCGGGATGATTTTTTATTTTTTCCACAATCTCATCAGACACTCCGGTACTGTTATCCTCACTGTATATGGACAGATCGGGAGTATAGGGACGCAGAGGCGTGATCGCGTGATCCATAAAATCAATGGCGGGAGTAAAAGCCAGAAAGAGGACAATGCTGAAGGCGTAGGAGCCTGACATTAGGAACAGATTTTTTTTGCTGCTCTTGGCATGATGGATGCCGAGGGCGGCAGGAATTTTGAAAAAGCCGCTTTTGGCGGATCTTTTCATTTCCCGGATTGTTCCGGCATTTCCCGAAACCGCGGTCAGAGGAGAAACCCTGGAAGCTTTTCTTGCTGGCGAATGAGCCGCCAGAAGAACGGTCAGGATTCCGATAGCGGCGCCTGCGACAAGTCCTGTCCAACTGACGCCGAATACAGGCATACCGGAAAAATATCCCGGGCTGATATATCTGAGCGCAGCGCAGAGGATCCATATGATCACAACAGACAGGCAGAGTCCGGCAGGTATGGCTGTTCTGCACCAGTAAAGAGCCTCCAGCCGGACAAAGCGTACCACCTGTTTTGGCGAAGCGCCCAGACAGCGGAGCATACCAAAAAATTCTGTCCGCTTGGAGATCATTGTGTTCAGACTGTTGGCGATCATAAGTATTCCGGCTATGATCACCAGCACAGCCAGAATGGCGGCGCTCAGGTAAAGACTAAGAATAAAACTATTGTCAGACTGCAGCATCAGAGCTAAATATTTCGTGTTCTGGGCAACCTGGTCCTGGGATATGTCCAGAGAGGAGCAGATCTCATCCAGTGTTTTCTGAATATGGCAGAAAGGCTGGAAAGCCACATAATATGTGAAATCCTCCTGCAGTGTTTCAGCCCGGAAGCTTTTCATGTATCCTTCTTTATTGAGGAATATTCCATAGGCGTCCCATTTGGTGAGCATAGAGGTTTCTCCCGTAAAGCCGGATACGGTATAGGTGACAGAGCTTCCGTCCGGAGTGGAGAGAGAAACTTCATCGCCTGCACGCAGATCCATCCGTTTCTGGACGCTCTGAGTAAGAACGGCCTCGTCAGCGGTCTGTGGATATTCGCCTTCCACGATTTCCACGGCAGGATACAAGGTCAAAAAGTCTTTGTCAAAGCCGCAGATTACAGCCTTGGTACCTCCTATCTTATAATCCATATCCAGGCGGTAATTCATCGCGGCATAAAAGGAAGCGGTTTCCACTTCTGGACGTGCCGCGATAAGGCCGGCCTGCTCTTCGGTGATTCCCTGAAAAGCCGCATGCCAGGCTCCATCATCGCGGATTGCCATAGTTTTCTGGCAGCGGATCGCCATGTCCGCCATTCCGAAAATAGAAGTTACAAGGAATACCGCGAGAATGATGCAGAACCTTGTCAGTCTGCTTTTTCTGCGGCTTCCCTTTACAGAGAGAGAAACAAGATCCAGATATGATTTCATAAGAAAGCACCTCCCAGATCCGTGAGGATTCCGTCATGAACCCGGAAAACATGATCCACAGAGGAAATCAGATTCTGATTATGAGTAATCATCAGGATTGTCTGCTGATAACGGCGGGACGCCTGACGCAGCAGTTCTATGACGTCCCTGCTGTTGTCTGAATCCAGATTTCCCGTAGGCTCGTCAGCAAGAACCAGAACCGGACGGGTAATGAGAGCCCTGCCGATCGCCACCCGCTGCTGCTGGCCTCCGGATAGCTGACAGGGCAGATGATCCCGGCGGTCTTTCAGGCCAAGAACCTCAAGAATTTCTTCTACACGATCCTGATCCGGCTTTTTATAGTCCAGAAGCAGCGGGAAAATAATGTTCTGTTCCACGTTCAGTTCAGGCACAAGCTGAAAGGACTGAAATATGAAACCGATATTTCGTCTCCGAAAAACAGTCCTTTCCTGTTCGGACATGGCGAAAAGATCCCGGTTGCCGAGCAGAACTTTTCCTGAGGTGGGGGTGTCCAGACCGCCGATACAGTTCAGCAGGGTACTTTTTCCGGAACCGGATTCGCCCACAACCGCGGCGAATTCTCCTTTTTCCAGTGTAAATGAAGCGTTTTTCAGGGCGTTTACGCGGGTATCGCCTTTCCCGTATGTTTTACAGAGATTTTCTACTTTTACCAACTGCAAAAAATACACCATCCTTTCATTTTTTCTTACACATTCAGAATAACAGATCAGCCTTACATGGCAGTGAACAGCGTCTTACAGATCTGTAAGAAAAGAAATGGTAAATACGGAGCCCCTGCCCGGAATACTTTCCGCGAAAAGTGTTCCGCCCTGATCCTCAATAATGGATTTTGCCAGGGGAAGGCCTAGTCCGAAGCCGGAGCCGGACAGGGAGTGTCCGCTCCGGTAGAATCTTTTGAAAATATGGGGAAAGTCCAAAGGATCGATTCCCTCTCCGGTATCCTCCACGGATAGCCGGAAAAGCCCCGGGGAGGACGTCCATAGAATCGTGACCGTATCGCCGCCGCGGGTATGGTCCAGAGCGTTTTTTATAAGATTGCTCAGCGCCTCTTCCGTCCAGGAGGGATCGCAGAAAAGAACAGCGTCGTCAGGACCCTTTAGGAGCAGCGTTTTTCCTTCTACGGCCGCCCTTGTCTGGTGGTCCCTTACAGACTGCCGGATCAGGTCGGGAACGGGATAGTGCTTTTTGTCGAATACGATGCTTCCCGCGTCCAGCCGCATCATTTTCAGAAGGGTAAGGATCAGACGCTCCATACGCTCCAGAGACGACTGGGATTTTAAAGAGAATTTTTTGACAGTTTCAGGATTATCCGGCTCCTGGATCATAATGTCCAGATATAATTTTAAAGCGGCTATGGGAGTCTTTAGCTGGTGTGAGATATCAGAAAGAGTATCCTTCAGGAATTCTTTTGCTTTGTGTTCCCCGCTGCTTTTGGCCTGAAGAGCAGTAGCGAGCTGTTCCACAGACAAAAAAAGCTGAAACAGAGCCCCGGATTCTTCAGAAGGCAGATGATTTTGAAAATTTCCTTCCGCAAATTCAGAGATTGTTTTTACTGCCTGTATATAAAGACGGTTTCGTGCCCTGAGAAAATATAAAGTCCCGAAAAACAACAGGAATCCTATAGCTGAGGCCATAAGGAGAGCATAAAGAAAAAACAGAAGAACAGACTGTCTGAGAGAGGGGATAAGCCACAGAGACAAAGCTTCTCCATAGCCTGTCTCCTCCAGAAAGGAAGCGCCCGCCGGGGAAACAGAGGTGTTTTTGAAGGAAGCGGCGATGGCTTCCGGGGAGATCTTCCGCTCCAGAAGGGAGGAGGCGATCGTAAGCCGCTGTTGAAAAAGCAAGCTTTTCATTTGGGTACCGTGATACCAGGTAAGAAAAATTCCGGCGCAGAGAAGGACAGCCATTGCTGAGAAAATAAAAAGAAAATAACGCCGGGATTGTTTTTCCTGTAAAAAGCTCATTCAGATTCCTCCTTCCAGCGGTAGCCGAAGCCCCGGACAGTAAGAAGATACCGGGGATCGGACGGATCCGGTTCGATTTTTTCACGGAGACGGCGGATATAAACAGAAAGGGTATTGTCGTCCACAAAATTTCCGTTTCCATCCCAGAGGGCATCCAGGATCACGTTTCTTGTAAGAAGCTGGCCGGGATGATTGAGAAACAGGCAGAGAAGCCGGTATTCACCCTGGGTAAGCTCCTGCGCGCGGCCGTTCAGCGTAACCTTTCCGGCAGTCAGATCGACACTGAGAGGTCCGGAATGAAGAAACGTATTTTGGGAGGAGACCGTTCCGTTCCGACGCAGAAGAGCCCGGATCCGGGAGCAAAGCTCGCCAAGCCGGAAAGGCTTGACCATATAGTCGTCCCCTCCGCCGTCCAGTCCGCGGATGATGTTTACCTCTTCATCCAGGGCAGTGAGAAACAGAATGGGAACAGAATTTCCTGATTTCCGCACCTTTTCACAGACTTCGTAGCCTGTGCCGTCGGGCAGGGTAATATCAAGGATCAGAAGCTGGTAGCAGGATTTTTCCAGACAGAGGAAGGCCTCCGCCACAGTCTGGGCGGTATCAGTCCGGAAGCCCTCTCTGTTCAGGGCATAGACAAGACCCTCGGTCAATCCGGGATCGTCCTCCAGAAGAAGAATTTTTGTACAGGTTTTGTTTTTCAAGAGGGTTCCTCCTTGGTTCGCGGCGTATCTTTTTCTTCTTATTATATTTCCCCAAATAAAGAAAAACAACTTACATTATTGTAAGGATATAGGATAAACGCGTAACAGAGAAGCGTTTTAAAGGGAGCTGTCCCGTTGCTGACAGCTCCCTGGATGCGGGTTTCTTCTGTTTAAAATAACTGCGTATCATGCATGGCGTTTAACTGCATTATGCGTGGTATACGATCCTGCCTCCGCAGATGGTGAAGTGGATTTTTCCGTAAAGCTCCCTGCCCTTAAAGGGGCTGTTGGAAGATTTTGAAAGAAAACCGTCCACAGTCCATTTTTCCTCCGGGTCAAAGATCACGAAATCGGCCGGAGCGGAAACTTCAACGCTGCCGCCGGGAAGGTGATAGAGGGCCGCCGGGTTGCTGGTCATTTTTTCCAGAAGCTCCATCAATGTCAGGTGTCCCGGCTTTACCAGAGAGGTGACGCCAAGTCCCAGGGAGGTTTCCAGACCAGTAATGCCGCTGGGAGCTTCTGTGATCGTCCTGGCTTTTTCTTCCGCGCTGTGGGGCGCGTGGTCTGTGGCGATAAGATCGATGGTACCGTCCCGGAGTCCCTGGATAATTGCGAGTCTGTCCTTCTCACAGCGGAGAGGAGGATTCATTTTTGCCAGGGTTCCGTAGGTGAGGACCGCTTCCTCGGTAAGAGTGAAATGATGAGGGGTAGCCTCGGCATGAATATCCGCCCCCATTTGTTTGGCAAGCCGTACAAGAGCTACGGAATTTCCGGAGCTGATGTGCTGAATGACGACAGAGGCCTGGGTATGGAGAGCCAGCATACAGTCCCGGGCCACCATGACCTCCTCCGCCAGGGCGGGAGAACCTTCTATCCCCAGCTTGTCTGCTGTTTCCCCGGCGTTGACGCCGTTGTTGGCGATAAAGGTCTTATCCTCCTCATGGAGACTGATAGGCAGCTTCAGAGCCGCCGCCTGTTTCATGGCTTCAAAGCAGAAGGCAGCGTCCAGGAGAGGAATACCGTCGTCGGTGAATCCGCAGGCTCCGGCTTTGGACAGCGCCATAAAGTCATTCAGAGCCTCTCCCTTTAATCCACGGGAAACGGAGGCAGTCTGGTAGATACGGATGTTCTCCTTTTCGGCGCGGGAGAGAATATCGGCAAGAACCTCCGGAGAGTCTACCGTGGGTTTGGTGTTGGCCATGCAGATAACGGAGGTAAAGCCTCCTCTGGCGGCGGCCAGCGCGCCGGTATGGATATCCTCCTTGTAGGTCAGTCCGGGATCACGAAAATGTACATGGGTGTCGATCAGTCCGGGAGCCACGGTAAGCCCGGAAATATCCAGAACTTCTTCACCTTCCTCTGCGCGGAGGGGAAGACCGATCTCCTGGATGATTCCGTCGGAAAAACGGATGTCCGATGGTTCGCAGGTGTTTGTCCGGGGATTTATGAGAAATCCGTTTTTTAAAAGCATGAGCAGATCCTCCTTTTATTATTCTCTTTTCAAACAGTATTGTTTTTTTGTTCTGATGCTGTCAGTATAGAAGATAAGGGAAGGCATTGTCAAGTGGTGCCATTCGTAAAACCGCACTGCGTGCTTACTGTGGCTGACGCCACTGTTTTACTCATAAACGGGCGCTCAGCTCATACAGATGTCCGCTCGCAAAAACATGCAAGCATGTTTTATGCT
>DXEG01000011.1 GCA_019115125.1 Candidatus Blautia faecipullorum
CAGCGTTCATCCTGAGCCAGGATCAAACTCTCTGTATAAGTGTTTGTTCCGTTCAAGATAACCACTGGTTACCTATCCCTTTTACTGTTGTTGGTTTATTAACCGTTCGAATCCAAAAATAAAAATTTTAGAATTTTCGAGAATCGTATGTGTCTCACTGTTCAGTTATCAAGGTTTTTGTCTCTCAGACAACTCGTTTATATTATCATATTCGTTTTTGTCTGTCAAGAACTTTTTTTCATTTTTTTGAAGTTTTTTACTTCAAACGGAGAAGGAGGGATTTGAACCCTCGCGCCGCTATTAACGACCTACTCCCTTTCCAGGGGAGCCCCTTCGGCCAGCTTGGGTACTTCTCCAAATTGCCCTAATCGTGCGTTCTGTAACTCAGAAGCGCTGTTTATTATAACGCATTAGCTTTTCATTTGTCAAGTCATTTTTTTATTTTTTTAAATTAAATGGTATCAGTATTTCTGACTGACAAACGAGCGGAGAGAGTGGGATTCGAACCCACGCGCCCTTGCGGACAAACGGTTTTCAAGACCGCCTCGTTATGACCACTTCGATATCTCTCCGTATACTATTTTCCGCGCTTTTCAGTTTCCTCTGTCAGCGCAGAAACCATTCTATCATCAAAATCCATCAGTGTCAATACAGATTTTACATTTTTTGTAAAATCCTCCCGCGTGCCGGCAGACTGCGGGTTATCCCCTGTTTCAGCCAAAAAGCGCAACGTATTTCAGCCCTGCCGGAGGACTGTCCCGCGCTTATCAATATAGCATCCTATATCATTCCTTCCCCGCCCGATAAATATTCAAAAAAATCTCAGCCACACCCAAATCCTCCGGAGTAGTGATCTTCAAATTCATATAGGATCCCTCCACCAGCCGTATTTTGGTACCCGACTCCTGCTCTACCACCATCGCGTCGTCTGTGATCAGAGACATGTCCTTCTCCCGGATGCTTTCATGGGCGCTTCTTATTAAGGAATAGGAAAAAATCTGCGGAGTCTGGATCGTCCACACACTTTTCCGGTCAGGTGTTTCAGCAACAAATCCCGTCTTATCCGACAGCTTCACCGTATCCTTGGAAGGCATTCCGATCACACAGGCTCCTGTAGCCCGGACGCCGTCCATACCTCTTTCCAGGATTTCTTCTGTGATAAACGGTCTGGCTCCGTCGTGAATCAGTACATAGTCACAGTCCCTGCATGCCAGCAGTCCGGCATAAACAGAATCGTACCGTTCCCTTCCCCCGGGGATCACAGCGGATACCTTGGAAAAACCATATTTTTCCACGATCTCTTTTTTACAATAGGAAACGGCATCCTCCCCTGTCACCAGGATCATTTCATCCACTAGAGGGCTGTCCTGAAAACAGCGAAGAGAATAATAAAGCACCGGCTTTCCGCCGATCTCCAGAAACTGCTTCTGTATTTTACTGTTCATTCTTTTTCCCTGGCCGGCAGCCAGCACCACTGCGGTATTTTTACCTTTTTTCATAGACATTCCTCACTGCAAGATTACATGCAATTTGTATCAGCGTTCTCCCAGCCTGAGATTCGGAACAGCATTCAGATCCCATCCGTGTCTGGTGCCTTTTTTATATTCATAATAGGCGGCTACTCCGATCATAGCCGCGTTGTCTGTACAAAAAATGGGGGACGGGCTGTAGAAGCGGTATCCTCTTTCCCCGCAGGCCTTCTCCATAGCTGCCCGGAGGGTTCCATTAGAGGCTACTCCACCTGCGATAGCGATTTTATCCATATGATAATCCTCCGCCGCCGTCATGGTATGCTCTACCAGAACGTCTACCACCGCCTTCTGGAAGGAAGCGGCCAGATCTGCCCTGTTTACCTCTTCCCCTTTCATCTGCGCCTGGTTGAGATAATTCAGGACCGCCGACTTCACGCCGCTGAAACTGAAATCGTAGGGACAGTCTCCCACCTTTGCCCGGGGGAAGACGATTGCTTCCGGATTCCCTTCCTTTGAAAGCCGGTCGATCTTCGGCCCTCCCGGATAGCCAAGGCCGATGGCCCGGGCCACCTTGTCAAAGGCTTCTCCCGCGGCGTCGTCCCTTGTCCTTCCAAGGATCTCAAACACACCGTAATCCTTCACGATCACAAGGTGCGTATGTCCCCCGGAAACAATCAGACACAAAAACGGCGGTTCCAGGTCGGGATGCTCGATATAATTTGCTGAAACATGTCCTTCTATATGATGGACTCCCACCAAGGGGAGCTTTTTCGCATAGGCAATGGCCTTTGCCTCGGCAACTCCCACAAGAAGAGCCCCTACCAGCCCCGGCCCATAGGTGACGCCGATGGCGTCCAGCTGATCCAGAGACACGCCCGCCTCGGCAAGAGCCGCCCCGATCACCTGATTGATCTTTTCGATATGCTTGCGGGAAGCGATTTCCGGCACTACCCCGCCGTACAGCTTATGCAGTTCAATCTGAGAAGAAATCACATTGGACAGGATCGTTCTCCCGTTTTTTACCACGGAAGCCGCTGTCTCGTCACAGGAGCTCTCGATTGCCAGAATCAATGTATCTTCCACTTTTAATCCTCCTCGAAATTCAGTTCCACGCTTTTTCCGTCTTTTCCCGGATAAGCTCCGGAGAAAATCGCTCTCACGGAGTCCATATAATCGTCAGGCCGGATCAGCGAGGGACTGTAATGTGTCAGCCACATTTCTCCCACCCCGGCGTCCCGGGCAAGCTGAGCCGCCTCACGGAAGGTCATATGCTTATATCCTTTCGCCTTATCCGCCTTATCTTCCTCTCCGTACATTCCTTCACAGATAAACAGATCCGCTTCCCTGGCATTGGTGAGAATGGATTCTGTAGGCCGGGTATCTGTGGTATATGTGAGCTTGATCCCCTTTCTGTCCGGTCCCAGAACCATATCCGGCGTAAATACCTTTCCTTCCGCTTCAATGGTCTGTCCCTTCTGGAGGGGATTCCAGTATTTCAGAGGAATTTCCTGTTCCCGGGCCCTTTCCGGCGAAAATTTGCCCTTCCGCAGGATTTCCAGCGTATATCCGTAGCAAAGAACATTATGGTTCACCTTAAAAGCGGTAATCCGGTATCCGTTCAGCTCAAAGATTTCCTCCGGCTTCGTAATTTCTATAAATCTGATCTCAAAAGGAAGCTCCGGCGCAATAACGCGGAGAGCGTTTACGACCCGCTCCAGTCCTTTCGGTCCGATCAGGGTCAGAGGCTCTGTCCGGTCCGCGTTGCCCATGGTAAGAAGCAGCCCCGGCAGTCCGCTGATATGATCCCCATGATAATGGGTAAAACAAATAACATCAATAGGCTTGAAGCTCCAGCCTTTTTCCTTGATGGCTACCTGGGTGCCTTCCCCGCAGTCGATCAAAAGACTGCTTCCATTATAACGGGTCATCAGAGCCGTCAGCCATCTTCTGGGAAGCGGCATCATGCCGCCGGTTCCCAGCAAACATACGTCTAACATAAATTATCCTCTTATTATCTAATATCAATACTATATTCTGATCTTACGCTTACCACAGGCCTTTTACTTCTTTGTCATAAGAACGGCGGCCTCTGCGGGATCCGTATAATAATTCTTCCGGACGCCGTCCTCCTGAAATCCAAGACGCCGGTACAATCTTCTGGCAGTCATATTGCTCTCCCTCACCTCCAGATGAACCGTGCGGATCCCCTGCATGGCAGCCATGCGCAGCATACTGTCCACCATAAAGCAGCCGATTCCTTCTTTTTGACGATCCCGGCGTACAGCCACGTTCAGAATATCGCCCTCGTCAAGCACCGTCATCATACTGCAGTAGCCAAGGATCCTGTCCTTTTCCTCCACCACAAAAAACATGGTGTCTTCCCTGGTAAGAAAGGTAAAAAAGCCCTCTCTGGTCCAGGGGACGGCAAAGAGATCCTCTTCCAGCTCCATCACCTGATCCAGGTCGTCCACCAGCATTTCACGAAATGTCATTTCTTTTCTCCTGTCTGATCCTCCCGGCGCTCCCGCTCCGCACGCTCTCTCTCCGCCTGGGAAACCCTGAGATAGTCCGGCGCGTGTTCCGCGGCGGTCTGGATTTTTCCATCCCGGTAATATACCTGTCCGAGAGCCGCCACTGCCGCGGCCCGCTGCTTGTTTACATGGGCGGGGGCAAAGGAACAGGAAACCTTCAGGGTTTCCTCGATCACACTGCGGAACACAGGTACCCCGTCTCCCAGAAAGATCACTTTTTCCCCGTATCTATTCAGCTTCTCCAGAAGCTCTCCGATGGGAACCGCCATCTGATCTTCAACGGTTTCCAGCCTGTGATCAGCAAAACGGTAAATCCCCGTATACACCTGACTCCTTCTTGCGTCCATGATGGGACATATCAGCCCGGAAGCGTCATAAAGATTATAGGCCAGGGCCTCCACTGTGGGAACCCCGATCAGCGGCTTTTTCAGGGCAAGTCCCAGGCCTTTGGCCGTAGCCGATCCGATACGGAGCCCTGTAAAGGATCCCGGCCCGGCCGCCACCGCCACCGCGTCTATGGTATCCAGATCAAGCTCTGTCATTTTCGCCACCTGGTCCAGCATGGGGAGCAGGGTCTGTGAATGTGTTTTCTTATAATTTACGGTATATTCCGCAACCAGATTGTCATCCTCCACTACTGCCACGGAAGCCACGATCCCGGAACTGTCCAAACCTAAAATCTTCATATTGCCGCCCCTTCCTTCTTTCCATCCGCTGTCACAGGTTCTTCCTCTGTTCCCTTCACTGTGATCCGGCGGTAATCAAAGCCCTGGCTCAGATCCTTCTCTATGACGACAGAAATCCTTTTCTCCGGAAGAATCTCTTCGATCAGCTCCGCCCACTCGATAAGGCAGATCCCCTCTCCGAAGAAATAATCATCATAGCCGATCTCTTCCATTTCCTCAATATCTCCGATACGGTATACGTCAAAATGATAAAAGGGCAGTCTGCCCTCCTCATATACCTGTACGATGGTAAACGTAGGGCTGTTCACCGCCCCGGCAATCCCCAGCCCGGCCGCTACCCCCTGGGTAAATACCGTCTTGCCTGTGCCCAGGTCTCCGGTCAGCGTATAGATCTGTCCCGGCAGGGCGGCTCTTCCGATCTTTTCTCCCAGTGCAAAGGTTTCCTCAGGGCTTCTTGTCTCTATAATCATCTTTCCACCTTTTTTCTTGCAGAATTGTTCTTTGCATATTATAATAGAGCGAACAGAGAAAAACAATACTTTTTATAAAGGAGAATCAAACTATGGCAAATCCTGTTGTTACCATTACCATGGAAAACGGCGATGTGATGAAAGCGGAGCTGTATCCCGAAATCGCGCCCAATACAGTGAATAATTTTATCAGCCTGGTCAAAAAAGGCTTCTATGACGGTCTTATTTTTCACCGTGTGATCAACGGTTTCATGATCCAGGGCGGCTGTCCCGACGGCACCGGAATGGGAGGCCCCGGCTACAGCATCAAGGGAGAATTCGCCCAAAACGGCGTTGCCAATGATCTGGCCCACACTCCCGGCGTTCTTTCTATGGCAAGAGCCATGCATCCCAACTCCGGCGGAAGCCAGTTTTTCATCATGCATAAAGCCGCTCCCCATCTGGACGGAAGCTACGCGGCTTTTGGAAAGATCACAGAGGGCATGGACGTTGTAAACCGTATCGCGGAGGAGGATACAGACTACAGCGACCGCCCGCTGGACGATCAGGTTATGAAAACCGTGACGGTGGATACCTTCGGCGTGGATTATCCGGAACCGGAGAAGTGCTGAGCCACGGAAACGCCTGAAAATCTACAGACAATCAGCCTTCCTGCTAAGGAGGCATTTCAGAACTGCAGGCGGCAGCCTGCTCTGATTTGCTGCAGCATCGAGTAGGGGAGATAAATTCTCCCCTCTCACACCACCGTACATGCCGTTCGGCATACGGCGGTTCAACATAACTTCAAGGCATGGCGCTCACTATAGTACTCAAGACAGCTTATAAGTCCTGCTTTTGCTAATACATCTTTAGAGATTGCTCTGACAACGCAAGTCTTAGTCGCTATCCAGTAATAGCGGTCTCCACAATACGCTGTCACCCTCGCAAGGTCTTTTGCGACTCCCAGCTTTTGCAATCCCCACTGCCGCTTTCCTGGGACTTTCCACTGTTTCCAGATGATAACTCTGAGTCTTGTTCTTAAATGTGCGTCTATCTCTGTCATTGCTGTTTTCATAGAACCAAGGGCATAATAGTTAATCCACCCTCTTGTCACTTGATTGATTTTCTCAATCTTGCTCGTGACTGTACCCGGTATTTTCCTATTGGTCAGTTCTTTCAGTCTGTCCTTGAGTTTCTTCACGGAGTCCTGATGAGGTCTGCATTTCCATTCTTTTGTCTTGCTGTCCTTGTAGAATCCGAAACCAAGATATTTCAGCTTCATCGGCCTTGTGATATGAGTCTTGGTCATGTTGACTTTTAACCCCAGTTTTCTCTGTATCCATTCCGATACAGTCCGCATAACTCTTTTTGCGCTCGCTTCGCTTTTGACTGCTATTACACAATCATCTGCATATCTTGTAAACCGGAGTCCTCTTATCTCCAATTCCTTATCCAGCTCGTTCAGCATGATATTGGATAACAATGGTGACAGATTTCCTCCCTGCGGGGTCCCGATTTTTGTTTCCTCATATCCCTGCGGCGTCATCACTCCTGCCTTCAGATACTTGCGGATTAGGGATTCCGTATCACCATCGTTGATAATGTTATGTACCAGGCTCATCAGCTTGTCCTGTGGTACATTATCGAAGAATTTCTCTAAGTCGATATCCACTATCCATTCGTAGCCTTCGTTTAAATATACAAGCAGTTGTCTGATTGCCATTTCACAGCTTCGGTTCGGTCTAAAACCATAACTCCGCTCTGAAAACAGAGGCTCACACATGGGGCTTATCACCTGCACGATACCTTGCTGAATTACCCTGTCCATTACAGTCGGAATACCCAGCCTTCTTACTCCGCCGCTCGGTTTTGGTATTTCTACCCTCCTGACCGGCTGTGGCTTGTAATCCCTATGCCTGATTTGCTCCCTGATACTCTCCCAGTTCTCTTTGATATACTCTCCGAGCTCTTCAACTGTTACCTCATCTACTCCTCCCGCTCCTTTGTTGTCACAGACTCTTTTGTATGCGGCATTCATGTTGTCTCTGGACAGTATCCTCTCCAACAGTTCTGACATTGCCTTGTGTGCTTTCTCCTTTCCGTTTCCATGGATTCGCCCTAAGTTGTGCAGTACCTGCTCATTTACGTTTTGCCTTCCTGCTGTCAGGTATTCCATGGAGCATACATTTGATTACACGGTTACATTGTTCAGCCCTTCAGCAACGCCCATTTCAGGGCTTTGTCTACTACGGCTTCTGCTGACTTCTCACAGTTCGTTGTTACTACGGCGACTCTTCCGCCTGTGAGACCTCACGGGATAAGCCTGTCAGTCTTTCCTCGTCTACCTGCCTGATTTACGCCTATGGGTTACGGTTACCTTTTAGGACTTCGCTGTCTCCGGTCAGCTTATCCGCCATAATCGCCTTATATCAGGTTTCTGTTCGTCAGGCTACGATTTCGCTATCCCTTCTTCTCACCTACACCTCACGATGCAAACCTTGGGAGTCGCTCTGGGGTTCGTCGGCAACTACGCCCCTCGTGGACTTGCACCACAGACTGACGGCATGCCCGTCATACCGGAAAAAAGAAGGAGCCGCGGCTCCCTCTTACAGTTCTTTTTGCAGCCCAATCTCTTCAGGACCGGAAGGTATAAACCTCCCCGTCCAGCACGGCAAAATACGAATCTCCTGTTTTTTCCATCCGCGCCCTTCCGTTGGTGCCTTCTGTGATCGCCTTCTGCACCGGCTCCGCCTCATCGGCGGGAACCATCAGCTCCAGGACTACCTTGTCCGTGTACTCGCTGTTCAGTATGGGAATTTTTCTCTCTCCGGCGATATACTGGATCTTTCCGATCCCTCCGTAATCTATAGTGACTTTTAGGGAAATCCCATGCTTCTTTTCAATAACGCGGCTTGCTTTCAGCCCCTCCTGGACCGCCTGGGAATAGGCTCTCACCAGTCCCCCGGTCCCCAGAAGCACGCCGCCGAAATATCTGGTCACCACCACCGCGACATTATACAGATCCTCTCCCAGGATCACATCCAGCATAGGCCTCCCGGCGGTGCCGGAGGGTTCCCCGTCGTCGCTGCACCTGGTATATTCCCGGTTCAGTCCCACAGAATATACAAAACAGTTATGTCTTGCGTCCCAGTATTTTTTTCGCATTTCCTCTATAAACGCGAGAGCCTCGTCCTCAGATTCCACCGGGCGCACCGTCGCGATAAATCTGGATTTTTTTTCTGTAATTTCTCCCTCGCCGCCTTCTAGTACGGCTCTGTATGCTTCCAGCATCATCTTTCTCTCCCTGTTTCTTATTTTATTCCCGGGAGCCTGCGGTACGGCAGACTGCATCCGTCCTTCCTGCTTTTCTATTTTATCCCACAGGACGGGCAGCGTCAATGCCGGCTGCCTTCTCATATACCCAGATCTGCTCAATCTGCGGCAGAAGGGTGTCATAGTCCCATGTTTTTCCGCTGTTCTGCCTGCTGAACGGATCATTAATACTGAAGCGTCCGTCAGCGTACCCCGTCAGAACAATAAAATGTCCGTCGTCTGTAAAATCTCCCGGCCCCATTGCGCAGATCACCAGCTTTCCGGCCTCTAAATGCTCAGCCATGGCCTGCTGCTCCATATAAGGGAACTGTGATACCTGCACTCCGTATTCCGCGCAGATATCCCTCATAAACAGCCAGGAAGTTCCTTCTCCCTCCACATAATAGCCGTCCTCCATAGCCCTGACAGCCAACGCGTCCGGAGTAAGGCTCTCATCCCGTGTAATACTGAACAGAACCATGGATAAACAGGTGGGCCCGCAGCCGGATATCCCTACATTAGACTGTCCATAGGGTACATATCCCCAACGGCTGTCCCACTGGATAAAAAGAGGAACCTGCCGCTGCTTTTCCATCAGACGGATTCCTCCTACGGCCTCCGCGGGCGTGTCGGGATATGCCTCCACAAAATCCGCGATCTCTGGATTTCTCCTGAGCGCATCCAAAAAAATAGCGGGATAACGGGACGGATCCTCCCAGATCCGGTCCCAGGCAGTCGGCTCCGCCTCTTCTATTTTTTCTCCTTCGATAACCTCAGATACAGGAACAACTGTAGTTTCCTGAGGCATCCACCTGTCTGTCTCGTAAAAAAAGATTCCGCCGGCAGCCGCAAACGCCAGCAAAACCGCCAGCTTCACTCTTCTGTTTCTCTGATTCCGTCTGGCCTCCAGAGAACGCCTTCTTTTTTCCTCAAAAGCAAGCGCCCTTTCCTCCTCCGAAAGCTCTGACATATCCCGGGGCTTAGAATTTTCTGATATGGTCTTATCTTTCACTCGTATTCCCCTTCCTCTATCGTATAAAAAACAAATTTCTATTATTGTATCATAAAACGTACTCCCGCGCTGTAATATTTGCAAAGTAAAAAGTGCAAAGCTGTCCGCCCGGCCCTGTTTGACGCCCTGATCATAGAACAAAGTGTTTCCTAGTGATACAACAAAGAATCTTGTATTGCGAGATTCTCCGCCTGCAGCGGTCGCATCAGCGACATACTTCTACTCCGCTAATATAAAAAAATGCCCCCGGTCATGAATCTGAAAACTCATAACCGGGGAACATCCTCAAATAGGAAACCATAAAATAATCTTATAAAAATCTCCGCCGTCGGCCACCTCCGCGCCGCCTTTCATCTGTTCCATCATATTATATATATTTTTAACGCCTATCCCTGTTCCCTGGATACTGGAATCGGGCCGCGCGATTTTATTTTTTATAAAAATACCCACCCGCCATGGCTCATAAATCAGCCCAAGCTCTATTTTCTCCCTGCTGTCGGCATATTTTTGAATATTGGAGATCAGATTATTCATAATCCGTCCCATATAGTCCGTATGGATCCTGACATATACCGTTTTCCATTTTATTTTCTCTGCGTCCACAGAAAAGCCGCTGTATTCCAGCATCGCGCAAAATTCCGAAAGATAATCTCCCAGAGCGCTGCGCACCTCTTCCTCCGGCTCCAGCTCTGTTTCCCTGGTGAAGCTGACGAGAAAATATTCAAACATCTGATCTGACATCGAGCGGAGCTGCAGAACCTTTTCCAGCGCCTTGTCTATATATTCCCTGTCTGTTTTTACCTTTCTTCTTGCTATTTCCAGGTAGGCCATCAGGCTTGTCAGCGGAGTCCGCAGGTCATGGGACATGCCCAAAACCAGCTTTTCCTGAGCCTGCCGCATTTCCCGCTCTGTTTCTTCTTTTTGGATCAGCATTCGCCGCATCCGGTCCAGGCCTACGGCAAGCTGCGCCAGCTCGTCCCTGCCGCGCACGGACACCTGCCCCTCCAGGTCTCCCCGGCTGATCACCTCCACCTGCGCTTCCAATTCCTGGATATATTTTACCTCCTCCTGAAGGCTTGAAATGAAGATCCCCAGGCAGACAGAAAATCCCAGGACGATCGATCCGATGAGAAGAATATCGTAATATTTTTCCGCGAAGCCTTCATAAAAATAAACCTCCGCCCTTCCGTCCGCAAAAGCCACCGTGTATAAATTCCGCCATCCTCTCTCCCGGAACTTGACTGCTCCCGGCCGTATACCGCCATCGTAAGACAGGTCAAACAATAAAAGCTGTTCCCTGGATATGGTAAACTCGTCGATGTTCCTGTTCTTCGCCCACTTCCGGAGTCTGTCCGTATCTTCTGTGGAAACCTCGTATTTATTCACAAAGCTCTGAAGCTCCTCCGCCCGGTGGAGCTCCGCGTTATAGAAATATCCCGAGGAAAAAAAATACTCGTTCAGCCATTCTGTACTTCCTAAATAGACCACACAGAACACAAAGGCTCCTGCCGCTATTCCCTTCACCAGCCTCTTTACCATTTTGGCGGTCAGCGTATCTCTACATAATTTTTCCAAAGCAATATCCCTTTCCCCAGACAGTTTTTATGAATTCCGGTTTCTGCGGATCCTCCTCGATCTTGGTGCGCAGCCGCCGGATATGCACCATCACGGTATTTCCGCAGGTATAATGAAACGGCGCCTCCCACAGACTTTCATAAAGATTCTGTACGGAAAAGGTCTTCCGCGGATTCTGCATCATAAGGAGCAGCAGCTTGTATTCCATCTCAGTCAGCTCCACCTCTTCTCCCTCTAAATACACTTCATTAAAGCCTGTATTTACACGAAGACCGGAAACCTCTGCCCATCTGGTTTCGCTGTCCCCGCTTCCTTCCGGCCTGTCCGGTCCCCGGTCGTAAACATGGCAGCGTCTGATAAGGGCCTTCACTCTGGCAAGAAGCTCCGCGTAGGAAAAAGGCTTCACAAGGTAATCGTCCCCTCCCGCCATCAGGCCGATCAGCTTGTCGGATTCCTGTCCTTTCGCCGTCAGAAACAACACCGGGACATTGGATATCTTCCGGATCTCCTCACAGGTTTTCACACCGGAGATTCCCGGCATCATCACATCCAGGATCACCAGATCCGGTCCAGGCTCCATACACGCAAGGCCCTGCCGCCCGTTTTCCGCCTCCCGGACACAGTATCCTTCCCCCTCCAGAAGGATCCGGACGCCTTCTCTGATGTCTCCGTCGTCCTCTATGATCAATATGCTGTATTTCTCCATATCCATACCTCTGTTCTTAATCTGCGTAAACCCATACCTGCCGGATCTGCGGCGCAAGGGCTTCATAGGTCCATTTCTTATCACTGTTGCTCCTGCTGAAGGGATCGTTTACTTCAAAGCCCTCCTTTGAATATCCCCGGATCACAATAAAATGTCCCTGATCCGTAAAATCTCCCGGCCCCATAGCGCAGATCAGGAGATTCCCGTCGTCCAGCCGGTCTTCCATCTCTTCTTCGTCCAGCATGGAAAACTGTGACGCGAAGACTCCGTAATCAGTGGATATATCGCTCATAAAGGACCATGCGGTCCCTATCCCGTCCACATAATATCCTTCGTTCATTGCCCTCGCGGCAAGCGCGTCCGGCGTAAGCGTTTTATCCCGGGTCAGACTGTAAAGCACCATAGAAAGGCAGGTAGGCCCGCAGCCGGAAATACCGATATTACTCTGTCCATAGGAAACAAAGCCCCAGCGCTCATCCCACTGAAGAAACAGGGGATATTTTTTCAGCTCCTCGGCCAGGGAAATCCCGCCCTGGGTTTTCGCCGCGGCCGCAGGATACTGCGCCACAAAGTCCAGGATCTCGGGATTCCTCGCCAGAGCGCTTCGGAAGCTTTCCGGATAAACTTCCGGATGATCAAAAATGCTGTTCCATTTATCGACGCGGATTTTTTCCGCCCGTCCCAGGTTCATACTTCTGTAGCCGTAAAAAACCCCGGCCGCCCCCGCGGTCAAAAAAGCCAGCATAAAAAATAATATAACTTTCCGGTGTATCTGCCTTTTTCGATATGATATCTGTTTTTTATGTATTCCCTTTGCCACTGGTGTTTTCCTCATATTTCTCCTTTGGGGATCCCTGTCCGCCGCTCTCTGCCGCGGGCAGAGCCCTTCTTCACATATTTTTGTTTTTTGCCGGCGCTTTATGTCTCATTCTCCAGAGGGCGATCATGCCCGCCGCCGCGAATCCCATTATGGCCGGCAGCGCCGCCGTCAGCCCTATGGTATTTTCGTTTCCCGCCAGCAGACGGCTTCCGCCGCTCAGCGTATAGGTCCACAATGCTGAAAAGTTATGCTCCGTGCCGATATGGAGCAGATGGCTGTTTCCTACAAAAGCGTTATATATCCCAAGTATCAGGGCCGCCGGCCAGATACTTCCTGCTTCTGCTGTCACAAGCGACAGGGACAGTCCGATAATAAAAACCGCCAGAGCAGCCGTCAGCCTCTCCTGCCAACTGTAAACTGTATCCGCGAAACAGGGAAGGGCAAACAAAAAAGAAGACGCCAGTACCGCCGTTTTAGTTCCCCAGACTTTTCGCAGCGCTCCCAGGATCATTCCACGGAAAATAATTTCCACCCTCACCGCGGAACACAGCCCCGCGGACAGCAAAGACAGGCACACCGCGTACGCGGCCTCTCTCAGAGGAAGCTCCTGCCTTTGCAGCTCCCCGTCCATAAACAGAAGATAAAAAAAGATCACTGCCGCAGGCAAAGCAGCGGCCACAATACACCAGACCTTATCCGGCCAGGGACCGGCCAGTCCAAGCTCGCCCGCCGGCCGCTTCATAATGTAAGCCGCATACAAGCGGACAAAAACATAGATACTGAAGACCGCCAGAAAAACATAGACGATTTCCGCCGCGATATCTGAGACAGACAGGCGAAAGGCCACGTTGCTGAACCCGTCCGTCAGCTTGAAGATCAAAAAAGCCGCCGCCACATGTATGATCGATTTTGCCTTCATAAAAAACTCCTCGTATTCTCGTATAAAAATTTTCCTCTCCCGCCCGGCTGACCGGCGGTCTTATAAGAGAATACCACAAACTCCTTACGATGTCCCTTAACGAATTCTTAATAATTCTTAACTTTGCCGCTCCGCCGGAGAGAAGCCCATATTACAGTACCAGCCCTGCCGCTGTTATAATTAATATACATGTTAAAGAGCAAATCTGCGAATCCTAAAATAAATAGAATCACGGCTTTCCGGCCGCTGTATGGTTGAACTGATATATAAAATGTGAAGTTTTTAATTTAGGGTTTATTTAGCAATTTTTATTTGATATAATAATACAGATTATAAAGGAGGAAGAACATGAATTACGGAAAAAAATCAGTTTCAAAGAAACGAAATTCTCTGATTTCCAGTACATCCATGATGGGAAAACGGGCACATGTTTCTTTTATCAGAGTTCTGTTCATATCCCTGATCACGCTCTGTGTAGTCGTGGGCTGCATAGGTATCGGAGCGTTCCGGGGAATTATAGATAACGCGCCGGATGTAGACGAGATTGATATTTCTCCCCTGGGGTACGCTACCTTCCTGTACGACGGGGACGGGAACAAGCTTCGTCAGTTGTCCGCGCCCGACGCGAACCGTCTTCCGGTTTCCATAGAACAGATACCGGTGGATCTTCAGCACGCGGTGGTCGCTATCGAGGACGAACGGTTTTATGAGCATAACGGTATCGACGTAAGAGGTATTCTCCGTGCTTTCGTAAGGAATATCACCTCCGGCGATCTCTCCGAGGGCGCCAGTACCATTACACAGCAGCTCCTGAAAAATAATGTATTCACCAACTGGACCCAGGAATCAACCTGGCTGGAGCGGTTTACCCGTAAATTCCAGGAGCAGTATCTGGCGATCCAGGTGGAAGAAAAAATCAATGATAAAAACGTCATTCTTGAAAACTATCTGAACACCATCAACCTGGGCGCCGGAGCCTACGGCGTGCAGGCGGCGGCGAGACAGTACTTCAACAAGGATGTATGGGATCTGAATCTTTCCGAGTGCGCCACCCTTGCGGGCATCACGCAGAATCCGACGCAGTACAATCCCATCGAGCATCCGGAAGCCAACGCCAAAAGGCGCAAGGAAGTCCTGGATCATATGGTATCCGAGGGATATATCACCCAGGCGCAGTATGACGAAGTGATCAATGACGATGTTTACTCCCGCATCCAGGCCGCCCAGACAGAAATATCCGATACCGCCAACACCATTTACTCGTACTTTGAGGACGAGCTGATCGACCAGGTGATCAACGATCTTATGAATATCAAGGGCTATACAAGAACACAGGCCCAGAACCTGGTATACAGCGGCGGTCTGAGCATTTATACTACCCAGGATCCGTCCATTCAGAGTATTCTTGACGAAGAATACGCCAATCCGGAAAACTATCCGGAAAATGTACAGTACGCGCTGGATTACGCCCTGACCGTGGAAAATCCCCAGGGTGAGCAGGTCAACTACAGCAAGGAAATGCTTCAGTTATATTTCCAGAATGAGGATCCTGAATTTGATCTTCTGTTTGGCTCCCAGGAAGAGGGACAGAGTTATGTGGACCGGTATAAACAGTCTATTCTGGCGGACGGCAGCACCGTGGTGGCAGAGCGTGTAAGCTTCGCGCCGCAGCCTCAGTCTTCCATGAGCGTCATTGACCAGCATACGGGATATGTAAAAGCCATCATCGGCGGCCGCGGCGAAAAGACAGCCAGCCTGACGCTGAACCGCGCCACGGACACCACCAGACAGCCCGGTTCCACCTTCAAGATTGTCTCCACCTACGCTCCCGCCCTCAACGAGAAGGGCATGACCCTGGCGACCACCTTTGAAGATGAGCCTTACAATTACCCGGACGGCTCGCCTGTAGAGAACTCCACTCTCAGCTACGGAGGTACGACTACTATCCGGAGAGCTATCCAGAATTCCGTCAACGTTGTCGCTGTAAAGTGTCTGGAGGAGGTTACTCCTGATCTCAGCCTTCAGTATCTGGATAATTTCGGATTCACCACCCTTGCCCACGGTACTGAGGCGGACACGGATGAGAACGGCACAGTCTGGACGGACGCCAACCTGTCCATGGCTCTCGGCGGTCTTACTCACGGCGTAACAAACGTTGAGCTGTGCGCTTCCTATGCCGCGATCGCAAACAACGGCAATTATATCGAGCCCATTTACTATACCAAGATTCTTGATCATAACGGAAACGTCCTCATCGAAAAAACCTCGGCAGAGCGCTCCGTGATCAAGGAAAGCACTGCATGGCTGCTCACCAGCGCCATGGAGGACGTTGTACAGAAGGGAACAGGTACCGCCTGCCAGCTTGACAATATGACAGTCGCCGGAAAGACCGGTACTACTGACGATTACAATGATTTATGGTTTGTAGGATATACTCCCTATTATACCTGCGCCGTATGGTCCGGCTTCGACAACAACGAAAAGCTTCCCGACGACTACTCCCGGGATTTCCACAAGGACATGTGGCGGAAGGTTATGACGAGAATCCATGAGGGTCTGGCAGACCAGGAATTTCAGATGCCCTCCAGTGTTGAGAAGCTCAGTGTATGTGCGGATACAGGATTGCTCCCAAGAGCCGGATGCTCGGTCATCACGGAATATTTCGATATCGGAGACGTACCCACAGACTACTGTGACCAGCACTTCTATGAACCGGAAACTGTAACAGAATATATTTATGACGAAACTACTGTAGATCCGTCCGCAACCCCTGATCCGAACAATCCTGATCAGGATACGGAAAACCCGGACGGAGACACTGCAGATCCAGGCACTGGCGGCGACGGTTCCGGCGGCACTACGGATCCCGGCACCGGCGGCGACGGCTCCGGCGGCACTACGGATCCCGGTACTGGCGGCGACGGCTCCGGCGGCACTACGGATCCCGGTACTGACGGCGATTGGGATTATGTAGATCCAGGTACCGGCGACGACGGCTCCGGCGGCGATTGGGATTATGTAGATCCAGGCGCCGGCGGCGAAGCTCCGGTGGCATGACTGTCCGCTCTGCCGGCCAAAAATTGAATTCAGCAGCATAAACTATTTCCCGGATCGGATGGGGAACAGAGCATTTTCCCTCTGTTCAATACGATATTTCATCCGATCCGGCACACAAAAAAGGAGATTCCCTCAAACGGAAATCTCCTTTTTATTACGCCATATCTATTTTTTTATCTTGATAAATTTTCCGGCCGGCTTACAGCACCAGCTTCGCGGCTCCGTAGATACCTGCGTCATTACCGAGGCTGGCAATCACGATCGGCGTATCCTTACACAGAGAAAACGCGTATTTTTTGTAGTATTTCTGAATACAGTCGATCAGCGGCTGTCCTGCCTTAGAAACACCGCCTCCTATTACGATGGTTTCCGGGTCCACCACTGCCGCAAAGATCGCCAGAGCGCCTCCCAGCTTATCTCCCACCTTTTCCATGGTTCTGACCGCCGCGGCGTCTCCCGCCTTAAAGGCGTCCAGAACATCCTTCGCGGTGATCTCCTCCAGCTCTCTCAGGGTGCTGTTTTCCTCACTGGACGCAAGCACCTCCCTGGCGACACGGACAATTCCTGTTGCCGAGGCATACTGCTCCAGGCATCCCTGATTGCCGCAGTTGCACCGCTCGCTCTCCTCATGGTTCATATTGGCATGCCCGATCTCTCCGCCTGCTCCGTGATATCCGGCTACAATTTTTCCATCGACAATTATACCGCCGCCGACTCCGGTTCCCAAAGTAGCAAGGATCACGTTCTGCGCTCCGGCTGCCGCGCCCTTCCAGGCTTCCCCCAGGGCGGCCACATTGGCGTCGTTTCCGGCCTTGGCATTCAGTCCTGTCAGCTCGCTCAGTTCCTGAGCCACCGGCTTAAATCCCCAGTAAAGATTCACCGCGCAGGCAGCCTCGCCCTTTCCGTTGATCGGACCTGGAATCCCGATGCCCACACCGGCAACATCCTCTTTATCTATGCCGCGCTCCTGAATTTTATTTTTGATGGTTTCCGCTACGTCAGGAAGAATATTTTCTCCCTGATTTTCTGTTCTTGTGGGAATCTCCCATTTTTCCAGAAGAACGCCGTCCGTCTGAAACAGACCGCATTTTACGGAAGTTCCTCCTACATCGATACCAAAACAATATGCGCTCATTTCTTCTCCATCCTTTTCTCAGATTTTATCGGATTATCTGTCGCGCTTTTTCGCGATATTCTCCTGCACTCTCTTATAAAGCTCTTCCGCCGCGTTGTATCCCATCTTCTTCTGTCTGTGGTTGACTGCGGCTGTTTCTACTATGACAGCCAGATTTCGTCCCGGACGGATAGGAAGAGAATGACATACGATCTTATTTCCAAGATATTCTGTGTACTCCTCATGGAGGCCCAGACGGTCGTATTCCTTGTCTCTGTCCCATTCCTCCAGCTTTATAACAAGATCTACAGACTGTGTATTCTTAACACTTTCCACACCGAAAAGAGTTTTTACGTCAATGATGCCGATACCGCGAAGCTCGATAAAATGTCTTGTGATATCAGGGGCAGAGCCTACCAGAGTAACGTCGCTGACCTTGCGCAGCTCGACTACGTCGTCGCTGACAAGACGATGTCCCCTCTTGATCAGCTCCAGAGCAGCCTCGCTTTTTCCGATACCGCTTTCACCTGTGATCAGAACGCCCTCGCCGTATACGTCCACCAGCACGCCGTGAATAGAAATACAGGGAGCAAGCTGCACGCCCAGCCATCGGATCGTCTCCGCCATCACATTGGAGGTGGTTCTCTCAGTGACAAAGGTAGGAACGTTATATTTCATGGCCAGATCCAGCATATCCTGTGAGGGCTTGGTCATGGTGCTGAAAATCACACAGGGGATCTTGCTGGAAATAAAACGCTCATATTTCATCAGCCTTTTCTCGTCGCTGAGCTGCATCAGATAGGTATACTCCACATATCCGATGATCTGTACTCGCTCATTGGCGAAATGCTCCAGATAACCTGTAAGCTGCAGCGCCGGACGGTTAATTTCAGCAGATGTGATCTTAACATCCGTCAGGTCGATCTCAGGAGTTAAGTTCGTAAGCCCCAGCTCCTGAACCATATTGGTCAATAATACACCCTTCATAATATGTGTTCTCCTTTTTGTTTATTTATAGCCTTCCGGCATTTCGGACCCGTGACTGGCGCGGCTGTCCTCCGCCGGAGGATGGAAAAACTGATATACCTGACGGGCGCTTCCCATATTCATGGATTCTGTCTCCGCCAATTCTTCCATGGAGGCGTCCCGTATTTTTTCCACAGAGCGGAATCTCCGCATAAGGGCTTTTCTTCTCTGCTCCCCGATCCCCGGTATGTCGTCAAGGATGGAGTGAACCTGTCCTTTGCTTCTCAGGGAACGGTGATATTCTATCGCAAAGCGGTGGGCTTCATCCTGGATCCTGGTGATCAGACGAAATCCCTCGCTGCCTGTGTCTATGGGAATTTCCACATTATTATAATAAAGACCTCTTGTCCGGTGGCGGTCGTCCTTGACCATACCGCACACAGGAATCTTCAGTCCTAGTTTTTCAAGGACTCCCAGCGCGATATTCACCTGACCCTTTCCGCCGTCCATCAGAATGAGATCGGGGGCCTTGGCGAAGCTGTCGAATTCTCCGCTGCTCTCATGAGTAAAACGCCTTGTAAGAACTTCCTCCATACTGGCGTAATCGTTTGGTCCCTGCACGGATTTGATGCGGAATTTCCGGTAATCGCTGCGCCTGGGTCTGCCTTTTTCGTAGACCACCATGGAACCCACAGACTCAAAGCCGCTGATATTGGAAATATCAAAGGCCTCCATCCTGATGATCCCCGAAAGGCCCAGCCAGTCCTCCACCTCATGAACAGCGCCGATGGTGCGCCCTTCTTCACGCCTGATGCGCTCCCGGTCTTTTTCCAGGACCATTCTGGCGTTTTCACGGGCAAGCTCCACCAGCTTTTCCTTTGTTCCTTTCTTTGGAACCAGGATATGAACCTTCTGCTTTCTCCTGGAGGTCAGCCACTCTTCGATGATCTCCGCGTCCTCTACCTGGGTCTGCAGCATGATCTCTCTGGGAATAAAGGGTGTTCCGGCGTAAAACTGCTTCAGGAAGCTGGACAGAACCTGCGCCTTCGTATCGCCTCTGGCTACCCTCAGATAAAAATGCTCCCGGCCGATCAGTTTGCCGCTCCTCATAAAGAACACCTGGACGACCGCGTCCTGTTCCCGGAGATCCTGGCTCTCGTCCATATCCACGGCGATAATATCTCTGTCCTCTTCCCCGTAAGCAGTAATTTTCTGCCGCTGGCCGATTTTCTGGATGCTCTGGATAAGATCGCGGCATTCCGCCGCGTCCTCGAACCTCAGCTCCTCAGACGCGGTATTCATCTTTTCTGTAAGACTGTCTATGGTCTCCTGGAAATCTCCATTCAGAAAGCGGATCACCTTCTGGATGTTCTGACGATAGCTTTCCTGATCCACCTTTCCGGTGCAGGGGCCGGAGCACTGCTTCATATGATAATAAAGGCAGGGCCTGTCTTTTCCGCAGTCTCTGGGCAGAGTCCTGCTACAGGAACGGACATGATACAGCTTCCTCACAAGCTCTATCACATCCTTCACTGCCCCGGCGCTGGTATAAGGGCCGAAATATTTATTTTTGTCTTTCTTCATTCTCCGGGCAAAAAGCACCCGGGGATAGGCCTCCTGAACAGTCACCTTGATGAAAGGATAGGTTTTGTCATCCTTGAGCATGGTGTTGTACTTGGGCCGGTATTCCTTTATGAGGTTGTTTTCCAGAACAAGGGCTTCCAGCTCGGAATCTGTAATGATATATTCAAACCGGGCGATGTGGGTGACCATCTGCTCAATTTTCACGCCTTTGTTACGGCTGCTCTGAAAATACTGGCGCACACGGTTCTTCAGACTGACCGCCTTTCCCACATAAATGATCTCGTCCTTCTCGTCATGCATCAGATATACGCCGGGTTTGGCCGGAAGTTTTTTCAGTTCTTCCTCAATCAGAAACATGATCTGTCTCCTGCTCTACTGTTTTTTCCTCTGCAGGGTATCTGTTCTCAGAACTCTGCTCTTCCATTTTTTCTTCAACAGACTTTTCATCATTGAAATTCTGCTCTTCCGGCTGCTCCGTCTGCTTCTCCTGAATTTGGGGAGTCTCCGCCGGCAGCTCCAGATCATCAAGGTTCTCCGGTATCTCCAGTCCTTTTTCCACTGCCCGGAAGATTTTCATGAATTCTTTTCCGGTAATGGTCTCTTTGCGAATCAGATATTCCGCGATCTTATCCAGCGCTTCTCTGTGACCGCCGAGAAGACGCTTCGCCTCCTCATAGGAAAAATGAAGAAGCTGCATTACCTCATGATCGATCTCCGTAGCCGTATCGTCGCCGCAGTTCAGCACAGCCCGTCCTGAAAGATATTGATTTTCCTGGGTCGCAAGCCCCATGAGGCCAAATTTCTTCGACATGCCGTACTGGGTGATCATGGCTCTCGCCACCTTTGTGGCCTGCTCAATATCATTGGCCGCTCCGGTGGTAACTGTGTCAAAAACGATCTCCTCCGCCGCCCGGCCTCCAAGGTAGCCTACCAGCATAGCCTCCAGCTCTTTCTGGGTATTGAGGAACTTTTCTTCCTCCGGCACCTGCATCACATATCCCAGCGCCCCCATCGTACGGGGTACGATGGTGATCTTCTGAACCGGCTCAGCGTCCTTCTGAAGGGCGCTGACAAGGGCGTGTCCCACCTCATGGTAGGAGACGATCCGTCTCTCCTGGGCGCTCAGGATCCTGTCTTTCTTTTCTTTTCCTACAAGGACCACTTCCACAGATTCCAGCAGATCTTTCTGGGAAACAGCCTTCCGGCCGTTCTTCACAGCCAGGATCGCCGCCTCGTTGATCATATTGGCAAGATCGGAGCCAACGGCGCCGGAGGTGGCCAGCGCGATAGCGTCCAGATCCACCGTCTCATCCAGGAGCACTTCCTTGGCATGGACTTTCAGAACCTCCACGCGGCCTTTCAGATCCGGGCGGTCCACGATCACACGGCGGTCAAAGCGTCCCGGTCTCAAAAGCGCGGGATCAAGAACCTCCGGCCGGTTCGTGGCCGCAAGGATCAGAAGTCCCTTGGACGTATCAAATCCATCCATTTCCGCCAAAAGCTGGTTCAGCGTCTGCTCCCTCTCGTCGTTTCCTCCGTAGTGGGAATCACGGCTTTTTCCAATGGCGTCGATCTCGTCGATAAAAACAATGCAGGGAGCGTTTTTCTTCGCCTCCTCAAAAAGATCCCTCACACGGGAGGCGCCTACTCCTACAAACATTTCCACAAACTCCGAACCGGACAGCGAAAAGAACGGAACATTCGCTTCCCCGGCTACCGCCTTCGCCAGAAGGGTTTTTCCCGTTCCGGGCGGTCCCACAAGAAGAGCTCCCTTGGGAAGCTTCGCGCCGATAGCCGTATATTTCCCCGGATTATGAAGGAAATCCACAACCTCCTGAAGAGATTCCTTAGCCTCGTCCTGTCCGGCCACATCCCTGAAGGTAATTCCCGTCTCCTTCTGGACATAGGCCTTGGCCCGGCTCTTGCCCACTCCCATGATGCCGCTGCCGCCTTTGTTCATACGGCGCATAAAAAACATCAGCATCAAAAACATGGCGATGGTCGGCAGAAGGATGCTGGCCATCATAGAGAGGAACTCCCCTACGGCGTCCGGCTGTTTGTACTCAAACACTATGCCGGTTCCCTCCAGCCTCTCCGTCAGAGCGTCCACAGTCTCCATCTGATTCACCGTATAGGTTACGCTCTGGTAAAAGGACTGCTGAAGCCTGGGCTCCACCATCAATACCCCCGACTGCAAGGTCACGGATTTTACCTGGTCCTTATCTACCATCTCGATGAATTTGTCATAGGTGATCTCACTGGAATTCCCGTTCATCATGTCTGTGATAAAGCTGAGACACACCAGCGTGATGAGAAGACAAATCAAAAAAGCCAGAATGGACTGGCGGTTTTTGTTCGGTCCCTGGTTTTTCGGGCCGTTTCGGTTGGGACGGTCTCCGTCCTGCCGATTATCCATATGATTATTCATTCTTTTCCTCCTAATGTCATCTTCTTTATTATAAAGAGATTTCCCCGATAAATCAACAAATAAATGACAGCAGCCTTCTATTTTGCTTATTTAAACTTGAAAAAAATCTTCCCATATTTCTTTTTTTTGTAGTATACTATTTGCATGCCCTTGTACAGAGAGGGAGACAGCGCCAGAACATACTGATGGCGACAGGAAAGGAAACAGACTTATGAAGATAGGATTTGACAATGAGAAGTACCTAACGATGCAGTCAGAGCATATCCGCGAAAGGATCGGCAAATTCGGCAACAAGCTTTATCTGGAGTTCGGCGGAAAATTATTTGACGATTATCACGCCTCCAGAGTACTCCCCGGCTTTGAGCCTGACAGCAAGCTGCGTATGCTGATGCAGTTAAGCGACCAGGCGGAAATCGTTATTGTGATCAGCGCCGCCGATATCGACAAAAATAAAATCCGGGGAGATCTTGGAATCACTTACGACGTTGACGTCCTCCGTCTTATCGAGGCATTCACAGAAAGGGGACTTTATGTGGGAAGCGTCTGCATTACCCGTTATGCCGGACAGGAAAGCGCGGATCTGTTCCGCCAGCGCCTGGAAAAGCTGGGGATCCGCGTATTCCTCCACTATAATATTCCCGGCTATCCCAGCAACACTTCCCTTATTGTAAGCGATGAAGGCTACGGCAAAAACGAGTACATCGAGACCTCAAGACCGCTTGTGGTCATCACCGCCCCCGGGCCGGGAAGCGGAAAAATGGCTACCTGCCTTTCCCAGCTCTATCACGAATACAAACGGGGAATCTGCGCCGGATACGCAAAATTCGAAACCTTCCCCATCTGGAACATTCCTCTCAAGCATCCGGTCAATCTGGCGTACGAAGCGGCTACCGCCGACCTGAACGACGTCAATATGATCGATCCTTTCCATCTGGAGGCATATGGAGAGACCACCGTCAACTATAATCGTGATGTAGAGATCTTTCCTGTACTCCAGGCAATGTTTGAGAAGATCATGGGGAACTGCCCCTACAAATCTCCTACCGATATGGGCGTAAACATGGCCGGAAACTGCATTGTAGACGACGAAGCATGCCGCGAGGCCTCCCGCCAGGAGATTATCCGCCGTTATTATAAAAGCTGCGCGGCCTTTGTGTCCGGTACGGGCAAAGAGGACGAGGTTCTCAAGATCGAACTGCTTCTCAAGCAGGCGCACGCAGCCCTTGAGGACCGCAGAGTGGTTCCCGTAAGTCTTGAGATCGAAAAAACAACCGGCGGCCCCGCCGCGGCCCTGGAGCTTCCGGACGGCAGGATCGTTCACGGAAAAACCTCCGACCTTCTCGGAGCTTCCGCCGCGCTTCTTCTGAACGCTCTGAAGGAGCTGGCCGGAATCGACCATGAGCATCATGTGATCTCACCGGACGCGATCCGTCCGATCCAGGAATTAAAAACAAGATATCTCGGAAGCAAAAATCCACGGCTTCATTCCGACGAGACACTGATCGCGCTCTCTGTCAGCGCCGCCAGCAATCCGGAGGCCCGTCTTGCCCTGGAACAGCTCCGCAGGTTAAAAGGCTGCCAGGCCCATACCTCCGTCATGATCTCCTCCGTGGATATCCTGGAATTCCGCCGTCTTGGCATCGAGCTTACCTGCGAGCCGAAATTTGAAAACCAGAAAAAATACCACTAAGAAAACGCCCCGGAGAAATCTCCGGGGCGCCGTTTTATTCTGATAATCTTATTCGTATCCGTTAGGATTCTTGGACTGCCAGTTCCAGGAATCCGCGCACATATCCTTAATATCGTATTCGGCTGTCCAGCCCAGTTCTTTTTCAGCCTTGGACGCGTCGGAATAGCAGGTGGCGATATCTCCCGGACGGCGGGGTTTGATCACATAGGGGATCTTCACTCCTGTAGCCGCCTCGAAATTCTTCACGATATCCAGCACGCTGTAGCCTTTTCCTGTACCAAGATTGTAGATGCTGAGGCCGGAATTATCCTCAATTTTCTTCAGAGCCTTTACATGACCCTTCGCAAGGTCAACCACATGGATGTAATCCCTCACTCCAGTTCCGTCCGGCGTATCATAATCGTTTCCGAATACGCCCAGCTCCTTCAGCTTGCCCACCGCTACCTGTGTGATGTAAGGCATCAGATTATTGGGGATTCCGTTGGGATTTTCCCCGATGGTTCCGCTCTTGTGAGCGCCGATGGGATTGAAGTAGCGCAGAAGTACCACGTTCCATTCGGGATCCGCCTTCTGAATATCTGTAAGGATCTGCTCCAGCATGGATTTTGTCCATCCATAAGGATTGGTGCACTGTCCCTTGGGACATTCCTCTGTAATGGGGATCACTGCCGGATCGCCGTACACTGTGGCTGAGGATGAAAAAATAATATTTTTTACGCCGTGTTTTCTCATAACATCCACAAGAGTCAAAGTTCCTGAAATATTGTTTTCGTAATATTCCCAGGGCTTCGCCACAGACTCTCCCACTGCCTTCAGTCCGGCGAAATGAATACAGGAATCAATCTTTTCTTTCGCAAAAATCTGTTCAAGAGCTTCTCTGTCCAAAATATCTGCTTTATAAAACTTCACCGGCTTCCCTGTGATCTTCTCCACACGCTCCAGGGATTTCTCACTGGAATTGCTCAGGTTATCCAGCACCACTACCTCATAGCCCGCATTCTGAAGCTCCACTACCGTGTGGCTTCCGATATAGCCGGCTCCTCCTGTTACTAAAATTGCCATGCTCTTCTCCTCCTTTTAGGATGTTATTCTGCGTAAACACAGTGTTTCCACAGTTCCTGTCCATTATAGCACTATTTATATTTTTCCACAACCGCTTTCATAGAAGGATAGCTGTCCTCCATATCCTTTACCAGCTTGAACTGCGTCCTGGTCCTGTCCAGATTGTGATCCTCTCTGTGGATCTTAAAATAATGATCCCCCTCCAGATAGTCTGTCAGAAAACGGATTCCGCACTCAAAGGTCATAAGGATCGCGCCGTCGGGCAGCATATCCAGTTCCTTTTCCGTGAGGGCTCCGTCACAGCCTTCCAGAAATCCCTTCACATATACCTCGTACAGATGCGGGTCGAAGGATACCCTGGAAAGATCCCGCTCGTCCTCCGCTCCCGTGCTGGCGCCGAAACGTATGGAATCTCCGAAATCATTCAGGGAAAGGCCCGGCATCACCGTATCCAGATCGATCACACAGATCGCTTTCCCCGTCTGATCGTCAATCATAATATTGTTCAGCTTTGTGTCATTATGAGTTACCCTGAGAGGAAGCTCTCCGCTTTCCTGCAGATCGCACAGTCTGTGGCAGAGCTTTTCCCGCTCCAGAACAAAGGCGATCTCCTCCTGCACATACCGCGCTCTCCCATATGCGTCCGCTTCCAGGGCTTTTTTGAAATTCTCAAACCGCTTCACAGTATTATGAAAATCCCTGATTGTCTCATGAAGAGTTTCCGCCGGATAATCCGCCAGCATTCTCTGGAAATGCCCGAAGGCTACGGCGCTCTGATAAAAGTCTGAGTCGCTTTTCACCATGTCATAGGAGGTGGCTCCTTCAATGAAAAGATATACTCTCCAGTATTCCCCGCTGGAATCCTGATAATAGGGCCGTCCGTCCCGGGCGCTGATAATATTCAGCGTCTCTCTTTCCTCATCGCCTCCGGCTTCACGGATCTTTTTTCTCAGCCAGGAGGTAACCGCGCTGATATTTTCCATCAGTTCCACAGGCTGCAGAAAAATGCTTCTGTTCATTCTCTGGAGAATATAACGCTTCCGCCCCTCCTCCGTATCAAAGGTCAGGCGGTATGTATCATTAATGTGGCCGCTTCCGTAAGGAACGCTCTCAACAAAGCTCCCCGGAAAGTCAAACCGGCTGATCACTTCCTCTAAAATCTTATTCTCCGCCACCTATTTTTCCTCCCATAATTTCTGCGGGTACAGGCCCTGATCCTTCAGCTTCTGAACCGCGGCCACAACTACCGGTTTGTCCTCTTTGTAGGTTACGCCATACCATTTATCCGCGGATTTCAGCACCTGGACAGTGGCCTTTTCCTCCTTCAGCAGCTCATCCACCACAAAGGGCAGAAAATATTCACATTTCATAGGATTGGTTTTGAGATTTTCCTCAAGGAACACCCGGAAACGCTGCCTGAGCTCTTCCAGGATTCCGGCGGAGAAGCCCCACATATTCATGGATACAATGCTGTCCATGGGAAGCTCTGTCCATGTAGCGCCTCCGTCCTCCGAAAATCCGGCCCCCGCGCCGCGCTTTTCAATATGAGTGCGCTCCTGGATTTCCTTCAGATATCCCTTTTCATCCGTAATGCAGACGCCCCTTGACACATGGCCGTTGTCCGTCAGGGTATTCTCCAGCTTATATCCTACCATCATAAATCTGTACGGGATCTGGCTCTCACTGTTCCCCGTCAGAAAATCATAGGCCATCTGGAAAGCGTGGCTTCCATAGTAATCGTCCGCGTTAATGACCGCAAAGGGACCGTCTATTTCGTCTATACAGCTTAAAACCGCATGTCCGGTTCCCCAGGGCTTCACTCTGCCCTCCGGCACCTGAAAGCCCTCCGGCAGATTCTCCAGCTCCTGATATACGTAGCTTACCTGGATCCGTTTGCTGAGGCGGTCCCCAATAGCCTCTCTGAACGCCTGCTCGTTTTCACGCTTGATGATAAAGATCACTTTTTCAAATCCGGCCCTCACTGCGTCGTAAACAGAAAAATCCATGATAATATGTCCCTCTCCGTCTACAGGGTCAATCTGCTTCAGACCGCCGTAACGGCTGCCCATCCCCGCTGCCATAACTACTAATACCGGTTTTTTCATTTATATTCTCCTTTCTTCTAAGGCTCCGTTTTCATAGCTTACCTGACACGGCTTATTTCCGCTCTATGATCCGGTAGCCTACTCCTCTTACCGTTTCCAGCATCTCTCCCGCCTCTCCCAGCTTTTGTCTCAGAGCTCTCACATGAACGTCCACAGTCCTCGTTTCCCCGTCAAAATCATATCCCCAGACATATCCAAGGATCTGGTTCCGGCTCATGACCATTCCGGCGTTTTCCACAAGATACTGGAGAAGCTCAAACTCCTTCCGGGTCAGCTCCAGCTTCCGCTGATCGAAATACACCTCGTGCCTCCCTACAGAGATCCGAAGTTTCCCGCAGACAAGCTCCTGGCTGTCCTCCGGGCGTCTGCATCTTCTGAGCACAGCCTTCACCCGGGATACCAGCTCCATCATTCCGAAGGGCTTGGTGACATAATCGTCCGCGCCTGCGTCCAGCCCGCGCACCTTATCAAATTCTGACTGCCTTGCCGTCACCAGGATCACGGGAATATTCCTGGTTTCAGGCTCCGCCTTGAGCTTTTCCAGAACCCCGTATCCGTCCTCCCCCGGCAGCATAATGTCGAGAAGGATCAACTCAGGCTTTTCCTTTTTTAAGGCCTGAAACAGCCCGGCGCCGTCCTCCATGCCTTTGGCGGAAAAGCCTGTGGCCTCCAGCGTATACACAAGAAGCTCCCTGATATTTTTTTCATCCTCCACACAGTAGATCATTCCCTGATCCTCCTTCTGCTTTCCTGTACTTCTGTTTTTGGAAGTATCCGGCGACGCCTCCCAAAATCGCGGCCCGCAGTCTTTTCCCAGTTTTTAAAAACTGCGGATATCCTCTCCCTCTTCTCCTGTTTTGTCAATGGAGCGGACGATCAGATAATAGCTGCTGCTCTCATTTACCTGTACCTTCACCCGGTCTCCCACCCGGCGCCCTTTCAGGGCCTTTCCGATAGGGGATTCTATACTCACTCTGTTTTCCATGGAATTGCCGCGGATAGAGGTTACAAGCTTATATTTTTCTATTTCTCCGTCCTCTTCAAACTCCACCTCCACGATATCGTCCATACCGATCTCATCCGCTTTGGAGGTGTCCGTCACAATGTCCGCTGTTTTCAGCATCCGCTCCAGATAGCGGATACGGCTTTCATTCTGGTTCTTATGTCTCTTCGCCGCGTAATACTCAAAATTTTCGCTGAGATCCCCCTGGGCTCTGGCCTCCTTCACCGCCTCGATGGCTTCTTTCCGCACCACCAGCTTGCGGTGCTCGATCTCTTCTTCTATCTTTTCTACGTCTCTCTTTGTAAGCTTTTCTCTCAATTTTTTTCCGCTCCCTTTTCTTACTTATTTTTAGTATACACGAATTCCCCTTCGCATACAAGATATCAGTTCAGCCCGCGCCATTGATAAAACCGCATTGTGTGCTTACTGTGGCTAACGCCGCTGATTTACTCATAAACGGCGCTCAGGCTTCTCTGATACCATAAAAACGCATTAAAAAAAGGCCCTGCAGCTGCTTCTGCCGCAGAAAAAAGGGGGCGGCCGCATCTATGATTTTCTGATCATTGATGCGGCCGCCCCTCGCTTTTCACTCCTCCGTACAGAAGATCACTCTGTACTCATTCCCCTGGATCTCCACGATCTGCTCCAGCTCTTCGTTTTTCTCCGGAAGACCCGGGTCCCCGCTCTGAAACCTGACACAGGTACCGCAGGAGGAGCTGAGATTTCTGGGAACCGGCATGATCACTGCCGAAAGCCCCAGCTTTTCACAGTTCTTCTTAAAACAGACCGCTCCGTAATGGGAATAAAATGTAGCTATGTATTCTTTCATTTTTTAATCTGGAGCAGAAAATCCTCTCCCTGCTCTTTTACCTGTACCTGGTAACCCTGATGTACGGCAAACCGGGAAACATTTTCCTTGGCCGTCACATTGTCCACCAGCACCTCATACGCGGCTTCTCTGGAAGCCATCGCATTCTTAGTCATGATCACGGGCTCCGGACAGGACAGCCCTCTGGCGTCAATTTTCTTCATATTTTTCTCCTCCCCTATGCGTCCGCTTTTCTGAAGGTATTGGCGGCCGCGATGACAGCGACTACTACGATACCAATGATCACCGCGATCTTTCCATTTGCGGTAGGCCCTTCGCCGGAAGACGCAAGACCGAAATTATGGGCGAAAGCCGCTCCTACCATCAGACCGAAAATCGTAACGGCAGAATCGGTATTTCCCTCTCCGGCCAGAACGAGCTGACGAAGAGGACAGCCGCCCAGAAGTACGCATCCGAATCCGGCCAGGAACATACCGAGAGCGTTCCACAGTCCGTCTGTATGAGCTACCGGCTGACCGGCAAAGCCCGGATTGAAGTAAGGAGTTCCCGTTACCGCGCCCAGGATCAGATTTACCACAAAAGCGCTTACAAGAATCGCCAGGAAACCAAAAAGCAGCTTCCACTCCCGGAACAATACGGCGTCACGGATGCCGCCCACCATACAGAGACGGGTTCTCTGGGCCAGAGCGCCTACGATCAGTCCCGCGATCAGAGAAATCGCGATGGACGCGTGAAGAGCTCCAGGGCCTGCTCCCGCTTCACTGAAATGGATAAAAGCCGGCGCCGCCGCGAGAAGGATCAGAAATACAAGCTGGACAACAGGATATAACTGTCCCTCAAGAGCCGGCATCTTATAGGAGCGTTTCAGAGTGTAGCCTTTTTTCAGGAATACCACGCCTGCCAGAATGCCAAGGGCAAATCCGACAAATCCAAGAATGGCGTTTCCGTCTCCGCCTGCAAGTCTCAGGATCATACGGAACGGGCAGCCCAGAAACATCAGGCAGCCGATCATGACAAAAACACCGAGGATAAATCTTGTCACAGGCGCGGATCCGCCTCTCGGCTTAAACTCGCCCTTCGCAAGAGAGATCGCGCATGCTCCCAGCACAAGGCCGATGATCTCGGGGCGGATATACTGTACCGCCGCCGCGCTGTGAAGTCCAAGCGCTCCGGACGTGTCTCTTAAGAAACACGCGATACAAAAGCCCATGTTCACCGGGTTGCCGAAGAACACAAGCATAGCCGCGATCAGACCGATGATCACGCCGGCCGCGGCAATAGTTGTTTTTTCACTTTTCATTTGTAATTGCCTCCTTTTCCCTGATGTACAAATCATATCATTTTTGCAACAATTCCTCCAATTAAATATAGTCCGTTTTTTCATTCATTTATAGATTTTATTTATAAATTATTGTATAATAACTTAAACTCATACTTAGGAAAGGAACCAACGCAAATGAAAAAAATATATCTGGATCAGGCCAGCACCTCGTTCCCCAAAGCACCCGGCACCGCGGAGGCCGTATATCACTACCTGCGCGACTCGGCCGTCAATGTAAACCGCGGCGCCTACGACGACGCCTATTCTGTGGAGGAACAGATTTTTGAGACAAGAGAGCAGCTCCGCCGTCTTTTTCATTTTTCCTCGGGAAAAGGCAGAAACGTGATCTTTACGGCAAATGTCACCGCCAGTCTGAATATCCTGCTGAAGGGCATCTTAAAACCCGGCGATCATGTGCTTGTCACTTCCATGGAGCATAACGCGGTCATGCGCCCCCTGGTGCAGTTGGAAGCAAAAGGCGTCACCTTCGACAGAATCCCCTGCCGTTCCGACGGAAGCCTTCTCCTTCATAAGGCCGAGGAGCTTCTGCGGCCCGAAACAAGACTTCTTGTCTGCCTTCACGGCTCCAATGTCTGCGGAACCCTTATGCCCGTACAGGAGATCGGAAATTTCTGTCAGAAGCACGGCCTTCTTTTTATCCTTGACTCCGCGCAGACAGCCGGCGTCTTCCCCATCGACATGGAGGCCCTCCATATTGACGCGCTGGCCTTCACCGGGCATAAGGGCTTAAGAGGCCCTCAGGGGATCGGGGGCTTTCTGATCCGCGACGCACTGGCTAAGGAGACAGTTCCTCTGTTAAGCGGGGGAACCGGAAGTATCTCCCACACGGAGGAGGTACCCGCCTTTCTGCCTGACCGTTTCGAGCCCGGAACACCGAATATCCCGGGAATCCTGGGTCTCCACGCGTCCCTGACTTACCTGGAGCAGAATCCCCCGGAAAATATCCTCCGTCACGAGATGGAGCTGACGGACTATTTTATCAGGGGAATACAGAACATCGATCCTTCCGGAACCCGTCTGCGTCTGATCGGAAAAAAGGGAATCGAGGGCCGCTGCGCGGTGGTGTCTGTACAGACTCCCGGGATCGATATGGCCCGGGCGGCCTTTGAGCTGGATTCCGAATACGGCGTTATGACCAGAGTAGGGCTCCACTGCGCCCCCAACGCCCACAAAACTCTCGGAACTTATCCGGAGGGAACCATCCGTTTCTCCTTTGGGCCGGAAAATACAAAGGAGGAGCTGGACAAAGCGCTTCAGGCGCTGTCCCGGATCACTGAGGGAAGGGAGGAGGAAAAAAGCCATGGAATTTAAGCAGCTTGAGGCTTTTGTGGCCGTGGTGGATTACGGGAGCTTTTCGGAGGCGGCCCGGCGTCTGTACCTTACCCAGCCCACCATCAGCGCCCATATCCGGGCTCTGGAGGATGAGCTTAAGGTAAAGCTGATCATACGCACCACAAAGAAGATTTCCGTCACCACAAAAGGATACCAGCTCTACGACAGCGCGGCCCGTATGCTGCATATCCGGAATAATCTTATTGAAGATTTTACGGAATCCAAAAAACGGATCATAGATCTGGGCGTTTCCACGATCCCCTCCTCCTATCTTCTCCCGGAGCTTCTGGCCGAATTCGGGAAACACCATCCCGACGTGTACTTTCATTCGCTCCAGTCTGACAGCCTGGATGCCATAGGCAGAGTTCTGGACGGCAGCGTGGATCTCAGCCTGGCAGGGCAGAACACAGGAGATGAAACCTGCTGCTTTATCCCCTTCTGCCAGGACAGTCTGGTCATCGCCGCTCCGGTGACAGACCATTACCTTCAAATGGAGGGGAAAAAGCTCACCTTCCAGGATTTTATCAGGGATCCCATCATCATCCGCGAAAAAGGCTCCGGAACCAAAAAAGAAATGGATCTGTTTCTGGAAAAAATAGGCGTTGCGCCCACGGAGCTGAATGTGGTCGCCAGAATGAACGATCTGGAAAGCATAAAAAAATCTATTGTAAACGGACTGGGAATCTCCATTCTTTCCGCCCGTTCTGTTCAGGATCTGAAAAAAACAAAACAGATCCTCCTGTTTACACTGGACGAGGCCGTACATACCCGCAGCTTTTATATTGTATACAGCAAAAACAGGATACTGAAGCCTCATGTGCGGCAGTTTATCCATTTTGTTCAGGATTTTTACAAATCCTCCTAGACCCGGAATTCTCCTCCTCAAAGACCGTTTCTCCCAGCGGAGGAAATCTTTCAGAACTGTTAGAATTCTGAAAGATTCTGGAAAGCTGTCCGGAGTATAATACATCATATATCAGCAAGGAGGAGACAGTCATGAATGTATTAAAAACAACAAACCTGAAAAAATATTACGGCGACGGTCCCGGCCGGGTGAAAGCTCTGGACGGGGTGGATCTGGAAGTCCAAAAGGGAGAGTTCGTGGCGGTGGTGGGAACCTCCGGCTCCGGAAAATCCACTTTGCTGCACATGCTGGGAGGGCTGGATTATCCCACCTCCGGCAAAGTGGAGGTAGAGGGCCGGGATATTTTCCGCCTGAAAAAAGACGAGCTGTGTATTTTCCGGAGAAGAAAGATCGGCTTCGTTTTTCAGAGCTATAATCTCGTTCCCGTTCTGAACGTGTATGAAAATATCGTGCTTCCCATTCAACTTGACGGCGGCTCCGTGGACAAGGTATATGTGCAGAATGTCATAAAACTGCTGGGTCTTGGGGAAAAGCTCAACAATCTTCCCACACAGCTTTCCGGCGGCCAGCAGCAGCGGGTGGCGATTGCCCGGGCCCTAGCTGCCAAACCCGCAATCCTTCTGGCGGACGAGCCCACGGGAAACCTGGATTCCGCCACCAGTCAGGATGTTCTCGGCCTTCTGAAGGTATCGGGCGACCGGTTTGGACAGACCATCGTCATGATCACACACAACGAAGCTATCGCGCAGCTTGCGGACCGGATCATACGGATCGAGGACGGAAAACTCCTGTCAAAGGGCGGTGATCATCATGGCTAATGTAAAAAACCGCAAAATTATCACAAAGATCGCCATGCGTTCCATGGTCTCAAGAAAAAGCCGCAATCTGATCGCGGTTCTCGCCATCGCCCTTACAGCCCTTCTGTTCACCTCCCTGTTTACCATCAGCGGAAGCATTATCCAGAAGATGGAGGAGGCCACCATGCGGCAGGTGGGAACCAGCGCCCACGGCGGTTATAAGTATCTTACCTGGGAACAGTATGAAAAGCTGCTTTCCGATCCTGAAATACAGGATGTTTCCTGCCGTATCGCGGTAGCCAGCGCGGAAAATCCTGAGCTTCTCAAGGTTCCTACAGAGATGGGGTATTATGACGACACGGCCGCCCGCAATGGTTTCTGTTATCCCACAGAGGGGCATATGCCGGAAGAAAAATATGAGATCGTAGCCAGCAGCCTGACTCTGAAGGCTTTGGGGGTTTCCTGCGAGACCGGAGCCAGGGTTCCTCTGGAATTTACCGTGCGGGGGAAAAGCTTCCGCCAGGAATTTACTCTTTCCGGATGGTATGAGGGAGACGCTGTTATGGCTGTGCAGCCTCTGTGCCTGTCCAGGGAGTACGCCGAGGAAGCGGCTCCTATGCCGGACTATTCCTTTCAGGAAGGCCCCGGCACTATGGAGGATGCCGCCGGAAGGGTTATGGCGGAATTCAATTTCAGCAACTCTCTCAACCTGGAAAAGAAGATGGAGGATCTGACTGGCCGTCTGGGCTTTGAGAATGTTCCTGACGGCGTGAACTGGGCCTATATGACCAGCTCCTTCGACCCCGAAACGATTGCGGGAGTGGCGGTCCTTCTGGTCATCATCATCCTGTCCGGCTATCTCATCATTTATAATATTTTTTATATCAATGTCTATGGAGATATCCGGTTTTACGGGCTTTTAAAAACCATCGGAACCACCGGGCGCCAGCTCAGGCGCATGGTCCGGCGGCAGGCATGGCTTCTCTCCCTGGCGGGAATTCCCACGGGCCTGGTACTTGGATGGTTCACGGGGAGGCTTCTTCTGCCGCAGATCATAAAAAATCTGGACTTATATGATACGGTCACGGGAAAGGCTTCTCTGAATCCCTGGATCTTCGCGGGAGCCGCTCTTTTTACTCTTTTTACCGTCTATATCAGTTGTATCCGGCCCTGCCGCGCCGCCGCCAGGGTTTCTCCCATAGAGGCGGTGCGATATACGGAGGGGCAGGAAAGCAGCCGCGGAAAAAAGAAGATTTCCAGGAAAAAAGACCAGACAAAAAAGACCAGAACCGTCACCATGGCGGCTTTTGCCAGGGCCAACCTGAAAAGAAGCCGCAAAAAGGCAGTGATCGTCGTTCTGTCCCTTTCGATGAGTCTGATCCTTCTGAACTGCGTATATACTCTGGTGACCGGATTTGACATGGAGGAATATATATCCCGTCTGAGCATCAGCGACTATTCCGTTACTGACGCCTCTGTAGATAATTTTTCCGCTTCTGTGCGCAATACAGAAGACGTTCCTGAAGAATTCCTGGAGGAGCTTTCTGCCCGGTCCGATATATCGGAGATCGGCAGCGTCTATTACCAGAGCCTCTGGCTTACCTTTTCCAGGGAAGATTATCAGAGATTTGAGGAACGGATCTGGAGCCGGAAGGAAGAAGTGTTCGGCAGGCTGATCCGGCAGTTTCCGTCTACAGGCGAGAGCCTGCAGAAGTATCAGGACACCTTAAGCCTAGATGGAGCAGCCTACGGCATAGATGAGCTGATCTTCCGCAATCTGAGTCTCCAGGAGGGTGATCTTGACTGGGAAAAATTCCAGTCGGGAGATTATATCATCGCAAACTCCAGGAAATTGGACGAAAGCCATATAAATTTCTATGATCCGGGAGAATCTGTCACCCTTACCAACCAGCAGGGGGAAACCAGAACCTATCAGGTGATGGCAGTAGCCTCCATGCCCAATGCCGCCGAATTCCGGATGTACGGACTGATGGATCTGACCTATATTCTTCCCGTAGAGGAATTTAACTGGTACTGCGGACAGCGCCAGCCTCTGAGGACTCTTTTCAATGTGAAAGACGGTTCCATAGAGACTGTTCAGGAATGGATTTCCAATTACTGCTCCCAGGTGAATCCCAGTCTGACCCCCACCTCCAGAGAAACCATTATAGCGGAATTTCACTCCATGAGCTGGATGATCGCGGTGGTGGGAGGACTTCTGGCCTTTATTCTGGGACTGATCGGAATCCTGAACTTTATCAACACCATCATCACCAGTATCCTATCCAGGCGGCGGGAGCTGGCTATGATCGAGTCCGTGGGAATGACCGGAAAGCAGCTCCGTCAGATGCTCACCTTCGAGGGCCTTTACTACGGGGGCTTTACCATCGCCGCCGCTGTGACTGCCGGTTCTCTGGTCAATGTGACTGTTATGAAGGGTCTGCAGAACAGCTTCGACTACTTCCGGTGGCACTTTACAGTGCTTCCCCTGGTTCTCTGCCTGCCGTTCCTTCTTCTGACAGTGTGGGCGGTTCCGGCTCTGGCCTGCCGCCGGATGTGCCGGGAAAGCGTTGTAGACCGGATCAGGGCCTCTGAATAAGAGGCCCTGTATCTAATCATCTTTCTGCAGAAACATCCAGAAGGTGCTTCCCTCTCCTTCCTTTGACTCTGCCTTCAGATACCCGTTTTCTTTGCGGAGAATTTCCCGGGCCAGATACAGCCCCAGCCCTACGCCTTCCTTCTGCTGCACCTTCCCGGAACGGTAAAACCGTCCGTAGATCCTGGGAAGCTCCTCCTCGGAAATCCCCATCCCCTGATCCTTCACAGCAACGGCGGTATAAAGCTCGTATTCCTTGACCGAAACATGGATCTCAGATCCCTCGGGGCTGTATTTCACCGCGTTGTCCAGAAGATTGTAAAGGGCCTCCAGCGTCCATTTCCTGTCGTAGTATGCCGCGGCATTTTCGGAACAGTCCATATATATGGTGATATTCCTGGCCCCGGCCTTTGGAAGAATCTCCTCCCTGGCCGCCTCAAGAAGTCCCTTAAGCTTCTGCCGGGAGGGCTGAACCGTCAGGATATTGCTTTCCAGGCGGGACATCTTGGTAAGAGACTGGATCAGAAACTCCAGGCGCTCCGCCTGGCTGAGCATCTGCCTGAGAAGCTCCGTCTCCTCCTCCATCCCGGATGGCTCCAGGCGTTCCCGAAGCAGTTCTCCATAGAGCCGGATATTGGAAAGAGGCGTTTTCGTCTGATGGGAGATGTCTGAGATCAGCCCCTTGATATTCTCTTTTTCCTGTTCCAGATTTGCCCTGGCTATGCCGGAATTTTCCAGAAACTGTTTCCATTTGCTCTCCAGGCGGGAAAGGCGGCTCTCATCATACGCGGACTCATGAAATTCCCCGCGTATCCCCTCCTCCAGCATCTGATCCAGCCGTTTGAGCGTTCTGCTTTCAAACATCTTCCTGTCCTCCGTACTTACTATGGGTGACGCCGCTGTATGGCCGGACTGATCCAGACATAGCCCTGACCGTAGACAGTCTGGATATACCTGGGATCTTTGATATCGTCCTCCAGCTTTCTCCGAAGCCGGTTCATAGTCACCGACAGCGCGTTTTCATCTACAAATTCCGCCCCCTGGCTCCAGAGGCGGTCGATCAGAAGCTCCCTCGTCATGATCTGCCCCGGATTGGACACGAGAAGACGCAGAAGCTTCTGCTCATTTCTGCTGAGAGTAAGCTCGCGTCCTCTTTTGTAAAAGTTCAGTTTCCCAAAATCCAGATCAAGCTCCCCGATCCTGTACCTCTCTTCTTCTTTCTTTTGGGCGCATCTGCGCTTCAGGGCTTCTATCCGAGCCCGGAGCACCGCCAGGCTGAAGGGCTTCGTCACATAGTCGTCCGCTCCCAGGGAAAGCCCCGTGACCTGGTCGATCTCAAGGTCGTTGGCAGTCAGAAGCAGCACGGGAATATCGGAAGTTCTGCGGATCTCTTTTAATATCTCATATCCGCTCCCATCGCCTAAATTTATATCCAGGATCATCATATCCGGCAGCTCCCGGCAAAGTCTGTCCTTAGCCTCCCTGACCGTATAGCAGGAATAAAAGGTATCTCCGGAATTGCCGAACGCAAGGGCTATGCCGCGGTTTAAGGCCGCGTCGTCCTCTACGATCATAATATTCATAGCCGTCACCTGTCCTTCCCTTACTCTGGAATCATCTGCCGCGGCCGGAGCGCGCCAGATACTGTTTTTTTTAGTTAGCACAAAACACGGAGGCTTACAACGCAGCCGGAAAATGAGTGCCGGAAAATGAGTTATTCCAGCAGGAGCAAAGAGGATCAGCTTTTCTATTCCTCTATATCTTCAGCCAACGGATCCGTCTGTTCATTATGAGCAATCCCCTTCTGCTCCTTCTGGCTTTCCAGTTCCCGGTAATGCTCCCCTTCCCAGTAATCGTCCAGCCTTATGGGCATACTCCGTACCATATCCTGAATCCGGGCGTTTACGCTGCAGAGTCCCCGCTGCGTACTCTCGATTTCCTTTGCATACTCCTCCAGCTTGTATTTTGCAGCTATAAGCTGGATTCCTTTTTCCTCAAGCTGTGAATTGATTCTTCTTACAACAATATCCTTCTGCTTCTCCGCCTCTGCTTTGGCTTCCTCGATAATTTCTTCGGCTCTGATTCTGCCTCTTTTCTCAATCTCCGCAGCACTATTTCTGGCTTCCTCCATAATTCTGGACACCGCATCATAATCAAACAGATTGTCCTGCTGCTTTTCTTCCATGTCTTTTATCTGCATTTTCAAACTATCTATGAACTCCTGCTGACCCGTCATGTCTGTTTGAAGCGCAGCAATCTGTGCTTCCATTTCTGTTTTTTCTTCCTGAAGCGCAGCAGTCCGTTTTTCCATTTCTGCCTTTTCTTCCTGTAAAGTGACGATCTGACTCTGCATTTCCGCCTTCTCTGTCCGGAGCCCCTTTATGATTCTTCCTGTTTCCGAATTTTCCTGAAACGCCTCTGTACGGCCTTCTATCTCTGTCTTCTCTTCCTGAAGAAGCTCCATCCGACTTTTTACCTCCTCGTTTTCTCTCTGGAGCGTCTCCAGCCGGCTTTCTATCTGCTGTTTTTCAGACTGAAGTCTTTCATATTTGCTTCTTGAAACACTGTCTGCCGCTTCCTCAGAAGAAAAACCTAAAAATTCAGCATCCTGAAGCTGCTGCATCAATTCCATATTTTCCTCTTTCAGCTTCTCGCCGGATTCACGCAGAATACGAATCGTATCCTGTAATTCCTGAACCTCTTCCGTCTCTCCATAATCCCCTGTCTGTCCGTTCTCTAGTTTTTTCAAAAGCTCATTTTTCTCTTTCTGGTGCAGGAGTTTGATAGATTCCATTTCGTGTTCCAGTGTCTTGATGTACTCGTCCACATCATCTTTATTAAACCCGCCAAAGAGAACCGTTCTAAACATACCATTTCCAGCCATAGTGCCATCCTCTCTTTCTCTAGTCTTTATAGGTATAGACTAATTGTATATTTTCTTTTTTTTCCGTGTCTATTGCAAGTGTAATATATTCATTCTCATCCGGACTGGTAATTCCGATACCGATCTGGTATCCCTGACGGAACTCGTCCGTAAACGGAATACTGCACACCGTCTCCACGGAGATTCCCGGATAAAGCTCAGAGAGCCTGATATCCACCGTCTCCCAGTATTTCAGTCTTCCTTCCGCATTATACACATACATTGTTACCGGCCAATCCCAGTACAGAGGCGCAAGCCCTTTATTCTCCCACACGATTTTCACGTCAAGCTGTCCTTCTGAAAAAGAATACTGAGTACTCAAGCTGGATATGAAATAACGATACCCCAGCTCCTCTCTAATCACCTGCGCGGAATTTTGATCCTTAAAGCTTCCCTCGGGACATTTGGGGCCTATGAAAGTCATGTGGCTGTCCCGGATCATTTCCAGAGTTTCCGCCAATCTGTCCGAAAGCAGCTCTTCCATGGCAAACTCGCTGGTAAACTCTCCTCCGGATGGCGCTGTCTCCCAGAAGTTCTCCATCGGTTTATACTCCAGAGCTTTTCCCGACGTCTCAAAGCTTCCGCCGCTCTCGATCCACCCCAGCCACTCATCCGTATCCGAAGAACTTCCCGTCATATCGTTGTACAAGCCCATTCCGCCGTCAGCCGCCATTACATAATTTCTTCGCATCATAAGACGGGCATTATGAAAATTATCGGAATAGTCCAGCACATAATCCCAACAGATCTGGGCGTCCGGCATGGGAGAAATTCCCTCCTCCGTATTTGTGTGCCACTCTCCCCAGTGACCAAGACTGCCAAGCTCCACATAAGATACAAAATCATCCTGGTTGCAGTATTCGGCCAGAGCCTCCACAGCCAGGCTGTGTCTCTCTCTGAAATATTCATTTTCATAATCCGGAGAGTATCCGGCTCCGTATCCGTTATCATAAAATTCTCCGTCTCTGGTCCGTTCATACAGCCATTCCGGTATGTCCATATGTCTTTCATCCTGAGGTATGTCACATATAAACCTCAGTACAGCATGTTTATTCTCGCTTTTCCACCGCTCAATATGAAACATTTCCTCCAAAGCATCTGTATCATACTCTCCCTGCCTTGGTTCCCACATTTTCCATGTAAGTCCGATGTAAACCAGCTTAGAATCCCCGCACTCCTCCTCATCTTCCGCCGGAGGCGCATATCCGGTGAGCGGATTATCCAAAGGCTCCTTCGACTCGCTGAAGGTTACCGTATGATTCAGTTGGTACCGGTAAGGTACAATATAAAGCAGAAGTCCGGCGCAGGCCAGTGACAGCACGATCAGCATGATATACGGAATCTTTGAACGTCGTCTCTCCATCTATTCCTCCTATCCGTGATACTCTCCATTGTACTGGATCAGCGACACATCCTTCACTCCCTCAATTGCTTGGATCTGCTCCATAAAAACCGTATTCTGGTTCTTGGTGATCAACTCCACCGTGAGCTCCGTCATCTCGCCTCTCATAGTTTTTGATTTCAACTGATGACGCATTTTATGCAGTATACGCATGATTTCGTCTCCCGTCGCCTGGGAATCATAATGGACGACCAGAATAAAAATTGTTCCCTTTTTTCTCCTGTTATAGAAAATATGAACCACAAATACCATAATCAGCATCGTGCAGACCGCCAGTATATACAATCCTGCTCCCAGAGTGATTCCCACAGAGATAGACCAGAACAAATATAAAAGATCCATGGGGTCCTTAATAGCCGTACGGTAACGAACAATAGACAGCGCGCCGACCATACCGAGCGAGATTACAATATTGCTGCTGATCGCCAGGGTCAGCATACAGCTCAGCACCGTCATTCCCACCAGGGTAACGGCAAAGGAGCTGGAAAAAACCACGCCTCCGAAATAGTGTCCGTATATCTTATAAATGAAAATTCCCAGCACAACCGCCAGCAGCATGGCTGTTACCGCCGTCGCCACAAAATCAGAAGTGATCCCCTGAGAACTCATAAATGAATCCCAGACCGAATTTTTAAAATAATCCCTTATATTCATCTTCTGTTCCTCCTGTTTGTTTTTGAAATGCCGGACAGCACATCTGTCCTGTAAAACGCCTTTTCATAGCATAAGGTATATTTTGAAATAGCAGAAAATTCCTGACCGTCCAGCGGAAGAAGTTCCTTGATGATCAGCGGCAGCATTTCCGTAAACTTCACCTCCAGCACCAGTCTGTCCGGCTCCAGGACATTTTCCACTGGAAGCTCCGGGTCAAATATATCATAAGTAAAAGCCCCTGCTCTGATATCGCTGTCAAAGGTGATCCTGACGTCTCCCTCCTGACGGATCAGAGGCGTTCTCTCGTAGTCCACTATAACCCTGGGCCTGTACAGCTTCACCGTACATTCATAATAAAATTCCCGGCAGAGAGGATATTTACTGTAAAGCAGAAACTCATAATCTCCCTCCATGATCTTTTCATATTCTGCCCGGGTCAGCGGAGCGGAATCCTTATGTATGTAGCTTCCCCATTTCTTTTTCCGCTCCAGCTTTATACTGCGGCTGCTGTAATTATAAATCCTTATGCGCCATTTCTGGCGGTATTCCACGCCCATCATCTTTTCTTCATAACCGGAATTCCAGTAGTCGTCAAAATAAAGACTCCTGATCATATACATTCCGTTTTCCGCGTTGGGGTCTGTCTCCATAAAGGGCAGAAGTCTCTTTTTCAGCATTTCTGCCTCCCACAGCGAAATATAATACTTCCACTCATTTCTATACTTTTCGGGCCTGCGCAAAAAAGCTGCCATTTCATTCATCCTCCCCGAATCTGGAAGCGGCTGCCGTACCGTCCTCCAATATGTAAAAGCATAGAGTACTGTAGCTGGCAGTTCCCTTCTCCGTGTTATAGTACTCGTACGCATCCTGGCTGATCCCATTTTCCCCGGAAGCCCGAATCCGCACAAAATACTGGCCTGCAGGAAGCTGTTCTGTCCTGTATTCTGTCTTGTCTGTCTGCTCGTTTACGATACAGTCTTCAAACGTATAATCTGCCGCCACCTCAACTGTATAGACAGCCGACGCGCCCTCGAATACATACGACTCTTCCCAGCTAAACACGGTGCTTCCGTTTTCGTTCACCGGATCCTTAATATGGAAAGGCCATGCCGAAGCCATGGTTTCTTTATACATATTATAATTGTCGGCAATCTCATCCGCCATACTGTCTGATAATATATCATACTCCTCCTGAGAAACCGGCACATAGGTCTGATCCGGAAGGGAATAAAGATACTCCTCCGTAGCCGCTCTGTAAGTATTGATTTTTTCCTGTACCGCCTCTTCGGTCAGGTAATTGACGTACAGATCTTCTACCGCGGCATCCAGCTCCTGCCGGCAGGAGGAATCCTGCAGAATCCTCCGGAACAGAATTTTATCTATAAAAGTAAAAATCCCTTTGTTCCATGACCGGTCATAGGAAGCATCCTCCATAAGCTCATATTCTTCTTTCAGAATGCCATCGTTATCCCACGAAATGAAATACCATTTGTCCGATCCTCTCGCACTGTAAAGATAATAGTTGCCGTTCAATACATCTTTATTTCCGGTCAATATATGAAATGCCATCCAGTAATAAAGATTCTCACGGTCGAAATACTGCTCTGCCACCTCACTGATCTGATTATCTGTATCATTCACAGCATCCAGAAGAGCTATGATCTTATCATGCTCCTCAGATCCTCCAATTTCCAGATATTGCTCGAATTTCTCCGGATCATAGTCAGCGTCCGTAGCCAGTAAGATGCTGTCCTCGTGACGTCCCCAGTCAAAATTTTTTCCCGCCTGATATAAAGCCCCGTCATTATCAAAGCCTCTGTTTTTGAGGTAAGTTTTATTAACCTGCTCCACCTGGGTGTAAAGTCCGTAATCGCGGAACAGGCCGTCCTCACCCTGGGTTTTATCTTTTACATAAAGGTGTACAAAGGTCGTTCTGGCACTGAGCATCTGAGGGATCTCCTCCATCAGGGAATAGGCCAGCTTATTTTTATATCTCACAGGATCCGCGATGTGCTTATTCAGGGATATGGTTTTCTGATCCTGCCATTTTCCGCTTCCGTCTTTAATCCTGATCCGATAGCTTTTTTGCTGCTGAGCGGACGCTGCTTTACCGCGGAGCTGGACTGTGGCGTTTGCCGTTCTGTCTCCATAGCCAAACTTTCCCTCTACCGGCCCGCTTTCATCCCCTACCTGCAGAACCGCCTCGCATTTATACGGTTCGATTCCCTGATCTTCATACCAGGACAGCGGATGGCTGTTTACCTCTGTCCAGGTATGCTTTGTGCCGTCCTCTTCATTTCCAAGCCCCACGGTCAGATACATGGTTACAATTTTATCATCCTCACTATCATACAGGGATTCCTTATCCCTGAGCTGATAATCCCCGCTGCTGCTCCCCGTAGTCTCGTAGGTCTCGTCAGCGCTGACCAGCACGGCATTATCATCCTCCGCTGCGCTGCATCCGGTCAGAAGCGCCGGCAGAAGCAGCAGCGGCAGAAGCCAAACCGCTTTTCCCTTCATTCTAGTCCTCCTAACGTTCTTCTGTCACTCATTCTTCATTTACCTCTTCTATGATTGTTCCATCCTCTTTTATTGTAAAAGCCTTTGCCCCATAAGCTTTTCCATCATCGGTGGACACATAATCATAACAATCCTGTACATAACCGGATTCATTCACCGCCTGTACCCGGATATAGTAGGTTCCCGGCTCCGGCATATTGAGGGTCACCTCCGGAAGACGTATATTGTCTTCAGAATATAGGACATCTGTAAAATTATAATCCCTGGCAAGCATAAACCGGTATATAATATCTTCTCCGTCAAAATCAAAGGCCGCATCCCAAAGCACGTTCAATTTTCCCTCCTCCTCGGCAGGATTGCTGACAAAAAACGGCATCGGACGTTCCAGACTTTCTCTGTAATATCCATAATTTTCTTCCAGTTCATCGCCTAAAGAGGAGACAATCATCTCAAAGTCATCCGGCTCCATTCGCGCATTCTCCTCGTCCGGCATTCTGTACAGATATAGCTTCACAACCGCCGCATACTGTTCCGCCATGGAAGCAACTTTATCCGGTGTCAGGTAATTCTCCCTCAGATCATTTACCGCGGCGGTGAGCATCTCCCTGTACTGCTCTTCACGAAAGATTCTGTTGAATAATATAATATGTGTAAATTGAGTCAATCCCTGCTCCCAGGACTGTCCTTCTGTGTAGCCTCGTATTTTGTGATATGTCCTCGCAAACGATGCGTCATTGTCCCAGGAAATGAAATACCACTTTTCAGAATTCTGAGGGCTGTAAAGATAATAATTACGGGAACCCACGTCATAGTTGCCTGTCAGAATGTGAAAAGCCATCCAGTAGCAAATATTCTGCATATCAAAATGCTCTTCCACAATTTCTTCTATAGGTATCGCATAATCATTTACCTCCTCAAGAAGATCCAGAAGCTTCCTGTGATCGTCACAGCCCTTAATCTCAATATACTCTTCAAAGGCTTTCTCATCATACCCGGCGTCTGTTTTCAGCTTCAGCTCGTCATACAGATACCATTCAAAGAAGTTGATTTTGTAAAGATAACCTTTATTATCCAGACCATGGGTGCTGAGATAAGTTTTATTAATCTGCTCTACCTGGGTGTACAGGCCGTAATCTGTAAATTCTCCGTTTCCTCCCTCCGTCTCATCCTTTACATAGAGATGCACGAACTGGGTTCTGGCGCTCATCATCTGGGGGATTTCCTTCATCAGGTCATAGCACAGCTTATTGCGGAAACGAGTGGGATCTCCCACATGCTTATTGAGAGCGATGGTACGCTGTCCACGCCATTCCCCTTTCCCATCCTTGATACGGATCTTATAATTTTTCTGCTCGCTTTTGGAGGAAGTCTGGCCTCTGATCTGCACCGCCGCATTAGGCGCGGTTTCACCGTAGCCCAACTCTCCTTCTACAGGACCATTCTCGTCTCCCACCTGAAGAATAGCCTCACAGTTATATCTGTCCAGGTCATTGTCCTCATAATAATAGGTATCATAGGTATTAATCTCCGTCCAGGTATGATCCGTAACGTCTGCCTCATTTCCCGAACGCACTGTCAGATACATAGTAACAACCGAAGTTTCATTGTCCCCGGCGTAGACCGCCTTATTGTCTGACAGGGTCTCCTCCGTCTCCTTCAGTTCTTCCTTCTCCACCGGGGTTCCCGTTAAACGCGCTTCACTTTCTTCAGTTATATCCTGCGTCCGGCTGTTTCCGCCGACGCTTTCCGAAGACGCTCCGCACCCGCTGAGGAAACAGATCAGCACCAGCATGGCGGCTCCTGTCAGTCGTCTCTTTTTCTTCCATTTTTCTTTTGGATTTTCCTTTTTCCTACGGTCTCTTTCATCTAGATAATCGCATAGCCCGGCGAAAATCCCTTTTTCCGTATTAGGCAGCATTGACTTCCGGCAGAGCAGGAAATACGGCAGTCGTCTGGTATACCATTCCAGGCGGAGCCAGACGATAAAATAAAAGACGACTCCTCCGATCAAAAATCCCAGTCCAAAAAACTCAACCGATCCATACAGGTTCTGGAGTATCGTCAGCACAACACTGACCGTCGCAAATGCCGCTGTTCCCAAAAGCGCTCCAGTATAATCCTCAAAATACAGAAGGATCAGCATGATCGAATTACTGATAGCATAAATTCCATATCCCGTACAGAGGAATCGAAAAATTCCAATAGAAGTATCGGTAAAGCCCACGGACATCCATTCCAGCACATAGCTGCCGAACACTACGAACAATATAGTTGAGATCAACTGCTTATGCCCGCTAAAGGTCAGTTCCTGCTTCAGTACGGAAAGCATTTTCGTTTCCGCCTGTTCAATATCCCTAATAGAGCCATTGTCGTTAAACAGGCTGTAATAATTTCTGTATTCCGGATAAAACCGTACTTCAACAGAAGTGACAAAATTCACTGTAGTGATCAATATAGAAAAAAACGCGATCAGAGCCGGCACATCATGAGCGGGAGCCCCGTAAAAAAGTCCCTCTACCTGTACCCTGAGAGGTCCGAAATACATAATTACCAGATGAGCGAACAGACCGATATTAATAAATCCCCCGGAAAAAGCAAGTGATTTGTATTTGTCAAACCACCGGAGAAACGCATATTTACTTCCATCATTCTTCGGAAAATAATCCAGGAGCAGCTTATAATACCATACCATCAATGTACCGTAGGCAATGATAATGCAGAGCATCAGGCTCACGATGCTCACCCATCCTAAAACCACCAATACCAGGGCGCAGAAAAACCCCAGCAGCAGGGAAATCGCAAACGCCAACACGATCCCCTTGTAATCTTTTAGGGCGGTAAGATACACGATCTCCATCCACACAACGATCAGTATCAGGGAAAACCACAGGCACAAAACCTGGTAAGTAAACTTCACTCCCGAAAAATGGAGAAATACCGCGTACAGGATTCCGCCGACCGCCAGCATGACCGAACAGCTTCCATATAAGGAAGGCATAATCTTTTCTGGCTTTTCTTCATAAAGCATGTCCGAGATATAACGCGTTGTAACCATGTTAAACCAGCTTGTAACGGAAAGAGAAACCAGAAGGCTGTATGTAAGCATGCAATTCATGAGCTCTCTGTCATGAGCCGACATTCCGGCCAACCTCGCCGTAAGACTCACTCCTGTCAACATGATAACACCCAGTATCATGGGACCTGCGCATATAATTCCCGCGTATCCATATGCCCTGCAAAGTGAAAACACACCTTTTTTGTTAAATAATCTCTTTAAGCTGAATCCGATTCCCGCCATCGTCTAAACACCTCGTCATATTCATCCAGATAATTTTGTATCATATCTTCATGCCGGAAATACAGCTCCACACGCTTCTTTCCCGTAATTCCCATCTGATATCTCTCTTCAGGATGTACGCACATCATTTCCAGAGCGTCGCTTAAAGCTTCTCTATACATCGGCGGAACACAGTATCCTGCCGATCCCAGCTCATCATCCCCCATTCCGTTGATCAACTGCTTACAGCAGCCCACGTCCGTCACCACGCACGGTCTGCCCGCCGCAAAGGATTCCAGAACGGAAAGCGGCATTCCTTCAGATATGCTGCTCAACACTGTAAAATCAAATTTTTCCATGTATTCCAGGACATTGACTGTCCCAAGAAAGAATACGTCCCTAGTACCCAGATGTTCATTTAAAGCATAACACTCCTGAGCATATTCTTTATCGTCCTCAGGTCCGGCCACATAGAGCCTCGCATTGGGAACTCTTCTTTTAAGCTCCGCAAAAGCATACAAAAGAGTTTTTACGTCTTTTATGGGAGAAATTCTCAGTATGGCTCCGATATCAATAAACCCGTTCTCTTTTTTCAACGGCATCGAACAGAATCTTTCAAAATGGATCCCGTTCACAATATACCTGCATTTCTCTCTGTGGCAGCCCATATCGATCTGCATTTCCATAGCTTTATCAAAGAGACTTGTAATTCCTGAAGCCTTTTCATAGGCCGCCGCGGAAAGCATATAAAAAAATCTTACCCAGAATCTTTTAAACGCAGGAACCACCCATTTGGCTCTGATGATCTCTTCTTCTCTTTCACGGGTGTAGATTCCATGCTCTGTAATTTCATAGGGAGCATGGTTGACGTAGCTGCCCAGTCTTGCCAGAATCCCGCTGTACCCGGTGGCGATAGCATGATAAATATCCGCCTTTGGCACCTCCGTCTGCATAATATACAGCACAGGAAGCAGCATTGAACGAACCGTATGGAACAGGTCGGAAAAGCTTACATACGGATACTCCTCATGACAGATTTTAGTGAGGATATTCAAAAAATCCTCGCTCATCAGAAACGCGATGGGCGATATTCTTCTGTCATGATACATTTTGAACAACTTTTCCCAATTCGGCCTGCGGCAGTTTACAAATTCGCGCAGTTCCCGAACCTCTTCCTCCGTAAACTGATATTTCCCTTTGGTAAGCTGCATGCCAAAAGCGTCGTCCAGAAATATCTCCCGCACCTCCACAACATTTTCAGGAAGCTCGTATTTAAACTTTCCCCTGTCCTTCGCGTTGGCACCAACCGCCCATACTACGAATTCATGCTGAGGCATGCCTTTCATATACTGATGTATCCATGTGGAAACGCCGCCGGTCACATAAGGATAGCAGCCTTCCAAAATCACACAAATCCTCATCTATTATCCCTTCTTAACGACACTAATACTTTCCGCTTCTGCTTTCAGCAGATAAAGATTCCCTGTGAGATGAAACAGTTCTCCGCCCTCCGTTTTGTCCGCTTCAGGCTCCCACTTATTAAAGCGGATCAGGAACCACGCTTCATCCTGAAAGTTGTCAATATAAAAATCTGTTCCGCTTTCCGCAGGCTTACCGTCGATAGCTGCATAATAAAACCTCTGAACCGCAGCAGCCGCTTCTGACCCGGTGTGTTTCCTGATATTTCCGGCAGCTCCTTCCAGCCATTTCTCATAATTCTCAAGAGTCTCGTAAAGGGCCGGCCATCCAAGCTCCGCACCGGCATCCGGATTCAGCACATCCAGCGGGGACATTGCATGGGACGCTACATAGTGCATATTCAGTTCTGACAATGCACTCATTTTCATAGATTCGTCAAAATTACATCCCGAAGTAATCCGGGGCGTCAGAATCATTCCATTCTCATCTACCTCATATTCCTGCTCGGCGGCATAGCCTTGTCCAAAATAAGAGCCCGCAATGGATCTGATATCAGGAAGAGCTTCCTTTACAGCTCTTTTTCCCTCCTCGGACAAAATACCGGAAGGGGGTGTATAAACCTGCAGCGTAATATCTTCCGTGATTGTCTGGCAGAACCTTACGGCTTCTCTCAGCCCGTCCGCCATATCCTGAACACTGTTCCAGTAATTCAGCTTCAAATCCTTTTCATAATCCGGAAGCTTCTCAAGCTCCGCCGGATCAAGGCTGCTGGTTTCCAGGCACAATGGCTGCTGGTTATAGCCGTACATACCCGCCTCACCACCTGCTTCGAGCATAGAAGAAATAAAATACTGATACCGGTTTGCCGAGTTTTTTTCCTCATAGGGAGGCTCCACCTCGTCGTCGTTGTTTTCCACAATCGTTCCCGTATAACGGATACCATATTTTCCGGCAAGAGAAAGCAAGTCGTTCCACCATTCTCTTACATAAAAGGAATAGGTATCCATCCCCTCTCCATAAGCATCTGTAATATAACCGTTTTTATCTGACGGAAGCGGGAATGGAAAACCATCCAGATAAAAAGAAGCGCTGTTAACAACCGGCCATACGCAGTATTCCGAAAGAAGGCTGTAGGCCATGGCATATATTCCGCGATAGCTTTTTTCATAGTGTCCTAAATTCACTGCCACAACATGCCCCTTCTCTGCCTGTGTTTCCCACAACACAGGAATTTCCCTCTCGTCTGCCGTCACTATATACACGCTGCAGTTTTCATTCAATTCCACCGGAAGAGCTGATTCAAACGGATACATGATCTTGTAATCGCTGGCGCCGCCGGTAAGCATAAAATCTTCTTCGATACGGATACCGGAAACAGAGTAATAGGTCTTTCCCATATTCATCACGCCAATATGACTGCTCATCCAGTCATATACGCTTCCTCCCTCCGGTACCTGAGGAAGAAACAGACTGCCGCCTGCTTCCATCCAGTCTACTGCGGCAAGAAGCAGCTCACTATTTTCCTGATAATTTGTAAAACCAAGCACAATGATATCATATTGTTCCAGTTCAATAACGCTTCCATCTCTGAGATCGATCTCCCTGTAATCCACCTTCATATCCTGAAATATCTGCGTTATCTGTTCATGAAAAACATTGGAATTTTCGTCCTCGCTGTCCCACACATACAGACAGCCGGCGCTTTCCGCCGTCTCCCGGTCTTTAACGCCGGACAGATCCGCATTATCAAAAACAGAATTATCCAGAATATTGAGCTCTGATTTTACGGACAGATTTCTCATCCATCCATACTGTCCCAGCAATGCCACTGTCAGTAGAAGAAATACTGCCAGGATAAGAATAACTGAAACATATTTTCCGCGTCTTTTTTCCATAACCTTTCCCTTTTGCGTCCGATTTATCCTAAGTCTCCCGGGAGTTTTACCTTATCGGAATCTCCACCGTATCGTCTGTTGCATGGACAAGATAAAGTCCCTCCAGCAATTCTTCTATGGTCCCGCCGCTTGCCTCACCCGGCGTGCCCTCATTTACTCTCAGAAACAGCCAGGCTTCATCCTGAAAACCCTCAAAACTCAGCCTGAGAGAATCTCCGGAGTATTCTCTCCGGACCTGCAGTTCATCATAAATCTGTACCGCAGCCGCCAGCTCTGTTCCTGTAAGATTACGGATATCCGGAGCTGCCTGATAAAGCCAATCTGTATAATCTAAAAGTCTCCCGAACATTTCCTTCCAGCCCAATTCAGCTCCCCGATCCTTATCCAGGGTATCATCCGGATGTTGGAAATGAGAATTCACATAATGGAAATTCAGCTCAGAAAGAGCGGCAAGCCGCATATAGTCGTCCAATATATAACCAGAAATCACTCTTGGAGTTTCAATAATGCCATCCTCTCCCACCTCAAATTCCTGATCATAAGAAATCCCTTCTGAATCAGGAAGGTAAATGCTGGCTACAGCCCGTATATCCGCCGCCTCTTTCAGCGCCGCTCTTCCTTCCTCTGACAGAATATTCGAAGGCGGGACATAAACCTGAAACTTTTCCTCCGGATAAAGTTCCTGACAGAACCGCCTCAATTCAGTAAGAGACGCCTTCATATCGTCATAACTTTCCCACAGCCTGTATGCATCATATTCTCCCTTATAGTCAAATCCTAGAAGACACAGAGGCATATGATTATAGCCATGAAAACCGAGCTCTCCGCCCAGAGACAGCAGCATATTTCCAAAATACCGGTACCGGTGTATGTCCGTATTTTCCTGAAAGGGAGCCTCCACCTGGTCCGAGTACTCCTCAATCACCAGTCCTGTATACCGTAGTCCGTATTTTTTTGCCAGATTATAGACGTCTCTCCACCAAATCTGCGTATAAAAATCAGAGATACTCATTCCATAATCCCGTTCTATATACTGGCTGTTTCCTCCAGGGACGGGCGATGGAAAATCGTCTATATAAAAGGCCGATCCATTAATCACAGGATAAGCACAGACATCCTCCAATAATGTATAGGAGGCGGCATAAAATCCTCTGTAAGCTTTTTCCAGGAAACCAAGATTATCAAAAACAATCCTTCCTTCGCCCGCTTCCCTGCTCCAGATCAGCGGAATCCTGTATTCATCATCCGATTCCAGATACACCTGACAATCGTCCGACAATTCCACAACCAATGATGATTCGTATGGATCTGTAACTTTATAATCTGTCAGATCCCCGCCAAGCATAAACTCTCTGCTGAAATGAAAGCCCTCCACCATATGGTAGTTCTTTCCCATAGTAGAAATTCCTAAACTGACACCCACGCTCTCCAGCATCCCGTTGTGTTCAGGAGGATAAAGCACCATCAAGCCTCCTCCTGCTTTTACCCACTCTATAATATCCAAAAGAGTTTCATCTAAAATGCTCAGGTCCGTAACAGAGAATACAATGGTTTTGTATTCCTGCAGATCCACTTTTTCGGCTTCTCTGCCGCTGCAGGCGTCATAAGGAATCTTCATCTGCTCCAAAACCGCTTCCATCAACTGCAACCCGCTTTTTCCGTTCGCATCGTCTTCCCAGAAGATCATACATTCCGACTGACTTTCTGCATTGTCCGCCGTGAAGGAAACTGCTTCCAAAGGTTCCAGAAGAAGCTCCTGCTTCTTATATGGAACGTTCTTCTGAACGATACATAAAACAATAACCAACAAAAGAAAAACAGCAATCACCGTCTGCATTCTACCAAATCGAAATCTTTTTTTTGATGTCTTATTTTTTTTCACGCTTCCTGCATATCCTCATCTTTCTTCCAGAAGGAAATTTCTCTTCGGCCTCGGGGCGTCAGATGAATTCTCCTTCTGCTGACCTGTTCTAATGTTCTGTCAATTCCCTGCCTGTCCTTCAACGCAGAATAATATTGGATCAGCAGAAGATAACCAGCCTCCTCCTTCTCCCAGTTCTCTACAATATACTGAATATCCTCCAGAGCAGTTTCATATTCCCTGATTTTCAGATCCGTTTTTATCTTTTCCTTCCAGAGGGCGAAGCTTTCCGGTGTATTTTTCAGCTTACGCTCCAGTATTCCGCTGTATGTACGCAACTTGATATCCATATCGTTTTCTTCCGCAATTCCGCTGTCCAGATATTGATTTAAAAGCTTTATGTATTTGTCTGTAACCTCATCGTCATCCGGATTTTTTTCCATTTCCCAGTCCAGCTCCTGAAAGCGGAAATCATATTCCTTCTGAAGCTCCGCCAGTGCAGTAACCGCGTAATGGACAACCTCTGTATCGTCATTGGTACGGGCTTCCTTCAGTTGTTCCACATAATCGTCTGGGTTGGAATACATGACTTCCATCATCAGTTCCCTTCTTGTAGCAGGGTCATTGATCAGCAGAGCCTCCTCCAAGGGAACTACACGGTCCTCTATCGGATCCTCGTCCATCAGAATACTCCTGTAGATCTCGTCATTGATCTTCAGCTTTTCAATTCCGACATCTTCAAGGGTCTCCCGCTTTCCTCTGTTACGGATCTCCAGAAAAAACAAGGCAAGTATTCCCCATACCGGCACCAGGCAGACCAGAGGCATGATCATCCTTTCGGCTTTTAATATGGACAGTCTCATAAGTAAATAAATAATGATGCAAAGAATAATATGAATCAGCAAAAATATAACTATCAATTTTTTTCTCGCTTTCTAGGTAATATCCTCTACAATCTGGTATGCTATGCCCAAGCTCTTCAAACGATTTCCCACAATATGGAAGTTTTTCCGATTCATCTGTACAAGGAGAAGATAAATGTTTCCCTTCTCATCCATTCCCAGCATATCGTTGGCGCGAACCATTCCCGTGAGCCTTTCGTCAAGTCTTTTCAAATCGCCGTCCTCAAACCGGATAAGAACATAGTCGGCAATCCCTTCTTCCTTCATGGCCTTCTGTATATCAAGCGCCTGACGCAGACGCTGGGGATAAACCGTATGCGTATCCGGGTAATATCTCTGGGAAGCTGTCATTTCCTCATATTCCATGGCTCGAAGAAAAGAAGTCTGTACCAGCCCGCACATAATCTGGAAAATATTCATATAGTGCATACCATACTGCTCCACCTCCGCCTCCCATATAGTAACCATCAGCACCATAGTCTCATCCCTAAAGATACCGCATGCATACATCGGCTGTCCGGGGATCATTTCTGAATTTTTCCATACCCGCTTCTTAGTGGCAACATCATATACCTGCTGATAATCACTTATCCGGACAGACTTTGTCAGCGCAGTCAAAAGGCTGTTGGAGCATACCGCGAGCCGTCCGAACTGCTGACTCGCATCCATCGTGTAAATGGCGATAGCGTGATTCTCAAGAATATCCTCCAAAACCTTCAGGCCTTCATAAAAAATACGTTCCGGAAGCTCGCTGTTCAGCTTCTGCACCGCGTCGAATATCTTCCCGAAGCTGTCCTTAAAGCCCAGGATCTGCTTCTTAAATTCTCCTTTATTCTCAATGGCTCCCTGATAAACCTCGTTCAAAAATAAATATTTATCTCTGAGAAGCGAATATTCCCTCTTCAAAAAGATAAGTGCATTGTCCTTTTTATCTGAGATATATCCTGTGATAGATCCAGCCATCAAATACACGATAAATGGAATCCAGTTTTCTATATTGTAGAAAAGAATGGTTCCGCTCATACCCATATGCATATATTCCCGGATCAGCACCAGACATTCCAAAACAGCCGCTACCAGTCCTGTTCTCATCCCATAGACTGTCCCCATGATCAAAATAAAAAACAGACGGATATCCACAAATTTGAAATAGATCGAATCAGAAGTATACTTACTGATAAATTCTGCGATTATAAACACAAGAACCAGTTCGGCATACTTGAGCACGCCTTTTCCAGTTTTTGCAAGAAGGCCGGAGAGCTTTCCCGCCAGTCCTTTTCTCCGTTTTACGACTTCTCTTAGAAACGTCCTGTAATATGCGCCGATATTCTCCATCACATTATCCATGGGAATAAATCCGTACTTTTTTCTTAATCCCGACGGATAGTCCGGAATCTCAGCGAGATAAGGATATTTTTCGTAAAGGATCTCCGCGTCCGGCGCCGCCAGACGGATCATATCCTCCAGGTCTCCGTATGTATAATTGTATCCGCTTACCGCACTGTACACCCCGCCTTCATCCTCTGTTTCCTCCGTAATCTCCAGCATCAGCTCCGTCAAATCGCTGAGGGACAGAAAATCGACAGGAGTATCCCTGTGATAAGGAAACAGGATCTTTTGCTTTTCATACAGCTTTTGGTAGATACTTCCGAGAAAATTATGTTCATTGATCCTGTCCGCCAGATAAGGCATCTGAAGCACAACTGTGCTTACTCCGAGCCTGTCTCCATAAAAAGAGCAAGCCTCCTCCAGTTGCCCCGCCCCAAAGGTACGGTTGCTGTAATAGCTTTTTCTGAGGATATCGCCTTTTTCCGCATGGTCAATAAAATAGTTACAGCTATCCGTGCTGGAAAGTACAGTCAGCTTATTTACCTGAAAATCCCGGCATACGGTCATCACTCTTTCCAACTGCTGCAGCTCTCCGAAAGAACCTTCGCCCCCATCCGCGTAGCCGCTGACATAAAAAACCGTTTGAAAACTGTACACGTCAAAAAGCTGCCGGAACTGCTCTTCCATAACTGAGATTTTGTATATAATGATATTTTTCTGTTTCTTTCTCTGGACCGCTTTTCCCGCAACAACTACCCGGCAGCCTTCCGCAAGCTTCAGCAGCGCTTCTTCCGTAAATATTTCTGTTTTTCCGCAAATTAATATCTCTGTCATTGTTTCTCCTATACTCAGATGATATAAAAAAAAGCTGCAATCTTCTCTGCCTCCGCAGAGTAAATTGCAGCCGAACTGCCTTGCTTCTGTCCCTCCTGCGGACTCCACCTAAGGCTTCTAACTTTGCGTCCCTATATTTCTATAGGTTTGCCCTACCTGATCCCATAATATAAAAAATTTGATTCAAGTAAATATTGCAACATAATCAGCAATATGCTATACACTTTATATTACAATATATTGCTGTTTCTGTCAACTTAAAACACTATTGGATGTATTCCGGGATTTCTCTGCTTCCCCGTACATCCATACCATGTTTTTTCCTTTTTTCTTCGCCGTATAGAGAGCCTCGTCCGCGCATTGATACAATCTTTCGTAGCTCCATCCGATCCCATCCGTCACCGCAAAACCGATGCTGCATCTTGCGCCGATCGTCTCTCCCTCCCACTGAATCTCCGCTATCCTGCGGCTCACTTCTTTCGCATAATCGTAAATATGCGCTATTTCGCAACCAAATTCGAAGAGTACAATAAATTCATCTCCTCCCAGCCGTCCGATCTTTGCTCCGCGGGATGCTGATTCCGTAAGAATATCCGCTACCTGCTTCAGCACATGATCCCCGCAGGGATGCCCATATGTATCATTGATGTATTTAAAATCATCCATATCCAGGATCATCATTGCCATTCGCTTATTCTTCCGGGCGGCAATTCTCGTCCACCTGCGTCCGTATCCATTGATTGAGGCCTTATCCAGAAGACCTGTAAACACGTCCATGGTAGCTCTTTTCTCTAGATCAAAAAGTCTCTTCTTCTCTTCTGTGATATCATTCATAAAACCTACCACGCAGAAATTATTCTCGCCGGGAAGCTCCTGACGCACCACCTGCACCTTAAACCATCTGGATATTCCGCTTTTCTCCGGCAGGTTAAGCTCAAAATCCAGATATTTGACGCCCGCCGTCATTTCCTGATTACACAGTGCAAGCCAGGTCTTCTGCGCGTCAGTAAGAAGCTCTGTCTGTTCGATAAACTGCTGAAAGCCGCTGATCTCATAGGGGCGTCCGAATATTTCCTGCCAGTTTTTGGAAAAAACGACCCTGTCATCCTCAGGCGTCCACTGAAAGGTAATAAATCCGGCGTTCTGCCCGATCAGCTCATACTGCTCCTGCGTGAGCCAGAACCTGCTTTCCCTGAGCTTCCGGGTGTATTCCTTAATCTGTTCTCCCTGCTCCAGCTCAATACATAAATGGCGGAAACGGACGATACAGATCATGCTTCCCATCAGCAAGCTGACCGTGTAATTAAATCCATTTCCCGAAAACAGAGGAACAGAAGCCGCCAGCATAAAAATGAAATAATTCGCCCATATATTAAGCAGACCGTAAAGAGGTTCCAGGACAATCAGCGCCGAATAGCTTATAAGCATGGAAACCGCCATGATGGTATGTACCTCTTTGGAGCTGAGGATATCGTATATGTTCAGGCAGGTGTTCCAGAGAAGCACGATGCTGGCATAAGTAAGACAGACAGCATTGCCCTTCCTGAAATCCAGCTTCGCTTTTTTACTCAGGGCCAGATATAAAACGGAACAGCAAAAAAGAAATAGATAAAATCCAAAATAGATCCGGTTATTCAGCGTACCCAGGCCGCTTCTGGAAAAGAACAGCACCCGCATAATATTAAAGCCTTCAATAAACAGACAGAACACTGCGGCTGCGGTACATAGCATCCGGTTTGTGCGAAAAGCCTCCTCCAGATATTTTTCCCTGCAGGCTCCGGATAATTTCAATTTATTCAAGCCCGTACCCCCCCCCCCGAATTTTTGCAGTTTTTATTGTACCATATGTTCTGTCTGTTTACAATAATTTCGAACTATTACAGTAGAGATTTCATAATTTAGATTTTCAGGCTTCCTGCGCCCTATTTAACGCTTCCGCTCTTAATTCTCTCACCTATATAACCGTCTACCTGGCTTTTGGGAATACCCAGAAGCATAGAAAGCTCTGTGTAAAGATTTTCCTCCGCGGCCTTCAGATATTTCTCATCTGTGGACGTGGCCTTTTTTCCTCTGGCAAGCCGGTCACGTTTCCGAAAACGGATGGTTTTGATCATCCGCAAAAGCTCCCTGCACTGACAGCTTCTGATACACTCCTTATAGGCTTCCTCCCGAAGCTTCTCATTCTCAATCCCCAGAACATCCATATCAGGGATTTCATCTATCAGCTCCTCCGCCTCCTCCTTGGTCAGCAGACGGCGCATCACCATTTTTTTATTATCCACCGGAGTAAAAATCGTCCCCTCCGTCTCACCGTTAGGGCGCAGAATATAGTACAGCCGGTCCTTAGGGATCCCCTCCATATCCATGGTGGTCACGCCCATCACCTGACAGATGCCGGTTTTTCCATATACAATATACTCTCCTGTTTCAAACATGCTTTCACATCCTTTCCAAGCATTTCTCCCGCAGTCACAGGCCAGATTACCGGGGCGTACATTCCCCCTTCTCTACTGATGCTGCTCTCTTTCCATGTTGTTGATTAACATAATACTTTTTCCATCAAAGGAAAACTCCCTGCCGGAGGATGATCCGAAACAGGGAGTCTTTCTCTTAACTATATTTTACCATTTTTTCAAAATTTTATCAAACAGATTCTTTTTATTCGCTCATTTTTGTGCAAAAACATAATATAGGCGCTCTTATATATTGTGCATTTTGTCCATGCCGGATTTTTTACGGTATCTGACACACTCTGTCAGAAGATATTCAATCTGTCCGTTGATCGAACGGAAATCATCCTCCGCCCACTGGGCCAGTTCATTATACAGAGAGGCAGAAACTCTCAGGGGAATCTGCTTTTTCGCTTTTTCTTTTGCCTTCGGATCCGCCATTGCCCCGCCTCCTTCTATAATAAAATATTATGATACGCCCGATTTTCGGATTTAATAGATGGAACCGCTGTTGACAACAGGCTGGGCGTCCTTACTGCCGCAAAGCACTACCAGCAGATTGCTTACCATAGATGCCTTCCGCTCCTCGTCCAGCTCCACGATCTGATTGTCGCCAAGCTGCTTCAGTGCCATCTCTACCATACCTACCGCGCCTTCCACGATCTTCTGCCGCGCGTCGATGACTGCCGCCGCCTGCTGCCTCTGAAGCATTGCGGAAGCGATCTCCGGTGCATAGGCAAGGTGGGTGATCCGCACGTCAAGAATCTCCAGTCCCGCGTCGAGAACCTTTTCCTGAAGCTCTGTCTGCATGATATCCGCGATCTCCTGACTGCTGCCGCGAAGGGTTTTTTCGTCGGATTCCTCATTCATGTCATAGGGATAATTCCGGGCGGCGTTTCTTGTGATCGCGTCGCACTGAATCGAGAGGAATTCTGTATAATCCTCTATGTTGAGAACCGCCTTGGTGGCGTTCTTCACCTTCCAGATCACAATGGTTCCGATCTCCACCGGATTTCCCTGGGCGTCGTTGACCTTCTGTTTCTTATTATCCAGTGTGGCGGTTTTCAGAGAAACCTTTTTGGATGATCCGCTCTGTCCCATGTTCATATTGATGTTAATTGAACTGCTTTTTGAAGAGGCGGCGCTCTTCTCCGCCGGTTCCTGTTTCCTGACCGTGGGATTGATGGCCGTACAGAAAGGATTCACCCAGTAAAAGCCCGCGTCATAAAGCGTTCCATAATAATTTCCGAACAAAGTAAGGACAAGAGCCTCATTGGGATGCAGAACCTTCAGACCGCAGAACATGATGATCCCTATACAGTTTAACGCGACTCCCACGATGATGGCAAGAGCCAGAACCAGGCCCGCCGCAGGGCCGTCCCAGCTCATATAAAGGCTGCCCAGCACATAGACTGGTATTCCCAACAGGGTGATAATCAGAGATACGAACAGCATCGCCATGCCGGAAGCAGCTTTCAGGCGTTTCTCCTCCGTTATACTCACTTTTTCCATAGTCTTCTCCTCCTTGATATTCGTTGTTATGATTTGATATCGTTTTGATATCATTATAATACAACACAATATCATCCCTGTCAAGAGGTCTATGAAAACCTCTTTTTTCCAAGACGGATCTGCTCCATATATTCCGCCACCTCCGGGCCGGCCCCGTCAAAAAGATAGCTGCGGCTGCTCTGGCGGCGCTGCTCCCACTCCTGCTTTCCTGCTTTTTCCGCGTCCTGGATTTCTTTTTTTAACCCCGGGGCGGACAGCCTGTGAGCTCCCTGGCCCAGAATGATCACCTGCTCCAGACCGTCGGAGGTAGCCACTGTCACCTGATACTGCCTTCCAAGCCTGTGAACGGTTTTCTCAATATACTGATCCGCCGTCTCCGCCTCCTTCGTATATACCACATAGATATTATGATAGGGAACCACCTCCTCCGCATGGCCCTCCACCTTATAGGCGTCGAACACAAGGATCAGGGTACACTTCCGGTAGCCCTGGTAATTGCTCAGAATATCCTTGAGCTTGTCGCAGGCCGCGTGGATGTTTTCCTCCGCCAGCTCCCGGAGCTCCTCCCAGGCAAAAATAATATTGTATCCGTCCACCAGAAGATATTCCTCCTTTGAGGGTCTGCCCGGTCTGTAACGGCGGGTTTCTGAGGAGGCCTGCACCACCTTTTTCTGATAAGCGCCCCGGTCACGCTTCACCGGACCGAAGGTTCTCTCAAAGATTGCCTGCAGCTCCTGCTCGTCCTCATAGCTTCCGCTGTAGGAGAACCCGGAGCCGCTCTTTTTTCCTCTGTTCCGGGAGGGATTCCCGCTTTCTGTTTTTCCGTTTCCGGCTTCTTCGGACGGCTCAGGCAGCTCCTCATACCAGCTCTCCCCGCCGTCCCCGGACGGAACCGGCCCGCTGATCTCCATATGCATATAATCTTCCACCTGATCCCAGGGCACCACAAATCCGGCGCCATGAGCGCAGAACACAGAGCCCGTGGGATTTTCCAGATCCCGCTCGGAATCATAGCCGATGCTTTCTACGATCTCTTCCTGACTGCGGCAGGGGGCATAGCCCTTGAGACTGCAGAAAAGCCGACCCAGACCCCGGGTGTAGGAGACGACCTCCTTCTGATAATCCCGCATTTCCGCCACGGAGGCCGTTCCGCAGAGCACCGCCGTATCTCCGTCCATTTCCGGCGGCTGGAAGCTTCCCTGCATTTTCTGGATATCCGACATCGCCCTTCCAAGCATTTCCGCCGGGAGCTCCAGACGGAATTCATAATATGGCTCCAGAAGGATGCTTTTCGCCTTTTTTAACCCCTGACGCACGGCCCGGTAGGTAGCCTGACGGAAGTCGCCGCCCTCTGTATGCTTGGTATGGGCTCTCCCCGTCAGAAGGGTGATCTGGACGTCTGTCAGCGCGGACCCCGTCAGAACACCTCTGTGTTCCTTTTCCTCCAGGTGAGTGAGGATCAACCGCTGCCAGTTTCTGGCCAGAACATCCTCGCTGCAGGCTGTAAAATACTGGCAGCCTGTTCCCGGCTCCCCGGGCTCCAGCAATAGATAAACCTCCGCGTAATGACGAAGGGGTTCGAAATGACCCGCGCCGATCACCGGAGCGGCAATGGTTTCTTTATAGACGATACTGCCCGCTCCAAATTCCACCGCCACATGAAACCTTTCCCATATCTGCCGTTTCAGGATTTCGATCTGTACCTCTCCCATGAGCTGCGCATGGATCTCCCCAAGAGCGTCGTCCCAGCAGATATGCAGCTCCGGATCCTCCTCCTCAAGCTGCTTCAACTTCCGAAGCATCTGATGCGCGTCGCAGTCCGCCGGAAGCTGTATCTGGTAATTCAGCACAGTCTCCAGCACAGGCATTTCGGAATCCCTTTCTATTCCCAGCCCCTGTCCGGGATAAGTCCTGGTAAGTCCGGTCACAGCGCAGACAGTCCCAGCCTTTGCTTCCGGAAGGAGCTCGAAGCTTCCCCCGGAATACAGCCGGATCTGATCCGCCTTCTCCTCCCAGTCCTCCTCCTGCTTTTTCCGCCCCGGAAGATACTGTTCCTGTTTGCCGGAGCTATTCGAAAGCAGGGTTTTTACTTTCAGACTCCCGCCTGTGATCTTCATGTAAGTCAGACGGTTTCCCTGGGCGTCCCTGGCGATCTTAAAAACCTTCGCCCCGAATTCCGCGGGATAGCTTTTTTCCCGGGTATAATCCTCAAAGCCCCTGAGAAATTCCTCCACTCCCTGCATTTTCAGAGCCGACCCAAAATAACAGGGGAAAACTCTCCGTTCTCTGACGAGCTCCGTTACGGCCTCCTGATCCAGCTCCCCTGTTTCCAGATAAGCTTCCATAAGCTTCTCATCGCAGAGAGCAATGTTTTCCTTCCACTCCTCCTGGCTGGTATCCACACTGAAGTCCACGCAGTTTTCGTCCAGTCTCTTTTTCAGCTCCTCCAGAAGCTTCTCCCGGTCGGTTCCCTGCTGATCCATTTTGTTGACAAAAAGAAACACCGGGATCTGGTATCTCTCCAGCAGCTTCCACAAGGTCATGGTATGGCTCTGCACGCCGTCCATACCGCTGATCACCAGAACCGCGTAATCCAATACCTGCAGCGTACGCTCCATTTCCGCTGAAAAATCCACATGCCCCGGCGTATCCAGAAGGGTGATCTCCATACCCTCTGTCCGCAGCACCGCCTGCTTGGAAAAAATGGTGATCCCCCGCTCCTTTTCCAGTTCATAGGTGTCCAGAAAGGCGTTGCCGTGATCCACCCGTCCCAGCTTACGTATCTCTCCGCATAAATACAAGAGCCCTTCGGAAAGCGTCGTCTTTCCCGCGTCCACATGGGCCAGAATACCCGCGCATATATGCTTCTTATTTGTTTTTTCTGATTTTATCTCTCTTTTTTCAGACGTATTTCCCATGAAAATACCCCTTTCTGTGCTTTGTGATCTGATGATTATCATAGCACAGAAAGGGGTGGAAGTCGATAAAAGAAAAGGATCCTCACTCCCGCGGGGATCCTTTCATATGGTTCCGGTATTCATTTGCGGACATGCCTGTCTGTTTTTTGAAGACACGGGAAAAATGCGCAATATCCTGAAAGCCCACTGCTTCCGCAATGTCGCTGATACGCAGGGCGGGGTCTTTCAGCTTTTCTTTCGCCTGCTGGATCCGCACGGAACCCAGGATCTCCGAGAAATTCTGTCCGGTATGCTTGTTTAAAAGCTTGCTCAGATGCCACTGGCTGACATAAATTTTTTCCGCCAGCTCTCCCAATGTGATCTTTTCCGCGTAATGCTCCTGTATATAAGCCAGAGCGTTGTTTACGATAAAGCTGCCGGCCGCCGCTTCCTTTTCATCGGGTACTCCTGCAATCTTTTTCTTTTTCAGGTTCGCCACCATGGTCTCTACCGCTTCGATCAGCTCCTCCTCCCGGGAGGGCTTCAGCATAAACCGCGTCACGCCCAGATTCAGCGCTTCCCTTGCGTAATCAAAATTCCGATACCCGGTGAGGATCGAAATCTCCATATCCTCAAACTCTGATTTTAACCCGGCCACCATCTTCAGACCGTCTCTTCCCGGCATGGCAATGTCGGAAATTACAATATTGGGCCGCTCCTGCCGGATGATCCTGGCTCCCTCTATTCCGTCCAGGGCTGTGGCGACTACCCGGCAGTCCCATTTTTCCCACGGAAGAATCTTCGTCAGGCCCTCCACAATAATCGGCTCATCATCGATAATCACCACTTTATACACTGTTTTCACACTCTTTTCGTTTTCATTTTTCCCGCGCGGCTTTATCAGCGCGAAGCTTTTCCCTATCTTATATACACTATAGTCAAACCCATTTTCATTTTCAAGATGATTTTCGTAACAGTTCAGCCATACAGATGTCCGCTCGCAAAAACATGCAAGCATGTTTTATGCTTCCCGACCACTGTATGGCTGAACTGTTACTGATTTTCCGGTACGCTATCCCTTCAGCGCGCCCGCCGTCATTCCCTTAATGATATATTTCTGCAGGAAAATGTAGACAATAATGACCGGGATCACCACCAGCGCCACCGACGCAGCCATCAGCCCGTAGTTGGTGCCCTCCATGGCCGTCAGTTCCTTCAGCAGACGGGTGATCGCCCAGTGGGGCTGCAGACGCAGCGTAAACATCTGCGTAAACAGATCGTTATAGCTCCACAGGAACGAAAAGACAGCTACCGTGGCAAAGGAAGGCTTTGTCAGCGGAACCACCACTTTTATAAAAATCTGGTATGCGTTGCAGCCCTCCAGAAAAGCCGCTTCCTCCAGTTCCAGAGGCAGGCTTTTGATGTACCCGGTCAGCACTACAATGGCAAAGGAAAGATTTCCCGCCACCTGGGGCAGAATAGTCGCCAGCATGGATTTCCACAGCTCTCTCTGATTTAATATGCCCCAGCTCTGCAGCATCCGCAGCACCGGAATGATCGTGGAAAACACTGGAAACATCATTCCGGCAATGATCATAGACATCAAAACTCCCCGCAGCTTAAATTGATACCGCACCAGCGCAAAAGCCGCCATACCCGCCAGCAGAACCACGACCGCCGCCACCGAGGCAGAAATGATCAGACTGTTTCGATAAGCTCCGAAAATATTGACCCGCTTAAAGGCCGTGCGGAAATTCGCCGTGGTAAACAGATCGCCCAGCGGCAGGGCAAAGGAATTGGAAAGGATCTCGCCCTTATTTTTAAAAGCGTTGATAATGATCCAGAAGATCGGATAAATAGTCGTGGCAGCCCATAAGATCAGGCAGGCGTAAATGACGCACATACCTGGGGAAAACTTATGCAATTTCTTTTTCATAGGCTCCCTCCCTCTAATACTCTTTTTCCCTGAAGATCCGGTTCACCGTCTTTGACATCACAACGCCCAGCACTACGATAAATACGGCGATCGTCGCCCCGTAATCCACGTTTCGTGTTTCCATGGTCTGATAATACATATAGGTTCCGGTAAGGAACGTCTTATCGAGAGGCATCCCCTTCGGAAACATAACCCACGGAAGGTCGAATACCTTCAGCGCACCAGTTACCGCCAGCACCACACAGGTGCAGATCACATTGCGCAGAAGCGGAAGGGTGATATAGCGTACTCTCTGCCAGCGGGTAGCCCCGTCGATGGCCGCCACCTCGTACAGCTCCTGTGAAATATTGTTCAGCCCCGTCACCAGGATCACAAAATAGAAGCCCACATACTGCCAGACAACCGGCAGCATCATGGTAAACAGCGCGTGACCTGTATCCTTCCAGTCTGTCAGTGTTTCCTTTCCCAGCATCTCCAGAAGCTGATTGATCATCCCCTTGTCATACAGAAAGATCAGATTAAACATCAGACCTAGCGCCGTAGCGGAGATCACGATGGGAAAAAAGTATACCGTTCTAAAAAACTTAGCCCCATGACTGATGTTATCCACCATTACCGCTAATATTACCGCGATTCCCACCTGAAAGACGATGGTTACAAGCGTCATGATCAGAGTGTTTTTCAGGGAAGTCCAGATTGTTTTATCTGTAAGCAGCGTCTGATAATTCAGATACCACGGTTCATTCCACCCTTTTGCCGCCTGTCCCATGCCCGCGATCTTCTGGAAGCTGTTCAGGACATTCATGAAAAACGGATACCAGAGAAATACGATCATAAAGGCAAAGGCAGGGATCAGGAAGAAAAACAGCGGTTTTTTGTTCTTATATATATTCGCTCCCATATCTGCCTCCTGTTTCTATATCATGTGTTCTTCCGCCGCAGCGCGATTCCTGGCGGAACGTTTATGATCATAGCAAACTCTTTTGCTCATTGATTCAGCAAAGCACTTCCTATGATACTAGAAGAACGCCGGAGACGGCATGTGCTCCGCCTCCGGCGCGATGATCAGAATACCGCCTGTATTCTCAGATGTTCTTATTTACTGCTCCGCGTATAACGCCAGTCCCTCTGCAACCGCGTCCGCCGCGCTTACTTCGCCTGTTACGATCTTCGGCATTCCGTCAAAAGTGGGCACGCGGCACTCGCCGTTAAAGATATCCTGTACCGCTCCGGTGATGGAGGTACTTTCCGCGACCATCGCCATCGCTTTGATCTGCAGGGAGTTAAACTCGTTTTCATCTACTTCCGGCGTTACCTTCAGAGCGGAAGCAGTGTGCTGCGCGAATTTCGCGACCATTTCGTCTGAGGTCATGTAGCTTACGAAATCAACTGCCGCCGCCTGTCTGTCCGGATCTTCCCAGGCCGCGCGGCTGATGTAGTAACCCATAGACAGACCGCCGATCAGATCCGTTGCTTTTCTGGCGTCTGTTCCAGGTACATAGGAAACGGTGAATTTATCCAGTTTTTCCTGATCAAGGGTAGACGCGTCTTCCGGATCGGACTGGCAGGCTCCGACAATCCCGCCTACTTTCCAGGAACCGTCGATGAGGAACGCCGCCTTGCCGTCCATAAACATCGCGAAGGTCTCGTCGTCTGTGGCGGACAGTGTATTCTCCGGGAAATACCCCGCCTCATACAGCTCCTTGATATCTTCCATACCCGATACCCATGCCTGGCCGATCTCATCATCTACAGATTCCGGCACTGTCAGATGCTTCTCCGGGCCGGTATGATTGAAGATCGCGAATTCCCACCAGTAATGGGGAATATTTCCAAGGGCTGCCGCAATAGGCGTATAGCCCGCGGCTTTGATCTTTTCACAGTCCGCCTTAAACTGATCCACGGTATAGTCTGTGCCCGGCACCTCTACGCCTGCCGCTTCCAGAACCTCTGAGTTTACGAACAGTCCCTCCCAGAAGCCGTTTACCGGCACTGCATATTTCTTACCGTCCACCAGGGAACCTGCGATCCTGTTATCATCCATGTTGGAAGCGTAATCTGGATATACTTCTCTGATCTCATCGATAGAAACTACCTTCCCCGCTTCAATAAAGGGATTCGCATCCGCTCCGTTGAAGAAGAATAAAACGTCCGGATCTGCCCCGGTCTCAAAGTCAGTGACAACCCGCGTTTTAAAGGTCTCGTCTGATGTGGCCGACGCATCGTTTACTGTATTGCCGGTTTCCTCTTCCCAGGCTGCCACCGCGTCTTTAAAATTCTGCGCGTTTCCGTCCTCGCCCGCGAAGGTTGTGGTTACGTTTAAGTCCACCGGATTCCCCTCCGCAAAAGCCGTTGCGGAAAAAGCGGACACCGCCATTGCTCCCGTCAAAGCCATTGCCAATATTTTTTTCATACTCGTCGCCTCCTGTTTCTCCTCTATCGGGTTTGTTTGTAGCTTTATCATACTCTGTCCGCCGGAAAAAATGAATAACCAGGGCTGTCATTTATTGCCTATTCTTGTGCATCTGTTCCAATATTGTTTTTTATTCCCCTGTGTTTTTCGTCATTGCGACGAACCAGCCCCTGCTGCGGAGCGCACTGGCAGCGCAGAATAAATATGCAGGCGGAAAATCACGCTTCCTCCTCTTCGGGAAGCCGGATCAGGATCCGGGAGATCACCGCGCCCTCTTCTGTCTCCAATACCGTCAGGCCGCAGGGCGGCCCGTAAAGGATCCGCAGACGCTGGTTGACGTTGGCGATGCCAAGGTTCCCCGACGGTTCCCGGCTTGTATCATAATTACCGTCCAGCAGCCGCCGGATCCGTTCCTCGTCCTCACGGCTCAGTGTCCCGTCGTTTTCAATTTCCATGATCAAAAATCCTTCTTCCTTTCTTCCGCGGATCGTTACCCGTCCGCTGCTTCTGGGAGCCACGCCGTGCTCCACGGCATTCTCGATCAAAGGCTGCAGGATCAGACGGGGGACAAGACAGTCCGACAGTTCCTCCGGAATATCCATCTCAATGGTCAGACGTTTCCCCAGACGCTCCTTTGTGATATAAAGATACGAATTTACATACATCATTTCCTCCGCCAGACGGACCTGCGGTTTCTTTTTCCGGTCCATTGCCGCGTCCATCAGCGTTGACAAAGCCTGTATCATTTTGCTGACCTTTTCATTTCCTCCAAGTCTCGCCTCCCAGTTAATGATTTCCAGGGTATTGTTCATAAAATGCGGGTTGATGTGCGACTGCAGCGCCATGATCCGCGCATCCTTTAAAGCAATTTCTTCTTCATAGATCCGGTTAAAATACTGCTTCATCTGAAGCGACATCTGATTAAAGGAATCCTTCAGATACTGAAATTCCAGGCTCAGGCTTTCTTCAGTGATCTGATAACCGAGTTTTTCCTGCTCAAGCCGCGCAAAGCCCTGCATCAGCTCATTTACCGGATCCGCCACTCTTCGCTGGAACTGATGCATCATCAGAAACAGCAGCGGAATGAAACATACCGCCATGCCGGCAAAGACATACTGCCATCCGTAAAACGGCACAAGAAGCGATTTATTGTCAATTTCCAGAATCGTGCGCAGAGAATAACCGTTTCCAGTATTTTTTTTATAAATATACAGCCTGCCCTTTTCCCACTCATATCCTTTTGTTTCCTCTTTCGCCTTCTCAAAGACCGATTCCAAAATCTGCGGATTATCCGCCTCAGTTTCCAAAAAAGGAAGCCCGTTGAGCTCCACTGTCATTCCCTGCGCCATCGGGATATTTTCCAGATTTCCAAAACAGTAAAAACGGCTCAGTCTCATGACCAGGGCAGCCACCGGCTCATAGCTGCTGTTCATTAGATTCCGCACCAGATACAGCCGGTTCTGACGCCTCACAAATCCCACCCGTGTATCGAGAACTGCCGCCTCCTGCAGAACCGCCTCATGATCCTGCTCCCAGTAGGTGCGGACGTCCTGATACCGCCCGTTTGCCGTCTCATTGTAAACGCTGCGGTTCCATTTTTCCGGATCCTCCCAGCCCCAGAGGATCGTCGCCGCGAAGGCGGAATTCCGCTGATATTTCTGGACCATGTATTTATCCCAATCGCGGAACACCTCGTATTCGCCGTGCTCGCCTTTCTGGTACGCGCTCCAGGTCTCGCCGATCGTTCCGTCATAGGAAGCGTCCCGGGAATCCGCCACCGCCGAATTCAGCCGTTCCACACAGAGCTGGTTGTTGTATTCAAGCTGCTCCACAAAAGAATCCACCGACTGGCTGAAATGATTGCCAAAAAGATAACGGATCGTCACGCCCATCATCAGAAGCATTGGCAGAAGCCAGCACAGAATCAAAAATTTCAGGATTGTCGATTTGACAGATTCTTTCTTTTTCTCTGCCCGCTTTTTCATTGCTGTTCCTCTTCTCCCCATTGTAAATTTGCTGTTTTTTCTATTGTACCAGTCCGCCGGCCCGGCCGCCAGCCCTACAAAAACATGGAGCCATATTCGTGAAAGGCTCCATGCTGTCCGCTGTTTTATTTTATCTGTTTTATTTCGTCTGATTTCGTTCATCTGTTTTCATTCATCTGTTTCATCCGGTTCAGCCCACCTGAAGAAATGTCTGGAAAATGTCGGAAAGCTTCCGCGCCTCTTCTTTTGTATCCATCTCACAGAAAATACGCAGCACCGGTTCTGTTCCTGAAAATCTGGCGATGATCCATCCTCCGTTCTGGAAATAAACCTTACAGCCGTCCAGATAGGATACGTGGTCGATGGGAAGCCCGAAATCCGGAAGGAGCTTGTCCTCCATCAGTATCCGGAAAATCTCCTGTCTGCGCTCCCGGGGAAAGGAGCAGGACCGCTCCGTCATGCAGCACCGGCCGAATTTTTCATGGATCTCCTTCACCAGATCCGAAAGACTGCTGCCTGTTACGGCGATCATCTCCACCAGCAGCGCCGCCGCGTAAATGCCGTCTTTTCCGTGGATATGGCCTTTTACCGTCAGCCCGCCGGAGGATTCTCCGCCGATCACCGCTCCGGTTTCCTGCATTTTTGCGGAAATATACTTAAAGCCCACCGGCACCTCATAGCAGCTCTCCCCAAAGGCCGCCGCCAGCTTATCAAGGATATGTGTCGTCGCCACATTCCGCACCGCCGGCCCCCGCCAGCCTTTATACTTCAGAAGATAATAATACAAAAGCATCAATATCTCGTTTGCCGTCAGGTAACGGCCCTGGTCGTCGATCACGCCGATGCGGTCCGCGTCGCCGTCTGTAGCGATCCCGATGTCACATTCCATATCCAGCACATAATTCTGCAGCGCTTTTAACGTATCCTCCGTGGGCGCCGGAAGCTTCCGGCCAAAAAGGGTATCGTGGCGCTCATGGATCAGGTCCACTTCGCACCGGGCTGTGGACAGAATCGTCTTCAGTGATGTCTGACTGACGCCGTACATCGGATCCAGCACCACATGCAGTCCCCGGCCGCGGATCGCCTTCATATCAATATGATCAATGATATTGTCCAGATACTCGTTCAGAGGGTTAAATTCTATGACTTTTCCCTGTTCTCTCGCTTTCTCATAGTCGATGGTGACAATTTCGTCCTCCGCCGCCAGCTCCAGATAGCGTTCAATCTGCGCCGTCTGTTCTTCACTGGCGTCTCTGCCGCCCTCAGTAAAGACCTTAATACCATTGTAAATCGCCGGATTGTGGCTGGCCGTCACCATCATGCCATAAGAAAACCCGTGCTTCTGCACATAAAACATGATCAGCGGCGTCGGACAAGAGCGGTTCACGAACCAGGTTTTGATCCCCTCCGCCGCCATGACCTCGCAGGCCCATTTGACGGCCTCCTTTGAGAGGAACCGCCTGTCGTAGCCGATCACCATCCGCAGATTCCGCGGACATTCCGCTTTCATTTTCATGCACAGCGCTTTCGTCAGAAGCTGGATGTTCGCTTTCGTGAATTCATCTCCGATCACCGCGCGCCATCCGCCTGTTCCAAACTGTATCATCGGCCGCCCTCCTTTCATCCCATGACGATCCTTACCTGATGTCTGGTTCCTCTTTCGCATACTGGAATACGGTCTGTCCGTTTTCCGTCCAGATATTGTTCTTTTACGCCCTTCATTACGCCGGAGGGATTTTCCACTGTGATCTCGTACTCCGCGCCACGCCACTGACGCAGGACGGAAAACTGCTTCCAATCGCCGGGAATACACGGATCCACCGTCAGGCTCTCAAACTGCGGACGGATCCCCAGCATATATCTGGTAGCGGAGAAATACGCCCAGCCGCCGCTGCCCGTCATGAAGGGATGTCTGGCGCGCCCGTAAGCCGTATGATCCTTTCCCATAATAAACTGGCAGTAGGAATAGGGCTCCGCCTGACGGATCTCAATCTTGTCATTCTGATAATACGGGCAGAGGGCGTCGTAAAACTTCATGGCGCGGTCGCCGCGGCCAAGCACACATTCCGCCGCCCAGGCCCAGGGATTCGGATGACTGAACACCGCGCCGTTTTCCTTGACGCCCGGATACACTCTGGTGACAAAGCCGATCTCCTCATCCGGAGTCGTGTAGGACGGCCCGTTCAGCATAATACCGTAGGGTGTGTACAGCATCTGATCGACATGATCCATGGCCTGTCTGCCCTGTTCCTCCGTCGCCGCGCCGGAAAGTACCGCCCAGGCGTTTGATTCCAGATGGATACGCCCCTCTTTGTCCGCGTGGGTGCCGATCTTCCGCCCGCTTTTGGTGATGCCCCGGATAAACCAGCCGTCGTCCCACAGCTCCCGCTGACAGACCTCCGTCACTTTTTGCCGGAGCTTCCCATAAGTGTCCGCGTCCTCTTTCCGGCCCAGATATTCCGCCAGCTCCACGAAGGCCCCCAGGGCCCATACATGCAGAAACGAAACCAGCGCGCTCTCGCCGCCTCCCAGATTCAGGCAGTCGTTCCAATCTGCACGCAGTCCCTTGCAGACGCCATGTTCGCCTACCTGCCGGGCGGAAAAATCGAGAATTTTTTTCATATGCTCATATACAGTGCCCTCGCCACCGTCTGCATAGGTGTACACCTCATCCGCAAACGCCAGATCTCCCGTCTCTTTGATATATTCCACCACCGATGGAACCAGCCAGAGGGCGTCGTCCGAGCAGGTGTCCTTCAGCCCGTGGATCCGGTCTTTCGGATCCGGCGTGGGAATCACCGTCGGAGAAGCAAAGGGCCGCGCCTCTTCTTCCGGTTCAAACCATCTCGGCTCAAACAGATGCAGTCCGTAACCCTCCGATACAAGGCCGCGCAGCAGTTCTACAATACGCTGGCGGCATTTCTGCGGATTGGAATGGGGAACCGTCATGGAATCCTGGGCCGTATCCCGGTAGCCAAGCCCGGTACGCCCGCCCACCTCTATGAAGGAAGCAAACCGGGAAAACATAATATTGATCTCCGCCTGATAAAGCGTCCAGATATTGAGCATGGTATTCATGCCCTTGCTGGGCGTCTGAACCTGCAGCTTTCCGCATTTTTCTTCCCAGAAGGCGGCCAGATCGCGGTAAACCTGATCCACGTTTTTAAAGTCTCTGTACTTTTCCCGGTACGGGAAAGCCTCCGCCCGTCTGCCCTCTCCCAGCAGAAAAATAAGACGCTTCTCTTCCCCCGGCGCCAGCGTGATGCTTTTGTGCAGCGCGCCGCAGTGATTGTTTCCCTTTTCAGAGGAGCCGCCGCAGACGCCCCGCCGCACGGCCTGGGGATTAGTTTCCGTATTGTAGACGCCGATAAAGCTGTCTCTCACGCAGTCGAAGCTGTCCGGTTCAAAGGACGCGGCAAAAAACTGATAGCCAAATTCTTCATAAAACAGATCGTACTCGATCACGCCGTCCGCATAGGACGAGCCCGACGCGTACATGCTCATCTGAAAATTCTGGTTATCCATGTCGATATGGTGGAAAGAGAACTCGCAGTAGGAAAATACGTCCAGTTCTCTTTGTTCTGTATCTGTGTTTTTGATCCTCACATCCCACAGCTCTACCGGCTCGTTTAATGGAATCACCAGAGTCTGCGAGGCCTCTATTCCCTTATATTTACATTCGTACACGCTGTAGGACAGCCCGTGCCGGCAGGTATAGGACGCCTCTTCAAGGCTCTTTCCTACCGGCTGCCAGGAAACGCTCCAGAAATCCCCGTCTTTTTTATCCCGCAGATACACATAATGCCCCGGCCGGTCCATCGGCACACCGTTGGGACGGAATCTGGTGATCCGGTGATACTGCGGACTTTTATAAAACAGATATCCTCCCGCCGTGTGATTGACCACCGCGCACATATCGTTTACGCCGATATAATTGGTCCAGGAAACCGGAAGATCCACCCGGTCGATCACATATTCTCTTTTTTCATTGTCAAAATGCCCGTACTGCATCCTATCCCTCCCGCCGCATAATAGTTTTTCCTATTATCAGTATAGCGCAGGGAATATGTCTGAGCCATTGCTGCTTGTGTCAATATTTGGATAGTTTTGCGGAAGTCCGATGATTTCCTGTATAGTATCAGACAGAAGAAGCAAGCGGCCATTACGCGTCAGCCGCTTGCTTGAGAATCGATCACAGAATCGTATATTTTCGTCCTTTATTTTTCCCGATTGCCCTTATCTTTCCTTCTTCCGCAAGTCCATTCATCAACAGTCTTGCTCTTGATTCTTTAACCCCCAGGACTGCGGCAATCTCGCTGGTTTTGTATTCTTTTCCAGAGTCCATATGGTCTAAAATTGTTTTTATCTGCTGTTCTGTCTTTTTTGACGCTTTCTTTTTATCGCCGCTTTTTTATCGCCACTTTTTATCGCCGCTGTCGGATCTGCTCTGTTTTCTGTATGACCCGCTTATTTTCCATCTATGCTTTCCCCGTACAGCGGGATCAGCCGCCTCACGATCTTCTCGCTGACCCCGACCAGGGTATCCAGCTCCACATCCTGATTGTTTTTATAGGCGTGAAAGGTTCCCTGTATCATATAGGACAGCAGAATATTCCGCTCAATGTCGTTCTTGTATTCCGGATATTTCGACCAGATCAGCTTTTTAATTTCCTCCTCCAGACAGTCTCCCAGTCGGCTTTTATCCTTACCGGAAAACACAATGTCGATCAGAGAGCTGTTGGCGACAAAAGCCATATAGAGGTCTCTCGTGAATACATCAGAATTTTCCAGAGTATATTCCCGTCCCCCTGTGATGCTTTTAAATACGGAATGGACGACCTCCTTCTCCAGCGCGTCCGAAAGCGCGTATATATCCTCATAATGCGCGTAAAAAGTAGATTTATTGATACAGGCCAGAGCGCAGAGCTCCTTTACCGTTATTTTTTCCAGAGCTTTTCTGCCCCGCAGACTGAGAAAAGCGTTTTTGATCGCCCGCTCCGTCTTTTCCACCCGCAGATCCATGATGCCGCCCCCTTGTCATAATAATTTCCGCCGGATTTACCGACACTTTTTCTGAAAAGTTGCATATCCGTCCATCAGACGGCATTGTCTGTGGACATTCAGTTCTTACTTTTATATTATAATCAAAAACCGACGGATGTCTATTAAAACAGAACGGCGTCTGTCTGAAAAGGAGCCGCATTTATGGATTTTTATGGATTTTATACAGGAAAAATTTTTGACGCCCATGAATATCTGGGCGCCCACAGTCTGGATGAGGGTACCGTCTTCCGCACCTTCGCTCCCGGGGCCTCCAGGGTTGCCCTGATCGGCGAGTTTAATAATTGGAAGGAACAGGAAATGCAGAAAGTTTCCGACGGAAATTTCTGGGAGTGCCGCGTGCCCGGCGCAAAGGAAGGCATGATGTACAAGTACCGGATTTATGACAGAGCCGGAAACCCGGCGGATCACTGCGATCCCTACGGCTTCGGAATGGAGCTGCGGCCGGGCAGCGCTTCCATCATCCGCAGACCGGGCGCCTGGAAATTTCATGACGAAAAATGGATGAAGGAGCGCACCGACTGCCGGAACAGGCCTCTGAATATTTACGAGATCCACTTCGGATCCTTCAAAAAACCTTCCGATGAACCGGATGCCTGGTACTCCTACGAAGAAATGACGGACATCCTCATTCCCTATTTAAAGGAAAACGGCTATAATTATCTGGAGATCATGCCTCTGAACGAATACCCCTGCGACCAGTCCTGGGGCTACCAGTCCACGGGCTTTTTCAGCCCTACCTCCAGATACGGCACCATGGATCAGCTCAAATATTTCGTCGACGCCTGTCATCAGAATGAGATCGGCGTGATCATGGATTTTGTCCCCGTGCATTTTGCTGTGGATGTCTACAGCCTGGCAAACTATGACGGAACGCCCCTCTACGAATATCCCAACTCCGCGGTGGGAGTCAGCGAATGGGGAAGCTGCAATTTCATGCATTCCCGGGGCGAGGTCAGAAGCTTCCTGCAGTCCTGCGCCAACTACTGGCTCACAGAATTTCATATGGACGGTCTGAGGATGGACGCCGTCAGCAGAGCCATCTACTGGCAGGGGGACCCGGCCAGAGGAGTCAATTCCAATGCTGTGAATTTTCTGCAGTTTATGAACAGCGGGCTGAAAGCCCTCCATCCCTCCGCGATCCTGGCGGCGGAGGATTCCACCTCCTTCCCCAAGGTGACGGAGCCCGTTTCCTCGGGCGGCCTGGGCTTTGACTATAAATGGGATATGGGATGGATGAACGATACACTGGATTACTTCCGCACAGCTCCGGAGTACAGATCCCGGGACTATCATAAGCTTACCTTTTCCATGATGTACTATTACGACGCCCGTTTTCTGCTTCCCCTGTCCCATGACGAGGTGGTTCACGGAAAAGCTACCATCCTGCAGAAAATGAACGGGGACTACAACCGGAAATTCCCCCAGGGACGGGCTTTCTATATGTATATGTACGCCCATCCGGGCAAAAAGCTGAATTTTATGGGAAACGAGATCGGACAGCTCCGGGAATGGGATGAAAAAAGAGAGCAGGACTGGATGCTGCTGGATTATCCCATCCACAGCGGCTTCGCGAGATTTATGAAGGATCTGAACCGTCTGTACCTCGCGCATCCCGCCCTCTGGGAAAAAGACTATGACGGCGACGGCTTCCGCTGGATCGACTGCCGCCAGGAAAGCTCCTGCGTTTATGTTTTGGAACGGACGGGCAAAAAGGAGCGTCTGCTCGCGGCCTTCAATTTCTCCGACCAGGAACAGAGCTATGAGCTGACTCCCGACAGGGACTGCCGCCTGAAGGAGCTCTTAAACAGCGATCTTTCTATCTACGGCGGAAAGACGAAGCGTAAAAAAGCTTCCGCCCTGGCTGTAAAAAAAGGAGAAAGCACCGCTCTGGCGCTTCCCCCGTTTTCAGGCGTGTATTATCTTGTAGAATAGGCGGCAGTGAAAGCCTGGCAGGGCTTACAGGCAATGGTTTTGTTCCAGCACCTCCTGAAGAAATTTTTCCTGCTCCTTCTCAAGAGGCGCGAAGGGCCGGCGGCAGTCGCCGCAATCGATCCCCTGGAGCTTTAACGCCGCTTTCACTCCTTTGAATACGCCCACCTTGGCGAGAGCCTCGATGACCGCGTTGGCCTCCTTCTGGATCACGGAGGCCTCCTGCCAGCGGTTTTCAGAGATCAGCTTCTGGATCCTCACAAATTTTTCCGCCATAAAATTAAAGGTGGAACCGATCCCCGCTTCAACGCCCAGCACAGAAGCGCTGAGAAAAAGCTCGTCATGTCCGCAGAAAATACTTTTCTCGGGATACTCTCCAAGCACTCTCTCAAGCTGGAACAGATCGTAGCTGGTGTGCTTCATTCCGATGATCTTTTCATTTGAGAAGAACCTGCGGATGTCCTCTGTCTGAAAGGTGATTCCCGACATGGCGGGAATGTTGTAGATGATGACCGGAATATCTACGCTGTCCGCCAGGTCGTTGTAATACTGTACATATTCGTCTAAGGTAAAGGGAAAATAAAAGGGGGGAACGGAGGAAACGGCGGATACTCCCAGTGATTCCGCATGTTTCGCCAGCTCAACGCCCTGCTCTGTGGAGAACAGGCCGATATTGGCGATCACGTCCGCTCTTCCGTCAACGGCCTTCATCACCTGCTCCAGCATAAAACGTCTTTCCTCCACGGAGAGGAGATAGGACTCCCCGGTGCTCCCCCCTACATAAAAGCCGCTCGCGCCTTTCTCCAGACAGCTTTCTATCAGCTTTTCCACCGCGCCCGGGTGAATCTTCCCATTCTCGTCAAAAGGAGTCACCAGGGCCGGAAAAATGCCTCTGAACTTTTTCATGATCATCATTCTCCTTATACTGTGATTTTTCTCACCGTGTCTTACTGCTCTTCATTGTATTTTTTCATAGCGTAGCGGAAGATAATGGACTTTTCCTGAGTGACCTCCTCCAGAACTGAAGACATACACTCCCGGCTGTTGCCGCTCATCTTTTTGCCGCCCCCAAAGGGAAGCTCCTGAGCCCGGAAGCCTCCCGAGCCGTTTACTGCCACCATCCCCGTTCGCAGGCTTGCGGCCACCTTCATCGCGTCCTGAAGATTGTTGGTGATCACACCGGAACTGAGCCCATAATCTGAAGTCTCCGCGATCTCAATAGCCTCGTCCAGCGTGCGGAAGGTAAAAATAGGGAACACCGGCCCGAATATCTCCATATTTCTACAGATGTCCATATCCCTTGTACTGTTATCCAGGACAGTGGGCATATAATAGGCTCCCCGGCGCACGCCGCCGTACACCAGGCTGGCTCCCTGATCTATAGTGTGCTGTACCTGCCGCTCCACCTCTTTGGCCGCTTTTTCACTGATCAGTACGCCGTAGTCTGTATGAATATCCAGAAGATCTCCCTCCCGGACTGTTTTCAGCCGTTCCTCGATCAGCCTTTTTACAAATTCATCCTTGATGGATTCATGGACGATAAACCTTTTTGCTCCTGAACAGCACTGTCCCGCGTTCCTGGTTTTGTCTCCGGCCTCGTTCACTGCCAAATCCATATCGCAGTCCGCGCAGATGATCAGCGGGTCGTTTCCTCCCAGCTCAAATTTGTAGGCGGTCAGATTTTCCGCCGCGTGTCTGGCGATCTCCTTTCCCGCCTCCACGCCTCCGGTAAGATTCACCTGGGCGATAGATGGATTGTCGGAGATCCAGTTTCCCACAGTGGCGCCTCTTCCGGTAATGCACTGTACCGCCCCGGGAGTCACTCCGGCTTCCACCAGAAGTCCCATCAGCATCAGAACCGTCAGGGGATTGGAGGTGGCCGGCTTTACCACAATGGCGTTTCCCGCCATCAACGCCGGGCCTGCCTTAAAGGCCCATAGAGCCGCCGGAAAATTAAAGGGAACGATGCAGGCGATCACGCCCAGGGGCTCATGCACCGTTACCTGGAGGTCGTTGTCGTAACCGCCCTCGATCCCCATGGGCATGGTCTTTCCGTAATGATGCTTCACGATCTCAATGGCGCTCTCAAAGGTCATGTAGACAGAATCGATCTCCCCATAAGAATCAAAGATGGGTTTTCCTGTTTCCAGAGTCAGAGTTCTTGCCAGCTCCTCCCTGTTCTCCGTCAAAAGCTCCAAATATCTTTTTAATATTTTCGCTCTCTCCCGGATGATCACCCGGTTCCATTTTTTCTGGGCGGATACCGCCTCCTCAATGGCTCTGTCCACGTCCTCCCTGGCGGCGTCCGGCACAGTATCCAGAAAACTGCCGTCATAGGGATTGGTAACGTCGATGGTCTTTTTATCCGCGGAGTCTGTCCAGCTTCCGCTTATCAGCATTTTCATGAATGATTCCCCCTTCCGTACAAAGCTGCCTTGCCTTCCGTCTGAAACAGGCGCAGCTTGTGTTCCACTACCTTCTGCATGGCCTCGATACAGGGCGGCTGGATGATATTGGGCTCCCGCAGGCTCTCGTCCTCCAGGACTTCTCTCATCTTCTCATAATAAGCCGCCTTGATATCGCTTGAGATATTGATCTTGTTGATCCCAAGCTTTACCGCTTCCCCGATCTCCTCATCCGGGTTGTTGGAGCCCCCGTGGAGTACAAGGGGAACGTGGACTGTTTTTTTGATCTCCTCCAGGATGTCGAGACGGAGCCTGGGTGTCACTCCCTTGGGGTAAAGGCCGTGGGAGGTTCCGATCGCCACAGCCAGGGTGTCCACGCCGGTTCTCCCTACAAATTCCGCCGCGTCCCTGGGATCCGTGTAGATGATCTGCTCCGCTCCTGCCTCCGCCTGACTGTCCGTAGAACCGATGGTTCCCAGTTCCGCCTCCACGGACACCTCCGCCGGATGCGCGAGTTCCACGATCCTCCGGGCCCCTTCTATATTTTCCTCAAAGGGAAGGCTGGAGCCGTCAAACATCACGGAAGTAAAGCCCGCCCGGATGGCGTAAATGATTTTTTTATAATCGCCGCAGTGATCCAGATGCAGACACACAGGAACCGGGGATTTGTCCGCCCGCCTGAGGATCGCCTCCACCAGGTCGGTTCCGGTAAAATCCAGCTCCAGAGGATGTATCTCGATGATCACCGGAGAATCTGTTTTTTCACACGTCTCCATGATCCCCTGGAACATGGAATAATCGCTTACATTAAAGGCCGGAACAGCAAAATGATTTTCGTCGGCAGTTTTTAAAAGGTCTCTCATATTTAAAAGCATAGTATTTCCCTCTTACTTTCTTTCCTGAAACGCATACCGGAACACAATGGATTTGATCTGAGTCACTTCGTCCATTACCTTGGACAGAGATTCCCGGCTGTTGCCGCTCATCTTCTTTCCGCCGCCGAAGGGAAGCTCCGCCGCCCGGAAGTTGCCGGATCCGTTGATGGCGATATGGCCTGTTTTTAACTTTTTCGCGGTCTGCAGACAGGTATAAATATTTCTGGAGAAAAGCCCTCCGCCCAGACCGTAGTGGGAATTGTTGGCGATGGCTACCGCCTCCTCCTCTGTATCAAAGCCGATCACCGGCCATACGGGGCCGAAAACCTCCATATCCTTCGCAATATCCATTTCCGGCGTCACATCCACAAGGATCGTGGGATCATAAAAAGCGCCGTTCCGCTTTCCGCCTCTGGCGACCTTCGCTCCCTGGGAAACTGTAAGGTTCACCTGCTCCTCCACCTTTTTGGCCGCCCGCTCCGCGATCATGGGACCCATATTTACTTTGGGATCCATAGGATCGCCGATCACCAGCTTGTCCAGCTCCGCGCTGAGACGTTTTACAAATTCTTCCTTCAGGGAATTGTGGACGATAAATCTTTTGGAGCCGGTACAGCACTGACGGTTATTTCTGGCCTGATCCTCCGCTTCCTTGATCACCAGATCCATGTCCGCGTCCTCAAATACAATAAAGGCGTCGTTTCCTCCCAGCTCGAATTTATAGTCTGTCAGATGCTTTGCCGCCGTCTGCGCGATACTGATCCCCGCCTCTGTGCTTCCTGTAAAATTCACACAGGCGATCCTGGGATCGTCCACCAGGAGATCTCCCACCAGGGAACCTTTTCCGGTAAGGCACTGGGCCACACCCGCAGGAACTCCGGCTTCGTGAAGCATCTCATGGAGCACCAGAAGGGTCATCGGATCAAAGGAAGGAGCTTTTACCACGATGGTATTTCCCGCCGCCAGAGCAGCCGCCGTCTTAAAAGTCCAGATGGCAGGCGGAAAATTATAGGGAATAATGCAGGCCAGGGTTCCCAGCGGCTCATGGATCGTGACTTGAAGGTCATCGTCATAGCCCGGCTCCGTTCCCACCGGCATGGTGGCTCCGTAATAATGAAGGGCCACGTCGCAGGCTCCGCGGTAAACATAAGCTACCGAATCCAGCTCCCACACTGCCTCCTTCATATAAGGCTTTCCCGCTTCCTTTGCCAGGATCTCTCCCAGCTCCAGTCTTCTCTCCATTACCATATCCGCGAATCTCCGGAGGATCACGCAGCGTTCTCTCACCGGAAGCGCCGCCCATGCCTCCTGGGCCTCCACCGCGCCGTCCACTGCTTTTTTTACATCCTCCGCGGTGGCGGAGGGAACTGTATCGATTACCTGAAGCGTAGCCGGATTCACCACATTCTGGGTTTTTCTGTCAGAAGCGTCCACTTTCCGGCCATTTATAATCATTTTCATAGTCTTATTCTCCCTTCTGTTTTTCTGATTTTATTTTCTATGGGTATCCAGATAGCTCTGCACCTGTTCCTTACTTTTTACCGCGCCGTTGGCGCCATACTGGCTGACGGCGATGGCGGAGGCCGCCGACCCAAAATACAGCGCCTCCTCAAGTGCCAGCCCGTCCGCGATACCTGTAAGAAAGCCCGCCGCAAAATTATCTCCCGCTCCCAAAGTGTCTACCACCTGATCCGCTATGGTCCCCACCCGGAAGGTTTTTCCGTTTTCACTGGCAAAGACACCCTTTGCTCCCATTTTCAGGACAACGGTATGTACTCCTCTTTTGTGAAACTCCTCCGCGATCTCTTCCGGGGCGTCCTTCCCTGTAAAATAAGAGGCTTCATGATAACTGGGGAGCAGATAGTCGATATAGGGCAGCGCGCCCTTGATATCCTCCAGTGTCATCTGTGACTGATCCAGGACCATATCCGCCGCCGTCAGCGCCCCCGCCTTTTTCGCCGAAGAGAAAAGCTCCGTCAGATCCTCGTCGCTCTGCCCTCTGCTCCAGAATAGACTGGCTGCGGACAACAGCTTCACCCCGGTAAAATCAATATCAAACTGCCCGGGAGCGTAGCGCATATTTCCGGCGGCTCCATTTTTCAGTGTCATACACCCGTGTTCGCCGTCCGCTTCCACCGTAACCACAGTGGTCGTAGTGCCGTGTTCCTTATCCCGGATGATACCGTTCGTCTCTATTCCCGCCGCTTCAGTCATTCCCAGAAAAGCGTCTCCAAGAGTATCGTCTCCGATCACCGTATAAAGCTTCACATCGTTTCCCATGGCCTTCATTCCCACAGCCTGATTGACAGCGTCCCCGCCAAGGTACATGTTGATGGACTCGGAAAACCGTGTCATACCGTCAGGCGTTCTCTCCGGCCCGTTTTTTACGATAATGTCAACCACCGCGTTGCCCACACATATGATTTTGTTCATGGGATTTCGCTCCTTTCCCTCAGTCGCCGCAGATTTTGACCACAGCCTTCACCATGGACTGTCTGTTATTGATGCAATCCTCAAAAGCCTCCCCGATCTTCTCAAAGGGATAAATTTTTGAGATGATATCCTTCACCTGGATCCTGCCCGCCGAGATAGCCTCAATGCAGACCGGATACACATTCCGATAGCGGAAGTTCGTCATCAGTGTCAGTTCCTTGTCGCACATCCTCTGAAGATTAATGGAAGTCTCTCCGATTACATTTCCCACCTGCATGATGACTCCGCCCTTTTTGCAGATATACACAGAAGCTTCCGCCGTATACCGGCTTCCTGCCGTCTCGAACACATAATCGGGGCCGATATTGTCATAATATTTCAAAACCTCTGAAACCGTATCTTTATCCTTCGTATTGATCACTCTGGTTACCCCTACCTCCAGCGCCTTCTCCAGACGGATATCAAAGAGATCCACCGCCGTGATGTCCGTGATTCCCGCCGCTTTCAGAGCCATGATCGTCACAAGGCCGATGCATCCGGTTCCAAGAACCACCGCAGAATCCCCCACATGGATACCGGAGCGTACCACGGAGCTCATCCCCACAGCCAGAGGCTCCACCAGCGCCGCTTCCAGTGTGGACACATTGTCCGGAAGCTTAAAGCAAAGCTCCGCCGGATGAGTGATATATTCTCTCATGGCTCCCAGAGTTCTTGGAGCGGATAAAAATTCCATATTTTTGCAGAGATTGTATTTTCCTTTTTTGCACCATTCACATTTGCCGCAGAAGGTTCCCGGCTCTACACACACCCGGTCTCCCACCTTGAGCTCCGTCACATCCTCCGCCGTCTCCACAACCGTTCCCGCGAATTCGTGGCCAAGAATAAAAGGATACACATCCGGGAATTCCGGCTCTCCGAAGGAATAAAAATGTACATCAGAGCCGCATACTCCGCAGTACTCCACCTTCACCTTCACATAACCGGGGCGCATCCCGGGCATCGGTGAATCGCCAATCTCTATTTTTCTGTTTTCCATCAATAATGCCGCTTTATTTACCATTTGTACATTTGCCATAGCCCTGTACCTGCCTTCTTATCTATTCTTTGTCATCTTTTTACAGCCCGTATTCCTGCCGGAAAATCCGGCTGTCTGTACCTCTCCTATTTTTCGTCTTCGTCAAAGATGTGGTGCAGCTTCGCCGCGTCTCTTCCCAAAAGCTCCGACTCATTTCCCAAAACGCTGACCGCAGGTTTGTGATAAACACTTTCTATGATCAGACTTCCTGAGTAGCCGCTTTCCAGAATCGCCCGGGCCGTCTTATAAAATCCGGAGGTTCCCTCGCCCAGCAGGGAGCCGGAAAGCATGGTTCCCTTTCCGTCCTTTAAATGCACCCCGCCAATCACATCCTCAAGCTCCCTGAAATAAGCCGCCATGGCCGTTCCCCGCTCCGCGTACAGATTCTGCGAATCAAAAAACACCTTTACCATGGGATTCTCTACCGCGTCCAGAAGATCCCGCACCTGCTCCGCGCTCAGGTTCAGCTCCAGATGGGTCTCGATCCCATTTTCCGCGGCTTTGTGGCTGAACCTTTTGATGTACTCCACCGCCCGGTGAAAGGAGGGGGCGTCGCAGATCCCGTTTCTCAGCAGCACCGGAAGAAGATAGGAGCCGCATCCGAAAATCCCGCTGAGTTCTATGGTACGCTCCACCAGCTTTACCGCCGTTTCCTCCTCCTGGACTCCCCGGGGCATGGTAAAGCTGTACTCATCTACAAACTGGGGCGATAATGAATGGATATAAATTCCATATTCCCCGCAGGCCTTCTGGTATTCTCCGATCAGAGCCGAGGTTCCCAGGCCGCCGCCCTGAAAAATCTCTGTCCCTACTCCAAGCTGGAGGCAGTCCAAATTTTTCTCTGCGGCAAGCCTGCACAGAGCGTTTCCTCTTGCTCTTACCGACCATTCACACACCCCGTACTGAAATCTTTTCATGACCTTCTCCTTCCGTCCGCTTATCTGTCCTCCTCAGGAAGCAGGATCACCTTCGTCGCCTGACGGTTTTTCACCAGCTCCAGGCCTTCCTCCCATTTCGACAGCGGCATCCTGTGGGAAATAAAAGCTTCCATATCCACCTCTTCCTTTTCCAGAAGGGTCAGGCAGTTTTTCCAGGAGGTGCTGTCATATCCCATATGTCCGATCAGAACAACCCCTTTCAGGGCCAGGGTGTCCAGGGAAAAGCCCACCGGATTTTTGCTGTATCCCACCTTCACGATCTTTCCGCCGTTTCTTACAATGTCAATGGACTGCTTCAGGACCACAGGGGCGCCCGCCGCGTCCACGATCACCGCCACACCTTCGGGGCCCGCGATCTCCTTTACTCTGGAAACCACGTCCTCCTCGTCAGCCACGACAAAATCCGTGGCGCCCAGCTTCTTCGCCAGCGGGAACCGTACCTCTTTGTCCTCCGCCATTCCTACGGCGATGATCTTCCCGGCGCTTCCAAGACGGGCTGCGTTCATGGCGAAAAGTCCCATAGCTCCGCATCCGAATACTACGATATTCTGTCCCGGAAGAAGGCCGCCCTCCTGGATCACCGCTTTGTATCCGTTGCAGAGAGGATCCATCATGGAGGCCGCCTCATAGGATACATTGTCCGGTATTTTGTACAGACAGTTGGGGAAGGTCAGCAGGACATCCCCGGGGATCTTCACATACTCCGCAAAGCCGCCGTCCATATCGTTTCCCATTCCCTTGCGGTCCGCGCAAAAAAGATATTCCCCGCTGCTGCAGGCGTGGCATACGCCGCAGACATGTCCTGTATTATCTGAGACAACCCTGTCTCCCACCTTCCAGCGGGTAACCTTATCTCCCACCTCACAGATTTCTCCTGCAAACTCATGCCCAATGACGATGGGATATGGAACCGTCTTTCCCTCCACCGTTCCATACATAAGCCCCAGATCTGAGCCGCAGATAGCCGCGGCTTTTACCTTGATCAGGACGTCATAATCCTTTACCTCCGGTTTGGGAATGTCTGTATATTCAATCTGAAAGGGACCATAGTCCTTTTTGATAACCGCCTTCATATTTTCGTCCTCCTTTTCGATATTTTTTCTATATGTCATAATTCTGTTTCAGTTCCAGTTGTAATAGTTCAGCCGCGCCATTCGTAAAACCGCACTGCGTGCTTACTGTGGCTAACGCCACTGTATGGCCGAATTATTTAAAACTTCTCATCGTATTCATTGATGAAATCCATGTTCAGCTTCAGTCCAAGTCCGGGAAGCTCAGGGATCGTCATGCATCCGTTCACCGGTTTGGGCGCATCCAGGAAGGTGTTTGCCGTAATGCCTTCAAACAGCTTCAGTCTTTCCAGGAAGGGCGCGTTTCCAAAAGCGCTGACAAGATGGATGTGGATATTTTCCATGGCGTGGGGCGCGAATTTCACATTAAACGCCTGGGTCAGAGCGCCGATCTTGAGCATTTCCGTAAAGCCTCCCGCTCTGGCTCCGTCGCACTGGATATAATCCGCGTCTGAATGGAGCAGAAGATCCCTGGCCCCATATTTGGTATATTCATGCTCTCCTGTGGCCAGCGGAAGATCCGTGGTATTCTTATATTTCTTCAGACCGGGGATATCGTCCGCGAATACAGGCTCCTCCAGGAACATGATGTCGTAGTCCTTCACACGGTTGGCAAACCTGGCTCCTGTGGCGGCGTCCCAACAGTTGTTAGCGTCCAGCATGATGCCTACGTCCGGGCCTACCGCTTCCCGCACTTTGCGGACACGGACCAGATCCCTTCCGGGATTCTCACCGCCCTCTACGCCTACCTTGAATTTGATGTTCCTGTAGCCGTCTTTCTCCACCATATTTACCATTTCCTCTACCAGCTCCTCGTCGGAGTAGGAGGTCCAGCCGCCGCTTCCGTATACCGGAACCTTCCGTTCGCTTCCCCCGAACAGCTTATAGAGAGGCATATCCAGAAGCTTTCCCTTCAGATCCCACAGGGCGATATCCACAGCGGAAAGAGCGCAGAACATCAGTCCCTTCCGGCCTACGCCCCGCAGGTAGCCGAACATTTCGTACCATATTTTTTCTGTCTCAAAGGGATCCCGGCCGATCAGCTTCGGCGCGATATTTTTCTCAATCAGTATTTTTGTAGCCTCGCCGCCCACCTCATGGTAGGTGACGCCAAAGCCCTCCGTTCCGTCCTCCAGCGTGATCCGCACGATGGTGAAACCGATACATTCCACCTGTCGTGTGGCGTCCGCAAAGCCGCCTGCAACGGGCTGGGATACAAGATGTACTTTAATTTCTCTGATCTTATTACTTTTCATATAGGTCTCCATTCCGACGCCGTCTCTGGCGGCTGTCTGCTTTCTTTCTTTTTAACATTCTGATTGTCTTTTATCTGTCTGCTGCTCTCCAGAGCGGATCAGGCCGCCTGTACTGTTTTTGCTTTTCTGTTGTTTGCGTATGCGTCCAGCATGATCGCGAACAGAAGTACAATACCGCGGACAATATACTGCATAGAAGCGTCCACATTCATAAGGCTCATGCCGTTATCCAGGGCCGCCATGAAGATGGTTCCCACAACAGCTCCCACAACTGTTCCCCGGCCGCCGATGATGGAGGTTCCTCCAACCACGCAGCCTGTGATAGCAGTAAATTCATAACCGTCGCCTCCGGCCGTTGTGGCGGAGCCAAGACGTCCCAGGTATACAAGCGCCGCCGTCGCCACCATAAGAGCGTGAAGAACATAGAGCTTCATGGTTTCTTTTGATACATTGATCCCGGAAAGGGCCGCCGCGCTTGAATTTCCGCCGATAGCGTAAACATATCTGCCGAACTTTGTATTATTGCTCACATAGGATACGATCAGGGTCAGTACGAACAGGATCAGCATCGCATAGGAGAATCCCTTGTGCATATAGAGAATAAAGGTTACTGCCGCCGCGAGAACTGAAATCGCCGCTGTTTTCGGAACTACCTTCCCCCATCTTGGCTCGATCAGTCCCTGGGCGATATTCTTTTTCTCCTTGGTAATAGTCAGAGCCGCATAGGCCACGATCACCGCCGCTCCGATGATCAAAGTCGTATCATTGTATGTCCCGCTGATGGTTGGGATATATCCGTTTCCCATCTGATCAATGATGCCGGATACCGGACCCACAATACGTCCTCCGCTGATAAGCTGGTTGATCCCCAGGAATACAAGCTGAGTAGTCAGAGTGATGATGAATGCCGGAAGCTTCATATAGCCGATCAGGAAGCCATGAGACAGCCCCGCGATCAAAGCGATCATATAGACCAGAAGGACTACCACAATGGACGGAAGGCTGGTATTCACCTGAAGGATCGCCGCGACCATGCCCAACATTCCTAGGAAACGTCCTGCGGAAAGATCCGCGTTGCAGGTAACGATCACCAGACACATGGTAATGGCGATGATCGAACAGGTTGCTCCCTGCATCAGCAGGTTTGAAAGATTACGGAAGGACATAAAGGTTCCGCCCGTAAGGATCTGAAAGATCAGAAATACAAGAATTGTTTCCACTGCGAGACTGTTTTTATAAAACAGACCGAATATATCTACTTTGTTTTTTACTTTATTCGTCATACCGTGACACCTCCTGTTGCGGCCAGCGCGATATCCTCCTGAGTGAGAGTTCTTTCTCTGTTGTCAAACTCTCCGCTGATCCCGCCTTCTCTCATAACGTACACTCTGTCGCTCATTCCCAGAACCTCCGGCAGCTCCGAGGAGATCATGATCACCGCGATTCCTTCCGCTGCCATGGAATTGATAAGCTGATAAATCTCCGTCTTGGCTCCGATGTCGATCCCCCGGGTAGGTTCGTCCAGAATAAGAACCTTTGGCTCCGTCATGATCGCCTTCGCCAGACATACCTTCTGCTGATTGCCGCCGGAAAGATTTCCTACCTTCTGCAGAATCGACGGAGTTTTTACCGTCAGTTTCTTCACCATTTCCTTTACCTCTTCCAGTTCTTTGTCTCTGTTGATAAAGATCCCGTTGTCGATAAATTTGCCCAGACTGGAAAGGGAAGCGTTGTAGGCGATATCCGAGGAGAGGATCAGACCGTATTTTTTTCTGTCCTCCGAGGAATAAAACACCCCGGCCTCTATGGCTTCCGCGGAATTTTTGAAATGCGGCCGCTCCCTGCCCTGGTATTCCAGTTTTCCGCTGACCGCTCCTCCCAGAGATCCGAAAATACTCATTGCCAGCTCCGTGCGGCCAGCGCCGATCATTCCCGCGATCCCCACTACTTCTCCTTTATGCACCTCAAAATTCACGTTTTTCACGATCCATTTGTTATTAATGCCGTCGTAGACCGACCAGTCGGACACCTTCAGCGCCACGTCCCCGATGGGACAATTCCTGGGCTCAAAACGGGTGTCAAGCTGCCTTCCTACCATACCGTTGATCAGTGTTTCCTGGGTGTATTCCTTCGCCGATCTGGTACTGATGGTATGCCCGTCCCGGAGAATGGTGATAGAATCCGCGATACTCAAAACCTCGTTCAGCTTGTGAGAGATAAAAACAATGCTCATGCCCTTCTCCTTCAGCTCTCTCACAAGCTGCAGGAGGTTTTCGGAATCATCCTCAGGAAGGGGAGCCGTAGGCTCATCCAGGATCAGTATCCGGCAGTCTTTATTTAATGCCTTGGCGATCTCGATCAACTGCTGCTGCCCGATCCCCAGATTTCCCACTCTTGTTCCCGGATTCACCTTGAGATTCAGTTCTTTCAAAAGCTCTCTCGATTTCCTGTATTCTTCCTCCCAGTTGATGGATCCGTTCTGGCAGATCTCATTTCCAAGGAAAATATTTTCGCAGACGTTCAGGGTCTCGATCAGTCCCAGCTCCTGATGGATGATCGCGATCCCCCTGGCCTCGCTTTCTTTCACTCCCTTAAAATTTACAATCTCTCCATCCAGTATCAGATCTCCTGTATAATCTGTATGTTCCCCGCTCAGCACTTTCATCAGGGTGGATTTACCCGCGCCGTTTTCTCCTACCAGCGCGTGAACCTCGCCTTTTCGGAGATTCAGCGTGACGTCATCCAAAGCCTTGACTCCCGGGAACTCCTTCGTAATGTGGCTCATCTGTAAAATATAATCTTCCATATACAGGGTTCCTCCTTTCTTAATCCCGAAGGAGACCTCTTTGATCTCCTCCGGTCTCCTGCGGCCGCTCCTCTTGCGGCTGTCGCAGATGGTTCTGGTCTTTTTTATTCCTCCGCTTCCTCAGCAGCGTTTTCCTCATCTGACGTATCTGTCTCCTGATCCTCCGGCTCCGTCTCGCCGTATACCTCTTCGTATGTATAAACACCAGCATCGATTACAGTCTCGTCAATATTATCCTTGGTGACGATCACTGCCGGATAGGACATGAACGGTTTTTCCTCTCCCAGACTGTTTGTATCGGTCATGTCAAAATCATCCTCTGTCATCTCGCCCAGATAATAGCTGATGGCTGTCTCGACAAACTGTCTCGCGTAGTCCTTGCCTCCCTTGCGGACAGTGGATACCTGAGTCCCTTCTACGATTCTCTGGCATGCAGTCAGATCGCAGTCCTGTCCGCATACAAGCACATCCCCTGCCAGACCTTCATTTTCCAGCGCCTGGATCGCGCCTCCCGCCAGTCCGTCGTTCATACAGAGTACTGCGGAAAGTGTATCGGCATAATCAGACAGCCAGTTTTCTACATATCCCATTCCTGTAGCCGGATCCCAGTTTGTTACGAACTGCTCTCCCACAACATTTACGTCGCAGTCCTTCATGCTGTCCTGCATTCCGTCCTTAAAATTCATAAGCCCGGTTCCGCCTGCGGAATCGCCGTACAGATAACCGATATCTCCTGTGATATCCATGTCCGCGATTGTCTGCGTGATTGCCTGTCCCACCTCGTAATAGTCATTTCCGCCGGACATATCAAAATAGGTTTCTCCCATTACCTGCTCGTAATAGCAGACGAAAATTCCCGCGTCGTGAGCTTCCTTCAGCACATTATTCATGGCTCCTTTTTCCGCCGCTATTACAATGAGGATATCCACTCCCTGAGAGATCAGGTTTTCAATCTGGCCTACCTGCTTCTGGTTGTCATTCTCCGAGCACTGATAAACCATTTCCACGCCCTGCTCCTCGCAGACCTTCTCGATCTCCTCCAGCTCTGTGGCGTAACGCTCCTCCTGGAGAGTTTTCCAGGATACTCCTATTTTCAGATCCTCCCGGCTTTTTTCTGTTTTTTCCTCCTTTGCCTGTACAGTGGCCACATCCGCTATTACCGGAGTGAAAGCCATTACCGCCGCCAGCATACCCAATACAACTTTTTTGAACATTTTGTTACCTCCCTGGTTTTTTGTTTTTGTTTTGTTCGTGCTTCATTTGATGTATCAAAGATATCATGATTCCGCGTCCGGATACATGGAGCCAGATAACGGAAAGGTATAAATTAATAACCGCAAAAAAAGAAAGGCCATCGGGAGAAAACCGTGTTTCTTTTCTCCCAATGGTCTTTTTTTACCTTATGGTATAAAATTTTTACTTTGCCTCCGGTCAGGTTTCAATTTTTTTACCCTGCCTCTTATAATCGCTTACCGACATTCCCGTATACTTTTTGAAACAGGAGCTGAAATAATGAGGATCGGATATCCCTACCTTCTCGGCGATCTCGTAGGCCTTCAGCTCTGTCCTCAAAACCAGCTTTTCCGCCTCCCGCATACGGATCTCAAAAAGCATCCCGCTGAAGGTAGAGCCTGTCTTTTCTTTGAATACTCTGCTTAAATAGCTGGAATTCACATAAAATCTGGCGGCCAGAGAATTCAGAGAAAGCTCCTCCTCCGCAAAATGTTCTTCCATATAGTATCTCACCTTATGCACAAGATCCTTCTGCTTGTCTGAAATCTCATTTTCTACGGCAGCGCAGGATTCCTGTACGATATCACTCAGATATTCCCGGATCTCTTCAAAGGAATTCAGGGTAAATACCTGGCCGATCATGGCGGAATAATCCGGAATCTCTGTTTTCCCCTCCAGCTTCAGTTCCGAGAGGGCTTTCATGATCACAGATAGTATCTGTACAGAAAAAATCATTGCCTGCTCCCATTCTCCCCGGGTCTTTTTCAGATGTCCCATCAGCTCCTCCAGACTTTCCGACGCCTTACGTCCATCGCTGACGCGTATTGCATTCCCCAGCTCATGAAGCACATCCTCATCCATGGCCAGAGCGCTCTCTGTGTCATAAAATGGATAAATATCCCGAAAACAGATCACCGCGTCCTCATCCGAGACAAACCGGTATTTCAGAGCGTCCTTTGCCTCTTGGTAGGATTCTCTGAGCATCTCCAGCTCCGTGTACACATTGCCCGCTCCTATATATACCCTCGTTTCCGTATTGTTCTCTAAATAACGTCTCAGCTCTTCTCCCCGGCTGTAAACAGCTTCCTCAGAAGAATTATTCAAAAGTATCAGCCAGTCCGATCCGCTGTCAATGACAAATACCCCGGGATCATCCCCGTAATAGTCCTCCGCGATCTTTCTGATGTGCATTTTCATCAGAAGCTTTTCTTCTTCTCCCATTCCGTCTGCACCGGATCCTGTTTCAATCAGGGCCGCCTGAAAAACCGGGCCCTCCAGCTTCACTCCGAAGTATGACAGCGACTCCAGATACTGCCCCGGCGTCCGGCTTCTCACCAGGGCGCCGAGCTGCCTGTCCCGGATGTAGCTGGAATGTTTCTCAAGCTCTTCCTTGAACCGTTCGAACTCTTTCTGATGATCCCGCTCCTCCAAAATCGCGTCTCTGGCCTTCACCGCGGCTTTTTCCAGCTCCCGGGCATTGACCGGCTTCAGCAGATAATCAAACACTCCGATATGGATCGCCTCGCTGGCGTACTCAAACTCATCATGGCCGGATAATATGATAATCTTTATCTGCGGATACTTCTTCAGTATCATACGGCTGCAGGTAAGGCCGTCCATACTTGGCATCCGCACATCCATAAAAACCAGATCCGGGTGAAGCTCGTCTATCATTTCCAGTCCCATTCTGGCAGAGCTTGCCTCCCCGACGATCCGCAGTCCCGCCGCCTCCCAGTCGATACATCTTATCACCATCTGTCTTACAAGTTTTTCATCATCGATCACTAATACGCTGAGCATTCTCTTCACCCTTTTCCTTTGGTATTCTCACAGTAATAACCGTGCCTTTTCCTTTCTCACTTTGAATTTCCACAAGCTTTTTCTGTTCTTCCTGATAATAGAGATGGATTCTCTGTATCGTTCCGAAAAGACCGAAACGTTTTCCCTGGTTATCCTCCGTCCGGTTCAAAACCTGGTCCAACTTTTCCTGATCCATTCCAATCCCGTCGTCCTCCACCTGCAGCTTTATATAATCCCCGTCGTCCTTGGCCCGGATAGTGATGGTCCCCTGAAGCTCATGCTCCCGGAAGCCATGATATATGGCGTTTTCCACAAGGGGCTGCAGGATCAGCTTGATCATGGGATACGGCTCCACCTCCTTATCCACATCATATACCGCCTCAAACACATCGTCATAACGGAAGGACTGAATGATCAGATAATTTTTCACAATGTTCAGTTCTTCCTTTACCGTGATGATCTCCTGTCCTTTGTGGAGACTGTTCCTGTAATACTGTCCCAACGCCTGCATCATCGTATAGACATCGTCCGTCCTTCCCATCATGGCAAGAGCGCAGACCGAGTCAAAGGTATTATATAGAAAATGAGGCTTGATCTGGGCCTGCAGAAGAGACAGCTCATATTTACGCCTCATTCTCTGTTCCTCCACCTTCTGGGACATCAGCTCCTCCGTTTCATTCAGCATCTGATTATAGTGCTGCTGAAGATAGTCGATCTCCTCATTTGTCTCAATTACTGAGATCCGCTCCAGTTTCCCTTCTTTTATTTTTTTCATGGAGCTCAATATATTACGGATGGGACGGATAATCTTCGTCGTCTGAAAGGAGGCTCCTACCACGCACAAGATCATACCGATTCCCACGATCAAAACATTCAGAAGCGTGTACTGGCGCATGACGGACATGGCTTCATTCTTTGGTATAGCTCCGATCACTGTCCACGTGCCCTGGTCTCCGCTCACCATTCCCAGCTTATATTTATTCCCATAATGTTCCCGTACATCATAGACGCCCTCTTCCATTTCCAAAGCTTCTTCCGCCAGCCAGGCTCCCTCCCCGGAGGAAACCAGCGCCTCCCCATTTCTCCCTAGAACAGCTACTTCCATACCGTTCTGTCCGGTAACAGCGCTGAAGGTCGCCATAAAACTGTCATATGGCACGTTTACCGCCAGAATCCCCATGTTCTCCATAGTATCCAGATTCCGTACCGGCCGGATAAAGGAAATAATATTTTGCTCCGGCTCTCTCCCCGTCTGATAGGTAAATACTGCATAGTTAAAATTCTCTACCTCCTGCTCTTTCAAAGCCGCTTCATATCCGGAGGTATCTTTTATCCACGAACGGATTTCCTCTACCTCATAAATATTTCCGGCCAGGTACGATTCTCCTTCCTCGTCAAAAAGATAAATAGACGAAATACCGTCGCAGCAGGCCGCAGTCTGGATTACCGTATCCTGAAGCTCCATACGTTCTTCATAGCTAAGAGGCTCTTTTTTATTCAGCATCTTCTGCACCGTATCCTGAAAGGCTACAATCTTCGAGCTGTCATTGACACTCTGTATCAATGACTGTACATTATTTTCCACCATCTGAAGGCTGTACTGCAAAGTATTGTTTTCAGAATCACTCAGCATCCGGTAAGCGGTAACCGCGTATAAAATTCCGCACATAAGAAAAACCGCCAGAAAAAGCAGGATATAATAATACCGTATCTGTCCGGAGAAGGTTCTCTGCTTAAATTTTTTTCTCATTTTCATCTCCCTCTATCCAATGGCTCGTGACAGTTCCTCTATAAACGCTCTTCCGTCCATTCTCTTCTCGAACAGACCTGCGCAGGAATCCAGCCAGATTCCCGCCCTGTCTGAATTCATCAGGGAATCCCAGGCGATCCCCCCAGCTTCCTTTTCACTGTACATCTCCAGTATTTCCCTGCTCAGTCCGCCGACCTCGTTTTTTTCGGCTCCCTCCTCCAAAACAAAGGTCGAGTTCTCCGGCTGATAACAGCTCAGCTCATAGCTGAGCCACTCAATAATATCCACCGCAGTCTCCGGGTAACGGGTATCCGCGGATACGATCCAGCCGTTGCTTCCTCCCCCGTGATAATCCTGGGGATATTTCGCGCCAGGAACCAACGGCATTTTCACTGCCGTCACCCTGTTCCCCAGGCTTTCCTCCGCGGACTGGGTAAACCAGCTTCCAATGTAAATCATAGCCGCCTCCCCGTCCAGAAACATCTCCTCCGCTTCCCCGGAAACAAGCTGATACATATCCGCGCAGAAGGCGTCCGCTTCAATGAGCCCCACGGTCAGCTCCGCCGCCGTAAGAAGCACATCGTTGTCCAGGCTCTCCTCGCCTGCGGCCATAGCCTTGTAGTAATCCGCTCCTCCAAGCTGTATGGTAAAATTATTGATCCACTGCTGTCCCTGCCATTTATTCAGAATTCCCAGCGCGATGGGCTCCACATCCGCTGCTCTAAGCTTTTCACAGGCCTCAAGAAGCTCTCCGTAGGTTTCCGGAAGCTCCGCGCCCGCCTTTTCAAATAATTCCGTATTGCAGTAAAGAACGCCTTTCCAGTTGGCGTAGCAAATCCCATATACTTTTTCATCAAAGATGAAATTTTGCTGATACTCCATATCCATACGTTCTTTATAAAAATCGTCCAGATAGCCGTCCAGAGGGAGCACCTTCCCGGCCTTTACAAAATTTTCCGAAAAACCGCCTCCGTAGCTGATCATGATATCCGGGATCTCGTCGGAGGCCATCAGGATTTTCAGCTTTTTCTTATAGGTCTCGTTATCACAGGTTTCCTGGATCAGCTCCACATCCGGAAATGCCTGTGGAAAATCATTTTCCAGGATTTCCTTCAGATACCTGGCGGATATGTCGCTGTCCGTATCACCCCAGTAATACATCATGCGCAGGGTGATTTTTTCCTCCTTGGTGTCCGCGCATACTTCAGCCGCAGGAACCCATTTTTCCAGAAAAAAGATCCCAGTAAGAAGACAGATTCCCAATAAACACTTCAATCCTTTCATTTTTCCGTTCCTCCCGTCTGCAGATGATTTTATTTATCAAAATATTCCAATTTTATCTGTTATGTACTGATATTACTTTTTATATTATAACATTTTTCTCATAATAGTCCAGGTTTGTATATTACTGCATAGGATAATTTACAGGCTTCTTTTTTATCATACAAAAAAACAGTCCTATGATACATAGAACTGTTTTACTGAAAAGTTTAAATTTATTACCTGCCAAAACGCCGGAAGCCTTCCATAAACTCCTCCACCGCTCTGATCAGGCACATGGAGGGATTGGCTGGCCCTCCTCTTTTCCGCTCCATGTTGGCTTCTTTTCTCATAAGTACCTCCGCCAGTCTTTTTATAAAACTATAGCACACCTACGCCGCCAAAGTATAAGAAAAATACTCCTATACTGTATGTTTTTTTCTTTTTCTTTTTTCCTGATACATTCTTTCATCGGCAAGACTCATCAGCTTCTGATAGTCCTGTCCCCCTGACAGGCAGAAAGCGTATCCCATGGAAAACTCCACCCGCTCTTCTGCTTCCAGCGAAGCAGGCAAAAAACGGGTGCCCCGTTTTTGCCCTAATTCCTGGATGATACGGCTCGTCTGTGCCTGAGAATCAAAGCCGTACAGGATAACCGCAAATTCATCTCCGCCCAGCCGCGCGCTGACAGAATGTTCCCGGGGAATATCCGCAAGAAAAGCGGCGATTGTTTTCAAGTATTCATCTCCAATGAGATGTCCATACAAATCGTTCATCCGCTTTAATCCGTCCGCATCCAGCATGACTATCGCCGCTTTTTTCAGGATTTCGGGATGACTGAACAAATATTTCGCCTGATTCTGTAAACCGCGCCGGTTATAAAGTCCTGTCAGAATATCCGTGCTGCTTTCATTTTTGGCCACATTGATCTCCCTCCACCAGGGGACACGTCGGTAAGATAATAGATCATGCTCTGCTCATCGGAGCTTTTCTGCATTTTGACATAAATTGTCTTTTCGTCCTTGTCATAGCGATATATTTTTTGCACGGGATCTACACAATTTTGCTCGATCTCTTTCAGCTTTTCCAGAACGATCTGCTTTTCCTCAGCGGGAGATCTGGGCTGGCCGTCGTCTATGCCGAAAAGCTTTCTCATCCATTGATTCAAAAATATTTTTTTATAGAACTGATTGTACTCAAAAACCCCCATCGATAGCTTCCCGCTGTCAATAATATCCGAGAGTCTTCCACTGTTGAACCGTATGCTTTTCAAAAGCTGATTAATATAATAGGTCAGCGTATCGAACTCCAAAATATGAGTCTCCATATGGAGCTCCTCTAAATTTCCCTGCTCGATTTTTTCCAGCTCCTCATTGAGGGCAAGCAGATTCTTCAGAATATGCCGTTTTACATACCGGACAAGCACCCAGATCACGCAAAGAGTTGTCAGCAAAACATATCCCAGCACCATAGCTGTGGAGGATATGGTTTCCTTCAGCAAATGTTCGGAGGAATAGGTGCGCATCAGCAAAAAATTCTCGTACTGTTCCATAAGTCCTTTCTGCTTCAGATGTCTTCTGGAAAGATTCACCGAAATTTCTATAAAAGTCCCGGAATTTAGACTCCATCTCTCCGCGATCTCACAGACAGCCTCAAACATATACAGATCGAGCTGCGAAATTTTATTATGAAGTTCGAATAACGGAATAAACTGATTAGGGAAGAGAAGCCCCTTCTGCGGATGCTTCCAGCGGACCAGAGCCTCCGCGTTCAGGCAGCGGTTCAGGCTGGGGGAAACAACCGGCTGAAGGAAGATCAGGAAGTCTTTATCCTTGATACTCTGCTCAAAAGAATACAGCAGCTCCTGTTCTTCCTTCTGCTGCTTCTGGATTTCCACATCATAAAATACACAGCGGTTCAGGCTTTGGCTCGAGGTCATCATGCAGCCTGCCTTGTGGATCGTATCCTGCAGTTTTTCCCCTTCTGACAGCCGGCACGCTCCCACTGTAAAATTAAGCAGTATATCCGGATTCATCTTCTGTACTTTCTCAACTATCTGCTTTATTGTTGAACAAACCGACTCATCCGAAGCTTTATGCAGGAATAATAAAAACCGGTCCATCTCGCTGCGGCAGGCTAACTCCTCTTTTTGTATACATTCCTTCATCTCCTGGTAAATTATTACCAAAAGCTGATTGGCCTTCTTTTCGCCAAGCTGGTAATTGATACTTTTAAAATCATGGATATTCATATTTACGATCACGTATTCCCGGCAATCCTCAAGAGCCAGCCATTTAGCCGCCGCCTGAATAAAGCCATTGCGGTTGTATCCTCTGGTCAGAGTATCTGTAAAATATAATTTTCTTGTGCTCTGCCGCTCCCGCCTCAGCATAAGAAGTAAAATAATCCATATATCTGCCTGCAGGATAAGCCATACCGCCCGGGTAAGACCGTCCACTTTAAAGGATATCCAGCCGGACTTTACAATAAACAGGATCAGAATATCCAAAGCGGCCATTCTTTACTGTTTTCACATAATTTTGTTTATAATACATTTCAATTATACTATAAGAAGCTTCTTTCGTACACTACCTTTATCTTTATTTTGGCAAATCTGTATCTGTGATTTTCTTTCATATAAACAGGCAGGAGTCCGGTTTTTCGGATTCCTGCCTGTTATATAGAAAAAACCTTTATAATTGTCAAAAAGAAAAACTATCTGAGCCTGATCTGATTCGGAGCTGTATCGTATGCATAAATTCTTGCCCCCTGGCTTTCCATAATCTCTCTGTTCTGAGGCGTGGTATATGTACTGCCGTCCTTCGGATTCATCAGCCAGTCCGGAGCGTCAAAGAATGCTGCCTTCGGCGACGTCATCCGGTAAAATTTTTCTGACAATCCCCCGTTTCCGTGATGTCCCATCTGGATGTAATCACATTTGAGCTTGTCACCGTACTCTTCTATGATCGTGTCGCTCATGGTCACGCCTACATCCGCGCAGAACAGCATGCTCTCTTTTGATTTCGTAATCTTGAACATCAGCGAACCGTCATTATAGATGTCTTCTGTAACAGCATTTGTTATTTCTTTGTCGTAGGCATTAAAAACTTCTACCTTCAATCCGAAAAGCTCCATCGAATCACCGTTATGAAGATATTCCACATTATTTAGTCCTGATATGATTTCATAAAAATCCTCAAACACATCTTCCCTGTCCCATGCGTGAGCCCGATCTCTATAGCTCTCAAAATCCATCTCCTGTGTATAAATCCTGTCTACAGTAATGCCGTCCGGATCAGTCATAACCGCATTAAAGGCTCCGATATGATCCAAATGTGGATGCGTCAAAATCCAGGCATCCACGTGGCCGCCCCGCTCCCGGATCACTGCCTTTACATATTCCGCCTCCTCTGCCCAGCCACCGTCAACCACAATCAGCTTGCCGCGGGTTTCAATCGTGTAAAACATCGCCTGATTATTTGTCGTGGACGGAAACTGCGCAATATAACACCAATCCTTTTTATAAAACCAGGCTCCCGCAGCCGCACAGGAAAGCAAAAGCAGCAATATTAAAATGAGTATAATCCTTCGTTTGTTTTTCATCCTCTCCTCCATATGCCTTAATCTTATCGTCAATAATTCGCTGCCATAGTCGTCACAGCTATGAGCAGGCTTTCTTCGTTATTAACTTTTCACCCATTGATCCCCTCCTGCCTTCTGAAATGTGTACGTTTCTGTAAAATCATTCTTTGTCAAAATCCTCTACAATATTACCATATCCGCAGCACCTTTTCAATTCTGGACTTGTGAAAACAGCTAAAAAATGTAAGGGCTTTGATTGAAAAAAAGTTGTTACAGAAACGTACACGTTTCTATAAATTACCTTCCTTACAGAAATGTAGACTTTTGGTAAATCTCTGCCCGGTAGCGGAAAGTGGAAAGCGGCATCCCGCACTCTTTCGCTGCCTGCGTGCAGGTAATTTCCCCTGATTTCCACTTCTGATACATATCATGATAATTTTCAGGCAGCGGTGCAGGCGGACGGCCGAACCTCACCCCTCTGGCCTTTGCCGCCGCAATTCCTTCTGCCTGCCGCTGCTTGATATTGCTGCGCTCGTTCTCCGCAACAAAGCTGAGAAGCTGCAGTACAATGTCGCTTAAGAATGTCCCCATCAGGTCCTTCCCGCGGCGGGTGTCCAGAAGCGGCATGTCGATCACCACAATATCTGATTTCTTTTCCTGTGAAATGATCCGCCACTGCTCCTGTATCTCAGCATAGCTGCGTCCCAAACGGTCAATGGATTTCACATAGAGAATCGTGTTCTTATTCAGCTTCCGCAGGAGTTTTTTGTACTGCGGACGGTTGAAATCCTTTCCGCTCTGCTTATCCACATAGATGTTTTTCTCCGGCACGTTCATCTCCGCCATTGCGATCAACTGTCGGTCTTCATTCTGGCTGGCAGTGCTTACTCTGCAGTAACCATACGCTTTTTGTTCCATCTGCTCATCCTTTCTCTAAGTGCTGGTTTTCTGTATTTTTCGGTGCTTTTCAGATACACAGGATATTTTCTCACAAAAACCAGGAAAGGCATATAAAGGCTATGGCAGCCCTTATATGCCCTTCCATTGATTAAAATACCTCCATTTCTGTGAGGCAGCCGGCCAGGATAACAGATAGATTATACAAAGTATTTGAGAAATAATAAATTCCGCTTTAGATTCAGAAATTGTGGTTGCCATATAGGGAACCTCCTTTCCAACAAGTGAAGGGCAGCCGTGTGAGCTGCCCTTTGGTCAATGGGAATTTCCAATATACTGTTGTGTTTTTAAGACTGCCATCCGCTTGCTGTCTACAAAGTGGGTTGCGCACCATCTTTTAATTTCCGGATCGCCGCTTTTGCTGAACTCTCCTCCTTCTTCTTTTTCCAGGGAACATCCTCCTCAGATGCCTTAAAGTTATAGACCGGCTTCATAACATCCACGATATCTACAGAATCCCGGATTACATCAATGATTGCCTCCAGAGACTTGTATGCCATCGGTGCCTCATCAATAGTACTCTCGTTCACCGAAGTCGTATAGATTCCCTCCATAGCCTTCTTATATGCCTCCATATCCAGCGACTCCTTTGCCTTGCCTCTGGACATAACTCTTCCTGCGCCATGAGGCGCGGAATCATTCCACTCCGGATTGCCCTTTCCTATAGCCAATACAGACCCGTCTCTCATGTTGATTGGAATCAGAACCATCTCACCCTTATGTGCAGCAATGGCACCCTTGCGAAGGATCATCTCATCCACATCGATATAATTGTGAATTGTATGGAAGGACTCTGCTGCGGTCATTCCGGTTCTCTCCAGCAGGATCTCCGCCATCCGCTCTCTGCTTCGCTTGGCGAACTTCTGACAGATCTCTACATCGTGGAGATAATCCTCCAGATACTGACCGTAAAGCCAGCACAGATCCTCCGGTGCATCCAGATCCTGTGTCTCGAAGTTCTTCTTCAACTGCGTTAAGGCATCCTGGATCTCAGCCCGTCTTCCCGACTCCTTATAGGTGCGGATGATCTCATCTCTTTGTCTGAAATACTCTTCCTTCCCCATATGAAGGTCTATTGCAAGCTGCTGGTAGAGCTCTGCCACCTGCTTTCCCAGGTTTCGACTGCCGGAATGAATCACCAGATAGAAGGTTCCATCCGATGCACGATCGATCTCGATGAAATGATTTCCTCCGCCCAATGTTCCAAGAGATCTCTCAAGGCGCTTGGCATCGCGAAGAGATCTATAGCACCGCAAGCCGGTCAGATCAAATCTCTCCATTCTTCCGGGCCAGACATTCATGCCTGAAGGAATATAATGACAGGCCTCATCGATCAGCGGAAAGTCCATTACCGTCTCATTCAGCTTTACCGTGTACATTCCACAACCGATATCCACACCCACAATATTCGGACATACCTTATCCTTAACTGTCATGGTAGTTCCTATGGTGCAGCCCTTTCCGGCATGTACATCCGGCATGATCCTTACTTTGGAGCCTGCAGTCAGCTCATAATCACACATTCTTCGGATCTGCTCAATTGCGCCATCCTCTACCACAGTCGCATAGCAGATTGCTGTATTTACTTTTCCTTTTATCTCAAACATAGTATTTCCTTTCCGGAGCGCTATGCCACGATTCGGGAAAAACGCTCACTTTATATCCAGCTTCCTCAAATCTTCTCTTTGCATTTTCAAAATTGGTCTTATCTGCACCACTTACACAGGCATTGAATTCCATATCGGAGATCAGGATCAGCTTCTGTTTATGCTGTTATTCTATCCTTCAAAGAAATCTTTATCACGGAAAAAAAGTTGCGAACACTTTACTGCCCGCAACTTTTCTGCATCTGAAGTCGTTCTTTCATTAAATCTACGAAATGCACAGGAGCCGCTACACGGATCATGGGACCGAAGGAAAGGATTCGGATCACCAGCTCCATTTTCTTTTTCACTTTACATCGCTCCTTATTTGATCGTTTGATCAGGTCAGATAAAAATGTCCTGCATTTGTATCCATTTCTGAGCCAGTTCTACTATATACATTGGTGATCTGAATAACATCATTCGGATCATCCGACGCCACATATTCCGCACCGTAACCCAAATTTTGCCGGAGATAATATGTAGTTCCATCCGCAGAGTGAATACTGCTTGGCATACCATAAGAGGAACTGCCCGCAGCTTCTCCGGCGGTTTCACCGAGACCGCCCCGAACGCGTGCGCCATTGTAATCCTTAAATGGCATAACAAAAGTGAATACGCCAAAAATCGAAATATAGGCCATCAATCCCAAGTATATCTCCAGGATCATCTTGAGGAAAATCGCCGGTATGGCAACCAGAAAATAGTCGGAAGTCAGAATCACTCCCACGATAAACGAAAGCAAATCATATTCCAGCATGACGATTCCCAAAAGAATCAGCAGATAACTGGGCCATCTGCAATAGATGCTCAAGAGAAACAGAGCCAAAAAATATACGCCCAGTCCAACCATATAGAGCCATTGCGGACCATTCCATGTGGTATAGTCAAAAAAGTTAAACGGAGTCAAACCAGGTGACACATCATATTGAACTTTCAGCATCTCATATAGGACACCTGCCACCTGGACGGACAGCCAGAGAAACGACAGAACGATCATAGCGGCATATCCCTTACTGCGTTTTTCAAGAATACGGCTCCGGGTCTTTCTCCCTATAAAAATCAGGAGAGGACCTAAAATCAAAAATACCAAGTATTTCAATCTATCTCACTCCTCCTTATATTCCCGCATCGAAAAACCGATTCTGCGGATTTGTACAGAACAACAGCCTGCTTCCTTTTTTCCATTGCAAGTCGAAACAGCATAATCGCGGCAGCCAATCCCAGCAGTATGATCAATCCTGCCATAGGCACCCCCGTTGAATTTTCCAACTATTTTATTTCATCGAGACCAACATTTCAAAACTGTGATCCCGCAGACATAACTCAATCATCCGCTTCCACATAGGTGTCATCCTCTTTCATCCGGTACTTTTTGCCGGTTGTCGGATCGAAAAACCTGGCATCCAGCTCATCCCTGGCAAAACGGGCCAGTTCGAGGTAATACTGTTGATCTTCCCTGTTCTTATCCTGCCGTTCCTGAGCTTTCTGCTTTACAAAGCGGGAAACTATATCCCGTTCAGCCTTGTTTCTGCTTTTCAGTAGCTTTTCAATTTCTTCCTTTCCTTGGCGACGACGCGTCTTATAAAACACACCTCCCAGCATTTCCTCATACTTCCAACGGTCAACGCCATAATTATTATCATCGCCGCGATCCGCAGGCTGCGGAGGATTGTTTACAATCAGATCATATAGCGTCAGCTTATCTTCCAGCGTCTTGCAGTACCGGTCTACCCAGCCCATCCGATAAACATAATAAGCTACGGTATAATTATTGTGCCATTTACTGCGTATTAATTGTTCCCGCTCTGGTCCGTCAGGCAGTAACCCTACCAGATACAATCGGAGTTCCTCCCCAGGATCACGCCACACCTTGCCCATACGCGACCGTGTCTTTTTTATATTTTTAGGGTCCGCCCCGGCACGGCAAAGGGCAATGGCCTTTTCATGGTCAATCAGCTCTGGAAAATGGTACAAATGCCATCTGCTATCTCCCTGCTCTGCGTAATAATAGTTAAACTCTCCCGTAAGATAAACATCCAAAACTTTTGAATAGAATCGGCTAGGCCATTTGGCCGCATTCGCTTCTTCTTTTTGGAACTGTTTCCAGGCAGCCTTTTCCGTATCTTTGGGAAACAAACTATCCAACAATCCCATGATAAATCCTCCCATTCCTCGTTTCATAAATTTCAGTGTCGATACTCGGACAACAAAACTTTTCATTTCGAAAACCGTTCGTCAAAACTATATCGTAGCCATTTCCTCTCGCCCAAAATCGTATTAATAATTAGAATAATTATACATCTGTCAATGCGTTCCGGTCAAGTCTACCATTACTTAAACAGCGGTAAAGAATAAAATATTAAAATCAATTGTTTCTCATCCTGATTTTGTATTTGTGTGATATAAAACACATATACAACAAAATCCAGATGAGTTATCCACATTCCATGAGTATGGTTCACCCATCCT
>DXEG01000012.1 GCA_019115125.1 Candidatus Blautia faecipullorum
CATGAAGCCGTCACCTTATCCGCATATAAATATGAAGCCTCCACCATAAAAGTAACCCTTTCATCTGACAATACATCATTAGAGGAAAACGTAACTAGATTTTTAAAGATCTGTGAGCGTTCTACTCAAAATTTTTTAGATATTTATAATGTCGGTACAGATCAACTTCGTTTTAATGCATTTGATATCATTTACACAGATGAATCCACTTCGGATGAACTTGTCACGGCTTCATATTACATCGAAAATAATCAATTAACGGGAAATTTATCCTTTAAAGATTTAGATTTTTTAGCCCAATACAGAAAATCTGTATCTTCTTTAAATGAAACAGATCCTTCAGTAGCAACTGAAGCAGATCCAGAGATGTCCTCAAAACCAGTTCCTTATTCCCTTGAATTTGGAGAATTACTTGATGCTAACCCAAACGGGGGAATAGATATGAACACCTTAGTTATCAAAGCAAAAATCAAACCAAACCTTACAAACCGTATGACAATAACTCAAAATTATCAAAACGTAATAAAAATGATCCAAAGCAAAGACTACTCTCAATACGACGCGATATCCTACTGGGCTGTTGCTGATATGACAGACGGTTCAGAACGGAAAGTAATCAGCTTTACTGTAGATAAAAATTGTATAGATGCAATAACCAATGGTTCTATTGCATCCGGTAAAACACTGGAAAAATACCTGACCGATCTCTGGATATTGCCATCTTTGCAGGAATAAACAAGGAGTTATAATCCATGAAATATCATTGTCCGCCCTATGAAATCAATAGAGAGATTAATGCCCTTATTCAGAATCTGGAACATAATTTTAATGTCATAACAGAAAGAAAAATTCTTGATCTTTTAAACAGAATTGACGCTTATTCTGATATGTCACGCTATCAGCTTTCGCTTACCAAAAAAGCTCTTGGCGACTGTTATTTTGACCACGGCATCACCGGAAACGCTATTGATATGTATAAATGGGCACTCGCCGATTATAGCCGACTTCCGATAAAGCGCCGGCTCTCCTCCTTGCAAAAGGAGCCTTCTGATTCTCTGATCTATTCTCTGGACGTTCATACCGTCAGTAAGGATGGGATTCCCCATCATACAAGAACTGCACATGAATACGATCCAGAGCATGAGGAAAAAGTCGAAACCGCTCTTAATCGTTTAGGAAGATCCTACAAGGAAGAATTCTATCGTTTACGCGGCGTACAAGAATTTTACGATTCACTTTCTGATGATATGCCAGATCCGTCAGAAATAAACTGCAGCCCTATAAGATCACACCCGGAAATGGCCGCCGAGGATCTGGCTGCACTACTGGAAAAATGCACAAAAGAAATCGAACATGAATTTAACGATCCACATAACCAAGATACCCGTCTGCTCAAAAGTATGGCAAAATCTAAGCACTATGAAGACATTCACGAGGAAACACTGGCTCAAATAAGGAATTTTGTTCCATTAGTAGATTCCAGTACTGCACTAACTAAAAATATGGATGAACTTACAGACAATGAGCTGCATTTTGTCAAATATCTCCATCATAAACCAGTGTCATTATCCAATGTTCCAGGTTACTTCACGCACGAATATCACCTTGACTACTGCCATGCACTACAGACGGCATTTCATTTGGGACTTATAGGATACGCTTCCGCGTCTTATGCTCTCGGTAAAAAGACTGTTGCCGAATTAAAAATAATTATGCAACAAAATGATTGTCCTGCGTCCGGGAAAAAATCAGATTTAATTACTGCCGTTTTGAAAACTGTCGGTCCAGGGCCCTACTCTCGTTTAATTTATGAGCTTACAGAAAAAGGAAAAGAACTAATTCTGGGACGTTTTCCAGAGACTATTTTTTATGATTAAACAAAAACTTAGCTGGTGCATTTTAGTCTTATCCTCAAAATGCACCAGTTTTTAGACCATGTGCACCGATTTTAGACCAGATTTAGACCAATTTTAGACCAGATTTAGACCAATTTTAGACCAGTAATTTTATGTCATTTTTTAACCTTTTTGGCCATTTTATTATTTATTTTTCATAAATATTTTCTGATATATGCAATTATTTTTATTCACTATTCACAAAACATACATTTGGTTTAAAAAGGGCTGACCCAGTATAGTATAGATTAGTATAGAATAGATTAGATTAGTATAATAATAGTCCATTTGTACCAAGTTTTTTGGATCATTCCTAAAATCATATGAAGCAGGCATATTAATAACCCTATCCTCGCAATAAAAAAGTCTCCCCAAGGCCGCAACCCCGGGGAGATACTCTCACATCATTCTTTTACTCCTGCTATTAAATTAAATCAGCTCATTTACTTTAGCCTGGATCTGGCTATAGCTATACCCCGCAGCTTCCAGCCTCTTTTTACGGTCAGCCCCATTTCCCCATTTTCCAGCAATAACCTCTTTCGCCACCTCTTCAATAGATTTCGCTGCTTCCGCATTACTTCCTGATCCAGCCATTTTTATGTATGATGAATCCACAAAGCCATAATACTGACTAGCGATCCGTACATAATACCAAGCATGTCCATTGCTATCTTTAACCGTATCGCATACATCAACAAGATTTGCCATATTTAATGACGGCCATGATTGAATGCTTGTTGCTGCCCCGGCCCAGGTTCTCACAGGAGTTCCATTCCTGGTAATCTCTCCTACCCACTTCGGCTCCTTATTCAGCGTCCCCGTCCCGGAAGATCCAGTATTTCCGGCAACCACTCCCGCAGAAGCATTGGACGAATTATTTGCACCACTGCCCGCGGCATATTTCGGCCTTGCATATCCCCTGATATTACCATGCCCTACAGAAATTGTTCTACGGGCCACAGCCTGTCCTTTATTTCCCTCAATGGTAGTAATTGTCTTTCCGGAAACACTCTCAACATATCCGATATGGTCGCTGTATCCGTCATTCGGCTGTGTATTATCATCCCAGTTAAACAGGATAATATCTCCCGGCTCCGGCATGATCGTGCCATCCTCAATCCAGATACCTTTTACCTTAAAGATTTTAACGTGTTCCTCACATCCGCATTCCGTACCGATCAGATCAACCGCCCCGGCTTTGATTGCTGCCGCAGATACACATGTATCGCACCACTCGTCCGTGTATTTAACAGCATATCCGCGAGCCAACGGCTTGTGGCTGTTGTACAAGTCAATAATCTGTTTAAATTTTCCATTTGCTTCGCTGAACCCAAACCAGCTCCGCATAACATTCAAAACATCCTGCGCTGTAACCTTTTCTGCCATAGCTCCCGCACCTCCTGCTGATTTATTATCGTATTTCGTCAGATTATACATTGTCACGCATTTATACACATCTGCCACATATGTACTACTTGTCGCATATCCGTCCTCTTTAATCGTCTCCAGATACTTTTTGGGATCTGTGATCCCCTTCAAATTCTTGTATCGGGACAACTGGATGAATTCAAAATATCCTTTAACGCCTTCCTCCATGCTGCTATAAGCCCGGAAATTGTCCTTGATGGTAGTAAGCGTTCCAGCCTGGTACTCCTCCTGTGTGCTCATATTCACCGAGGGGCCCTTCCACAATGTTCCGCACTTCAAGCCAAAATAATTGTGATACTGTGCGGCCAGCCTGCTTTCTCCCCATGCACTTTCAAGAATCGCCTGCGCAATAATCGGGCTGCATACCTGGATCCCGTACTCAGGCGCATATTTCTGTACATATCCCGCTATCGCCTGAATGAAATCTAACTGTTTACTTGTTAATGCCATTTTTTTCAACACCCTGCCTTTCTTTTTCCCGCCTGATTTTTACAACAAAAAAAGGACATGTACTCCACCTAAGAACAATATGTCCTGAACTGCGAAATTGCCTGAATCACTTTATCATACCCGACCATTGCAATAAGCCACGATAACAGCACAAGGGCGATCAATATGACGGCCATTTTAGAATTTAACACTGCATCTATCATGATCACATAACCCGCATCTACCACACAGGCTAAAATCACTGCAACGATCCCCGCTAACACATTAGAGCAATAGCCCACCTGTAACTCATCCAGAAGCTTTTTGATTGCCTCTGTAAATAATCCTGTCATGACTGATACGATCATGAGCAAAAGTAAAAAATATTCCATTGTCATCTGCTTACATTCTCCTTTTCTTCGTACATTAACATCATCCACACATGTTCCCGTCCCCAGCATCACCAGAGCCCGGCTCATCCCTGCTTCTTGCCCTATGCTTTTCTTTACTGGTCTTTATCCAGCCGCATATACCACACTCTCCCAATAATGCCGCAATTAAAGCACACCAGGCAGACTCCGGTGCTGCTCCGCACAGTTTGAAAACTTTCAGCATCTCAAAATTGATATACACCATATATCCCCCAACAAAGATCAGGACGATATTCAAAGTTCCAATTTTAGACACGCCTTTTTTTATCTTTTCACCAAACCCTTTTTTCTTTGATTCCTGCAAATTTTGTTTATCCATTGTCGCTTCGCCTCCGCTCCACAAAAAAACAACGCTCTGTGGCTTTGTTACAGCCCCGTGCGCCGTTTCTAAATCATTCCTTGATAAATTTATCGCCTAACAGGGTAAAACTCATTTAAAAGCCGTATAGAGCGCATTTTTATGAGTATGGATAAATCACCCTTTTCTTCCCCCTGTTTTTTTCATTTTCTACTATGCATCAATTCACTGATCCTTTCAGTCTCATGCATCTGAATTATTTCAAGGCTATTCATTGCAGGCTGTACGTCCGAATGGACATATCCATTTCCATCCAGCTCCTCATAATCCTTAAAAATTTTCCAGAAAGCTTCCGCTTCCATCTGCGACCACGCCAGCAATGGATTTTTCTCCCGGCTTGTGAAATACCGGTACGATTGCAAGAGACGGTCCCGGAGTTTGTTCCTCTCCCTTTTGCGGTTTGCGCTCTCAATCTCTTCCATTCTTTGGATATTTTTCTTCTGCACAGCTTTCAGCTCATTGATGTCCGCAGCAAACTTATTCTGAATGTCAATACTCTGCTGCCGCCATTTGGGATACATCTTGATCTGCTCCAGACACTCCTTAATTTCCTTATCTTTTTCCTGCTCCCGGATCGCCTTTGCAGAAAAATATCCCTCAACCTTTTTGTAACATATTGCTAAAAAAATCACCGCGCCAATGACAACAGCCGCCTTTCCAACAGTTATCTCGCCAAATACCTGTAAAAAATAATCCATTTTTTATCACCAACTCCTCCAGCTTATTCCTCCTGATATTCTTCTCCGGTAATCTCCTTGTACTCCGCAGAACTGATCTTCCCCGCTGTTACAAAAACAGAAACATCCTCTTTGCTGTAAATCCCTTTATCAAAATATCTCTTCACAATTTTAAACATAGCCTTTTCCTCCTTTTTCTGGTCTACATAATGCATAATACTTGTTTACGATCAAAGAGCAGCCACCTGGTTCAGCAGAATCTCCGCAAGCACCTCATCCGCTGCACTCTGGTTACTCAATATCTCTGCCTGGTTTAGCAAGATCTCCGCATTCACAAGTTCCTGCTCAGAAATCTCTTCCTCTGACTCTTCCCGTGTTGCCGGGGTAAATTCCACCCACTCCCCATTTATATACTTCTTGTTTCTCAGATCAAAATCATCCGCAACAGGAATCATGTTGGGCTTTGATACTGGGCCGCTCAAGTAACTTTCACCAATCACCATTCCTGTTTTTATAACAATCTGCGCATACCTCATTCTGTTCCTCCTCCTTTAATAAAACTCAATTACCTGCCAACTCACAACAAAATCCGGGGGTATATCTACTTCATCGCCGTCTTTGACATCACCTAAATTGCCTAAAACGCCTAGATAGTTTTCATCATCTACAAGCGCCTCCATAGAAAATCTGAATGTATCAGTGGAACTCTCCGCCCGATAACCACCGCTACCATGATCCGTAAATTTAGTCGCTGCCTGTATGGATGTCCGTAGTGTCAATGTCGTTTCATTCAAACCTGACACAATTGGAATATTTAAAGTGTCCATACACCCTACATTATAACCTATAGCCATTCCGGCAACTCCATCAATAATCACTACACACTTTGATGGATTGACCTCAGAAATTTCTATCTGATTCTGTATAATAGTAACATCTTTGCTTCTATCAATAGCAAAGTATTCCACTGTAGGATTTGAAGATGAACCTTCATAACCAGTCCTTTTCACAGTTCCATGGATCAAGAGCGGCGGCGCGGTTCCCCTCTGCACGCTCTTTACAGTCCCTTTGTTCCCCACCAAATCAATAAGATGGCTCATCTTCTGGCTCAACGTACCACTTGCGCTGGCAGTATTATTTGTCTCAGTACTATTATTGATGGCATCTATATATTCGGCCCGGGTGCTTGTCCATCTGGACATATGCGTAGTAAGATCAGAAACAAGCTTATTAAGCTTTCCAAAAATTGAGCCTGCTGTAACACTACCGCCCGTATCGCCAGTGGAGCCGATTTTATCTGTACTGGTTTTAATTGCGGATACGTTCGTCTTGTTTGCCGCAACATCTGATTTAATCGTATCAATATATCCAGCCCGGGTGCTTGTCCATGAAGCGGCATGGGAAGCCAGATCAGAAATAATCTTATTAAGTTTTCCCATAACCGTTCCAGCACTGGAACTTCCACCTGTATCTCCTGTCGATCCAATCCTGTCAGCGCTGTTTTTTGCATTTGTATTAATCGTATCAATATATCCGGCCCGAGTATTTGTCCATCTGGACGTATGCGTAGCCAGATCAGAAATAAGCTTATTAAGTTTCGCCATGACAGTTCCGGCCGATGTACCACCGCCCGTATCGCCAGTGGAGCCGATTTTTTCTGATGCCGATTGTGCCGCTTCAGAACCAGTAGATAAGGCTTCCTTTTCCGCTGCCGTAACAAACTGATGATCTGAGTCTGTCTCTATATTCTCTGCTTTAGCCCCGATATCCAAAACAATCTCTTCTCCATCAGACTGTTTCTGTTTAATCTGTTTTACTACCATCCTACTTATTCTCCTTTCCTGCACTCCTGGTCGCCGCATAGCTGCCAGGAATCCTCTTTTCCATTAATCAATCAGAAAGCACACAGATCCTACCGGAGCAGATGCCGGAAGCTCAGATGCAAAATAAATATTTGCTTTTGCATTCCATGCGCTTTTTTCCGAATCACTCACAAAACGATGTGTTGCATCCTGTGTAATCATATTTGCCGCATGGGTGGTTGGATGCGTATATACAGTATCAGTGAATTTCGCGTTTGCTGGAACATTTGACGCAACCGTATGCCCGTTTACAGTAGCTGAATTTCCACCATTAGCCGGAAGACTCGTCGGTTTGTTCTTGATATAAGCATCACTTCCAGTATCCGTAACATTCCAATCACTCTGCACGTTCGCTTCTGCGTTGGACGGCGCATGAGCTGCCTGGCTGTGTTCATACGCTGCTTTTCCTCTGTCACCACGGTAAGCAGTACTGGACGTCTCCCCCAGAGCAATGCTTGATGAAATTTCAACATAGGCGGTTCCCGTCCAACGATAAGTTTTATTTGTGTCTTTCGCTACATATATTTTTCCTGCTTCCCCTGCTTCCGGGAACACTGCCTGATTGTCAAACTCCAGCACATCATCCACATAAGAAGGAAGCTGGCTGGATGGTACCTTTCCAGTCTCATCCAGTTCTGCCACCCCGCCGGCAGCCCCTTTCTGGCTTGTGGGAATCGCCCCCACATCAGAAGCATTTAATGTGATATCCGCCGACAAAGATTTACTATTTACTTTTCGGGATGTCGGAACCTTGCCTGCAAGCTGATCATCCAACCCATCCAGTTTTTCCTTATCTTCAGCACTCATAAGGCCAGGCTTACCGCTGGTAGCCTCACCATATGTCGTATTCTGTGGCTCTCCCCAAGTTCCATCTGCTTTCAGATATTTCTCCTGATCACCTGCGGCCGGAGCCGGAACCAGGCCTGCATTTCCTGCATTGCCCGCCTCTGCACCATTAAAAGGAGAATACGTGGTATCTTTATCCTCCCCCCATACGGCCGTACCATCCGAAGCCCACCGTAAAATCTGGCCGGAAGAACCCCCGGAAGGTATATGCTTATTTCCTGACGTAGACGGATGCACATAATTATTTGCACCTGTATCCACACCATCTAATTTTGCTTTATCAGAGCCAGACATAAATCCCGAAGATGATTGTGTGGCATTATTATGTCCATGATCCTTATTTGCCTTATTTGTGATAGCTGTGTTCAATGCCTCAGCCATCTCTGCATGATCTGCAATATAATCAGCAATCTCTTTCAAGGTATCATAAGCTCCCGGAGCCCCGCCGATCAAATCAGCAATCTTTTCATCTATATAGTCCACAATGTTTTTTTCTTCTGAATCCGAATCGCTCATCAGAACCGCATCCGCTACAGTCTTCTGGAACCATTTCTCCCATACGGGTGATTCCGCAGTTCCAGTATTCCGGTATGTAAATACTCTTTCTTTTGCCATTTTTCTTTACCTCTTTCTTCTTTATACTTTTGCCAGAAAAACAGTATCATCAGGAACTGTTTCTTCCTCCGATACTGATAATTTGCCATCTGTGATATTTGTACCGAAATCAGCCCAATATTTTTCACTTTCTCCTTCCGGGGGCGAATTTGAAAACACCATATTACTGTATGAAGCTGCCTCGAATTTCTCAGCTATAACACCATCTACAATAAATAAGGTATCCCCTGTTTCCAGTTCTGTTTCTGCCGGCCCAATCCTTACCCTTCCCAACTTACTAATCTGGCTCTGCAGTTCCTCCACTTTATTCTGCAGTGCATTGAAATCTTTTGCCAAAGCATAAGCCCCAAGATTTGCCTGTACCGTGACATTTTTTGCATCTGAAACCGCCTGGTAAGTATCCAGATAAACAGAAACCGGGACACTGCCGTTATACGCCGGAAGATAATCAGCCTTACCCGGATAAGCTACAGCAAGAGAATACAAGATCTCTCCTTCATCCGGATCCAAAGCATATACGCCAATTTCTCCTATAAAATAAGGTGTCAAAAGCTCTATATTAGTGATCGCTGCCGACATCTTCACTGTTTTGGGGTCAATCACAGAAAAAGAAGAAATACCGAATTCCTGCCTCTTATCTTTAAGAGCCGTGATATCTTTTAGTTCCTCTGTTTCCCCATATTCCCCGGCGCCAGTCGCAATCTTTGTAAATTCCAGCTTAATCTCCTGTATTTGTGTTTTCTGGATCAGAGCAAGCCCCTTTTCTGTAAGCACTGCCTTTCTAAATTGCGCCATCTCTCATACACCTCCTCTCATATCAGAATAATATTTGTACTCATAATATGTGCAACAGCCACATTTTCCGCAAAGGCAACCTTATTCAATGCCTCCATTTCTATGACAATATGTGGTGTCACCACCTGTATGAATCCTAAATATTCTGTAAGCAGAGACTTCTCCTCAATTTGTACAGAATATCCCAAATGTGCGGGCATTCTGCGAGATATCATATTAAGGAGCTTATCATCCACTAAAACAGGCTTTTCCTGTCCATCAATATAAATAAAAAAGGCCATACCGTCATATGTCACATCACTGTCACATCCAGTATAAGCCTTAATCAAATTTATAATTGCTGTCCTTGATAATTTTCCAAGTCCAAAATAATAAAAAGCGGCCACAATTCGCCGCCGATCATCCAAAGTTGCTTCAGGATCATATTCTATCCCAAGAAACTTTTCAAATTTGGTAATCGTATATTCATCCGCATACAGCGGGAACACATTATAAATGATCTGATCCAGCCAATATGCCATAAGATCAAGTGTCCATCCCGCATATCGGTAATTCGCATCCATCTCACGGTATTCTGTCAGCCACTTTGGGCCATAGCTGACTATCTCATAATAATTTGGACGGTCCCTGTTATGAAATATCTTCATGGATTGTCACCTCCCCAAGAACAGGTATCTGACTGATTGAAAAAGAAATGTTCTCAGTCATTCCATTCAAAGACAAATTATCATAATCAATTACATTCTCAATGTCAGTAAGCGCCGCTCCAATTCTTGTATAGCGGACCTTAATATTACTGGAATAATTCTCTAACGCAATACTTTTGAAATAATCCTCCAATTCCTTCCTAAACTCTTCCTGTATCGCAGCATATGTTCCCTCTGCATTTTTAAATACAGTGACACTTACATCAATCACTACAGGTTCCGCCGCCACAACTGTACATATCTGCCCGATAGTAGCAACTCCTTCACCCATTCCGTTCTCACCAGGATCTAAATATTCCTGAACTGCCTCAACAATTTCCTCCGTCGGCGATACCCCATCTGCCGCAATGATCACACATTTCACTGTATTCGGGCCATTCCATAAAGGAATGATTCTGGCCCTGCCAACACCAGGAACAGATTCACACCAGGTCATCATTTGACTTATGTTTCCATTTTCATCCGGGCCAGACAATTTGTTTTGAAGCCTCCTTCTCGCATCATCATCTGATTCCCGGTCTACTGCCGGAATAGCAAGACTTATCACTCTCGCACTTTTAAGTCCCCTGATATCTCGCTCCGGCACAACCACAGATCCCGGAGCAATATTATTCATTTCACTTCCTGTTTCCTCTGATACGATTCCCCAGCTTCCATCTTCCATGACTTCCACAGTGAAAAAATGCTCCTCACAGATCATCCGGGCTCCAGATTCCGGTTCAGCTCCAATAAATTCTACATAATATATAGCCGGAGTATCTTCCGGGGGATTCCGCTCCAGTCCTCTCTCAAACAAATGCTCATCCAGAACATCACCCGTACAGGAAAAAATAGAAATGATATCGACCACCTGACGCAAATCATTAAAAAACTTTGCAGTACGAAAAGCATGGCCTTCCCCGGCATCCCGGTATAAACTTCCCTGACGAACATCTATCCCCAGCTCCGCTCCCATATCAATCATTTCTTCCTGTAAAAATTCTTCAGTGATTTCTTCCAGTTTTAGATCACCAATATTCGAAACCGCCATCCCGTATCACCCCTTTCACTTCTATATCCCCATAAATCGTATATGCCGTAAATTCCATACTCACACAGTCTCCCGGGGGAAGGATTGCATAGCTGAAACTATCAACTCCGGTAATACGATCGTCTGTCAGCAAAGCTTCTTCAACCATCTTCGGCACATCAGAATCTAAATACTGCTGTGTAAGCCCCACATTGATCCGATTCATCACATCTAAACCATACTGATCATCATAGATTAAATGAGCAAACCTCCTGGTAGACAGCACTTTCCAAATAGCCTGCATCACAGCCTCTTTATCTTCTACATATCCCGATATCCTCTTATGACGGTAATCAATCCCATATGTCCGGCTTTCCTGCGGCTGCAACAGATCCTCATATTCAAATGGAACCTCAATCGCATTATCCATTGTCCTCATACTCCTTTACTCTGTCCAATACATAATAGACATGCTGCTTATTGAAACACAAAAGATAATATTCTATCCCTTCCTTCATACGCCACTTTCTCGCAGGCGGTATGATTAAAGATTTCTCTGTTAGAATAATCTTTTTGTCTTCCACCAATTCCATTTTCAATGGTGACATACTTATAACAACTGCCTTTACAATATCCGGCATCCCATATCCGCTCATCTCCTGGAAAATCTGTTTTAAGCTTGTCTTATCATTCATTACTGTGATCTCACCCCGATCCGTATAGCCCTATCCAGCCAAATTGATATTCCCTGCATAATTCAATTTAAGTGTCATTTTATGCGCCCCATTCTCAAAAGTGTGCGTATCTTCATCTATATAAACAATTCTTGTCTCGTTCAAATGGGGGACTCTCAGATATACAGATTTTCCAGAAACAGCATCAATACATCCTATAGCATTTGTGATTTTCAAACTTCTCTGAACCAATGCCTTTTCCTCTTTGAATGTCTGTATAATCTCTTTCATCTCTGCTGCTGATACATCTGAATCCACAGATTCCACATCACGAAACACACCAATCTTTTTTTCCAGGGCGCTGTTGATATACTCCTTTTTCTTCTCTCCCTTTGATGTATACAAAGTAATCCTCGTACGGGTATCATAAATGCTCCGGCTCCGCTCATAAGAATCAATATTTACATCCGGCTCCAGGACGATTACATTACTAGCCTCTGTCCTTCGCATCAAATTCACAATCCCTTTGCTCGAAGAAACATAATACCGGATTCCCTTCGCTTTGTATGTCTGGCTCAAAGCATCCTCCATGACATCCCAATATGAATTGCCTCTTTTTGTGATCTCCGGTATCACATATCCTGTATTGGCACATAATCCCACCTTTAAACCTAACCTGCTGCAAAGGTCACGGAAAATTGCAGATGCCGTCTTATTATTAAATGTAAAACTATCCTTATTATTTGTCATATAAACAAGCTCATCATATGCCTTGATTGTCAAAGTTCTCTTACTGCTTGTTGTATCATCCATAATCAGTCCACGGAATACTTCCTTCCCTCCATAGAAAAAAACACAAGTAAGGCCATTCCCGCAGTTTATACCTGCTCTTGCATGTTTATATCCCTCAGAATCCATTAACGTTGCCTGCAATGTCCTCGGCGCCGCTCCTTTCCTCCCTGATACCACGATCTTCTGAACCAGTTTAGAGATATCTTTATATGTCCCCTTTCCAAACCATAATTCGATCTTATCATTTGCCATTCTTATAAGATACCTCCTCCTAAGCCGGGATTGTGATCACAGTACCGGGAAAAACCAGATTCCCGTTATTACAACTGCTGTATCCATATTTCTGAGCCGCTTTATTCAAAACAGATTTATTTGCGGCAAGGATTTTTGTATAACTCGCTCCGGATCCATAGAATTTTTTCGCAATATTCCAGAGACAATCATTACTTTTTATCGTATAAGTAGTCGATTTCTCCTTATTGGAAACCCGGTTCTTGGACTCAGATTTTACAACCGTCTTTTTCGCTGATGTCTTGGAACTGGAAGCTCTTGAATTTCGGATTGTCCTCACACTTGTACTCCTGTATTCCTTCAGCTCAATAGAATAACTAACAGTACCAGGATCTCCTCCCTCTTCCTCAGGTGTATAGCTGCTCACCAGAACATAACAGTTGATCGCCATTGGCCCGCCCACCAGGACGAAATGAGCCGGATTCTCCGCTTCTATAATCTGCTGTATCCATTTATGACACGTTGCCGCAGACTTAAAATTTTTCTCTGCCACCTGGCACCAATTCCCATATTTACTGGGAAAGAAACTGGAAAAGGAAAATTTAAGTGCGTTCCGTTTTGACTTATGGAAAATTTCTCCCACCTGGTCAATATTAAACGTGACATCCTTTCCAGTCTCTTTTATTTTTATACTCTCAGGAAGGACAGGAAACTGGAATGTCTTGGCATCATTATCATAATTCAACCACATCTCATAAGCCACTGTTTACCATCCTCCATTACATTTATCATCTAAGAAACGTTTAAACCATTCCTCAAACAAGTCATGATTTTCATTATCCAAAAGCATTTCTAAATATTGAACTTTCCTCTCAAGTTCGGCCACTGTATTTTTAAGGGCGCTGATTTCTGGTCCATATTGATCAATATTCATACACTCCATCCCCTTCTGTGAGAATTTCATCCTGAAGCATCCCCATCAGTACACCCTTTACATTTTCTATAAGTATTTGTAAAACATCCTCTTTCGACACGCCGTCACCAACCTGAATTTTCCCGCTTCCATTGATATTCAGATTAATTTCCTTGCTGGTTCCATTTTCAACGCCGCCTGCGGCCGTATCGGATTTCTGAGGCATATCATATGGAGATGTCGTAATCGCCGCTTCTTCCAGGACTCCCAGCCGCTGTCCAGCCTCCGCCCATAAATCCAAAGCATTCCCTGAACCATCCAACGGAATAATCGCCTCCGGTCCCGCCTCCGCAACCAGCCCATAATGCGGCTCTTCAAAAATACCGCCGCTTGCGTGAGCGTATACAGTCGCTGTCCCAGTTCCACCGCCAGAAAAGGTGATCGTTTTTGTCGGGTTCGCAATACTATAATTTACCGTAATACTTGCATTTGTCGTGGCCGTAAAGGTTTTTGCAAATGCTGATGTCAAAGCCGACTGAAATCTGTTAGCAAAAGCACTGGCAGTCTCAGCAAAATTATCTGATCCCATATTTGCCGCCACATTTGCAGATGGCTGGAAAGCGCTTCCGAAAGCAGCCTGTATCCCCGAATCTAAGCCAGTATAAAATTCACCAGATACTGCCCCAAAATTGTCACCCGCCATTTCCGCCGTCACTACGACAGGCACTGTAACCGGAACTGCCGGCTGTGCCGCAAGATAATCAGTCATTGCTCCCGCCAGCTCTGAATCATTGATTTCTGAAACAATGAAATTAATTGACGTTGGAACCGTTGTCTCTGCCGGTTCCGCTGTGGCCGCTTCCTGTGAGGCCTCATCAACCTGTGAAGTATCTCTTTCTCCCTCCACATATGTAGTATTCTGAGTAACAGTTTTATCAAATGTCGTCTCACCTCCAGCTTCGCTCTCTATTGCCTCATCAGCCGCTTGTCCCACACCACTGGCATCTACATCCACTGCACTTGCAGGGATATTAACTTTCTGATTTATCTCAATAATATTGGGATTTTCAATACCTGGATTAAGAGCTATCAGTTCATCCAACGCAATCCCAGCCTGCGCAGCAATCTCACTCATTGTTTGCCCGGCCATAACCTTATATTCAGCCACAAGCGTTCCATTAATTTCTCTGGTTTCTCCAGTAGCCTCCAATCCCTCAAAAGCTGCATCCAAAAGTTCACCAACATGCTCTTGATTTACTTCTATTTCTTCAAGTTCAGCCTGCAACCCTTCAATCGTGATCGGATCTGGCGTTGTCTCAGTCGTTGCCCGGTCAATAGCTGTCTGCAATTCCTCCGGTACATTTACAGTGCCGTCCTGGATTGCCTGTACCAAAGCCTCATTGGCAGGATCAGCAACCATCTCATTCGCAAATACCTGCCATGCAGCATCAGCATCACCGGAAGCTGCTCCCAGCAGCATAGCACTATTAAAAGAATCCATGATGTCCTGTGGAACAGCCTGACCCATAGCTCTGTATTCATCTATAATACCAGCCATACTGTCAAAATTAGGCTTCATTGCATCATAAATCTGTGACAAAGTCCCCTGGTCTTCATCACTAAAAAAACTTGTGCCAGTCATTGCCGAGCCAAAACCATACCGCAAAGAATCCGCCAGGGATGCATAATCTTGATTCTGCAGCATGGTATTTGCATCACTAAGCAAACTTTCTGTATCACTTTGAATCTGATTATAATTCTGACTTAACTTTTCTCCGTATGCATCCGACAGTGTATTCATTTCAAAATTTACTTCTTCTGCCAACATAGACGCTTCAGAATTTCGGGAAGCATATCCGGCCTGCTGTTTATAGTAGGCAAGTTCTGAATCAGATATTCTCTGAATGCCATTTTCATCCTTGCGGTTCAAGGCATTCAGCGTGGTATACACCTCCTTTTCATCTTCCTCAAGAGCCGCCATTGCCGTCTCTCTCTGATTTTCCATTTCTTCCACTAATTTCAAAAATGTGCCATCAGTAAGATCTTTACCGGATAGCCTGCCGTATTTCTGTGTCAGCATATCCATTTCAGCCTGCGCTTCGGCCTCCTGCCACCCGGACATAATGTTGCTGATCTTGCTCTGCAATTGATCAATGGCAGCTTGTTCATCTACATCTATAATGCCATCTGTCAATGCATTCTGAACAAGATTTGTAAGCCCGGCAGATAATCTGGACACTTCCTGCATATCTGCTTCCGCCCATTCAGCAATCTTTGATCCAAGGCTGCTGCCATCCGCCGCCTTAATGTCAAACTCATCCACTACCAATTTCGCAGCTAAAGTTTGCTCGGAAAGAGACTGTTCAATGCCGTCTGTAAACGTCTGGATATTAGTCAGATAACTGGACTGTTCATCCTCAGTAAGTTCAATCCCGACACGGGCCTTCCATTCCAATGAATCATTGGATGACAAAGCTTCTTCTGCCTGTTCAGTCAGTTCCTCTGCATTGCTAAAATGATCTACAGCAGCATTGATATTTACAAGCCACTCCGCATTAATTACCCGGCTGGCAAAATCCTCAATTTGGCTCTCATCAAGTTCAATACTCCCGAAATGTTTTTCCAGATTATCACTGATTACTTTCTGATTATAACTGTCTATTGCAGTCCCGATTCCGACTACGGCCGTTGTAATCGCCGCTGCCGCAATTCCGAACTTCGCCGCTGTTGGAACCATCTTCCCGAGATTGCTGATAAAGCCGCCTATACTGGAAGCTGATTTCGCTGCTGTACCAATTCCTTTGATCGCATTACCAACAGGAGATAAAGTCTGCGCCAATGTTCCAATCTTACCCAGCATAGATGTACTGCCCTTTGCCAGTAAACCAGCACTCAGCCATGACGCAATACCAGCCTCTTCTCCACCTGGCAAAATCTTACTGGCCTCTGTAAAAAGCGAATTAATGCCTTGGGAAACCAGGCTTTTTCCTTCACTTCCGGCCCACCCAAGAAAAGGCTCTACAATCAGCTCATTCCAGGCAATGTCAATCTTACCCAGCAAATTAGATTCCTGCCATTCATCCGTACTCATCATACCGGATAATCTGCTCTTGAAATGATCCACTTTTTCATCCAGATAATCAAATACCTGCATACCTGCTTCTTCAACACTGGGAAGAACACTGGAAATCGCATTCGCAATATCCCTCACATACGGATCCATCCTCTCTCCCCAATTATTGTTCATGGTTTCGAACTTGCCGCCCAGCTCCTCTAAAGTTCCGGCCAAATTGTCCTGCATGATCTCCGCCATGCGGTCCGCAGCTCCCGCTGAATTATCAATCTGCTCCGCCAAAGACTGATAATCCTCCTCAGAAGTATTAACAATCGCCAGCATACCTGTCATGGCTTCTTTACCGAATAATGTAGCCGCTGCTGCCATCTGCTCTGATTCAGACAGATCACCCAGGCCACTCCGCAGATTATCCATTACTCCACGCAGAGATTTCATATTGCCCTGACTATCGACCAAACTAATGCCATACCTATCCATGGCCGCCTGCATATCATCCGTTGGTTTTGCCAGATTTGTTAAAGCGCTTCTCAATGTTGTACCCGCCTGGCTGCCATTGATCGCCTGATTACTCATCATTCCCAACGCCAGGGAAACGTCCTGCACATCATATTTCATAGCTCCAGCTACAGGCGCCACATATTTAAAAGCTTCTCCCAGATTTGTCACATCTGTCTGCGTCGCAGAAGCCGCTACTGCCATTACATCCGCAAATTGAGCGGACTCCTTTGCCTCCATGCCAAATGCTGATAATGCACTTGCCACAATGTCCGTAGCTCCCGCAAGACTAATACCGTCAGATGCCGCCAAAGACATAATACCGCCGATACCATCAATCATAGATTGCGTGTCCCATCCGGCCTGAGCCATATATGTGAAAGCCTCAGCCGATTCATTTCCAGAATATTTCGTATCAGCCCCCATTTGCTTTGCAGTTTCACTCAGCCGAGCCATATCTGCATCTGTAGCATTTGCCAAGGCCTGAACCTTCGAAATTGTAGCCTCAAAATCCATATGTGTGCTCAATGCCTCATTGATACCGAATCCAATTCCCAAAGCCGCCCCGGCCTGTGCAATAGGATTCTTTGCAGCATCAATTACAGAAGTAATAGGCGCCGTCAGCCCATTGAGAATACTATTGTCTCCCAGATCACTGAGAGAAGATAAAGGAGGTACTTCTACTCCCAATACTGCATTCCAGGCACTTCCAGCCCATGATCTGGCTTTATCGAATAACATATCAATAATAGAACTGGCATTGTCATTTGCTCCGATATCTGCAGTTCCGGATTCTCCGTCAAAACCCGATACTTTATCAGCAGCCGAATCTACAACCTGGCTTGCGCTATCATCCACACCGATCTCCGCAGTCCCCTCTTCTCCATCGAAGCCGGAAATCTTATCCGAAGCAGCATCCACAATCTGGCTTGCATTATCTTCCGCCCCAAGTTCTGTAGAAGCAGACAATCCATCCAGATTACTCACAGAATCTTCAACCGCATTTACTACCTCCGTAGCCGCATCATCTGCCGCCACGCCTACATTCACACTGGTTCCATCCAGAGCCGAAGCCCGGTCCTCAATATCCCCCAATGAAGATACAGCCGAATCATCAAATGAAACGCCGAATTTCACCTGATCTTCAGATGTCTGAAATATTTCATCCAAAGCATCCCCCAGACTTTTTACCTGATCCAGCGCTTCCGATATCGCTTGACCAAGCTTACTGGAGAAACGGTCCAGGGAGGAAGATCTAAACGCATTGTCCATCTGCTTTCCGGCATTACTTAACTGTTTGCCGGCAGCCTCCCCCGCTGACGCAATATTTTTCAGCTTCGAACTGGCATCTTCGTTTAATTTTAGATTTACCGTAATATCACTCATACTCTCTCCCCACCTCCCTTATGTTCTTGTCTTGATATAAACTTTAGCCAGACGATCTATTGAATTTATTGGATATTCTCTTGCCAACTGTTCCGAGGCTATATAAGCGAGCTGGACATTATATGGCATCTCGGCAAACTCTTCCATCCTCAGTCCCCGTTTCTGCCATAAAATATGCGCCCACATCCATTGATAAGCTTCATCCTGCCCGCTGGCCCCGGACATCAGTTTTTTATATCATCAATGATGTCTTTTTCTTTCTTCCTTGGTGCCATCCCGCAGGCTTCCATTACACATCTGTCTGCATACTCAAATTCTTCCCTGTCGGAGAAAATAATCTGCGGCATATCCAGACGGTCAAGTACCCCATAATAGTCCATCAGCTCCGGTGCATCCAGCTTTGGCTGAACGAAAGCCTCTACCATGATCTCCAAACCTGCCGAATCCGCATCATAATCCTTCAGTACCGCGACCTGTCCATTGGCTCCAATCAAAGGACGGCTGCCATTGCTCCGGTCACGGTAAACCTCCGTCCTTCTATAATTATCCCTTATTTCCTTAATCTCTTTTCTGGATAAGCACTTAATGATAAAAGGAATCGGCTTCCCGTCTTTATCCTTGAACTTCTCAATGCCCTCAAACTCCATTGTTCCTCTGTTTTTCAGTTCCTCTTTCATAAATGCCTTTAAATTCATATCCATTGTATTTCTTTTCCTCCTCATTGAAAAAATATTGTTACAAAAAGGGAGGCCTGAACACCTCCCTCATACGCACAAAAAAATCATAAAAAAACCACGGCTTAATTAAACCATGTCATACGCTCCAAACTCAACAGATTCCTTCATAACATCCCCTTCTGTATCTAATTCCATTAATGGTATATCCCCGGTAAGTACGCATCCGATCAGTGTCACCGTATCACTGCCGCCATTGTTTACATAGAAATCAGAATTTTTATCCTCACTGATACCCTGGATCTTGAATTCAGGCGTCTTTCCTGTCTGGATATACTCCAAAATCTTCTTTTTGTACAGCGGCGTCGTTTTCCACTGCTCAATGGAACCCGTGATATCGTATCCCAGCCACCGCCTGTTTGTCCCCCTTTCTCCTAATGTCTTCCCCTCCCATACCTTTGGAGTAAATTTCGCTGAAAACTTGCAGGCATCCGCAACTAAAACACCGTCCAGATACACTTTTCCCTCTCTTGCAGAGACCGGGCTTTTGTTTATTCTGTCATTCATCTCCTATACCTCCTCTCACCTTGCAATCACTGTGAAATAATATTTCTCAATGGAATCTACAGGCTGAATACCAACAGAAATGTAGACATAATCATCCTGGGACTGGCCCCGGTCAAGAACAAAATCACTTTCCACATCTACATTTTTGATTGCTCCATCATTGCTGTATTTTTTCAGCATTGCGCGGCCAAGCCCTTCAATCACATCATATCCGTTCGCATTATTGGAATACCTTCCCGGAACAAACGTCAACAGAAGCTCATTCGCAAAAGAATCATAAACACGGCATGGACGGCCCTTATAGATATCAACCGGATCATCCGGCATAATCGTAACCTTGGAATTTACATCGTATTCCAGGATTACATTTCCAGATTCATCTACACTAAAGAATGTCTTACCGTTTTTAATAGATTCCACAGCTTCCTCATTGCTCTTTTCCCCTACCACTGCAGTCGCCCCCTGGACAATAGCATAAGTAAGAGAGGTCTTATAATCGGCCGCCGCCGCTGCTCCGGCCAGCCATGCAGTAGCCTGCACAGTACTCAGCTTCTTCCCTTCATACTCAAAAGAATTTGTGAGATTATAAATACCTTCATAATCTGCCTTTGTATCCGCTACAACCGCGTGGCACTTCCATCCAATGGTATTACGGATATATTTAATTTTGGTGATCAATGCCGTAATCAAGGATTCCTCGTTTGTCGGAAAGGCCATACAATTAAACCGTATCTTCTCGGCAGCATCTAAAAAGCTTGTTACTGAGGAATTCGTCTTTTCACTACTATCTGTCCCGCCCTCAAGCGAAAGAGAAGCAAATTCTTTCAGCGTTCCTTCCCCAGTAAAATCCACATATGCAGATCCTGCCAGATCGCTGATTGCTTCCGCCCTCTCAAACAGTTCTACCTCAATTCCATCCAACAGTACAGATACATCATAACCGCCAAGAGGATTTGCTACAGATACCACTTTGATCGTATTACCTCTTGTGCCAGCATATTTTGCAACAGCATTTAAAGTACCCGAATCAATTTCTACCGATCCACTTGCTTTTTCTCCTCCCCCAGTAATATATACCCATACTTCCGTAGCATTAAGTAATATCAGGCGCAGCAACATCATCTGATCATTATCATCATAGACCGAACGGCCCAACTTTGCTTTCGCCGCATCCGGGGATTCTGACATGAGATGAATCCACTCATCTCTCGGTCCCCAATCGTATCCAATAATCGGGATCATAGCGATTCCACTCAGCGGATATTCCGAGGATGGGAGCCGTCCATTGGTCACATTCACATATGTCCCCGGCCTTACTTTCTTCTGAGAAGTCTTAAATGTTCCTCCTGCCATTTTTCATTACCCCTTTCTGCCAAGCCATTTGTCAATAACCGCCTTGGCCTCTTTGATTGTCATTTCTGTTTCTTTATGTCCATACATCGCCCCGTCAAATGTACTAACTGTAACACCAAAAAGCTGCATACTATTTTCACGGAGTTTCTCAATTTTATATCTGGGTTCTTTTCTTGTAACAGTCGTACTCTTTCCAGCATCTTCCGTCACAACATTCTGATTGCTTTTTGCAGCCATTTACTCATTGCCTCCTTTTCTTTGCTCCTCTGTCGCTTTCAGCCACGCCGAATACAACGCATCCGGCCTCCCGGCCATAGACAGATGAATCTTTCCTATACTCGCTTCTGCATCCTGCGCTTTTGAAAAATAATGCTGGATGCCAAAAGAAAGTTTCACAATACCAGACTCCACCATATTGGTTTCTACATCCGTCACATGGAATATTTTCCCTGTAGATTTCCCATCTTTACTGAAAGAATCAATTCTGCAATTATCCAACAAGAGACTATCCCTTACTCCAACAGCAGCTCCCTCAGCCAGCCAGTCTGATGATGCCATAAACCATACCTCAAAATACACGGTCACTAGAAACGTGTCAAAAGTCACTTTCTTGCTGGCAGTCCTGGGCACAGGGAAATACACAGATGGGACATAAAAATTTTCCGGTATCTCATCAAAATATAACTTCACACCCTGCTCTGTATGATCCTGCACATATCGTACTGCCGCCGCAAGGCTCTGCTCTAATTGGATTTCCATACATTTCAGACCTCCCTAATATCAAAAATATCTCTGGAAAAACTGCTCAAATGCTTTATCTGCCAATTCCGGGAACATTCTTTCAAGTACCTGGACAGACCGATCAAAAAAGTGAGATCCCTTTACAAAAGAAGCTTTCAATACCATACCTGTCCTGGCTCCAGGAACATACTGAAAATGGCTTCCATTCCACACCCCAGGTACAAACCGTCCCGGCTGCTGGCTATGCCCGTCATTTACATATCTGGCATATTCTATATTCGTTCCAATAGTCAAAGTAAGCCCTCCCAGGTTCAGCTTCCATATATTCCCGGCGCCGCCCTTCGTAAATGATGCAAGCAATCTTCCAGTATCCACATTTCTAGCGCTCTGGATTTTTCCCTGCACGATATCAAGGAATTCTTCTCCTGCCTGTTCCAGAACTTTTCCGGCATATGGTTTCACATCAGCGGCCGCAGCCCTACAATTCTTTATAAAAGCCTCTATTTCACTCACATCAATCATATTGCAGCCTCCACCCCTTCACGCCGTGTAATAATTGCAATGATGTGATGTCCCCCATGAATTACTTTAGGAACACCGACACGATATTTCAGACCATTTCTGCAATCTTCCACAATATCATTCATTCGTATATCCGTTCCAATAGGAACAGACAGTTTCAAAGCTCCATCCACACTGCTGTACGGTTCTTTCTGAACAACCCTCAAAAGACTTCCAGTCGCACTATTTACATGAAAATGGCACTTAACATCAACTTCGTCCGGTTCCATATGCTCTTTTTTTACACCGGAAGCCGCAATTCCATATCCAACCTCAACAGGTTCCTCACTTAAATGATAAATATTGCAGGTATGATCCATAAAATCATCAAACACACTCACACCTCCCATTCAAAGGCTTCGGAGCACCATCTTAACTTTGCCGATACCCTTTTCAACAATGTAATCTGCCAGTAATTCATCCAGATCGAGACTGTCCAGATCTATTACAGAAGATTCCACAGTATATGAATAATCGTCAAATGTCTCACTTTTGATTTTCTTTTTGGCAGCCTCAATATCATTTTTGGCATATGCTTCCGAAACAAGAATGGCTGCAATTCGGACAGGCTCAGGAAGTTCTACATAATCCTCAAATTTATTGTTGGTGAGGTGGATGATTTTCAGCTCTGCCCTGGCAATGTCAAAGGCCAGCTTTTCATCTGGCCTTTCTGATACATCATTATGACTTGTATAATTTCTTACATCCTCCGGCTTAATCCACGGTCTTGTAACTGCCATGAGCCTTCCTCCTCCCCCTTTATTTCGGAGTACGGACCACACCAAGGTAAATATCTGCTTCTCCTGCAGTTGCCGCTGTTCCAGTAGAAGCATATTTTACCTTCACCTTTACAGGATTGCCCTTGCAGATACAGAACATATTCTTGAAATATGTGCCCGCGGTTCCTTCCGTGATATCATCAGCGGTTAAAAGATCATCTGCTGTATCATTGACTCCTACGGTAAGTACATTCGTTGTTGCTGCATTAAAAGCAGTACCCACAACCGCCACGGCCTTTGTGATGATGATATTTGCAGGAAGCTCCACGATTTCCACACCATTCGCAATATTCTCTGTATCAAATGCAACTTTGCCGGCATGGAGAACCTGCTCCACACCGCATACACCTAAATCCATAGCATTAAGATTCATCCCTATTTTCCCTCCTAACTTTTATTCCCTGAGAGCAGCTCTCGCATCTTCAGCTCTGGCAATAGCATCAATAATCTTCTGGAAAATATCATCTTTTGTTTTGCATCCAGTGATTTCAATACCATTCTTTTCTGCATATTCTAAAAGTTCCGCTTTGGTCATAGCCTGTAATTCTACTATAATTGGCTTTTCCTGCGCTTCCTCTAAAGGCTCATCAGAGAAAAAATCATTTTCCTCCGGCCCCGCTTCTCCACCCGGCTCCTTTCTTTTCGTCTCTCCTTTTTCAGGCTCATCCACCAGAACAAAATAACCAGAACGTACCAGATAGTCCGCCCGATCCTTTTCTTCTATATAGACATCCGGTTCTTTCTCTGTTGCCCGGACAACGCCCCAGTATGATTTTCCTTTCGACAACCTTAAATGATACATTGCGCCACCCACCTTCCTATAATGTCAAGCCCTAAATCATTGATTTTTCAGGCTTTTTTAACTTGTTACCTCATAATAAACAGAGCCAAAAGTGATGAACACTCATTGTATCTTGTACTGAATAGCAATAAATGGGGGCACTTCATAAAGCATCCTTTGGCTGATGTTTATAAAGGCTATGTTCCCTCTGCTTCGCTATGATGGTGAACCTTCCGTGTCTACAGGGATCCTGTCCCAACTTCCTTCGTCCCACCTGTTCATACACTGAGTGCCAGCTAAGCTTTCTTACAGGGTCTATGCCCCATGGAGGATACTCCTGCCGGCTACAGCTCTTGTTTGTATTTGATTATTTTCTGACCTGCCCGCTTCCACACAGCACTGATTCAGTGGACGCTCCGCTATGCTTCCCTCTGGTCGGTCTTCTGCTGACAGAGTTTCCTTTCCCTGCCTCCTTTGGGTTCCTTTCCAGAACCCTGCTCAGCACCAGACGTTTCTGAAACTCAGCAGGATCCTGGATTTCTTCTTTTCTGATTGATTATGCTGCGGCAGTCTGTACATTCTCCGGGTATCGGATATCCTTGAGCAGTTTTTCCGGATCATACCGTTTCCCTGTCTTCAGCATCGTATAGATCACACGGAGGAGCTTGCATGCTATCACAATCAGTGACTGCATCTTCTGGAGCGGGTTCCCTGCCCTCGTTGTATAGTGGGCATGGATCCTTTTATATTCCTCCCCATGTGACACCGCTGACCGGGCTGCCTGGAACAGCCAGTACCTCAGCCGTTTGCGCCCTCTATGGCTGATCCTAGTCTCCCCTTTATGCTTTCCGGAACTACATGACACCAGCCCAAGTCCACTCAGTTTCTGTAGTTCTTTCACATCGTCAAACCGGGCAATATCTCCCATCTCTGCAAGGATTCCTGAAAGGATCTTCCCGCCGATCCCCGGTATCTCCAGTACGTTTTCTGCATGGGGGATCTCCTTACATTTTTCACTCAGACTGTTTTCTGTTTTCTCAAGTTCTTCGTCCAATTCCATGATCTTCTCCGCAAACCATCGTACGGCTTCCTTCCCGGCTTCTGTGCCTTCTTTCAGGCCTATGCTCATTTCCGCATACTTTACGATTTCGGCAGCCCTGCTGTATCCACGCCCTCTCAGCTTTGCTTCATGCCAGATCTCACGGATCCCTTCTATCCCCAGCCGGAGAATGTCTTCCGGAAATGGCGCTTCCTTCAGCACTGCCATACAGAATGCCCCGTCTATCTTCCCAAATGCGTCCTTATATTCTGGAAAATAGATCTTCATCTCCCTGTGCAGCCGGTTCATGTTCCGGTTCCGGTCCTCTACCAGCTGCTCCCGGAACATCGACAGCCTGCGCAGTTCTGCATAGACCTTTTCCGGCAGATACGGCATACCGTAATTCCCATCTTTCACAAGATTCGCAATCAGCTTTGGATCTTTTCGGTCATCCTTCTGCTGGCTGTTGTCTTCCAGTTCCTTCGTCTGTTTCACAGCATAAGGATTTACCTGGACGACACTGATCCCATTTGAGACCATCCATGCCGCAAGACAGAACCAGTAGTGGCCTGTAGGCTCAAGTCCTAAGACAATCTGCTTCTTATCGTTTGCAGCTGCCAGCTGCACAGCCCAGTCACAGGCTTTCTGAAATCCCTTGGCATTATTATCAAATGAAAGTGCCTTCCTGCTCAGTTCCCTGCCTCTTGTGTCGATTGCTCTGACATAATGTGTCTCACTTCCAATATCGCATCCAAGAATCAGCATGTCATCGCTGATGAAGGAGAGCTTATCGTTTTTGCTGAATTTCCCCTGAGTCTCAAGATCTCTCCAGGTAAAGGATTTCCTCTCACTAAGTATCTGGTTTGCTTTTTCCACCATCTCCCTTTTTTCCTGTTCCTGTACATTTATCACAGAATTGACTTGATTGTTTGCTTTTTTTGTTTTACTATTCATTTTAGATACCTCTTGTGTTTTTAGATTTTACCAACTCGCCAGGTCAGTAATAATCTAAATTTACTTGAGGTATTTTCTTTGGTCAACTCCTTGATTTAAAGTATACAGGAAGCTTTCTTATATTTTATATTAAACTAAATCTTATATATATTGTACAATTCAAATTATTTTGAGTCAATATGTGTGCTATTAAAAAGTTCTCCTATCGACACCTTTCCCAAAAATAAATTAAGCCCTGACCAATTCTCCTGATCAAGGCTTATATAACTATGATTTCTTCCATTTTATTCAGGTATTTGATCCGTTTCTTCCATTGAATGGAATTACGTTTGTTCCACCTTCTCCTCCTTTCCCATTAATAATCTGTTCTAAACGGTTAATTTCTTTTTCTAAATAACATATTTTATTTTCTAGGTTTCCTTTTTCTATTGTAATCTGGCTACATTGTTCATTTTTCTGTTTTAGCTCTTTTTCTAATTCCTTCATTTTTTCTTTTAGCTCTTTTAGCTGTTCTTTATAATCATCTAAGGAATTCTGATCTCGTATAGTTTTATTCTTTTGCGTGTAGCACTTTACAATAACGTATGACACACAAGCACTTAATCCTAAAAGAACCACGGGCCAGTTATTAATGAATCCTATGATTTGGGATGGGGTAATCCCCTTATCAACGAAACATAATACAGCATTTACGACAAATATTACCGCTCCTGCAATTCCTCCTATTTTTCCTGTACTCCACCACTTTTTCTTATCTTCAGAGTTGCCGTTGTCAGCCATAAATGCCACCCCCTTTAATACTTAAATCTAGTTGATTATAGGGGATAGAGTGCCACGACCTCACACTTCAAATCTTTTTCTTAATAATATCCCTTTTCCTTTCACACTCTCTCCCTTTGCAAATTAGTCGGCTCATCTATAATTTACCATGTTTTTACATGTAGTTCAATCCCCATCATTGAATAAGCATTTTTTTCGTCAAATTGCACATCCCATCCGACTTTATTTTTGCATATATTCTTAAATAGAAACTCATTTTTTCTATTCAAGAAATAATTTTTAAGTTATTCGAAATCAAATCATTCTTGTTTTTACAACAATTCTATTTATCTCAATGCCTCCTATGTTACACGAATAGATTTTTATTATACTCCTATTTTCTCTTTTAGTTATAAAATAATCTTTTACTCTTTTTCAAATTTCTAATTTCCCTATTTGAATTTTTATGTTAAAATATTCTTAATTCATTATCGGAGGTGATTTACATGTCCATTCTTAATATGACGGCAGAGGAATATTGTGAAATAATAACTGCCAGAATAAACTCATTATTAGAACAAAAGAATCTAAAACAATTAGATTTATCTGCTCGAAGTAATATAGGACAATCCTCCCTTTCTAAAATACTCAAAGGGGAAATGCGTCTCACTTTGCAACATATTTTCAAAATTTGTACTGCTTTAAATATTGCTCCTGAAGATTTACTGTCACTTAATAAGGATATATACAGCGATTTATCTATACCCAATTATAACACTTTAGATCAAACAGGAATATTTAATGAACAATATATGAATGAACAGGTCTTAATTCAAGACAAGAACCATCCTGCTTTTAACGGATTTAAAAATAACTCCTTCTACATATATCTTTACTCAACAATTACTTCTGAATCATTTTTGTTAGACGGAGAAATAATATTTGATGCAACAACATCTTCTTTTTGCAGAGCTAAAATGATCTTGAATACTGGAAAAGTCGATACTGAAGGAAGGCCCATAAAGAAAGTTTATTCTGGAGAACTTATTATTTCCTTAACGATGGGAGCTTGTTATTGTGTATTGACTAATCCTGATATTGGAGAAATTTGTTTCCTTAATTTTAAACATATGTATTTATTTAATCGGGACTTAGAGTGTCGGGTTGGTACTATATCGTCTAGTTCTAGTGGTGGAAATCGTTTACCTGTTATTCAAAGAATCTTAATCTCTAAGCAACCGTTGAATGTAAGTGGAAAAGACACCTCTGATTTAGAGTTTGTACAAGGTCAGCTCCGACTAAATAATTCAAAAATGTTAATTTCCAAAAAGGACTTAGATGACTTGCTAAAAAAATATGCAAACAATAGTGTTCTTACAGATTTCTTTGAAAAATTTAGAGATACAACAGAGCCAGAAGAGTATTATCTATTAGATGAATCAAATATGAAAAATGTACCTATTACATCTGACATAAAAACTGAAGGACTAGGAATTTTACGCAATATATCTTCCGCTTTAAGATATAATAAAGTCAGCACCAAAACTGATGAGTTTGTATTTGAATACATCTGCAATAAGATAAGCGAAAAATAATCATCTCTTGTTTTTCAAATTTGTCTATTATAAAATTAATACAAGTGAAAAAATAAAGTATCCAAGATGGCTGAACGGCTAACTTTGGGTACTTATTTTTTTATCTACTTATTATTTATTAGTCATTCTTTTTGCGTATAATTTTGATATTACTTCTTGAATACGCTTTACTATAAAAATGCGTATAAACTATATTCTATACGCATAAAAAACATTATTTATATGGTTTCAATTATTGATTATTATTTATTCCACGTTATATAATTAATCATAGATGATTTCTACCAAGTGTAGATTTAAGATTTGAACTTTTTTCATTCTTAAATCTACATTTTTTATTTTTTTGAAAGGGGGATTAAAAATGTATTGTTCCAACTGTGGTAAAGAAATTGATGATAAAGCTGTTGTTTGTGTT
>DXEG01000013.1 GCA_019115125.1 Candidatus Blautia faecipullorum
GTTTTGCCTGAAACATTAAGGAAACTGGGAGCTGGAGCTTTTGCATACTGCGAAAGTTTAAGCGAGATAAGCATACCTGGAAGAGTAGAAAAGATTTTTGAAGAAACCTTTGAAAAATGTACCTCTTTGCGAAAAGTTGTATTTGAGGATGGGGTACGCTACGTGGAAGCAGATGCCTTTAGAGGATGTGAAGGGAATATCCGGGAAATGCATATGACAGACAGTCTGATGGATATAGAAAATCCTGGAAAATTTGAAAACTGTACTTTTTACGGCTTCTCAGAAACGAAAATAGAAGATGCATGTATAGCATTTGGTTTTCCGTTTGTTTCTGTGGGGACAAATGTTTTAAAAGCACCTGAATTTAAGGCTGCGGTAAAATCTGGAAATTGTATACAGATACACCGGGATGGGTATGTACGAGGTGCAGACTTTTATGAATACGCCATTTCAAAAGATAAGAACTTCCCCAAGACAGGAAATGTTTTATATCAGACGGAAGGAGATGAAGAATGGAGCTTTGAGGCTTTGGATAATGGGATTTATTATGTGTTTGCAAGGTCCTATCAGGATAGAGAATGGTGGTATCAAGTACACTACGAAAGGGTATACAGCGACTGGTCCGCACCGGTAAAAGTACAGATAACCCAGTCCCTTAAAACCAGCAGAATACAAAAAGCAACGGTGAAAGGAAATACAGTGACGGTAACTGTTGCGTCCGTGCCGGGAGCGGAAGGCTACGGCATAGTTCTTTCAGAGGACAGATCAAAAGACGGCTGCCAGAAACTTTTAAAACCAGTAAGGATCAGGTACGGTTCTAAAAACAACACATCCACAACCTATACCTTTAAAAATGTAAAACCAGGTTCCTACTGCGTTCTCGCCCGGGCATATAAAAAGCTGGGAGGCGGCCAGACGGTCTACAGTAAATGGGCCGGCTATTCAAAAAGGATAAAGGTAAATTAAGGTTATAGGAGCTGTTCCAATGCCCATACACGGTTTGGCGGTATGCTCATGCTGGCAGATATTGGTTTGGAGATTGGCCGGGTTACGGCTGCTCTGCTGCTCAGATTATCCGACAAACACCACAACAATGTTATAAACTTTTTAAAAATAAAAGTTTATAACATTGATACTATAAACTTGAATTCAGACAACGCTTGTGGTATCTTTTTTATGGAAGGTGGTGTGATTGCTTATGCAGAAAAACAGTTTACGTAAGCGCGATCTCTATCTAAAGAGGATGATCGCGTTTCAGGATACAGAAATGATCAAAGTTATGACCGGTATCCGGCGCTGCGGAAAATCCAGCTTGATGAAGCTGATGGCGGAACATCTGCGGGAGAGCGGAGTGGCAGATGACCAGATTATTGAAATGAATTTTGAGTCCATGAGTATTCCGGAGATGGACGCAAGAGGATTCTATGAATATGTCAAGGCGCGCATCTGCCCGGATAAAAGAACCTATTTGTTTTTTGATGAGGTACAGAAAATCCCGGGATGGGAAAATGCTGTCAACTCTTTTCGGGTGGACTTTGACTGTGATATTTATATTACGGGTTCCAACGCCTATCTGCTTTCTTCAGAGCTTTCCACATACCTGTCCGGGCGATATGTGGAAATCAAGGTGCTGCCGTTATCCTTCCGGGAGTTCCTGGATTTTCATGGCTATACGCTGACGGAGCGGAAGTCGCCGGCGGGCGGAGTCAGAAAACGGATCATGGATGCCGATGGCGAGGCCTATGACCCAAAGGAACTCTTTGACGCCTATACACGGTTTGGCGGTATGCCCATGCTGGCAGATATTGGTTTGGAGATTGGCCGGGTTACGGCTGCTCTGGACGGCGTGTATTCTGCGGCAGTTATCAATGATATATTGGAGAGGGAAAAGCGAAAAGGGGAGCGGACGATAACGGACGCCCTGCTGCTGCGGAAGATTATTATGTTTTTGGCTGACAACATCGGCAATAATACTTCCGCGACCTCTATCGGAAACACACTGGTCAACGAGGGGCTGCTGGAGGATGGAAAACGAAAAACGAGGCCAGCGGTGCAGACGATCCAGGCCTATATCAAGGCCCTGACAGAAGCCTATTTCTTTTACGAAATTAAACGCTTCGATATTAAAGGAAAAGAGTATCTGCGCACACTGGGAAAGTATTACATTGTAGACATTGGCCTGCGGAACTACCTGCTGGGATTCCGGGAGGGAGACAGCGGGCATATTTTGGAGAATATTATTTTCTTTGAACTGATGCGCCGGGGCTATGATGTTGCCATCGGGAAAATAGACAATCAGGAAGTGGATTTTATCGCCACAAAAACAGATGAGAAAAAATATATCCAGGTTACGGAGACAATGAATGCTCCAGAAACAAGAGAACGAGAACTTGCACCTTTGCGCAAGATACGGGATAGTTACGAAAAAATTGTTATTGCTCTGGAATGTGATCTGACCCAGACACAAGACGGGATCAAAATCATCCGGGCATTAGATTTCCTTTTATCCCGCAACTCATACACAAAATGAAACACCCGCCAGGGGAGCTGGCGGGTGTTTCGAGGGGAGTATAAATAATTAAATAAGGGGTTATGTAAAAAAAATTTTTGAAGGGTAAATTCTTTTTACACCATGATTATAATATAGATTGGAAAAAAAAGCAACAAAAATTCTTGAATATTCTTTAAAGTTTTTGGAACAATAAACTATGTAGTAAATAAGCAGCTGAAAATTTACAGGCGGCTGCTATGCCAACTGCACAAGGAGGAATATTCAAATGGCAAAGAATTATGGAACAGAAAACAAGACGACCAGCAAAAACGAGATGAATACAAGAAATGCCCAGGACTGCGGCAAAAATTGTGGTAAAAACGGCACAAAAAACAGTTCTAAGAACAAAGCTTCCAGTGCTTATGATCCAGAACAGGACGAGTATTCCGACAGATATTAACCAGCATCTTTACTGGGAAAAATCATAACCCGGATGGGTGTGCAGAATTGTTTTTTGCCAATAAGGGACAAAAAGGCTCCGGATATTTCCGGGGCTTTTTTGTTCCTTATTCATATGATAGAAATAAAAAGGAGCTCCACAAATGTTTTCTGCAGAAACGATATCAGCAAAAATGCTGGATGATTATATCGGACGTTCAGACGTTCTGCTTATAGATCTTCGAGACAGAGAAGCTTACCAGCGTGCCCACATACGCACGGCCTGGAATATACCTTTTGGGGAATTGGAAGAAAAGGAAGAATTTCCCAAAGAAAAAATCCTGATCTTTTACTGTGACCGGGGAGGAGCCAGCATGGCTGCTGCCAGGGAGATGGAAAAGAAAGGATTCCAAACCATGACAGTTATTGGCGGATTTGATGCATATCGTGGAAGAAATCTTGTAATTTCCGGAAAGGCATGATAAGGTAAAAGGTACAGACAGAGAACAACGATTAAAGGAGAACACTTATGAAATACATGTTTGCATCAGACATTCATGGCTCAGCCTACTATTGCCGGGAAATGCTCCGGGCATTTCGGGAAGAAAAGGCAGACCGCCTGGTCCTTCTGGGCGATCTGCTTTACCATGGACCAAGGAACGATCTGCCCAAGGATTATGCGCCCAAGGAAGTGATCGCTATGCTGAACGAGGTAAAAGACTTCATCTATGCAGTCAGGGGAAATTGTGAGGCAGAAGTGGACCAGATGGTGCTGGAGTTTCCGGTGATGGCAGATTACTGTATCCTGGTACTGGATCAGAAGACATTTTATGCTACCCACGGACATGTATACAATCAGGACCATCTGCCCCCTATCCAAAAGGGAGATATTCTGATCCACGGTCATACACATGTTTACAAAGCAGAAAGAAAAGAGAACTATATCCTGTTAAATCCTGGTTCTGTATCAATCCCCAAGGAGGGAAATCCTCCCACCTATGCTGTCGTACAGGATGGTACCTTCCTTATTAAAGATTTCGAAGGAAAGATAAGAAAAGAACTGCAATTATAAAGGGAGGATGCCATGGAAAAATGGGAATTGATCGCACCCTGTCATTTTGGACTGGAAGCGGTACTGAAACGTGAAATACTGGATCTGGGGTATGAGATCAGCAAGGTGGAAGACGGAAAGGTGACTTTTTTTGCAGATGCACAGGGTATCGCAGACGCTAATACCTTCCTGCGCACTACAGAAAGGATTCTTTTGAAGGCAGGAGAATTCAAAGCCACTTCATTTGAAGAACTATTTGAAGAGACGAAGGCTCTTCCCTGGGAAAAATTTATTCCCGAGGACGGCAAATTCTGGGTAGCAAAGGCCAATTCTGTAAAGAGCAAACTATTCAGCCCTTCCGATATACAGTCGATTATGAAAAAAGCTATTGTAGAGCGTCTGAAAGGCGTATACGGGATATCCTGGTTCCCGGAGGATGGAGCCAGCTTTCCCATAAGAGTGGCTTTTATGAAGGATATTGCCACTATCGGGATCGATACCTCCGGTGTTTCCCTTCATAAGCGGGGATATCGGCAGATGACTGTTAAGGCGCCCATTACGGAAACCCTTGCGTCAGCGCTTATCATGCTCACCCCATGGAATAAAGAAAGGATCTTGGTGGATCCTTTTTGCGGAAGCGGGACCTTTCCTATTGAGGCGGCGATGATGGCGGCGGATATAGCGCCGGGAATGAACCGGTCCTTTCTGGCAGAAGAATGGAGGCATCTGGTGCCGAGAAAATGCTGGTACGATGCCAGGGAAGAGGCCAATGACCGTGTAAATCTCACGGTAGAAACCGATATCCAGGGCTATGACATTGACGAAGAGGCGATCCGGGCAGCCAGGGCAAACGCCAAGCTGGCCGGGGTAGAAAAGCTGATCCATTTTCAGCGGCGCCCGGTGAAAGAACTGCACCATCCAAAACCTTACGGATTCATAATCACCAATCCTCCCTATGGGGAACGATTGGAGGAAAAAGCCGCTTTGGGGCAGCTTTATCGGGAGATCGGAGAAAGTTTCAGCCATCTGGACAAATGGTCCATGTATCTGATAACCTCCTATGACCGCGCCGAAAACGATATCGGAAGAAAAGCAGACAAAAACAGAAAAATATATAATGGTATGTTAAAAACTTATTATTACCAGTTCCTGGGGCCGAAGCCCCCGAAAAAGAATGCCTGATCAGGCTTTTATACAGAGAACAGAAGGAGGAAAGTGTGAAAGTACACTTTCACATCTACCGTTATTGACGCAGCAAGTGCGTCAGAAGGAGGAAAAAATGAAGCGAATCATTTTTGCAACAGGCAATCAGGATAAGATGAAAGAAATCCGCGAAATCCTGCAGGACCTGGACATAGAAATTTTATCTTTAAAAGAAGCGGGAATAGAGGCGGATATTGTAGAGGACGGAACAACCTTTGAAGAAAACGCAGTCATAAAGGCCAGGACGATATGCGAAAAAACAGGAGAAATTGTTTTGGCAGATGATTCCGGCCTGGAGATCGATCATCTGAATAAGGAACCGGGAGTTTATTCGGCACGGTATATGGGAGAAGATACTTCTTACCATATCAAAAATGCAAATCTGATCCAGCGCCTGGAAGGCGTTCCCGATGAGAAACGCACAGCCAGATTTGTCTGCGTGATAGCGGCGGCTTTTCCGGACGGCACGATAAAGACTGCCAGAGGAACGATGGAAGGCCGTATTGGCTATGAGGAAAAAGGCGAAAATGGTTTTGGATACGATCCGATTTTTTATCTTCCGGAGTATGGATGTTCCTCGGCAGAACTTTCCATGGAAGAAAAAAATAAAATCAGCCACAGAGGAAAAGCACTTCGTGCTATGAAGGAAGAACTAAGATGAAGGTATTGGTCGTAAGCGATACACATGGAAGAGATGAAAAACTGGAGGCGGCGGTGCAGAAGGAGGCTCCCGTTGATCTGCTGGTACACTGCGGTGATGTGGAAGGCCGGGAATTTTTTGTAGAAGCTCTGGCAGAATGCCCCTGCTGCATTATATCGGGAAATAATGATTTTTTCTCAGATCTTCCAAGAGAGGAAGAAATAAAGATCGGAAACCGGAGAGTTCTGGTGACCCATGGACATTATTATGGAGTATCTATGGATATTTACGGGCTTATAGACGAGGCAAAGGCCAGGAACTGCCAGGCGGTGTTTTTTGGACATACCCATAAGCCGTTGATCACAGAAAAGGACGGTATTTTTGCCCTGAACCCGGGCAGCCTTTCCTTTCCGCGCCAGGAAGGAAGAAGGCCTAGTTATGCTATAGTAGAAACGGATCCCCAGGGAACTTTTGAAGCCGAGATCAAGTATTTATAAAGAAGAAGCCCGGATCCGGCGGCAGAAACCGCCGATCCGGGACTCATAAAAAAATCCATAAAAAAATAAAAAAAGTGTTGACATTTCACACGCCCCTATAATATAATATGTCTTGCGTCAAACAACGACAGAAAATTAAATAGCTCAGCGGGGTGTGGCTCAGCTTGGCTAGAGCGCCTGGTTTGGGACCAGGAGGCCGCAGGTTCGAATCCTGTCACCCCGATGCTGTAAACAACTTTTACCGTTTCAGCGAATATGCGGGTGTAGTTCAATGGTAGAACACCAGCCTTCCAAGCTGGATACGTGGGTTCGATTCCCATCACCCGCTTCTCCGAACAAGGAGAATTGTGTCTGTAGCTCAGCTGGATAGAGCAACGGCCTTCTAAGCCGTGGGTCGGGGGTTCGAATCCCTTCAGGCACGCTGTGGTGGGTATAGCGCAGTTGGTTAGCGCGCCAGATTGTGGCTCTGGAGGCCCAGGGTTCGAATCCCTGTATCCACCCTTTGCCTTTGGGCTATCGCCAAGCGGTAAGGCACAGCACTTTGACTGCTGCATTCGCTGGTTCGAATCCAGCTAGCCCAGTCCAATATGGGGTATTAGCTCAGTCGGTAGAGCACTTGACTTTTAATCAAGTTGTCCGGGGTTCGAATCCCCGATGCCTCATTTAACCGCAGATCCTTCTTTGAGGATTTGCGATTTTTTATGTCATAGAAAATTTCTCCCTGTTTTTCTGCAGTCAGATAACCCTATGACGCAAAAAGCTCACAGAGAAGTGTTTTGCCTGTTTTGGGAGAAGGCGGAATGGTCGATTTCTGTGAAACGTCGCTCCGTAAAAAACACATATACTGCGCGGAGAAATCTGCGGACATGGCGGAATTGGCAGACGCGCCAGATTTAGGTTCTGGTGTCTACGACGTGCAGGTTCAAGTCCTGTTGTCCGCATCCGAATAGTGCCTGTTTTAGGGCACTATTTTTTTGTGTGGCATTTCGTGTTGCATAATCCAAAGGACATTACATATAGATTTTATTCTATTTCATCTTTTGGTGCTGAAATAAAATATTTAAGAGAAGTATCCCTGCTTGGCTTGGCAATGCATTTCTTTGCCAATGTTAAGCAGAGGATACTTCTCTTTTTCGATCTGATAAAAGTTCTTGATTCTTTATACCGATGAACTTGGGTCTTATGACGCTGGATGACTTCCCCGGATGTCATTGATGATATTTTGGATGTTGACAATTTGTGAGTCTGTCAGACCGGAAATGTCAAGATATTTCTTTTCATCACGTCCGAGCAGATAATCGGTTGTTACAGAAAATAGTTCTGCTATCTTCACAAGCATATCCACGGAGGGCTGAATATTGTTATTCTCCCAGTTGGAGACGCACTGTTTTGTGACACCAAGCTTTTTTCCAAATTCCACTTGATTTAACTTATATGACAACCTCAACTGCTTAATTCGTTCGTTTAACATAAGTGTCCCTCATGAAGTATCAATTTTAAATACTATTGTATAAGTGATTGTTGACATATATAAAATACTTTAGTATATTTAAAATGTACTTAGAAAAAACATGTGGAGGGAGAAAGTATGGAATACAAAAGAGAAGTGCTGGTGCCATATTTGACAGAATTATATGGCCTTGCTGTCATCACCAACACATTAGGTATGAAAAAAAGACAGCTGGAGCAGACTATCGAACAGGAAAAAGCTAATATAAATAAAACGTATAAACTAAATCAGACTGTTTCGATTCCTGCAAAAGTTCCAAGAGAAGTCTTTAGTTTTCTTGGGATAATCCCTATTTTTGTAGGGATAATTATTCCAATCATCGGTGCTGTAGTAATATTTGTTAACTCTGGAGGATTTGGACGGTTTCTTCTAAATCTCATAATTGGCTATTTTGTTTATGGTTTTCTTATTGTTGTCCCGATATGTAAAATGGTGGAAATGGTAGTAAATGTTTGCGAACAAAAAAACATACATTATCGTATGAAACTGCAAGAATCTGTTGATTTAGATAAGGAAAAAACCACGATCCGACAATCTCAGCAATTCCTTCCCCAACATCAAAAAATGGGGAAGGAAGTAAACGATGAGTTCAATTTCTGTGCCGCAATGTTGAGCGATGCACTTGGGTTAAACATCATTCCCAAACAGTATCGTAATCTTGGTTCGATTGCCTATCTATATGAATATTTTACCACAAGTCAGGCCACGAATTTGGACCAGGTCATTCAGACCATGCTGCTTGATGATGTCCGACAGAGAATTCAAAATATTGAAAACCAACTGTCGCAGATTATTTCAAATCAACAGAGGATTTACAGCAAGCTATGTGATATCCAATATACGGCTGAACAAATATCCACCCAACTGGCCGACATTGAATTTTCTCAAAAAGAACTGCTGAAAGAATCTCAAAAACAAACGGATGAATTGAAAATGATAAAAACCAGTGCAAGAATCTCAAATTATCTCTTTGCTGGTACATATCTGAAGATGTCTCAATATCTTCATTAAAACATGGGGCTTTCGCTTCAGCGGATGGAAATTTGAGAAGTGAAAGCTTCTTAATGATGCTTTCTAATCTGGCGGTGATAAAGTGTGAGTATTGCGCTGGCCCGCATATTTTACGGCGGGCGCAGTATTGAGGAGATAATAAATTCAAGTTTCATTCCTTGCCGTTGGTATAAGTCAGAATGATTTGATATTTTAAGGATGTTTGCTATAATATATTTAACAAGGGAGCCGGAAGGTGAGTGCGAGTCACCCGTCCCAGCGAATAAGATTTAAGCTATCGGAAATAGCCGTCCACTTTTCTCAGGAGCAGGACGGATATTTCTTATGTGTATAAGTCAGAATGGCTACGATCAGTAAGGCAACGCTCACGATTAAGCTTAATTCTTCATATGTACTCATAATGATCACCGCCTTCCGTAAGGTCTCGGAACGGGTGAGAGCTCGTCCCCCGGCTGCCCGGGTAAATTCTTTGCACTTGACGGGAACCCTCGGTTTGAACTATTAAGTATTTCTTAATAGTTGACTTCGGCTCTAACTCCGAGTCATCATAAACTTTTTTTATGTGCTGATTGATAGCCGCAGTGCTTACGTCATAAAGCGCAGCCATCATTTTCTGCGTCAGCCATATATTTTCATCTTCGTAGCGCATTTCAATGCTGTCTTCCTGATCTCCGACAGAAGCAACATAAGTAAGATATTCAGCCGCGCTTGAACGAATGCTGATGTCATTTTTCTTTTTTGCCACGATGGTCACCTCCGATATTATTTATTTGTGTCACTTTTCGATACAAAGTCACAAATTTGAACTGGATATTACATCTTTTTTTATCGGGTGTCTAATTACGGCTTTCCATTTTTCTGGAGCAACCTTTCTTGCATCCGACATATAAATCTCATGATACAATCTTTCATTGTTAAAGAAAATGAGGTACCTTCTTCTGCATTGATAAGCTCTGCTTGTTGCGGAGGGCAAAGAAGACCCTGTAGTATGCATATATTCTACAACAGAAATGTTAAAATCTCCACTATAGCTTTTGGGTGTTGGATTTAAGCCTTCCCCCCATGCTCCAGATAAGCGTCTCATCCTGTCAAGACTCAGGACGAGGAATCATAGCCGCTCTACTGGCAGCCCGGGTAAATATATTAGATTGTGTTATTGGGTAGCTTTGGTATGGAGAGAAATTTCTAAAAGACAAAATCAATGGATTTCTGCAGAAAAGAATAGAAAAATGGAGCATACGGGATTCGAACCCGTGACCTCCACACTGCCAGTGTGGCGCGCTCCCAACTGCGCTAATGCCCCATAAGGGTAGTATAGCACAGCCGGAGCGAAATAGAAAGCCGTAAATAAAAAAATTGTGTAAATTCGTATCAATTCGTATCAATCCGTATCAATTCGTATCAGTTCAACCCGCAGTAAGAGTTACAGGTACCGTATTTCCCCTGTCAGGGCGCCCTTGCCGTCGTCAAAAAGAACCGCGTAGCTGGGCCTGCGTCCCTGCTGTCTCGGGTAAGAGAGGCTTCCCGGGTTTAAAAGGAGAAAGTCTTTTTTTATTTTTAAGACCGGCCTGTGGGTGTGGCCGAAAAACACGCCGTCCAGATTCCTGGAGCGGGCTTCGTCCGCGACCCCGGAGAGATCCATGGAAACGCCGTAGTAATGGCCGTGGGTAACAAGAAATTTATGCCCCGCAATGGTAATTACTTCTTCTCTGGGAAGGTCTGAGAAGAAATCATTGTTGCCTGCCACGATACAGCAGGGACATTCCGCCAGAGCTTCTATGTAGTCCTCCCTGCCCTCTACATCTCCGCAGTGTATCAGCAGATCAAAAGGAGCTTCCCGTTCCACCGCTTTTTCCAGGCCGCTGTCGCGGCCGTGAGTATCGCTGACGACAAGGATCTTCATCGCAGCTCGTCCTTGATCGCCCGCAGAGCCTTCCCTCTGTGGCTGATTTTATTTTTTTCTTCCATAGATAGCTCGGCGGAGGAGCAGCCGTATTCCGGGAGATAGAAAATAGGATCGTAGCCAAAGCCGTTTTCGCCGCGTTCCTCATATCCGATGCGCCCTTCCATGGCGGCCCGGACGGTTTTTACCGATCCGTCGGGAAAAGCGGCCGCGATGGCGCAGACAAAGCGCGCGGTGCGTTTCTCATCGGGAACGCCCTCCAGACGCTGGATGAGATTGGCGTTTTTGATACGGTAGGAGGTATCCTCTCCCATATATCTGGCCGAATAGATGCCGGGTTCCTTGTTCAGATAGTCGATTTCCAGACCGGAGTCATCCGCCAGCACGATCTCACCGGTGAGCCCGCAGATGGTTCTGGCCTTGATCTGAGCGTTTTCCTCAAAGGTCTTCCCGTCCTCTGCAATATCCGCCTGGATTCCCGCGTCCTTAAGAGAAAGCAGCTCGATATCCAGATCCCCCAGGATTTCCCGTATTTCTTTCATTTTTCCTTCATTGCCGGTGGCAAAAATCACTTTTTTCATAATCTACTGATTCCTCCTTGGAGGCTTGGGCCCCAGAAACTGATAATAATAGGTTTTTAACATTCCATTATAGATCTTGCGGTTTTTGTCCGCCTTTCTTCCGATATCATTTTCCGCGTGATCGTAGGATGTGATCAGATACATGGACCACTTATCCAGCCGTCGGAAGCTTTCTCCGATCTCCCGGTAAAGCTGGGGAAGGGCGGCTTTTTCTTCCAGTCGTTCCCCGTAGGGCGGGTTGGTGATCACAAAGCCGTAGGGCCTGGGATGGCGCAGATCCTTTACCGCCCGCTGCTGGAAGTGGATCAGCTTGTCTACCCCGGCGGCTCTGGCGTTAAATCTGGCGGCTTTCAAAGCCTCCGGATCGATGTCGTAGCCCTGTATGTCTGCCTCAATGTTCAGATTTACCCTGTCGTTTGCTTCCTCCGCCGCGTCGTACCAGAACCTGCGGGGAACCAGATGCTTCCAGTCCTCCGCCAGGAAGGTGCGGTGCATCCCCGGCGCGATACCGGCGGCCATCATTGCGGCCTCGATGGGAAAGGTGCCGCTTCCGCAGAATGGGTCTACCAGGATGCGGTCTTTATTCCAGGGAGTCAGAAGGATCAGGGCGGAAGCCAGTGTTTCGGTGATGGGCGCCTTCACAGTCATCTGACGGTATCCTCTTTTGTGCAGAGATACACCGGAGGTATCGATGCCTATGGTGACGGTGTCTTTCATAAAAGCGGCCCGTATGGGGAAGCTTGCTCCGTCCTCCGGAAACCAGGAAATGCCGTATACGCTCTTAAGCCTTTCCACAATGGCTTTTTTCATAATAGACTGGATATCCGAGGGGCTGAAAAGGGCGCTCTTTACTGAGTTGGCCTTTGCCACCCAGAATTTTCCGTCTCTTGGAATATAGTTTTCCCAGGGCAGCGCCTTTGTTTTTTCAAAAAGCTCGTCGAAGGTGACGGCCTTGAATTCTCCCGTTTTCAGGAGGATCCGCTCCGGAGTGCGCAGAAAAACATTGGACAGGGCGATGCCCGCGGCGTCGGAGAGGAAGGTGACCTTCCCGTCCTCCACTTTGCTGATCTCATAGCCCAGATCCAGAATCTCCCGTTTCAGCACCGCCTCCATTCCGAAATGGCAGGGAGCGATCAGTTCCATTGAAATCATGGCAGCCTCATTTCCCGGATGGTGTCTCCGTCAAAAGTTTTGATGGCAAATACCCTGTCCTCCAGAACCGCATAGGTGGGAGGGTTGTCCTCCTTGGGGATGGAGACAGAGCCTGGATTCAGGATGATGCAGTTTTCCTTCTGATCCGCCCGCAGAACGTGGGTATGGCCGTGGATGAGAATATCTCCGTCCTTCAGGGGCGGGAGATTGTTTTCATTGTATATATGTCCGTGGGTAGCGTAAAAGGTCCGTCCGTCTATGGCAAGAATACAGTAATCCGCCATCACAGGGAAATCAAGAACCATCTGATCCACTTCAGCCTCACAGTTTCCTCTGACCGCGAAAATTTCAGATTTCAAGCTGTTCAGCATAGGGATGACCTCCTTGGGAGCGTAATCCCTGGGAAGATCGTTCCTGGGACCGTGGTAAAGCAGATCGCCCAGCAGCACCAGGCGGTCTGCCTGTTCCTCTTTGTATGCATCCAGCATTTTGCGGCAATAATACGCGGAACCATGGATATCTGATGCAAACATGTATTTCATCGGTTTCCTCCTTTGCGCCGGACAGGCGCGAAACTTCTTAATAATCTCCTTTACCTTAACACGGTTATCGGGAAATTACAAGATTTCTTCCGCGATAGGCGGCAAAACCGCCGATAACGGACCGGGTGCGGTAGCCTTTGCGCACAAAAAGTCTGGCCGCCGCCATACTGGCGCCTCCCCGGTCGCAGTAAAAGATCAGAGTTTTATCGGCGGGAAAGGTTTCTTCCCCGTCCAGATCATTGTAAGGATAATTGACAGCGCCGCGGATATGACTTTTCCGGTAGGAATCCTCATCCCGCACATCTATAATAAGGGCGTCGGGCCGCCCCGCATAATAATCCAGCATTTTTGCGGAAATTGTTTCTATGGGAAACATACAGCTTCTCCTTTTTTATTTATCATATGTATGTCCGTGCAAAGGGGCTACATATCCGTATATTCCGCCGTTTTTGTTCATGCAGAAAGACCCCGCTTTGGCGGGGTCTTTCGCTATATCATATAAGAAGAAGGGAGAAGCTTTTGTTTGGCTTTAGTATCTGTCAGAGGAGCTGTCCTGATCATATGCGCTGGAAGCTTTGTTTTTGGAGCTGTTTTTGGAACTGTAGCTGTTTTTAGAGCTGTTCTTGGAGCTGTTTTTGCCGCAGTTCTGAGAATCCATCGCATTTTTGGATGCCTTGTCTGAGCTGTTGTTGACAGTTTTCATGTCGTTTTCATAATTTTTTGCCATTTGAATATTCCTCCTAGTGTAATTTATCTGCTGAAACCTTCGGATGTTGTCCGGCCGTTTCAGCAAGTTGTTCATTACGGTTTTTATTATCCCAAAAAAGAAAGACCTTATTCATCTTTTGCGAGATTTTTGAATACCGGAGCAAGGAAATATGGTATACTGGATGATATGATACCAGGGCTAAAAGACTGAAAATCCGATGCAGACCTGCCTGCAGGAGGAACTTTAAACCTTGTTTATAGTGAGAAAAATCAAAAAGAGCTGCTCCGGGCGCGGAAGCGTACGCCGGAACAGCAAAAAATAAAACAAAAAATTTTGGAAATCAGGTGATATGATGAAGTACATAGCGGATCTGCACATCCACTCGAGGTATTCAAGAGCTACCAGCAGAGAAGGAACACCGGAGCATCTGGATCTGTGGGCGCGGAAAAAAGGGATTTCCATTGTGGGTACCGGCGATTTTACCCATCCCGCGTGGCGAGAGGAGCTTACGGAGAAGCTTGAGCCCGCGGAGGACGGCCTTTACCGGCTGAAGGAGGAGTATCTTCTGGAGCAGTCGGTGCGTTCCCGGCAGGAGAGCCCCCGTTTTGTCATCTCAGGAGAGATCAGTTCGATCTATAAGAAAAACGGCAGAACCCGCAAGGTCCATAATGTGATCCTGCTTCCGGGGTTAGAGGAGGCGGAACGTCTGTCAAAAAAGCTGGAGACCATCGGAAATATCCACTCCGACGGGAGGCCGATCCTGGGTCTGGACTGTAAGGAGCTTCTGGAGATCATGCTGGATATCTGCCCGGAGGGAATATTGATCCCGGCCCATATCTGGACCCCGCATTTTTCGCTGTTCGGCGCTTTTTCCGGATTTGACACGATCGAAGAATGTTTTGAGGATCTGACGCCCTGCATCCATGCTCTGGAAACCGGACTTTCCTCAGATCCGTCTATGAACTGGAGATGGTCGGCCCTTGACCGTTTTCAGCTTGTCTCAAATTCAGACGCCCACTCTCCCGCCAAGCTGGGAAGAGAGGCGAATCTTCTGGATATTGAGATGTCCTATGAGGGCTTGTTCAGGGCCGTCCAAAAGGGAGAGGGACTTGCGGGAACCATCGAGTTCTTTCCTGAGGAGGGTAAATATCATTTTGACGGTCATAGAAAATGCCATATCTGTCTCAGTCCCGCGCAGGCGGAGCAGTATCAGGGAAGGTGCCCTGTCTGCGGCAAAAAGCTTACTGTGGGCGTAGATCACAGGATCGTCCAGCTTGCGGACAGAGAGGAGGGGGCGAAAGGAAAAAACGGAAGGCCTTTTGAAAGTCTGGTGCCTCTCCCAGAGGTGATCGCCGCCTCCACAGGAAAATCAGCGTCCAGTAAAAAGGTTCAGGGGCAGTATGAAGAAATGCTGGCCTGCCTTGGAACAGAGTTTGAGATTCTCCGGGAGGTACCGGAGGAGGATATCCGGCAGTCCTTCGGCTATATGACAGCGGAGGGGATCCGGAGACTGCGGGCCGGGCAGGTAAAACGAAATCCGGGGTTTGACGGGGAATATGGAACGATCCGTCTGTTTGATCCGGATGAGATCGAAAATCCCTGGGGCCAGATGAGCTTTTTCCAGGAAATTGGGATTTCCGGGGAGGGTGACGGCCCGGACGGGAAGTCAGAGGAAAGATCCAGAGAAGAGATTCTGGAAAAGAACGCGGCAGAGCGCGGAGGAAGCTTGGAGTCTGCAGACGCCGAAAGTTCCTGGATGCAGGAAAGCTGTGGGAGGATATCAGAGGAAGCAGGCACAGAGCTGAACGAGGCCCAGCGTCAGGCGGTGGAGGCGGCCGGCCCTGTGGTGACGGTGACCGCGGGCCCGGGCACCGGAAAGACAAAAACCCTTACCGCCCGTATCCGTTATCTTCTGGAAACAAGAAAAGTAAGGCCCTCGGAGATCACCGCCGTTACCTTTACCAATCTGGCCGCCGGGGAAATGAAGGACAGACTGACCGGGATGCTGGGACGCCGCAGTGTTTCCAGACTGCATATCGGAACCTTCCACGCGATCTGCATGGAGATCCTGGAGAAGCTGGGGAAAGACGTTCCCGTAGCCCAGGAAGCCGACCGAAAGGAATGGGCGGAAGATATCTGCCGGGAATACGGCCTTTCTCTTCCGGCAGGAAAATTCCTTCAGGCAGTCTCCATATGGAAAACCGGCGACGGAGATCTTGCTGTGTTAAAGGAGCCGGAGATCCCGAAAGAGGCGCTGGAGGCATACCAGGGACGGATGAGGAGCTGCGGCAGACGCGACTTTGACGATCTCCTGCTGGAAACTCTCGCTGTATTTGAGAACCAGGAGGAGCTTCCGGAGGAAATAGAGAAAAGCTTTTACTATATGCTGGTGGATGAGTTCCAGGATATCAGCCCGCTGCAGTACCGTCTGGTGCGGGCGTGGAACCGGAAGGGCAGAGAGCTGTTCGTGATCGGCGATCCCGATCAGTCCATCTATGGATTCCGGGGCGCGGACGCAGGGTGCTTCTCCAGGATGCAGGAGGATTTTCCGGACGTTCTCAGGATCACGCTTACAGAAAATTACAGAAGCAGCGGAAAAATCATCAGGAGCGCTCTGAGTACAGTCCGCCGCAACGGCGGATATGAGAGAGAACTTCATTCTCACCAGGGAGAGGGAATTCCTGTGAGGATCGTGGAGGCTCCGTCCAAAACAGGGGAAGCTGTTTTTGCCGCCAAAGAGATCACAAGGCTTATCGGCGGAATCGACATGCTGGACGTGGAGCGGCTCCGTCCGGAGCAGGAAGAAAAAAAGACAAGGAGCTTTAAGGATATCGCCATTCTTTACCGCACCCATTATCAGGCAAGATTATTAGAAAAAACACTGAGCCAGGAAGGGATTCCCTATGTGGTGAACGGCAGGGAGGATTTTCTGGACGCGGCCTTAGTCCGGGGAACGATCAGTTTCTTTCTGTCTCTTGAGCATCCTGAGGACGAGACATACAAAAGGGACGCCGTCCGGCTCCTGTGGGGCTCGATGCACCCTGAGGCGGCCTGGAAGCTCTATGAGAAGGAGGCGGAGAAATATGCTGAGAAATCCAGACGGACAGCCCCGAAGAAGCTATTGGAGGAATGGGCCGCGGATCTGGATCAGTCCCAGGAGAAGAATCTGAAGCTGCTTGCCGGAACGGCTGTCCTTTACAGGAGGCTGCCGGAATTTCTGGACGCCCTTCTGATGGGAGAGGAGGGAGATCTGAAGCGCTGCGGCGGGAAGAGCTTTTCGCCGGACGCAGTACAGCTTATGACGCTTCACGGCTCAAAAGGCCTGGAATTTCCTGTAGTGCTTCTGTACGGCGCCGGAAAGGGCGAGCTTCCTCTGGAAAATGAGAAGCATCCTGCCGACATTGAGGAGGAACGGCGGCTTTTTTATGTGGGGATGACAAGAGCCAGGGAGGAGCTGATCCTTACTTACGCAAAGGAGCCCTCTCCGTTTCTGGAAGAGCTGGATGAAGACTGTGTGGAACGGGAGAAAACAGGAAAAGAAAGAAAAACTGCTGAAGGAGAACAGATGAGCCTGTTTGATTTTTGGTCATAATGTCTCGAATTGGAAAAAATCTTATTGCTTTTTTTTCCAGTTTATATTATAATTATCCCTGTAAAAAGAATTTACCCTTCAAAAATTTTTTTTACATAACCCCTTATTTAATTATTTATACTCCCCTCGAAAGACCCGATAGCTCCCCTATCGGGTCTTTCCCTGTATAAATATTGATAAAAAATTATAATATCAGGTTTCATATCTGATTGGAAAGAAAGATAACTCGTGATAAAATAAAAAAAGAACATTTATGAGAATGGGATGTTGAAAGGAGAAAACAGGATGAATGTCCAGGAATTTCAGGAAAAATTAAAAGAAATACAGGCTTTGGCCCGCCGCCAAGAGAATTCCCTTCGTGCGGAGCAGCTCAGAGATACCTTCGGCGGAGCCGGACTGGATCAGACCCAGCTTGCCGGAGTTCTGAAATATCTGATGTCCCAGGGCATTTCCATAGAGGGAGCGCAGGGCGGCGTACCGGAGGATGAAAAAGAGGAGCGGCGCCGTGTTCCTCTGACAGAAGAAGAAAAAGCGTATTTAAAGGAGTATCTGGCGGGGCTTCCGCTGCCGGAGGAGATTTTTGAGGAGGAAGCCCTTTTTCGCGAAATGGCGGAGGGAAGCCGAGGCGCCGCGGAAAAACTGGTTTCAAGGTACATGCGGGCTGCCGCGGAGCTGGCGGTGGAAATGAAATCAGAGGAGATTCCTCTTCCGGATCTGATCCAGGAGGCGGGCTTATGTCTCTGGCAGGCCTTTGAGAATATGGGAGAACAGGTGCGGGACGGCCGGTGGCTGATGGAGGAAGTAAGAAAAGGCCTGGAGCAGATCTGCCAGGAACAGAAGCAGCAGAAATTTGCCGACGACAGTCTTGTAGCCCGGGTGGAACGTCTGGAAAAAGCAGTCAGAGAGCTGTCGGATGATGAGGAGGACGGGAAAAGCTCTTTCAGTATCAATGAGCTGGCGATCATTCTGGATATGGATGTGGATGAGATACGGGATACACTTCGGCTTACGGGAGACGACAAATAGCCGTCAGAAACCTGTTTTCCGTTATATCAGGCGGCGGGGCGGGCGTTTCCGGCAAGTTGAAAAAAACAATAGCCTGTGATAAAATAGCAGAAATGGGAGGTACTGTTATGCAGATTAGAGAATCAGCGGAGGATTATCTGGAATCAATCCTTGTTTTATCAAAAAAGGGCGGCGGGGTGCGCTCTGTAGATATCGCGGCAAGACTGGGTGTTTCCAAGCCCAGTGTGAGCCATGCCATGAAGCTTTTGAGGGAGGACGGTTATATTGCTATGGACCGTTACGGAACCGTGACGCTTCTTGAAAAAGGCGCTGAGATCGCCAACAGAATTTATGAGCGCCACACAGTTCTTACGAAGATGCTGGAAGGCCTGGGCGTGCCTTCGGAGATCGCCAGGGCGGACGCCTGCAAGATGGAGCACGATCTCAGCCCGGAAAGTTTCGAAAAGATTAAGCAGCATATTCAGGAAAAAGGAGAGCTTGACTGACTGAAAAGACGAAGCGAAGCCCCTGATCCGCCGCCGGCGGTCAGGGGCTTTTGCGCGATACGCCCTGCAAGCGGCTGCCATGCTTGCATGAGCAGACATTTGCAGGGCAACGGACAGCGAACAGCTCTGCTGTGAGCTGCCCACAGTATCGCGTGATCGGATAGGGAAGAGGAACTTTCCCCTATCCGATTACCCGCTGGGATATTATGATATAGCTTCAGTAAGGATGAGAAAATCACAGATTGTCTGTTGCTCTGGGACTGATGGCAGGACTCTTTTTCTGGGGAAGCTGAGCCAGTACAATAGCGCAGAACATAATTATACAGCCGGCGAGCTCTCTGGCGCTGAGACTCTGCCCCAGGAGGAGCCATCCGGCCAGTACGGATATGCAGGATTCCAGGCTGAGAATCAGGGAGGCTACGGTGGGATTCATTCCCTTCTGACCTACGATCTGCAGAGTGTAGGCTACGCCGCAGGACATTACGCCTGCGTAAAGGATGGGGATCCAGGCAGCCGCGATCCCGGACAGCGTCGGCTCCTCAAAGATCAGCGCGGGAATACCGGAAAGTATGCCGCAGACAAAAAACTGGATGCAGGACATTTTTACACCGTCCACCAGAGGCGAAAAATGGTCGATCACCAAAATGTGCAGAGAAAACAGCACTGAGCAGATCAGCACAAGAAAATCGCCCTTTCCGACGGAAAAGCCGTCCTGGATACAGAGAAGATACAGTCCTGCCAGAGCCAGGATTACGGCTAGCCAGATAAACGGGCCGCAGGATTTTTTCAGGAACAGTCCCAGGACCGGGACGATCACGATATAGCAGGCGGTGATAAAGCCTGCCTTTCCCACGGTCGTATATTTGATGCCGAGCTGCTGGAAATTACTTGCCAGACAGAGCAGGACGCCGCAGGCGATCCCCCCGGCGATCAGTGTTCTGTTATTTTCTTTACAGTGAGGCGCGGGGAGAGGCTGCTTGTTTTTTCCTCTGCCCAGAAACCAGATCACAGGGAGAAGTACGACTCCTCCGATCAGGTTGCGGACCGCGCTAAAGGTGAAGCTTCCCATATAATCCATGCCGACGCTCTGGGCCACAAAAGCCACGCCCCAGATTGTCGCTGTAAGGAGCAGCAACAGAGAATTTTTCAGTTTGATTTGTGTCTTTTCCATTTCATTCTTTCCCTTCGGCCGTATTTAAGATTTTTTGTATCAGTTCAGTCATACAGTGGTCGGGAAGCATAAAACATGCCTGCATGTTTTTGCGAGCGGACATCTGTATGAGCTGAGCGCCCGTTTATGAGTAAAACAGTGGCGTTAGCCACGGTAAGCACATTGTGCGGTTTTACGAATGGCGCGGACTGAACTGTTAAGATTTTCTACTGTTTAATAAACGTTCCGCCGTGGATGCGGCATATAAAATATGCGTATCTCCAACCAGGCTATTATACTGTATTAGAGTAAAGAAAGAAAGTGCAAAAACCTTAATATTCTTCAGATTGTTGTATTTTTCTCGATACAAGATGGATGTTTTTTTAGAACAATTTCACTCCGGCTACATATTTTCCGGCAACACATCCGCCGTCGTCCAGGTAAGCAAGCCGCTCCAGCCGCTCCCGGGCAGTCAGGGGCTGAGGATGAGGGAAGCGGCTGTCGTCCAGGATCAGCGCGTCAAATTCATAACCGTCCAAAAAACTTCCAACTTTGCCGAAGAAGCTTCCCCCGCCCATGGTAGCCAGGTAAAAGGCTTCGTCGAAGGTCAGGGCTTTTTGGGTATTGTCCGTCAGTCTCCAGCGGAGCTTGGAGACCTGAACGGCGTCCGCCGCGGCCCTCAGCATGGACAGCGAGTGTCCCCCGGCAATATCTGTACCCAGACCCACGCACAGGCCCTCCTCAAGGAATTTCCTTACCGGGGCGATCCCTGAGGACAGGTTGGTATTGGACTGAGGACAGTGAGCCACATAGACGCCGCGTTTTTTCATAAGGGCGATCTCCTGGTCGGAAGAGTAAACACAGTGGGCCATGATGGTGGGGCACTGGCCGCCGCCGAAAAGGCCGAACCGGTCGTATGCGTCTCCATAAAAATCAGCGTCAGGACAGAGCTCACGGACCCAGGCGGTTTCGCCGGGATTTTCAGACAGGTGAGACTGCACCGGGAGACGGTAGGCTTTCTGGATAGAGGAAAGTTCTCTCATGAGTTCGTCTGAGCATGAGGGAATGAAACGGGGCGTAAGAATCGGCCTGACGTTTCTGTATTTTCCGGCGGTTTCCTCCAGCCAGCGGACCGTAGCCTCGGCGGAGCTTTTGGCGCTCTCCTCCTGAAGAGAGGCGGGGCCGTTCCGGTCCATATTGACCTTGCCGACGTATGCTTTGATTCCTGTTTTTTCTGTGAGCTCCATCAGAAGCTCCGTGGCCTCTGCATGTAGGGTGCCGAAAATACAGGCTCTCGTGGTGGGGCTGTTTTTCAGATCTTCTGTAAAGATCTGATAAGCCCGCTTGGCATAATCCAGATCCGCGTATTTGGCTTCCTCAGGAAAGGTGACGGTGTTCAGCCAGTCCAGGAGCTCCAGATCCATATGCATACCACGGAAGCTGTACTGGGGCGCGTGAAGGTGGAGATCTGTGAAACCGGGGGTGATCAGCGCCCCGCCGGTATCCGTGCAGGGAATTCCCCGGAAACGTCCGGGAAGCTCCCGGTAGACTCCGGCGCAGAGCCCGTCCTCGCAGACAACATAGGCGTTTTCCATAACAGACAGGTGTTTCTGATCCAAACTGAAGCAGATGTCGCCCTTCAGGGCGAAGGTATTTTGATTATTCATATGATTCCTCTTATTCTTTTTTATTCTGTTTTTATTATAGGGCGGTTCCGGGGAGCCTGTCAATCGCTCCGGCCGGATATGAGCGCGGAATTGATCATAGGGCAGAAAAATTGTTTCTGTAAAAAAAGACTGGAAAGAATAATAAAAAGAGCTGACGCCCCGGAGGGAAAGAAATGTCTGTATGTGAAAAAGACCGGGAGGAAAAAAAGCGGACTCAAAAATAGAAATCTACTGGAAGAAACGATGGTTTCGTGATAGAATGACTGTTATTAACAGTCGGCGAAAGCTGAAAATTTTATATGACGTGTCTTTAAGAGCAGGAGGTATTTGACGGAAGTGGACAAAAAAAATATGAAAAATATCATGCTGCTGATCTTATTTACAGTATTGTTGTATGTGGGGCTGCAGAATGTAGACGTAGTGCTGGATGTTCTGGGGGCTATGATCGGACTGATATTTCCCTTTATTCTCGGCGGGGGGATCGCCTTTGTGCTGAACGTTCCCATGAGCTTCATAGAACGGAATCTTTTTGGAAAAGGGAAGCTGAAGAACAGCAAAAGAGGGAGCAGAGCGGCGCGCCCGGTGAGTCTGGTTTTCGCCATTCTTTTTGTGATCCTGGTGATCATGATCGTGGCGCAGGTGGTGCTGCCGGAGCTTGGAAGGTCTGTGATGGGACTCGGGAAAGGGATAGAGACGGGGATTCAGAATCTGCAGAACTGGATCGACAGCACCTTCCAGAAAAATTCCATGATCGTGGAGTGGGCCAATTCTCTTGATATTCAGCCTCAGAAGATTTTGGACTCTGTTCTGCAGGTGCTTCAGAGCGGTGTGAACAATATCCTTTCTTCTACAGTTACCGTTACAATGGGGATTGTCAATACGGCGGTCAATGTAAGTATCGGTTTTGTATTTGCCTGCTACATTCTGGTTCAGAAGGAGACGCTGATGGTACAGGCCAAGAAGCTTCTCTACGCGTTTCTTCCCCAAAAAACGGTAGAATATCTCCTTCATGTATGCACTCTTGCCAACAATACATTTTCCCGTTTTGTGACAGGGCAGTGTATTGAGGCTGTGATCCTGGGCAGTATGTTTTTTGTGGCTATGTCGATTTTTAAATTTCCCTACGCCATGCTGGTGGGGGTGTTGATCGCCTTTACAGCGCTGATCCCTATTTTCGGGGCGTTTATCGGCTGCGTGATCAGCGCTTTCCTGATACTTCTGGTAAGTCCCACCAAGGCTCTTTTGTTTGTGGTTCTCTTCCTGATCCTGCAGCAGATCGAGGGAAACCTTATCTATCCTCATGTGGTGGGAGGCTCGGTAGGTCTGCCGTCCATGTGGGTGCTGATGGCGGTCACCGTAGGCGGCAGCCTTATGGGCGTCGCGGGAATGCTGATCTTCATTCCTATCGTATCGGTGCTGTACGCGCTGCTCAGGGAATGGATGTATAAAAGACTGAAAAAAAGAGGAGTCCGGGTGGAATGATCCCGGGCTCCTCTGCTGTATCCGTCATGATATCAATGCTTATTTCTGGCTGCTGTTTTTCTCCACTTCCTGTAATTTCATAGCGCGGACCTTTAAGGGCAGGCCGAACAGAGTGATGAAGCCGTCCGCGTCATGATGGTCGTACATATCTCCGGTGGTGAAGGAGGCCAGAGACTCATTGTACAGACTGTAGGGAGAGGTGGTTCCTGCTTTGATGATGTTTCCTTTATAAAGCTTTAATTTTACTTCTCCGGTTACATATTTCTGGGTGGATTCCACAAATGCCTGGATCGCCTCGCGGAGAGGGGTAAACCATTTGCCCTCGTATACCACCTGGGCAAACTGGCTTCCCAGTTTCTTCTTGGCTTCCATGGTGTCACGGTCAAGAGTCAGCTCCTCAAGCTGCTCGTGAGCGGCCATGAGGATGGTTCCTCCCGGAGTTTCATAAACGCCGCGGGACTTCATTCCCACCACGCGGTTTTCCACGATATCTACAATGCCGATGCCGTTCTCGCCGCCGAGACGGTTCAGCTCCGTAACGATCTCGGATACCTTCATCGCCTTGCCGTTGAGAGTTTTGGGAACGCCGGCCTCAAAGGTCATGGTGATCTCTGTTTCTTTGTCAGGCGCTTTTTCCGGGGTAACGCTGAGAACCAGCATATCGTCATAATTGGGAGCCTGGGAAGGATCCTCCAGCTCAAGACCCTCATGGCTGATATGCCACAGGTTCCGGTCGCGGCTGTAGCTGTGACGGGCGTCGAAAGGAAGATTGATTCCGTGTGCCTGGCAGAACGCGATCTCATCCTCCCTGGACTGCATGGTCCATACGTCGGTCATACGCCATGGAGCGATGATCTTGATATCGGGAGCCAGAGCCTTGATACCCAGCTCAAAACGGATCTGGTCGTTTCCTTTTCCGGTAGCGCCGTGGCAGATCGCGACGGCGTTTTCCTTCCTGGCGATCTCCACCAGCTTTTTCGCGATAGCAGGGCGGGCCATAGAGGTTCCCAGAAGATATTTATGCTCGTATACGGCTCCCGCCTGTACGCAGGGCATTACATATTCGTCGCAGAACTCATCTACGATGTCCTCGATATATAATTTGGAAGCGCCGGACATTTTTGCTCTTTCGTCGAGACCGTCCAGCTCGTTTCCCTGACCGCAGTTGACGCAGCAGCAGACTACGTCGTAGTCGAAGGTCTCTTTCAGCCACGGGATCAGGGCTGTGGTATCCAGACCGCCTGAGTATGCCAAAACAACTTTTTCTTTCATATTCGTATCCTCCTGAAATGAATTTACACGGGCCTGCATAAATAAAAACGGCCGTGTGAATACTGTTGAATTTCTTATATGAATATCCACGGAACCATGGATTTTCTTTTTTGTTGACAAGGGATAATATACAACATTTTTTATAAATATGCAATAGGGCATTTGAAAAAAATATAGATAAATTTTTGCATAAAAATACAAACAAACTGTGATAAAACGCATAAAAATGCATGATTTCCAGTGGCTGGGACAAAAAAGCAGAAAAAATATGTGTTGCATATTATGCAAAAGAGATGTATAATCGTAGCATCCTATCAGCAGTGTACAGAAACGAGGAGGAGAACGGATTATGATAAAGGCAGGTATTATCGGCGCTACAGGCTACGCCGGAAACGAGATTGTAAGACTGCTTCTGGGGCATAAAGATGTGGAGATTGCCTGGTATGGATCCAGAAGCTATATAGATAAATCGTATGCGGGAATCTATCAGAACTTTTTTAAGCTTGTAGATGCCAAATGTATGGACGATAATATGGAAGCTCTGGCGGATGAGGCGGATGTGATTTTTACGGCCACGCCCCAGGGACTCTGCGCGTCGTTAATTAATGAAGAAATTCTTTCCAGAACGAAGGTCATTGACCTGAGCGCGGATTTTCGTATCAAGGACGTCAAAAAATATGAGAAGTGGTACGGGATCCAGCACAAGTCGCCTCAGTTTATTGAGGAGGCGGTGTACGGACTCTGCGAGATCAACAGGGAGGATATCAGAAAAGCAAGGCTCATCGCGAACCCGGGATGCTATCCGACCTGCTCAACCTTGTCCATATATCCGCTTCTGAAGGAGGGAATGATCGATCCCTCCACCATCATCATAGACGCGAAATCAGGAACCTCGGGTGCGGGGAGAGGAGCCAAAACAGACAATCTCTTCTGCGAGGTCAATGAAAATATCAAGGCCTACGGAGTGACGAACCACCGTCACACGCCGGAAATCGAGGATCAGTTGGGATACGCCTGTGGCCAGGAGGTCCTGATCAATTTTACGCCGCACCTGATCCCCATGAACAGAGGAATCCTGATTACGGCTTACGCGTCCTTAAATAAAGAAGTCTCCTATGAAGAGGTAAAGGCGGCTTACGACAAATATTATGAAGAGGAACAGTTTGTCCGGGTTCTTGACAAGGACGTCTGCCCCCAGACGAAATGGGTGGAGGGCAGTAATTTTGTGGACGTAAACTTCAAGCTCGATCCCAGAACCAGGAGGATCGTTATGATGGGAGCTATGGATAATCTTGTAAAAGGCGCGGCGGGACAGGCGGTACAGAACATGAACCTGCTGTTCGGCTTCGACGAGGCGGAAGGGCTGAGACAGATCCCTATGGTTCCGTAATGCGGGAATATGGAAATGAATTCGTACAGAAACGAGGAAAATAAGATGAAGAAAATAGAAGGCGGCGTTACAGCCGCGAAAGGTTTTTTGGCCGCGTCCGCGGCGGCGGGGATCAAATATCAGGGAAGAACAGATATGGCCATGATCTACAGCGAAAAGCCCTGCGCGGCGGCGGGAACCTTTACCACCAACGTGGTGAAGGCGGCTCCCGTAAAATGGGATCAGGAGATTGTGTATCATCATCCGGCCGCGCAGGCGGTGGTGTGCAACAGCGGGATCGCCAACGCGTGTACCGGCGAGGAGGGCTTTTCATACTGCCGTGCAACGGCCGCGTCCGCGTCGGAGGCGCTGGGAATCCCGGCGGACAGCGTGCTGGTGGCTTCCACCGGAGTGATCGGAATGCAGCTCCCCGTTGAGAAGCTGGAAAAGGGCGTCGGAATGATGGCGAAAGAGCTTGACGACAGCCTGGAGGCAGGAAATCTGGCGGCCAAAGCGATTATGACGACAGATACGGTGGAAAAAGAGGCCGCCGTGCAGGTGGAGATCGGCGGAAAAACCGTGACCGTGGGCGGTATGTGCAAGGGTTCCGGCATGATTCATCCCAATATGTGCACCATGCTGGGCTTCGTCACAACAGACGTTTGTATATCTAAAGAGCTTCTTCAGGAGGCTTTGAGCCAGGATGTCAAGGATACCTATAATATGGTGTCCGTAGACGGAGATACCTCCACAAACGATACGGTACTCCTTCTTGCCAACGGTATGGCGGAAAACCCGGAGATCACTGAAAAAAATGAGGATTACGAAACCTTCTGCAAGGCTCTGAATTATGTAAACACCTCTCTTGCGAAGAAGATCGCGGGAGACGGAGAGGGCGCAACCGCTCTTTTCGAGGTGAAGATTATCGGGGCGGAGAGCAAGGAACAGGCGGTAACCCTGAGTAAATCTGTGGTTTCGTCCTCCCTCACAAAGGCGGCGATCTATGGACATGACGCCAACTGGGGAAGAATTCTCTGCGCCATGGGCTATTCCGGCGCGCAGTTTGATCCTGAGAAGGTGGATCTGTATTTTGAGAGCAGGGCCGGGAAGATCAAGATCATTGAGAACGGCGTATCCACGGGATACAGCGAGGAGGAAGCGGCCAGGATCCTCTCAGAGGACGAGGTAACGGCCATCGCGGATGTGAAAATGGGAGATTACGCGGCTACGGCCTGGGGCTGTGACCTGACCTACGACTATGTAAAGATCAACGCGGACTATCGTTCCTGACGGCAGGAAGGAGGAATATAAAATATGGTTAAGCAGAAGTATCTGGATAAGGCAGAGGTACTGATCGAGGCCCTTCCCTATATTCAGCGTTTTAACAGAAAAATTGTGGTGATAAAATACGGCGGGAGCGCCATGCTGGACGAGGAGCTGAAGAAAAATGTCATTAAGGACGCGGTGCTTCTGAAGCTGGTAGGCTTCAAGCCCATCATCGTACACGGCGGCGGCAAGGAGATCAGCCGGTGGGTGAACAAGGTCGGTATGGAGCCGCGTTTTGTCAACGGACTGCGGGTGACGGATAAAGAAACCATGGAGATCGCGGAGATGGTGCTGGCGAAGGTAAACAAGGAGCTTGTCACCATGGTGGAATCCCTGGGAGTGAAAGCGGTGGGGATCAGCGGCAAGGACGGCGGCCTTCTAAAATGCACGAAAAAGCTGTCCGGCGGCGAGGATATCGGCTATGTGGGAGAGATCAGCGAAGTAAATCCCAAGATCCTCCACGATCTGCTGGAGAAGGACTTCCTGCCGATCGTGTTCCCCATAGGGTACGACGATAATTTTGATTCCTATAATATCAACGCGGACGACGCGGCCTGCGCTATCGCGGAGTCGGTGCACGCGGAGAAGCTGGCTTTCTTATCCGACATAGAGGGAGTGTACAAGGATCAGAACGATCCGGAAACCCTGATCTCGGAGCTTCATGTCCATGAGGCGGAGGAGCTGATCACGGAAGGCTATGTGGGCGGCGGCATGATCCCGAAGCTGAAAAACTGCATCGACGCCATCGAGCAGGGCGTCAACCGGGTACATATCCTGGACGGCAGGATCCCCCACAGTCTGCTTCTGGAAATCTTTACCAATAAAGGAATTGGAACTGCGATATTGAGAGAGGACGGCGAAAAATATTATCATGAGCATGAATGAACAGATGCGGCAGTCTGAGGAGAGTATCCTCCATACATACAACCGTTTTCCGGTTGTGCTGGATCACGGCGACGGCTGCTGGTTATATGACACGGAAGGAAAAAAATATCTGGATTTTGCGGCGGGGATCGCGGTAAACGCTCTCGGCTATCACTATCCCGGCTATAACGAGGCGCTGAAGGAGCAGATCGGCAAGCTGATGCACATTTCCAATCTGTACTACAACGAGCCCATGAGTCAGGCGGGGAAAAAGCTGGTAAAGGCCAGCGGAATGAGCAAGGCTTTTTTTACGAACAGCGGCACAGAAGCCATTGAGGGAGCGCTGAAGGCGGCGAGAAAATATGCTTTCTCCAAGGGGGAAAATGAGCGCAATGAGATCATTGCCATGAATCACTCCTTCCACGGCAGGAGCATGGGGGCCCTTTCCGTTACGGGCAACGCCCATTACCGGGAGCCCTTTGAGCCTCTGATCGGAGGAGTGAAGTTCGCGGATTTTAACGATCTGGAGAGTGTAAAGTCCCTGATCACGGACAAGACCTGCGCTGTCATTACAGAGACCATCCAGGGAGAAGGCGGAATATATCCTGCGGAGCAGGGCTTCCTGGAGGGCCTGAGGGAGCTTTGTACAGAGAAGGATATCCTGCTGATCTTTGACGAGATCCAGTGCGGGATGGGAAGGACGGGAGACTATTTCGCATGGCAGTCCTACGGTGTGAAGCCGGATATCATGACCTGCGCCAAGGCGCTGGGAAGCGGCGTTCCGGTGGGAGCCTTCGTGCTGGGCGAAAAAGCGGCGGCGGCTTCCCTGGCTCCCGGTGATCATGGAACCACCTACGGAGGAAATCCTTTTGTCTGCGCGGCTGTCAGCAAGGTTTTTGATATTTTTGAGGAGGATCATATTCTGGAGCATGTGCGGGAGCTAACCCCGTATCTGGAGGAAAAGCTGGACGGTCTTGTGGAAAAATATGACGTAATCGCCGTAAGACGCGGAAAAGGCTTCATGCAGGGCCTTGTCGTTTCCGGGACGCCTGTTGGAAGCATCGTTTCCAAAGCCCTGGAAAACGGGCTTCTGGTGATCTCGGCCGGAAGCGACGTGCTGAGACTGGTGCCTCCGCTGGTGATCACAAAAGAGCATATAGACCAGATGATTGAGATTCTGGAAAAAAGCCTGGTATAGATAAGCAGGCGGCTGTACAGGGATTTTGCCGAAGCAGGATCCCTGTTTCTCTATGTGCGCCTGGCGGCGCACGTTTCTAATGGGTGAAAGAACAGGGCGGCAGCACTCGCCGCAGAGTTGAAAAGAGAGGGTAAAGTTATTTCCAATGCTTTAACTGCGAAAGATACAAATCAAACTGATCGCGTCTGGTTTTTTCATCTATGTTATTGGGATTTGGCATATTCGCAACCAGATAATCCAACAAAGAATCCTTGGATTGATAAGCAAATTTCCCATCAGTATAGCACCATGTACAGTAGTCCTCGTTATAGTTTCCATCTGGTTCCCGGCTAATCTGACCATCTTCATTCAATGGCATTCCGCAGCACTGACAAATAAGCTGCCGTGGAGAACCAAGAAGCGTATTGATTGACACATCAAAAACTCGTGATAACAGTTTTAAGGTATCTGTATTTGGCTGCGTTTCTCCTGTTTCCCAGCGACTAACCGCCTGTCGGGTAACTTGCACGCGCTCTGCCAGTTGTTCTTGTGTAAGCTTGTTTTTCTCGCGTAAATTTTTAAGAATATCTTGTATTTCCATGCCCGTCCCTCCTAAAAGATGGTTTTTACTCATTATAGCCTCAAAACATAGTTTTAACAAGCAACTCGCTGTTGCTGTGGAAAGCCTTGCGGGAGACAGAAAGAGCAGAAGCGGAAAGTCATAGTTGATAATTTTATTTCCAAATGTTACTTTATAAATAACAAGAAATTGCAGAAAACATAGAGGAGAAGAGATGAAATTTTCAACAAAATTAAGTGACGCGGTGCATGTCATGGCCTTTATTGTGATCAACCCCACGATGGATCTGAGCAGTACGGCTATTGCGAAAAGCATCCATACAAATCCGGGGTATGTCCGCCAGCTTATGATGCTTCTGAAAAAAGCGGATTTGTTGTCCGGAACGCGGGGGAAGGCTAAACCGGAACTTCTGCGGGAGCCGGAAAGGATCTCTCTGCTGGATGTTTACCGGGCGATTGAAGGGAATAAGCCGCTGCTGCATCTGGACACGCATACAAACCCGGAGTGTGCCGCGGGAGTGAATATTCAGCTTGCTCTGCAGCGATACTATGACGAGATTCAGCATACTGCGGAGTGTGAAATGGAACAGATCACGTTAGCAGATATTATCCGGGAATATTATAGCAGATTAGAAAAAGGTGGAGCTTTGTATTAGAGAAAAGGCAAAGTTTCACCTGTTTTATGGGGATGAATGTTATTTTTAAAATAACATCATATTGACAAAGAAAATTTCAAGCGTTATACTGTTGGAAAAGATGTTATTTTATAAATAACATTAAATGTGGAGCTGCCACTGGCACAGCTTATGGCGTATATGAATACAGAAATAAAACACAGCAGGAGGAAATGGAAATGAAGAATGAGTTCCAGGCAGATGAAATGAACAATTATGAGAAATGGTGTGAGCAGTGGCGGGAGAAATTTCTGGCTATGGATCAGGAAAAACTGAAAACGCTGCTGCCGGAACTAAAAGAAGAAGGCGGCTGGCTTACTATCCGTCATTTCGGCAGAAAGCTGGGGATTCATAAAGAAATTGGAAATATCAGGGCGATGGAGGATGACGAGCCGGTAACCTGTTATGAAAAATTGAATGTTTATACTTTGTTCGGCTATGTGACTCCGCTGGCACATTTCAAGGATGAGTGGGTAAAGTTTGAAAAACTGAAGAATACAGCTCCTTTTTCAAAGGCGTTTCAGCAGGGGATCACAGATCCTTTTTCCAGAATGTTTCATGATCATACGGAAGAATTAGCGGAAGCCTTTCAGAAGATGGGAGGCAGGAAAATAGCATGGTCGGATGTAGGATATGAATTCAACGCCTTTGAATGTATTCCGGTTCGCTTCCTTTTCTGGGAGGGAGACGAAGAATTTCCGTCGCAGGGGAATCTGCTTTTTGATGTCAGCGCTACAGATTTTATTCATGGGGAAAGCATCGTATCGATTGCGGCTGTAGGATTGGACAGAATTGCAAAACAGGCGGGAGTATCAAGGGATGCCAGTGCTTTTCCCGTCTTTTGAGGGGTATGAGCAGAGCGGAGGCATTGAATAAGACCATTCCCATCCTTTTTATGTCTGCGAAGGATGATCTGCCCTCCAAACAGAAAGGCTTCCGGCTGGGGATTGACAATTACATGGTAAAACCCATCGAGTTGGGGAAACTGGAGCTTAGGGTACGGGCGCTTCTCCGGCAGTCAGCCTGAGCATAGGCGGCAGTATAGAAATCTGCATTATACATTTCTTCCCATATACCGAGAAATTCTATTGTATTCTTGTTGCGTAACCATTTTTCTATCAGAGCAGGTTCATTATCAATTTTTCTTACCATATCTGTCAAAGAGATGTAATCATCTTCTTCAACCTGTAAGACCTGTATTTCTGTTCCATCAACATTTAGTTTTCCCATGTAAAATCCCTTCATTTATGCGATTTATAATTTAATCAGCCTGCCATTGTTAAAATAATAAATATCTTCCCTCTTATAGCCATATTTGGAATCAGGAATGCTGATATGCGGTTCAAAAGTAAACATTTCGACATCTGATAATCTTTTATGGTTTCCTTTTTCAGTATATATTCTGCCATTTTTATTTTTTACAATGGAATGTCCGAGATTACCAAGAAAGTCCAAATTAAAAAAACCTTTTTCTGCAATCAAATCATTCATGTAATAGTATAATTCTTCAAATGTCATATTTGGCGCTGCCACATCAATTAAAGTTTTATGCAGATATTCCTCCATCTGCAAACCGTTTCGCCACTCGTCATTTTTGATTTGGTCGGTTTCTCTACATAATATGCCATTTTCAAATACAAGTGTTCTTGCATAATCTCCCCAAATGTTATTCTTTTGGGGACTTAAATCAATTGTGATAATATCATTCTCCTGTATGATTCTATCTGTTGCTTTGTAATCTTTACCTGATATGGAAACAGTAGTTTCATCCCCTGCAAAAATAAATGCTCCTACACCCCAATACCAAAAGGAGTCTGCTCCATTTTTGAGCAAATAATCTTCACACAATGCTTTGATGTCTGGCAGTTTCATTCCAACTTGAATTATGTCAGCAAGATACTTTATTGTTTCCCGATTTAAGTTCTGCATTGCAAAATACAAATCAAGCTGTTCTTTTGCGACACTATATCCATTGAATAAATGCTGTTTTGTCATTACTGTTATAACCTGCCTTTCTATAAAACCCCAATGTACTTTCTTTCTTAGAACCTGTAAGCAGCATTATTTTATAGCAGTTTTCTCTTATGGCAATCTCTTTGGCGTAATTCAGGCACTGTGTTGCCAGTCCTTTATTTCTATGTCTTTCATCAGTTATCACATTTTCAATAAAAGCATATGGCTGCTGGTTGTGTGTCAGATTTGGAATGATGACACAGACACAGGAAGATACAATTTTTTCATTTTCTTCCGCAACAATCACATGATGGTTTTTATCTAAAAAAATACTATCCCAAATCTGCAATAGTTCATTGGTCTTTTCCGGCATGGGATTATCATGTAACTGCATATACAGCTTTAATAAACCATCTAAATCATCTTTTACGACTTCTCTAATCATATATGACATCCTTTCCTATTGTTCACTCTATTCAACATATCTTTGGTTAAAGTCACATTTGCACAGAATGGAAAAAGGGTGTGCTAAAAATAGATTTATACGATTTCGCATCTGTTATCTACAAACAGCCGTCAACTATTGGCAGTAGTTGGCGGCTATTTTCGTCTATCCTTGAAAATCTCGTAAACAAAACCGACAAGGCAACAATGAATATGAAAAGCTGAATCAAATCAGCATGTGGGAAGTATAGCACATCTATCCTTATTCGGCAATAATCAATAGACTTGAAAGTGCCTCTATCAATAAGACTCCCACTTTGAATATCTGAAAAATAAAAAGATGGTCTTGACAAACAAAGTTAGTTCGCATATACTAACACTGACAAGAGAGTTTCTTGAGACTAACAGAGAAAGAAGTGAAACTATGCTGCCATTATCAATGGTAAAAGATGGAGAACCGTGTACCATCGGCAGAGTCGGTGGAAAAGAGGATACCAGGCGTTTTCTGGAATCTCTCGGTTTTGTTTCCGGAGCAGAGGTGACGGTTGTTTCTACTGCCGGAGGAAATCTGATCGTCAGTGTGAAGGATTCCAGAGTGGCGATCGGACGGGATATGGCAAACAAAGTCATGGTGGACTGAAGGGAGGAGATTCAATGAAGACATTAAAAAATGTTCCGGTGGGACAGACGGTGAAAGTGGTGAAGCTGAACGGAGAGGGCCCTGTGAAGCGAAGGATCATGGATATGGGCATTACGAAAGGCGTCAGCGTCTATGTGAGAAAGGTGGCTCCCCTTGGGGATCCGGTTGAGGTTACAGTGAGAGGCTATGAGCTGTCCGTAAGAAAAGCAGACGCGGAAATGATCACTGTGGAATAAATGAAGGAGGAAAGAGAGATGGCAATAACAATTGCATTGGCCGGCAATCCGAACAGCGGCAAGACTACGCTGTTTAACGCGCTGACAGGCGCCAACCAGTTTGTGGGAAACTGGCCGGGCGTAACAGTGGAGAAAAAGGAAGGAAGACTGAAGGGCAACAAGGACGTTGTGATCGCGGATCTTCCCGGAATTTATTCCCTGTCTCCCTATACATTGGAGGAAGTGGTGGCAAGAAACTATCTGATCAATGAGAAGCCGGACGCGATCCTGAATATCATTGACGGAACAAACCTTGAGAGAAATCTTTATCTGAGCACACAGCTTATGGAGCTTGGTATTCCTGTAGTAATGGCTGTGAATATGATGGATCTCGTGAAGAAAAACGGCGATCAGATCATGACCGACAAGCTGGCGAAAAAGCTTGGCTGCGCGGTGGTGGAGATTTCCGCCCTGAAGGGGGACGGCGTAAAACGTGCCGCGGATATGGCGGTGCAGTTTGCCAGTTCCCATAAAGTAAATCCTCCGGTACATAGCTTTGACCAGAAGGTGGAGGATGTGCTGGATTCGATCGAAAGAAAGCTGACCGGAGCCGTTCCGGAAGAGCAGAAACGCTTCTTTGCCGTGAAGCTTCTTGAAAGAGACGACAAGATCGCGCAGCAGCTTTCCAGAGTGCCGGATGTTTCCGCTGAGATCGCGGACATTGAGAGAGAAATGGACGACGATACGGAAAGTATCATTACAAATGAACGTTATAACTATATTTCTTCCATCATCGGACAGTGCTGCCGGAAGAAGCAGACCGGAGAAAAAATGACGGTTTCCGACAAGATCGACCGGATCGTCACCAACCGTATCCTGGCTCTTCCCATCTTCGCGGCGGTGATGTGGCTGGTTTATTATGTATCCGTGACCACGGTAGGTACCATCGTTACAGACTGGACCAATGACGTATTGTTCGGCGAGATCATCCCGCCGGCTATCGAAAGCTTCCTGGTAAGTATTCACTGCGCCGGATGGCTCCAGGGACTGATCCTTGACGGTATTGTAGCAGGCGTGGGCGCTGTTCTGGGATTTGTGCCGCAGATGCTCGTACTGTTTATCTTCCTCGCGTTCCTGGAAGGCTGCGGCTATATGGCCCGGGTTGCCTTTATCATGGACCGTATTTTCCGTAAATTCGGTCTTTCCGGAAAATCCTTTATCCCGATGCTGATCGGCACAGGCTGTGGAGTTCCGGGAGTTATGGCTTCCAGAACCATCGAAAACGACCGTGACCGTAAAATGACGATCATAACTACGACATTTATTCCCTGCGGGGCGAAGCTTCCGATCATTGCCCTGATCGCGGGCGCGCTGTTCGACGGCGCTTCCTGGGTAGCGCCCAGCGCGTATTTTGTAGGTATCGCGGCTATCGTATGCTCCGGCATCATCCTGAAAAAAACGAGGTTGTTCGCGGGAGATCCGGCTCCCTTCGTTATGGAGCTTCCGGCTTACCATCTTCCCACTGTGGGAAGCGTGCTGAGAAGCATGTGGGAGCGCGGCTGGTCCTTTATTAAAAAGGCGGGTACGATCATTCTTCTTTCCACCATCCTGCTGTGGTTCCTGATGAGCTTCGGCTGGTCAGACGGTTCCTTCGGCATGCTGGAGGCGGAGCAGCTCAACGACAGTATTCTGGCAGCCATCGGCGGCGTGATCGCTCCGATTTTCGCCCCGCTGGGCTGGGGAGACTGGAAGATGGCGGTTGCGGCCGTTACAGGCCTTATTGCCAAGGAAAACGTAGTAGGTACCTTCGGAGTCCTCTTTGGTTTTGCGGAAGTGGCGGAGGATGGAGTTGAAATCTGGGGACAGCTTGCAGGCAGCATGAGCGCTGTCGCGGCATATTCCTTCCTGGTGTTCAATCTTCTGTGCGCTCCGTGCTTCGCGGCCATGGGCGCCATCAAGCGTGAGATGAACAACACGAAATGGTTCTTGTTCGCGATTGGATATCAGTGCCTGCTTGCCTATGTGGTATCTCTCTGTGTATACCAGATCGGCGCCCTTGCGGCAGGCGGCAGCTTCGGAATCTTTACAGTTATCGCTTTTATACTTATAATTGGATTTATCTATCTGCTTTTCAGACCGTACAGGGAAAGCGGCACATTGAATATAAACGTCAGAAGCGCGGCGAGATAAGAATGAGCCGGAGCCTGAATGTTTACAAAAATCGGAGGTGCTGATTATGGGAACAGTGATCGTACTTGCAGTTCTGGTGCTGATCGTGGGACTGATCGTCCGCAGTATGATCCGGGACAAAAAGAACGGTAAATCTCTTCAGTGCGGCGGGAACTGCAGCGGCTGCGGCGGTCACTGCCACTGCAGTGCCGGAGACGGCAGTTCCGGGAGATCATAAGGAGCTTCATATACTATAAGTAAGAAAGCAAGATGTTTTTCTGCTGGGACACCAGTATTCTTGATTCATCTAAAAGAAGGAACAACCGCCCGCAAGAGGTTGACACAATAAGTTTCGTTTACAAAACCGCCCTTACTCGCCAAAGTACAAGGGTGGTTTTGTTATGGGTATAAAAACATAGCTTTCCGCATATGTTAATACCAAGTATTTAAAGGGCGGGTTCAGAATACCAGCCTTTTTCTTTGCATATTTCATTATCGGAGGGAAAATTATGTGGGGATTTATTGCGGCGCTGGTCTCAGGTGCCCTGATGAGTATTCAGGGAGTATTCAATACGGAAGTGACGAAGCAGTCCAGTCTCTGGGTGTCTACCGGGTGGGTTCAGCTTTCGGCCTTCGCGGTCTGCGTGCTGGCGTGGCTTTTTACAGGCCGGGAAAGTATTTCGGCTCTCTGGCAGGTGGAAAATAAGTATACGCTTCTGGGAGGCGTGATCGGAGCCTTTATCACGATCACTGTGATCCAGAGCATGGGCGCTTTAGGCCCGGCAAGAGCCGCCATGCTGATTGTGATCTCTCAGTTGATCGTCGCCTATGTGATCGAGCTTTTCGGGATGTTCGGCACGGACCGTCAGCCCTTTGAATGGAGAAAGCTGATCGGAATGGCGGTGGCGATCGTCGGCATTGTGATCTTCAAATGGCAAAAATAGCAGTTTCCTATTGTAAATGCTGAAGGAATTCGTTAAAATAGGAAATGGTCAAGTATGGAAAAGAAGGGGAGCTCTGCCATAAAATCTATGGATAAGGAGTGAACCGGAATTAAAAAAAGAATAAAAAAGAAGAAAGCGGCGGCGTACCTGCTGGTATTTTTGCTGGCATTTCCTCTGTGGGGATGCTCTGCCGGACAGGAGGCGGACATCTTTCTTTCAGAGGAGCCGGACGAGGAGGATCCCTCCTCCGATATCCCGGAAGAAGATTCCGCAGGGCAGCAGACGGATCTTAGCCAGGAATCGGAGGAAAAATCCGCTGCGGCTGAAAAGAAAAGCAGCGCGGCAGAAGCCGGGAATGGAGAGGAGCCATCTGCGGCTGCAGGAGAGGCAGCGGAGGTGGAAAGCCCGTCCCAGCCGGAGCAGATTTTTGTGGATGTCTGCGGCGCCGTGGCGAAGCCCGGCGTATATGGAATGCCGCCGGACAGCAGAGTGTTTCAGGCTGTTGAGATGGCGGGAGGTTTCCTTCCTGAAGCGGCGGGAGTCTATATTAATCAGGCCCAGCCCCTCAGCGACGGTCAGCAGATTTATGTGCCTACGGAGGAAGAAGTCCTGGAAAAGGAGCTGTCGGTTCCGGCCGCGGAGACGGCGGACAGCGGGGATAAGCGCTCCGGCGGAGCGGAAGAGGATTCGGGTCAGGAAAAGGTGAACCTGAATACGGCGGATTCCGCGGCTCTGCAGACACTCAGCGGCATTGGAGAAGCAAAAGCAGAGGCGATCCTTGCTTACAGGGAAGAACATGGAGGATTTTCCAGCATTGAAGAGATCATGAATGTTCCCGGAATCAAGGAGAGTACTTTTTCTAACATAAAGGATAAGATTGCAGTAGAATAGGAGATTGTGAATGAGCAGGAAAGTATTAGTGGTAGATGATGAAAAACTGATCGTAAAAGGAATCCGTTTTAATCTGGAACAGGATGGAATGGAAGTAGACTGCGCCTATGATGGAGAGGAAGCCGTAGAGAAGGCGAAAAATAATCATTATGATATCATTCTTCTGGATCTGATGCTCCCTAAGATGGACGGGCTGGAGGTATGCCAGCAGATACGGGAATTTTCCAATGTTCCCATCGTAATGCTTACTGCCAAGGGCGAGGATATGGATAAGATACTGGGGCTGGACTACGGAGCGGACGATTATATCACGAAGCCCTTTAACATTCTGGAGGTAAAAGCCCGTATCAAGGCGATCATGCGCCGCGCCCGCACGGACAGCGAGGAGAAGGAGAAGGTCAGAACCGTGGAGGCGGGAGACCTGAAGCTGGACTGCGAGAGCCGCCGTGTATTTATTGCCGGAAAAGAGATCAATCTCACGGCCAAGGAATTTGACGTTCTGGAGCTTCTGGTATTTAACCCCAATAAAGTATACAGCCGCGAAAACCTGCTGAATATCGTGTGGGGCTACGAGTATCCCGGTGATGTGAGAACTGTGGATGTACATATCCGCCGTCTCCGCGAAAAAATTGAGGCAAATCCCAGTGAGCCGAAGTATGTACACACCAAATGGGGTGTAGGATATTATTTTCAGGCGTAATCCATGAAAAAGAAATCTCATAAATTTTTTAAAAGCCTGCGTTTCCGCATTATGGTTATTTTGATGATACTGGGAATCGTACCCGCCGTGATCATTACGCAGGCAGTGATCAGCAGTTATCGGGAACAGGGCATTGAGGTGAGACTGAGCAGCGTTCGTACCCAGTGCAGCATTTTGTGCAACCAGATCATAAAAGAAAACTATCTCAATGACTCCAGCTCAGAGGCTGTCAACAGCAAGCTGGAGTTGTTGTCTAATATTTACGGAGGGCGGATCCTGATGGTGGACAGAGATCTTCAGATCGTCAAGGACACCTATCAGGTAGACGAGGGCAAAACTCTGATCTCATCCAAGATCATCCGCTGCTTTAAAGACGGAGAGGCTACAGACTATGAGAGGCAGGGGCAGATGCTTGAATTCGCGGTGCCGGTAAAAAGCGCGGACGTACAGCAGGTTCAGGGCGCGATGCTGATCACTATTTCTCTCAGCGAGGTTTCGGCCACCATGGCGGAGCTGGAGCGGCAGGGGATCATTATTACCTGCATTGTTGTGGTTTTGTCGCTTTTCCTTGCCTATGTGCTGGCTACGATCCTTGTGAAGCCCCTGGCGCGGATCACGAAATCCATTGAGGATCTCACGGACGGCTACCAGAACGACGAGATTTCCGTACCCGATTATACAGAGACGGAGCTGATCACCGACGCTTTCAACAAGATGCTTTCAAGAATGAAAACCCTTGATGAGTCAAGATCCGAGTTTGTGTCCAATGTGTCTCATGAGCTGAAAACCCCCATGACCTCCATGAAGGTTCTGGCAGATTCCCTGGTAGGACAGACCGGAGTGCCGGAAGAGCTGTATCAGGAATTTATGCACGATATCACGGCGGAGATCGACAGGGAAAACAGGATCATCACGGATCTTCTCAGTCTGGTGAAGATGGACAGAAAAACGGCGGATCTTCAGATCCAGCATATGGACATCAATCAGCTTCTTGAGGACATTCTGAAGCGTCTGAGACCCATTGCGGATAAAAGAAATATCGACCTGATCCTGGACTGCTTCCGGCCGGTGGAGGCGGATGTGGACGAGATCAAGTTCACTTCAGCTATCAGCAACCTGGTGGAAAACGGCATCAAATATAATGTGGACGACGGATGGGTGAGAGTATCGCTGGACGCGGACCACAAGTATTTTTATGTAACTGTGGCAGATTCCGGAATGGGAATCCCGGAGGATTCCATAGACCGTATTTTTGAAAGATTTTACCGGGTGGATAAATCCCACTCAAGAGAAATCGGCGGTACAGGACTGGGCCTTGCCATCACCAGAAGCACCATCGCCATGCATCATGGCGTGATCAAAGTTTTCAGCAGAGAAGGCGAGGGAACTACGTTTTCTGTTCGTATTCCTCTGTCATATATTCCGTAGGAGGCGCCGGATGAAGAAATATTTATGGACGCTTCTTCTGGCGGTCTTTGCCTGCGTTTTCCTGGGAGGATGCAGCATTGAGGAAAAAGAAGAAACCCAGACGGAGCAGGAAAATTATAATTTTTATTACCTGAATACGGGGGAAACCACCCTGAAAAAAATGGTATATGAGCCTCAGGAGGAATCCACCGAGTTTATGATGAAGGATCTGATGCAGCGGCTGAGCGGCAGAGAGACGCCCGAGGATGGAATCGCTCTTCTTCCGGAGGCGGTTTCCGTAAACTCTTACGACCTGCAGGAAAAGCGGCTGGTCATTGATTTTAACAGCGCTTACCTGGAAATGAGCCGTACGAGGGAGATTCTGACCAGGGCGGGGATCGTGGAGATGTTTCTGCAGATACCGGATATAGAGATCATCCGCTTTACCGTGGCGGGGCAGGAGCTCACAGATTCCAAAAATGAGACCATCGGAGACATGACGGAGGAAACATTTTTGGAATTATCCGGAAAAGATAAGGACGCCTACAGGTATGATACCTTTACTCTTTATTTTACAGATGAGAGCGGCGAAAAGCTTGTGTCCGAGAAGAGAAATATCCTTTACCGCAGGACCACGCCGAAGGCAGCCGTTGTTCTTGCGCAGCTTGCCAGGGGGCCTTCGGAACAGGGACATTACAGGACCATTTCGGAGGATTCCCTTCCTATCAGCACTGTCATAGCGGACGGGATCTGTTATATCAACATGAACAAGGCGTTCCAGGACAACGCGCCGGAGATTTCGGAAAATGTCCAGATATATTCCATTGTGGATTCTATTGTAGATTCCTGTAAGGCGGACCGGGTGCAGATTTCTGTGGAAGGAAGCCTGGAAGGAAATTTTAAGAACAGTATGCCGCTGTACTCCTTCTATGAGAAAAATGAAGAACTCATAGAAACTGCGGAGGCAGAGGAGCAGCAGTCTGAGTGATCAGAAGAATATAGAAAGGAAGGTATATGAGAAGACGCCCGGTGTGTCTTGTATGCCTGGCGCTGATGCTTCTTATGTGTCTGACGGATCTGGCCGGATTCCCGCTGATACGGGGGAATCCGCTGCCGGAGTCTGTGCAGGAATGGATCAGGGAGCATCCGGAGGCTGTGATCTGCGGGGAGGTACAGTCCTGCCAGGATACAGAGTTTTCCTTTTCTGTCTATCTGAAACATGTCTTTCTGACAAATCAGTCAGAAAAATTTCCCATCGAAAATGTAAGAATGTTTTTAAAAACAAAAGAAGAACTGCCTGCCGGAACCCTGGTATACGCGTCAGGGAAGCTGGAGCGGGTGGAAGGCCCGCGCAATCCGGGAGAGTTTGATTCGCAGCAGTATTATGCCTGTCAGCATATCTATTATTTTCTGAAGAACGCCGTCATAGAGAAAAAGAGCCGTACCTATTCCGGGTACCGCCAGCGGCTGCTGGAGTTCAGGGACAGACTCTGCCATATTCTGGAGCAGGCGGCGGGGGAGGACGCGCCTGTATTTGAGGCCATGCTTCTGGGTGAAAAAAGCGGTCTGGACAGTGATCTGAAGCTGCGGTATCAAATGGGCGGGATGATCCATATTCTGGCGATCTCGGGGCTTCACATCAGTATTCTGGGTATGGGGCTTTTTCAGCTTCTGAAGCACATAGGATTTGGAAATACAGGTGCGGGCCTTCTGGCCCTGGCGGTGATGCTCCAGTACGGTATGCTCACAGGAGGAAGCGTATCAGCCATGCGGGCCGTGTGCATGTTCCTGCTGTCTGTAGGAGCCAAAATCCTTGGGAGAAGCTATGATCTGCTGACAGCGCTTTCCGTGTCCGCCATGCTGCTTCTTCTGGATTCTCCCGCCTATCTGTACAGCAGCAGCTTTCTTCTGTCCTTCGGCGCGGTGACGGGGCTTGGGGCGGTGTCGCCTTTTCTTATGGAGATTGCCCCGGTGAAAAGGAAGCTGGCAAAAAGCTTCCTCTCCTCCTTTTCCGTGCAGCTTGCCACTTTGCCTGTCATGCTGGTCTTTTTCGGAGAGGTATCCCTAGCGGGGATATTTTTGAATCTGATCGTGCTTCCCACAGTGAGTGTGGTTCTGATCAGCGGGCTGTGCGGCGGCATACTGGGGCTGGTCAGCATGGAGGCGGCCGTGGCCGCAGCGGTTCCGGGAAGAGCGTTTCTGTTCTTTTACGAAAAGCTCTGTGTTCTGGCCGGAAAGCTGCCTTTTTGTACCTGGACGGGCGGACAGCCCCGGCTCTGGCAGAGCATCGTGTATTATGCCTGTCTTGCAGGGGGAATCGCGGCGGCAGTGTGGCTGATCCGCCGTGAGAAAAAACGGACAGGGAAAGGAGCGGAAGGATTATCTGGGAGGCGTATACCCGGAAGGCACATCCTTGGAGGGAGGATTTTTGGGAGGCGCATCCCTGGGAGACATGTTCCAGGGAGAGTCGTGGCGGCGCTCGCGTTTTCGGCAGCGCTTTGCCTGGGGATCCTGACACTGGCGTTTCAGGACAGAGGGGAGCTGCGGATCACCTGCCTGGATGTGGGACAGGGAGACGGGATCGTCCTGGAAATCCCTGGCGGCGGCGCGTTTCTCATGGACTTCGGCAGCAGCAGCCGGAAAAATACAGGGCAGTATCAGCTTCTTCCCTATCTGAAAAGCCGGGGGATCACCTATCTGGACGGGATTCTGGTATCCCACACGGACACCGACCACATCAGCGGCATCCAGGAGCTTCTGGAGCTTATGACGAAGGACCTCACCTCCATAAAAGCGGGAATCCTGATCCTTCCGGACTGGAACCCTGAGGAAAAAGCCTCCGGTGGCCATGTCCGGGAAAGTCCGGAAGCTTCCGGCGCGGATCCTTCTGGGGAGACGGACGGAGAGGGTGTGGAAAAAGCCTATGGAGGGCTTCTGGAGCTGGCGGATAAAGCGGGAGTGCGCTGCGTGTTTGCGGAACAGGGAGACCGTCTTGTATCCGGGCAGGCAGAGATGAAATTCCTGGCTCCTGAAAAGACAGCCTCCGGAGCGGATGTAAATGAGGAGGGAATGGTGATGGAGCTGAAATACGGCTCCTTCCGCGCCCTTTTCACCGGGGACATCGGAGAAGCAACGGAAAAAAGCCTTTTGAAAAAGGGCGTTCTTTCGGATGTGGATTTTCTCAAAACAGCCCACCACGGTTCCCGTTATTCCACCTGCCGGGAGTTTCTGGACAAAGTTCGTCCGGAGCTGGCGGTGATCTCCTGCTCGGATTCCAACAACTACGGCCATCCCTCTCCGGAGACTGTGGAAAGACTGGAAGGATGCGGAGCACGGATTTTTTATACCATGAAAAGCGGAGCCGTGACTGTCCGTACAGATGGGGAGAGGATTCGGGCGGAGGGCTTTCTTTCTGAAAATAAGAGTTTTCAAACGGTTTGATTAGTAGTATAATAGGTAAAAGAAAGGGAATGAAGTTCTCCCTTGGCGAATGCCTGAACCGCTGATAAGCTGATGACTTCTGGAGAATTACAGAAATTATCAGTTTTTTATGTGTGATTAGTGCTCGCTGTAAAATCAGTGATTAGAAAGCCGATATTTTCTGTTTCTATTGTTGAATAGGAGGTATTGGCTTTTTTACTGCCATAAAACCTCTGAATCAACAGCAAAAAATATAAACTATTTTACATGATTATTTTTAGGAGGTTTTATTATGCTGACATCACTTGCTTTTATCTTTCTTGTCGGTCTGTCTATGGCAGCGATCTGTCAAAAACTGAAATTGCCGCGTATTATCGGTATGTTAATTACAGGCATTATATTAGGTCCTTATGTCCTTAATTTGCTTGACCCTTCTGTCTTATCTATTTCCGCCGACCTACGGCAAATGGCTCTAATTATTATTTTATTAAAAGCAGGACTTTCTCTTGATTTGTCTGATCTCAAAAAAGTTGGGCGCCCGGCTGTTATGATGTCATGTGTTCCGGCAAGCTTTGAAATTTTGGCATTTTTCCTGCTTGCGCCCTATATCCTTGGAATTACAAGAATTGAAGCTGCGGTTATGGGCGCTGTTCTTGGCGCGGTTTCACCTGCTGTCGTTATTCCGCGTATGGTACAGCTCATGGAGAAAAAATATGGTACGGCTGAAAGTATTCCTCAACTCATTATGGCGGGAGCGTCCTGCGACGATATTTTTGTAATTGTATTGTTTACAACCTTTGTGAGTATGGCACAGGGCGGCGGCGCACATATTATGGATTTTATCAATATTCCTGTTTCAATTGCAGTGGGAATTATACTTGGCGCGGCGGCAGGGTATCTGCTCAGCCTGTTTTTTGAAACCGCTTACGCGCATAAGCATTGTGTCAGAAACAGTATGAAGGTTATTATTGTTTTAGGTGTTTCCTTTATGCTTATGTCTGTCGAGACATGGCTTAAAGGCATTGTTCCTGTTTCCGGTTTATTGGCTGTTGTCAGCATGGCGTGCGTAATTAAGATAAAAAGCATTACATTTGTGTCAAAGCGGTTATCCGAAAAATTTGGAAAGTTATGGCTCGCCGCAGAGGTGATATTGTTTGTGTTAGTTGGAGCCGCGGTTGATATCCGATATACGTTGAAGGCCGGTTTAGCCGCGGTATTAATGATTTTCGCAGCACTTATTTTCCGTTCAATCGGTGTTGCCGTTTGTCTTTTGGGAACATCAATCACCTGGAAGGAACGAATTTTTTGTATGATCGCATATTTGCCAAAAGCTACAGTACAGGCGGCGATCGGTTCTGTTCCGCTGGCAATGGGACTGCCCTGCGGACAAATTGTACTTTCTGTCGCTGTCCTTGCTATTTTGATCACAGCGCCCTTAGGAGCGATAGGAATTGATCTGACGTATAAACGTCTTCTGAAAGGTGAAAATGTCAGGAGCGAACCGTAATAGAAGGATTTCTTTTGGATGGAAATATGAATTCTGCGAATCGAATTGTTGCGCGGGAGGCGATGTGTTATACTTTAACCAGGCTGCAGCGGTGTGGTTTCGATTGGTAAAAAGACAGTCGTAAAATAAATGCAGTGTTTTTCAAGAGAGTCAGATATAACAGAGATAAATAAAAGGAAATAAGATGCAGGCTTAAAAGGAAACTGTTATGCTGAAATTAGAAATAAAATTGGATGAAGGGAAAATCCTTGCTGATCAGAGATATAAGGCAGAGAGTATTTATCAGGCATTGAAAAAGGCTTTTTTTAACTATAATTTAAAAATGACGCAGGAGCCTGACGGGACGACAGCAGCGGCAGGCTGCGCGAGGAAATTCAGAAAGGACAGAAAACACAGGTGAAGGGCTTACAGGAAGACATCAAAACTGGAAATTTCAAAAAGACATATCTTCTGTACGGGGAGGAAGCGTATCTCAGGCAGCAGTATAAGGAGAAGCTGGTAAAGGCGCTGAACCCGGAGGGGGACACCATGAATTTCACGAAGTACGAGGGCAAAGGGATCGAGGTCAGGGCCATGATTGATCTCTGTGAGACCATGCCTTTTTTTGCGGAAAGCAGGGTGATCCTTGTGGAAAATTCAGGATTTTTTAAGAATAAATGTGACGAGCTTGCGGATTATATGAAGGAGCTTCCCGATTATCTCCATCTGATCTTCGTGGAGGAGGAGGTAGACCGCCGCAGCAGGATGTACAAGGCGGTGAAGGCCTCCGGCCGCATATCGGAGTTTGCGAAGCAGGATGAAAAAACTCTGATGAGATGGGCGGCGGGCATCCTGGCAAGGGAAGGCCGGAAGATCACCACAAGGGATATGGAGCTGTTTCTGACAAAAACCGGGACGGATATGGGGAATATCCGTATGGAGCTGGAAAAGCTCATCGCCTACACCATGGGACGGGGCGTTGTGACCGCAGAGGACATTGAGGAGGTCTGCACGGCCAGGACGGTCAATAAAATTTTTGATATGGTGCGGGCCGTGACGGAGAAAAATCAAAAGAAAGCCCTGGAGCTGTACTATGATCTTCTTACGCTGAAGGAACCGCCTATGCGGATCCTGTTCCTTCTGTCGAAACAGTACAGGCAGCTTTTTCTGGCAAAACAGATGACCGGGGAGGGGGCGTCAAGGAATGAGATCGCCTCACGATTGGGTGTGCCGAGCTTTGTGGCGGGCAATATCGCCGCCTGCGCCAGAGCCTACACGGCGGAAGAGCTTCAGCAGGCGGAGGCGGATTTTGTGGAGGCTGAGGAGGCCGTAAAGACAGGACGGCTTCAGGATGTGCTCAGCGTAGAGCTGCTGATCGTGAAATACAGCTCCGCGGAGCGGGCGTAAAGCCTTAAGCGGGCAGGGTGGATTTGGAAATAAAAACGGTTCACGGCTTCTTCGGAACGGTTGGCGGAAAAGACGGATGCTGGATCCCTGATACCTAAAATAAAAATCCCCGCAGGATACGGGCCTTGTGAAGGCTTCGGTTCTGTGGGGGGGTGGTATTATAGGAAAGTACTTCAACTTATTCTAAGCTGTAATATACAAACCATAGTAAACATTTTGCTGCATTATCGTGTGAAACTATTTGCGTAAAAATAAGCTTTTACACAGCAAAAGTATTCTATTTGAATACAGACATACAGAAAAAGCATAGGGGAAGATAAAAAACAGGCATTGGACAGAAGAGGGCGGGAACTTTATAATAAGCCATGAGAAAGAACAGAAAAAGGAAGCTTTCAGGTCTGTTCCCGCTCTCGCGGAGAGAGGAAAAGTATTGCGCCCGGATTTATCAGGAGGAGATCAGAATGGAGTATAGAAAACTTGGAAACTCAGAGCTGAACGTCTCAAGGATCTGCATGGGATGCATGGGGTTTGGCGACGCGAAAAACGGCCAGCACAGTTGGACGCTGGATGAGGAACATTCCCGCCGGATCATCAGACAGGGTTTGGAGCTTGGAATAAATTTTTTTGACACGGCCATCGGCTATCAGAGCGGCACCAGCGAACAGTATCTTGGACGCGCCCTCAGAGATTTTGTCCCGAGAGATAAGGTTGTGGTAGCTACGAAGTTCCTGCCCCGCACTCAGGAGGAAATTTCCGCAGGAATTACCGGGCAGCAGCATATTGAGCAGATGATCAACACCAGTCTGAAAAATCTTGGAATGGATTATGTAGATCTTTATATATATCATATGTGGGATTATGAAACACCTCTCTATGATATCATGGACGGACTGAACCGTATCGTTAAGGCGGGAAAAGCCCGGTATGTGGGGATCTCCAACTGCTTTGCCTATCAGCTTGCCAGGGCAAACGATCTGGCGGAGAAGGAAGGCTTTGCGAAATTTGTCTCCATACAGAGTCACTATAATCTGATCTTCCGGGAGGAGGAGCGGGAGATGGCGAAGCTGTGCGCAGAGGACAATATCGCCATGACGCCCTACAGCTCTCTAGCGGGCGGGAGGCTGTCAAAGCATCCGGGAGAAACGTCAAAGAGACTGAGGGAGGACAGCTACGCGAGATTGAAATATGACGCCACAGCCCCGCAGGACGCCGCAATCATAGACCGTGTGGCGGAGCTGGCGGACAAAAGAGGCGTGACCATGACAGAGATTTCGCTGGCGTGGCTGCTTACGAAGGTGACGGCCCCTGTTGTGGGAGCCACAAAGCCCAGCCATGTGGAGGGCGCGGCAAAGGCGGCGGAGCTGAAGCTGACGCCGGAGGAAGCGGCATATCTGGAGGAACCCTATGTTCCCCACAGACTGGTGGGTGTCATGGCCCAGAATACGCCAGACGCTGCCAAAAAACCGCATGTATGGTCTACGGGCAGCCAGAAGATCCAAAGATCATAAATGTTTTTCGTGTTTTAGTCATATGAGAAAACCAGGGCGCTGTGCGGAGCAGCGCCCTGGTTTATTTATCATTACATATGTCTTGACACCTATATTGTCTGGTGTTATACTAGCAAATCATATCGCATGAAGCGGCAAAGAGACTTTGGGATACAAGGAGTAGAGAGATGAAAGAACAATATGACGTAATCATCGTAGGCACAGGGGCCGCGGGTCTTTACTGCGCTCTGAGCCTTCCAGAGCGGGCGAAGATTCTGATGATCACAAAAAAAGAAGCGGATCAGTCCGATTCCTTTCTGGCTCAGGGCGGGATCTGTATGCTCAGAGGCGAGGATGATTACGAGGATTATTTTGAGGACACCATGAGAGCGGGCCATTACGAGAATGACAAAAAAGCTGTGGATCTGATGATCAGAAGCTCCAACAGTGTCATTCGGGATCTTCTGGCTCAGGGAGTCCGTTTTGCCAGGGATTCTCAGGGAGAACTGGCTTTTACAAGAGAGGGGGCGCACTCTCAGCCCAGGATCCTTTTTTATGAGGATGTGACCGGAAAGGAGATTACCTCTCATCTTCTGGAACGGGCCAGAGAAAAAGAGAATATAGAGATCTGTGAATATATGACGATGGTGGATCTGATCTCGGAGGACAATATCTGCGGCGGGATCATATGCATGGACGAGAAAGACGGGATATACGAGATCCGCTCCCCCTATGTAGTCCTGGCCTGCGGAGGCCTGGGAGGGCTTTATAAAAATTCCACGAACTTCCCTCATATCACAGGGGACGCGCTGGCCATCGCCATGAATCACCAGGTGAAGCTGGAACATCTGGATTACATACAGATCCATCCCACGACACTTTACTCCAAAAAGCCGGGGAGACGCTTCCTGATCTCAGAATCCGTCAGAGGAGAGGGGGCGCTTCTCTACGACTGGAACGGACAGCGTTTTACCGACGAGCTGCAGCCCAGAGATCTTTTAAGCCAGGCGATTTTTTCTCAGATGGAGAAGCAGGATACAGAGTATGTTCTGGAGGATATGCGTCCTCTGGGGGAAGATACGATTTTAAAACATTTTCCGAATATTTTTCAGCGCTGTCTGGAGGAGGGCTATGACGTGCGGAAAGAACCGATCCCGGTGGTGCCCGCCCAGCATTACTTTATGGGAGGGATCCAGGTGGATCTTGGAAGCAGGACTTCCATGAAGGGGCTCTATGCCTGCGGAGAGACAAGCTGCAACGGCGTTCACGGCAGGAACAGACTGGCAAGCAATTCCCTGCTGGAATCTCTGGTCTTTGCCAGAAGAGCCGCGGATGATATACTGTTTGGGAGGAAGCCGGATAAATGCAGGGCGGGCAGACCGGATTTCAGCCGCTACGCGGACCGGGAAGCCCTTATGAAAGGCTACCGTCAACAGGTTTTGAAAGAAATAGAGAGGATGGAAAAAGAACATGAATGAGATTACCATGAAAATGCAGGCGGACGAGCTGATCCTGATGGCGCTGAAGGAGGATATCACCAGCGAGGATGTTTCTACTAACGCAGTAATGCCAAAAGCGCAAAAAGGAACTGTAGAGCTGATCGCCAAGGAGGATGGCGTGATCGCGGGACTTTCGGTTTATGCCAGAGTTTTCACCCTGCTGGATGCGGATACAGAGGTTACATTCCACTGCGAGGACGGCGAAGAGGTAAAAAAAGGACAGCTTCTTGCCAATGTCACAGGCGATATCCGGGTGCTTCTCTCAGGAGAACGGGTGGCGCTGAATTATCTTCAGAGAATGAGCGGGATCGCCACCTATACCCGCCAGGTAGCACGGCTCCTGGAGGGAAGCGGCGTGACGCTTCTGGATACAAGAAAGACCACCCCCAACTGCCGTGTGTTTGAAAAATACGCGGTGCGCGTAGGCGGCGGCAGCAATCACCGATACAATCTGTCTGACGGCGTGCTTTTAAAGGATAATCATATCGGAGCCGCGGGCAGCGTGGCAAAAGCAGTGTCCATGGCGAAAGAGTACGCTCCTTTTGTGCGCAAGGTCGAGGTGGAAGTGGAGACTCTGGATCAGGTAAAAGAGGCTGTGGAGGCAGGCGCGGACATCATTATGCTGGACAATATGACTCCTGAAACCATGAAAAAGTCAGTAGAGCTGATCGGAGGAAGAGCGGAGACGGAGTGTTCCGGTAATGTGACCAGAGAAAATATAGAGAAGATCCGTGAGATCGGGGTGGATTATGTTTCCAGCGGCGCGCTGACCCACTCTGCTCCGATCCTGGACATTTCCATGAAAAACCTTCACGCAGTCTAAAAGGAGGGGCGCATGAACACATCAGAGAGGAGAGACGAAATCCTGAAAATCCTTCGGGGCGCACAAACTCCGGTGGCGGCCAGAGAGCTGGCGGCCCGCTTCGGCGTAAGCCGTCAGGTGATCGTTCAGGATATGGCGGTGATCCGGGCATCCGTTCCGGGTATCCTTTCCACCACAAGGGGATATACCATACAGCAGGAAAATACCTGTACCAGAGAATTCAAGGTGCGCCACCGTCAGGAGCAGGCGGCGGAGGAACTGAATCTGATCGTGGACTGCGGAGGACGGGTAAAAAATGTCAGTATCAGCCATCGGGTATACGGCCGCGTGTCGGCGGAGATGGATATCCGTTCCAGACAGGATGTGAGAGAGTTTACAGCCGCCCTGGAAAGCAGTCATTCCACGGTACTCAGCACAGCCACCTCCGGCTATCACTATCATCTGGTGGAGGCGTCCGGTATGGAACGGCTGGACCTTATCGGAAAAGAGCTTGAGAGGGCCGGATTTCTGGCGCCTCTTCAGCCATGGGAAAAAGAAAACGAAAGAGAAAAGAGGGACAGGTCATGACAGTAGCGGAAATTCAGGAGGAAATCCTCCGCATGAAAAAAGAACAGGATGTCTGTATTCTGGCTCATGCTTACCAGGGGCAGGAAATTCTGGAGGTGGCGGACTATACGGGAGATTCTTATGGTCTCAGCGTACAGGCGTCCAAGAGCAGCGCCAAAGGCGTGATCATGTGCGGCGTCCGTTTTATGGCGGAAACCTGCAAGATCCTGTGCCCGGATAAAACCGTATGGCTTGCCAATCCCCAGGCCGGCTGTCCCATGGCGGAACAGCTTGACGTAAAGGGGCTTCGGGAACTGAAGGAGCAATATCCGGGCTACACGGTGGTGGCTTATATCAATACCACATCGGAGCTGAAAACAGAGTGCGACGTCTGTGTGACTTCCTCGTCCTCTGTTCAGATCTGCTCACGGCTGGAAAATGACAAAATTCTTTTTATCCCCGATCCGAACCTGGGACATTTCACAGCGGAAAAGCTGCCGGAAAAAACCTTTGCCTTTTATAACGGAGGATGTCCAAGACATCTGGCGGCTTCGGCAGAGGACGTGAGAAAGGCGAAGGAAGCCCATCCTCAGGCGCTTCTTCTGGTACATCCGGAATGTGCTCCGGAGGTGGTGAAGGAGGCGGACTACGCTGGCTCCACCACTGGAATTATGGATTATGCGCTTAAAAGCGACGATCTGGAATTTATCATAGGAACAGAGAACAGCATTGTGGAGCATCTGCAGTTCGCCTGCCCTGAAAAGAGATTTTATCCTCTGGCGGCGTCTTTGACCTGCATGGACATGAAGCTCACCACGCTCATGGACGTATATCATTGTCTGAAGGGAAGCGGCGGAGAGGAAATCCGGCTTTCGGATGAGATCATGGAAGGCGCGGGCCGCTGCATCAGACGGATGGTGGAGCTGGGAGGCTGACCGGATTTTTGCCGTCTGCGTGCTCTTGTGCGGCGGATGCAAAAATTTAATATACATATTTTATGAAACAGAAAAAAGCGCTGTCTGGAAAATTACCACCGGACAGCGCTTTTTGGTAATAGTATATAAAAAAATACTTTAAAAATTGGGACTAATTGTCGATTGTAATATGGTTGTAAATATGATATTATAAAAATATAAAGAACAGAGTTCTATAATACAGAACAATATATAATGAAAAGGAGGGATGCCTCGTATTTTTTTTAGTTAATAATGAAAACGCTGTACATTAATAATGAACAAAGGAGGGAAAAAGACGAAAAAATGAAAGCGGCAATATTTACAGAACCATATCAGTTTAAAATCTGTCAGCGGGAAAAGCCGGTTCCGGGACCAAATGAGGTATTGATCCGTATCCGGGCTGTCGGTATCTGTGGTTCTGACCTGCATCCATATATGGGCGACGGTATTGACCGGCGGGAGCCAGGAATCATTATGGGCCACGAAGCCGCGGGGGATGTGGAGCAGACGGGAGAAAACGTGACAAGATGGAAGCCCGGAGACCGGGTGGCGATCAATCCCCAGATCAATGATGAAACCTGTCCGCTGTGCAGAAAGGGGCTGTCTCATCTTTGCGACCACTCGCTTCTGATCGGTTCCTCTATGAGAGGATTTCTGGACGGAGCCATGTGCGAGTATCTGGTCATTCATGAAAAGCAGCTTTTTCATCTTCCGGATGAGGTGAGCTATGATTACGGGACTTTTCTGGATCCTCTGGGAAACGCCATTCATCTTATAAACCGCGGAGGAGTGAAGCTGGGAGACAAGGTGGTGATCATCGGCGCGGGAACCATCGGCCTTCTGGCAGTGCAGACAGCCAGGCTGGCGGGAGCGGTCAAGGTGATCGCCGTAGATCTGTCCGATTCCAAGCTTGCCATCGCGAAGGAAATGGGAGCGGATGTCTGCCTGAAATCGAACGATCCGGATTTTCTGAAAAAAATAAAAGAAGAAACCGGAAATCTGGGTCCGGACGTGGTAGTGGAGGCGGTAGGGATCAGCGCTACCTATAATCTGGCGCTGCGTATGTGCAGAAAAAGAGGGACCGTAGTGGCTCTGGGCTTTACGAAGCCTGAGCTTAATGTGGAGATACAGCAGGTGATCTATAAGGAGTTGTCTGTGGTGGGAAGTACAGGATATGCGGACGAATGTGAGACTACTTTGGAATATCTCAGAAAAGGGATGGTAAATATTGAAAAGGTGATCACCCACAGACTTCCCCTGGAAAAAATAAAAGAAGGATTTGATCTTTTGTGCGACAAAAACAGCGGAGCTATTAAAGTGATTTTACATCCATAAAAAGGAGAAAAATATGAAGAAAAAAATAATCAGCGGAATACTTTGCGCGGCAATGGGAATTACAGCATTTGCAGGCTTTGGTACGGCAGAGGTAAGGGCAGACGAAAAAGAGAAGATCGTGGTCTGGATGAAGAAAGACCTGACAGATGTGGCAAACAATATGTTTAAAGAGCGCTGCGAACAATTTGCGGAAGAAAATGATGTGGAAGTGGAAGTAGAAGTGATCGCGTATGAGGACTTCTATACAAAATGGGCGGCAGCTATCGAATCGGGAAACCTTCCGGATCTCAGCTATTTCGGATATCAGGAAATGGGACAGTATTATAATCAGGGAATCCTGGAGGATCTGACGGACGTTTATAATGAGATCAATGAGGCGACGCCTTTTGAGGAGTCACTGAAGACAGCGGTGACCTCCGAGGACGGCGTAGTATACGGAATTCCCGGCTGGGCCTCCGTGCAGGTGCTCTATTACCGTACAGATATGTTTGAGGAAGCCGGGCTGGACGCTCCGGAGACCTGGGAGGATTTCCGTGAGGCCGCTATTGCGCTGACGGATGAAAAAAATGGTATTTACGGAGCCGGAATCGGATACGGCGCAAGCAATTCCGACGCGGAATGGCTGACAAGGGCGATGCTCTGGTCAAATGGAAGCGTTGATGTGGATGAATCAGGAAAAGTCGCCATTGACAGCGAGGAGACTGTGAACACCGCGCAGTATATCCAGGATCTTTTCCTGAAGGATAAGGTTACGCCGCCTACGGCTGTGAACTGGGATGATTCAGGAAATAATAAGGCGTATCTCAGCGGACAGTGCGCGATGATCTTTAATGTGGGAAGTCTGTTAAATACCATAATGACAGATGATCCTGAATTGTATGAAAACACAGGGATCGCTGTTATGCCATCCGGAAGCGCGGGATCTATGGTACCTGGTATCCTGGACGGATATGGAATCTTCACAGAAGCCAACAATAAAGAAGGCGCGAAAGAACTGATCAAATACCTTCTTGAAAAAGAATGGTATACAGAGTGGGTAAATGAAACCGCGCCGTTTAAGATTCCGGTGCTTCAGGGAATGAAGGACGACGAGGTATGGCAGGACGAGCGCAATAAGCCGTTTATTGATTCTGTAGAGAACTTTACCTTCCTTGGTTATCCGAATACTTATACACCGGCAGCCAGCGAGGTATTTAATTCCCGCCTTGTCAGCAACTGCTTTACCAACATCGTAAGCGGAAGTGATCCGGCGGAGGAGATCACAAGTCTGCAGACACAGATGCAGGAAGTATACGATAAAGAATAATAAGAAACAGAAACGAAGGGGCGGGAATCCTCCCGGGATTTCCGCCCCCCCAAAAAGGAGGTGCCGCATGAAGCTTGGAAATACATCATCTGCAGGATATAAAACAAAAGGAATGGAGCAAAAGGAGAGACGCCTGGCGTTTATTCTGATCGCGCCTGCTGTTCTTTATCTGATATTGGTCATGGGCCTTCCGCTGCTCTGGGCAGTATATACCAGTCTGACAGATAAAGTGATCGGCGCTGCAGAAGTGAATTTTATTGGGCTTGCGAATTATATTGATATTATTAAGGACCCTGTCTTTCAGAAAGCTTTGCTGAATACATTTATATTCGCTTTTTTTGCCGTTCTCGGCAAGGTTGTATTCGGAGTCATCATGTCGCTGACCATGAACCAGCCCCTGAGAGGCCGCGGAGTGATCCGGGTGGCAATGATCCTTCCGTGGACCATTCCTACTATAGTGTCCGTTTTTGCGTGGCAGTGGATCTATTCTGACGTAGGCGGGGCGCTGAACCGTATCCTGATGGTGCTGCATATCACAGATCATCAGATCGGATGGCTGTCCACGACAAATATGGCAATGTTTTCTGTGATTCTTGTAAATGTCTGGCGAGGCACGCCTTTTATCGCGATCTCTGTTCTTGCGGGACTGCAGAACATATCGCCGGATCTTTATGAGGCGGCTTCCCTCGACGGAGCCAATGTCATTCAGAGATTTTTATATGTTACCCTTCCGTCTGTCAAAAATGTGATCATACTGGCCGCGTTTGTGACTACTATATGGACGTTAAACGACTTTGAGATCGTATGGCTGATGACCCGGGGCGGTCCGTCCCACGCGACAGAACTGGTTTCTACCTACAGCTACATACAGGGCTTTATGAACAGCGATATTGCCAGATCCATCGCGGCTTCGCTGATTCTGGTTCCGATTCTGGTGGTTCTGGTCCATTATGTTACCAAGTCGTCTTTATCTGAAGAATAGGGGGAAAGGAAGAATGAGAACAAGTGTAAAAAGTAAAATCACCGCCTACGCGGTTGCTGCCGTGCTGATCATTTTCTGCCTTTTTCCAATATACTGGATGCTGATCACTTCCTTAAAAACAAGTACGGAAATTTATAAGATCATCCCTACCTTCTGGCCGAAGAAGCTGACGTTTGAGGGATATTATGAACTTTTTGCTGAAAAGGGATTTCTGCGCAATGTGCTGAACAGTCTGTTTGTATCCCTGGTTGTTTCTTTTGGCTCTATTGCCGTCAGTATGCCGGCCGCCTACGCGATCGCCCGGATAAAGTTCCGGGGCAGGAAGAAGATTTCCAAGGGAATACTGATTTCCTATCTGATGCCCAGGACGGTGCTTTTTATTCCTCTGTATCTTCTGGTGACAAGAATAGGTCTGAGCAACAGTTTGTGGGGTCTGATACTGGTATACCCGACAATTACGATTCCCTATGCCACATGGATGATGATCTCTTATTTCCAGAGTATACCTTATGATATTGAGGAAGCGGCAATTATTGACGGCTGCAGCAGGGTGCAGGCTATGTGGAAGGTATGTTTTCCCCTTGCAAAGCCGGGGATTGTATCGACTTTGATTTTTTCGTATACTCTTTGCTGGAGTGAATACCTGTACGCGCTGGTTATCATTAACAATTCGGATTATAAAACAATCCCTCTTGCGCTGGCAGATATGGTAGTAGGAGATGTATACGCCTGGGGACCGCTGATGGGAGGATCGCTGATCGCGTCTGTTCCGGTTGTGATCATTTACCTGATCAGCAACAGGAATCTGGTAGGCGGACTGACAGCAGGAGGAGTGAAAGGATAGGTAAGATTATGGACAAAAAATTTAGAGATGGTGTATGGCCGGTGATGCTGACACCTTTTACAGAAGACAATAAAGTGGACTATCAGTCCCTGGGAAAATTAGTGGACTGGTATATTGAAAGCGGAGTGGCGGGCCTGTTCGCGGACTGCCAGTCCAGCGAGATGTTCTTTCTTTCTCTTGACGAGCGCGTGGAACTGGCGCGTTTTATTAAGGAGAAGGCGGGAGATCGTGTTCCGGTGGTGGCTTCCGGACATATTTCAGAAACTATAGAGGAGCAGGCGGAGGAGCTGAACGCTGTCGCGGAAACAGGAGTGGATGCGGTGATTCTTTTGTCCAACCGGCTTGCGAAGGAGATGGAAAGTGATGAAATCTGGCTGGAAAATCTGAAAAGACTTCTTGAAAGACTTCCAGAGGATCTCGCTTTAGGATTTTACGAGTGTCCTTATCCTTACAAAAGAATTATTTCGCCGGATCTTCTGAAATGGTGCGCGGATACTGGAAGGTTCTATTTTATAAAGGATACGAGCTGCGACATACATAATATCGGCGCCAAGCTGGATAAAATACGAGGATCAAAATTAAAATTGTTCAACGCGAATTCATCTACGCTGCTGGAGAGCCTGAAGCTAGGCGGAAACGGTTTCAGTGGCGTGATGGCCAATTTTCATGCGGATCTCTACGTCTGGCTTTGTGAAAATTATAAAACAAATCCGGAAAAGGCAAGGACTGCGGCGGACTTTCTGACGGTGGCGTCCATGATCGAACGGCAGGTCTATCCTGTGAACGCGAAATATTTCCAGAAAAGCATCGGAAATTTTGATTCCATCTGTACCCGGACGAAGCCGGATTCTCTGCTGAACGAGACCGCCCGTCTTGAGGTAGATCAGCTTACGCGATTTACGGATTATATCAGAAAAGATCTGGGATTATAGAACAAATCCCTGTAAGGATAAAATTACCGGAGTAATTTCCGGGGGAAGGAAAAATCCGAATTTGAAAATATCGGATCAGGTATGCTTCATGAAAGTGCTTGTAACCGCTACGAACTACTCAAAATATTGCCAGGCAGGAAAACGGATCCTGGAAGAGGCAGGATGCGAAATTGTGGAAAATCCTCATGGACGGCCGTATACTTTTGATGAGCTGAAGGAAATTGTAGGTGATATCGACGGAGCTGTCGTGGGAGTGGATACCTGGAATGAAGCGGTGTTCCAACTGGCTCCCAGGCTGAAGGCCCTGGCCCGTTTCGGCGTAGGAGTGGACAATATTGATCTGGAGGCCGCGAAAAGACATGGGATTGTGGTGAGCAACAGTCCGGGCATTAATTCCTCCGCTGTGGCGGAGCAGGCGGCGGCGCTGATCCTCAGCGCTGTGCGCAGGATTCCTGAAATGAACAGCGCCGTGCGGAAAGGGCAGTGGCCCCGCCCCATGTTCCATGAGCTGAAAAGCAGAACGGCTGGATTTCTTGGTTTTGGGGCCATCGCGAAAAAGACGGCGGAATGTCTGGCGGGATTTCATCCCCGTATGATCGCGTATGATAAGTTTCCCGATATGGAGGCAGCCGCGAAGCTGGGAGTGGAAATGGTTTCCCAGAAGGAGGTGCTGACCCGGTCGGATATCATATCCATCCATTTGCCGGCGACGCCGGAGACAAAGCATCTCATCCGCCGGGAAACTATTGAATGGATGAAGGACGGCGTGTACCTGATCAACACAGCCAGGGGCAGCATTGTCAATGAGACGGACGCGGCGGAGGCTCTGGAAAGGGGGAAACTGGCCGGTCTTGCGACAGATGTGTTTGAGACGGAGCCCGTTGACCTGACAGGCCCCCTGTTCAGATTGCCGAACTATATCGCGACCCCTCATGTATCGGCGGAAACCTATGAAAACTGCCAGCAGACATCTGTCGTTACCGCCGAGGCTCTGACAGCCGTCTTTAAAGGCGAAGAGCCGGAGAACAGGCTGGCGTAGCCGCATCCGGATATTGGGCCGGAGAGATGCAAAACAGTACTTTTTGCTTCTGTAATTGCTTCTGTAATTCAAGGGGATTTTTATAAACAATATTGAATAAGAAATCTAACAATGATATACTGATTTTACATCTGAGGTGTGGCTGAATATAGTAGAAAGCAGGAAGATTACAGGAGGACGAAATGACGAACAACAATGAGATCAAGGTGAAAAGTCTCCAAAAAGCCCTTGAGATCCTGAATCTTTTTACAGATAAGTCCGTGCTGGGAGTAACGGAAATCAGTGAACATTTTGGTTTATATAAAAGTACTGTGCATAATATCCTGTCCACTCTGAAAGCAATGGAATATCTGGAACAAGATGAAGATACGGGAAAGTACCGCCTGGGTATTCAGATTTTCAATTTAAGCAAGGCTATGGCCGATACATATTCCATTACCAAGATCGCGATGCCGTATATGCAGGAGCTTTCGAATCAGACAGGACAGAGGTGCTACCTGGCTGTGCCGTACCGCTGGGAGGTGCTGTACCTTGAGGCGATGTATCCGGCGGAATCCGTGGAGCTGATGCGTTCCATTCTGGGCGAGCGGGCCCAGATGTACTGTACCGGCCTGGGTAAGGCGATGCTGGCTTATATGAGTGAGCGGGAAATTCAGGATTATCTTTCGAAGCATGAACTGAAGGCATTTACAGAGAACAGCATTACAGACAAAGAAATCCTGAAAAATGAGCTGATCCGCACCCGGCAGAGAGGCTACGCCATTGACGAAATGGAGCATGAGTTTGGCATAAAGTGTATGGCTATGCCGATTTTTGACCGGAACAAAAAGGTGTACGCCGCTATCAGCATCAGCGGTCTCGCTCCCCATTTTACAGAAGAGCAGATTTCAGAATGGGCCATTCTGCTGAAAAAATATGTAAATAAAATTGAAAACAGATTATAAGAAATAAATAAAAAAGACAGTCATCGAGGGTTTATGACTGTCTTTTTAATTATAAGCTTATAATTAAAAAATCTCTATTAGCCGATGCTGTTTACGGCTTTTGTTAAGCGGGAAATTTTTCTTGCACAGTTATTTTTGTGGTAAACGCCCTTGGATGTTGCCTTGCTGATAGTAGCGATAGCAGCGTTAAGCGCGGTCTGTGCGGCAGCCTTATCGTTATTCTGAACTGCGGCTTCTACCTTCTTGATGGAAGTCTTAACAGCAGAACGGATAGACTTGTTTCTCGCAGCCTTGGTTCTGTTTACTAAAATTCTTTTCTTAGCAGATTTGATGTTAGCCAATGTAGCACACCTCCATTCCCGATTGATTTATGGTACGTCACAGAAACAGACACGGGCGCTCCTGTGAACATGCTCATACATTTTAGTATACATATCTGTGAATGTCAATACATAATTCCCACAAAAAATACAAAAAATACTCTTAAAAGTAACAGTTCAGCCCGCGCCATTCGTAAAACCGCACTGCGTGCTTACTGTGGCTGACGCCACTGTTTTACTCATAAACGGGCGCTCAGCTCATACAGATGTCCGCTCGCAAAAACATGCAGGCATGTTTTATGCTTCCCGACCACTGTATGGCTGAACTGTTAAAACGAAAAACGGAAGGCGAAAGTTTAGGAGGTAACCATGTTGGGAAACGGCAGGATCAGAACAGACCTTGCTCTGGAGACAACAGAGCGTTTCGCGGAGGAACATGCGGAAATCCGCGGAGTAGAGGTTCATGAGGAGTATGATGAGGAAAAGGATATCCGCACAACTGTAGTGAAGATCATTACAGAGAACGGGGCCAAGGCTATGGGCAGGCCCCAGGGAAATTATATTACCATAGAGGCGCCGAATCTTTCAGCGGCGGACGAGGATTATCACCGGGAAATCTCAGAGGAGATCGCCCGGCATTTGAAACAGCTCATTGACCTGGAGCACGAAAAATCAATTTTGGTGGTGGGATTGGGAAATCAGGCGATCACGGCGGATTCCCTCGGCCCTCATGTAGTAGAAAATCTTCATATGACACGGCATCTGATCCGTGAATATGGACTGAAAAGCTTCGGCAGGGAAACCGTACACCGGACCAGCGGCATTGTTCCCGGGGTAATGGCGCAGACGGGAATGGAAACTTCGGAAATTGTGCAGGGGATCGTGGCGGAGACAAAGCCGGATGTAGTGATCGCGGTGGACGCGCTGGCCGCCCGCAGTATCCGCAGGCTGAACAGGACGGTGCAGATCACGGATACAGGAATCCATCCCGGATCCGGAGTGGAAAATCACAGGATCGGACTTACTGAGGAGAATCTTCAGGTGAAGGTGATAGGGATCGGCGTTCCTACCGTAGTGGACGCCGCGACGATTGTCCATGATTCCATGGCTCATCTTCTGGACGCTCTTGAGGAGCAGGAACAGAAGGAGTTTCTGGAGGAAATGATCTCGCCGAATCTTTACAGCATGTTCGTTACGCCGAAGGATGTGGACGAGACGATAAAATATCTGAGCTTTACGATTTCGGAGGGACTCAATCTTGCCTTCAGTGAAGTATAATTGACGGGATCCTGTCATAGGATACTTTAAAAGAGGTGATCGTGTGACAAGGTTCCAGAAAGTGTTCTGCGTGGTTTTAAGTCTGTGCTTCTTCGCCGTTCTGGCTATGACGCCGGAATGGCTTTTTCTCAGCGGAAATATATACAGACAGCTCCCGCTGTACCGCTTTCTGGAGGAGCGTGCCAGGAGTGTGCCCCAGAGGGAGGACCCGGAGACTTATCAGCTTTTAGTCGAAAATAATACAAGGTATCTGGAAAGGATGATGGAGGCGGAAAATCAGCCAGAGGCTCAGGAGCAGAGCACAGAGGCCCAGCAGCAGAGCGGGAACACCGAAAGTAAAGCTGCGGCGGATGCCCAGGAACAGAGCGGAGACACCGGGAAAGAGGAACAAAACATATCCGCGGAAGAGAGCGGGGAAGCATCCGGTCAGGAGAAAGAGAGCGCAGACGCGGGAAATAAGACCGCGGCGGACGCTCAGGAACAGAGCGGGGAAGGGCAGCAGCAGAGCGTGGAAACAGAAAATAAAACCGTGGCGGACGCTCAGGAACAGAGCGAGGAAGTACAGGGACAGAGCGGAGACACCGGGAAAGAGGAACAGAGTGCATCCGCGGAAGACAGCGGGGAAGCATCCGGTCAGGAGAAAGAGAGCGCAGACGCAGAGAATAAGACCGCGGCGGACGCTCAGGAGCAAAACGGGGAGGCGGGAAATAAGGCTGGGACAGATACCCGGGAACAGAGCGGGGAAGGGCAGCAGCAGAGTGAAAAGACGGCGGACAGGCCTTCCGACCAGCAGGCGGTGCAGGAGGAAGTGTTGGCTGAGACGGAGGATACCTCCGCGGCTCATACGGCGTCCGCGCCTATCCTGCCCCACCCGGAAATTGACCTTGCCCCGGAAACCCTGGCCGATTACAATTACCTTCTGAACCATTTTTTTATTGTGGATCCTCAAACAGCCACCAGTGAGCAGCAGCTAAACGCCGCCGCTTTTCTGGGAGAGGATCTTACTGTGGAAAAAAATCAGGAGGTGCCGCAGATACTGATTTATCACAGCCATTCTCAGGAGACCTTTGCGGATTCCCGTGAAGGAGTGGAGGAGGATACCATTGTGGGGGTGGGGAATTATCTGACAGAACTTCTGACAGATACTTACGGATATCAGGTGCTTCATGTGACGGAAGAGTTTGATATGGTAAACGGCCAATTAGATAGAAGCGCGGCTTACGATTACGCCCGGCCTTATATCGAAAAGGTACTGGCAGAAAATCCTTCCATAGAAGTAGTGATCGATCTCCACAGGGACGGTGTTCCGGAGGACCGCCGCCTGGTTACGGACATCAATGGAAAGCCTACAGCCCAGATCATGTTTTATAATGGACTGAGTTATACCGCGGACGGAGGGCAGGTAAGCTATCTGCCTAACCCATACATACAGGATAATCTGGCGTTTTCTTTCCAGTTGGAATACCAGGCTGCGCAGTACTACCCGGAATTATACAGAGGGATTTATCTGGCGGCTCTCCGGTATAATCTCCATTTCAGGCCCAGGGCCGTTCTTCTGGAGGCAGGAGCCCAGACCAATACTGTCCAGGAGGTCAAAAACGCCATGGAGCCGTTCGCTGACATTTTGAACCGGGTGCTGACGGGAGAGGCCTAATACTCCCTTTCCGGCTGGCGGAATGGAGAAATAAAACTGAAAAAAGAGCTTTTGATTTCATGAAATAACTCTTGCAAATCGGAACATATGTTTGTATAATAAAATAAGACTAATCCCCCAGAAAACAGCCGTCCATATCTGGACTTGCCGGAGGCAGGTGTGCTATAATGGGGCACGAATATGACCGAAACACAGAAGGTGTACTCCCCCGGGCATAAAAAGTAACAGTTCAGCCCGCGCCATTCGTAAAACCGCACTGCGTGCTTACTGTGGCTGACGCCACTGTTTTACTCATAAACGGGCGCTCAGCTCATACAGATGTCTGCTCGCAAAAACATGCAGGCATGTTTTATGCTTCCCGGCCACTGTATGGCTGAACGGTTACCATAAAAAGGCATCGGGAGTACCAAGGAGAAAAAGAGGAGGAAAACCGCAAAGTGACAGATCAGAGTAAGATTCGTAATTTCTGCATCATTGCACATATCGATCACGGAAAGTCCACTCTGGCTGACCGTATTATAGAAAAAACAGGACTGCTGACCCAGAGGGAGATGCAGTCTCAGGTGCTGGACAATATGGATCTGGAGAGAGAGAGAGGAATCACTATCAAATCCCAGGCAGTCCGTATTATCTACAAGGCCAGGGACGGAGAAGAATATATTTTCAATCTGATAGATACGCCGGGGCATGTGGACTTTAACTACGAGGTGTCCAGGAGCCTGGCGGCCTGCGACGGAGCGATCCTGGTGGTGGACGCCGCCCAGGGAATCGAGGCTCAGACCCTCGCCAATGTATACCTTGCCCTGGATCATGATCTGGACGTTCTTCCGGTGATCAACAAAATCGATCTTCCCAGCGCGGAGCCTGAGAGAGTGATCAATGAAATCGAGGATGTGATCGGCCTGGAGGCCCAGGATGCTCCCCGGATTTCCGCCAAGACCGGAGTGAATATCGAGGAGGTTCTGGAGCAGATCGTGAAGAAGATCCCGGCTCCGGAGGGAGATCCCGACGCGCCGCTGAAGGCTCTGATCTTTGACTCTGTATATGATTCCTACAAGGGCGTGATCGTTTTCTGCCGCCTGATGGACGGCCGCATCAAAAAAGGCACGACAGTAAGGATGATGGCCACCGGATTTACCGCGGAGGTGGTAGAGGCGGGATATTTCGGCGCGGGCCGTTTCATACCCTGCGAGGAGCTGACCGCGGGGATGGTTGGATATTTCACCGCCAGCATCAAAAATGTGAGGGATACCCGTGTGGGAGATACTGTAACGGAGGATTCCCGACCCTGCGCGGAGGCGCTGCCGGGCTATAAGAAAGTGCAGCCCATGGTATACTGCGGCCTTTATCCGGCGGACGGAGCGAAATACGGCGATCTGAGAGACGCGTTGGAGAAGCTTCAGCTAAATGACGCTTCCTTATTTTATGAGCCGGAGACCTCCGTGGCGCTGGGCTTTGGATTCCGCTGCGGCTTTCTGGGGCTGCTCCATCTGGAGATCATCCAGGAACGTCTGGAGCGGGAATATAATCTGGATCTTGTGACCACGGCGCCCAGCGTAATTTATAAAGTATATAAGACCGACGGAGAGGTCATTGACCTCACCAACCCCACCAACCTTCCCGATCCTTCCGAGATCGATTATATGGAGGAGCCCATGGTAAACGCTGAGATCATGGTGACTACCGAGTATATCGGCGCCATCATGGAGCTGTGCCAGGAGCGCCGGGGACAGTATATCGGCATGGATTATATGGAGGAGACGAGAGCCCTTCTGAAATACCGGCTGCCGCTGAACGAGATCATCTACGATTTCTTCGACGCGCTGAAATCAAGATCCAGAGGCTACGCGTCCCTGGATTATGAGCTTTGCGGATACGAGCGCAGCGAGCTTGTGAAACTGGATATTCTGGTGAACAGAGAAGAGGTGGACGCTCTTTCCTTTATCGTTCACGGCGACACCGCCTACGAGCGGGGCAGGAGGATGTGCGAGAAGCTGAAGGAGGAGATCCCGAGACAGCTTTTCGAAATTCCTATCCAGGCGGCGGTGGGAAGCAAGATCATTGCCCGTGAGACCGTAAAAGCCATGCGGAAGGATGTGCTGGCCAAATGTTACGGAGGCGACATCACCCGTAAGAAGAAGCTTCTGGAAAAACAGAAGGAGGGCAAGAAGCGTATGCGCCAGGTGGGTAATGTAGAAATACCCCAGAAAGCCTTTATGAGCGTCCTGAAGCTGGACGATAAATAGTCCTGGACCCCGGCGCAGGCATGCGTGCGGCTTGCCGCCTGCGGAAATAAACATGAATGGAAACCAGAAGGGAGGCTGAGGCAACCATGAAAAGAACAAAAATGATATGTGCCGCGGCTGTGTCCGCGCTGCTCTGCGCATCCCTGGCAGGCTGCGGATGCGGCAAAAAGGAGAAAGATCCCGCGTCAGAGCAGGTGCTGGAGATCAGCATTACACCGGAACCAAGCCCGACGCTGGCTCCTGAGGAGGTGGATCCATCCGCGGTAGTTACCAATGGGGATATTACGATGGTGAACAGCTACCTTACAGAAAGCGGAGCCGGAGGTAGCGGCAAGGATACAGGAACGTCCGCGGAGGAAGAAGCTGTTTCCGGCGAAGAGGAAACCGAGGACAGTGCGGAACCGGCAGATTCAGGAGATGATTCGGACACAGATGAGCAATAAAAAATTAGAGCTGTATGTTCACATCCCTTTTTGCGTAAAAAAATGCGATTACTGCGATTTCCTGTCCGGCCCTGCCGGAGAAAGCACAATGAAGGCATATACCGGGGCCCTGCTGGCTGAGATGGAAGGCGTTCGTGCGGCGGGAACCGGGGCCGGACATGAGATCGTATCTCTGTTTATCGGCGGGGGAACCCCCTCGCTTCTGGATGCTTCCGATATGGAGAGGATCCTGGAAACTCTCAGGAAGCTTTTCTCTTTTTCCCCTGACGCGGAGATCACTATAGAAGCTAACCCGGGCACGCTGACCGCGGAAAAGCTGAACCGTTACCGGAAGGCGGGGATCAACCGGCTCAGCCTGGGGCTGCAGTCTGCAGACGACAGAGAGCTCGAGGCGCTGGGAAGGATCCATACCTTCCGTCAGTTCCTGGAAAGCTTCCGTCTGGCCAGAGAGGCGGGCTTTATGAATCTGAATGTGGATCTGATGTCCGCCATTCCCGGTCAGACCTGTGAAAGCTGGATCTCCAGCCTAAGAACCGTGGCCGGACTGGAACCGGAACATATTTCCGCTTACAGTCTGATCGTGGAACCTGGAACGCCCTTTGCGGAAAGGGAGCTGGAGCTGCCTGACGAGGAGACGGAATACCGGATGTATGAGGACACGGCGGCCGTGCTGAAGGAATACGGGTACGGACAATATGAGATATCCAATTACGCCAGGAAGGGATACGCCTGCCGCCATAATACCGGATACTGGAAGAGAACAGAATATCTGGGTCTGGGCCTGGGCGCGTCCTCTCTTTTTGAGGAAAGCCGCTTCCGCAATACAAGAAATATGGAAACATATTTAAAGCACAGCTCTGACCCTTGGAGGATCCGCAGAGAACATACCCCCCTTACCGTGAAGGACCGGCAGGAGGAATTTATGTTTCTGGGGCTCCGCATGACGGCGGGGATCTCCCGGGCAGAATTCCGGCGCAGCTTCGGCAAAAGCCCGGAGGAAATCTATGGGGAGGTTCTGGAGAAATACAGGAAAATGGGATTTCTGGAGCAAAATGGAGATTTCTGGCGCTTTACAAGAAAAGGAATCCATGTAAGCAATCATATACTGGCAGAGTTTCTGCAGGATTGATTTTAAGAATACAATTTTCAAATAACGGGAAATTTAGGTAAATACAGAGTTGATTTGGAGAGGCTGCAGCAGTGTGCAGATTACTGACGCAATAATTGGAGGAAAAAATGACGGAACAGACGACGAGTCGGAAATTTATTAAAATCCGCGGAGCAAATGTAAATAATCTGAAGAATCTCAGCGTGGATATTCCCAGGGACCAGTTTGTGGTGCTGACAGGAGTCAGCGGTTCCGGAAAATCCTCCCTGGCCTTTGACACCATTTATGCGGAAGGCCAGAGGCGGTATATGGAATCCCTTTCTTCCTACGCGAGACAATTTCTTGGACAGATGGAAAAACCGGATGTGGAGATGATCGAGGGACTTCCCCCGGCAATTTCCATTGATCAGAAATCCACCAACCGGAACCCCCGTTCCACTGTAGGCACGGTGACGGAGGTGTATGATTATTTTCGCCTTCTGTATGCGAGGATCGGGATCCCGCACTGTCCGAAATGTGGAAAAGAGATCAAAAAGCAGACCGTAGATCAGATGGTGGATCATATTATGGAGCTTCCGGAGAGAACCAGGATACAGCTTCTGGCTCCTGTGGTCCGGGGACGGAAGGGAACCCACGCCAAGCTTCTGGATCAGGCCAGAAGAAGCGGGTACGTCCGCGTGCAGATAGACGGAAGCCTTTATGAATTGTCCGAGGAGATCAAGCTGGATAAAAATATCAAGCACAATATAGAGATTATTGTGGACCGTCTTGTTGTGAAGCCCGGGATCGAGAAGAGACTGTCGGACTCTATCGAGACTGTTCTTGAGCTGTCGGACGGTCTCCTGATGGTAGATACCATGGATGGAAACGTGACTACCTTCAGCCAGAGCTTTTCCTGCCCGGACTGCCAGATCAGCATTGATGAGATCGAGCCCCGGAGCTTTTCCTTCAATAATCCCTTTGGAGCCTGCCCGGACTGCTTCGGTCTGGGATATAAAATGGAGTTTGACGAGGATCTGATGATCCCGGATAAATCCCTCAGCATCCTTCAGGGGGCCATCACAGTTATGGGATGGCAGTCCTGCACGGATAAAGGAAGCTTTACCCGGGCGATCCTGGACGCCCTGGCAAAAGAGTATCATTTCAGCCTGGATACGCCCTTTCAGGACTATCCCGATGAAATCAAGGATATTCTGCTCCATGGAACCAACGGCCATTCGGTAAAGGTATACTATAAAGGCCAGAGGGGAGAGGGCGTTTATGACGTGGCTTTTCCCGGCCTTATCAAAAATGTGGAGCAGCGTTACCGCGAGACCGGATCAGAGGCCATGAAGCAGGAATATGAATCCTTTATGAGGATTACTCCCTGTAAGACCTGTAAGGGACAGCGCCTGAAAAAGGAATCTCTCGCGGTTACGGTGGGAGGAAAGAATATCTATGAGCTGACCGCGCTTTCCATAGAGAAGCTGAAAAGGTTTATGGATGAGCTTACGCTGACGGAGCAGCAGGAGCTGATCGGAAAGCAGATCCTCAAAGAGATCCGGGCAAGGGTGGGATTCCTCGCGGAGGTGGGACTGGATTATCTGTCCCTGGGCCGCGCCACATCTACCCTGTCCGGAGGCGAGGCACAGAGGATACGTCTGGCGACACAGATTGGATCCGGCCTGGTGGGAGTGGCCTATATTCTGGATGAGCCCAGCATCGGTCTCCACCAGAGAGACAATGATAAGCTTCTTAGGGCCCTGATGCGGCTCCGCGATCTGGGAAACAGTCTGATCGTGGTAGAGCATGACGAGGATACCATGCGTGCGGCGGACTGTGTTGTGGATATCGGCCCCGGAGCGGGAGAGCATGGAGGAGAGCTGGTAGCCATCGGCACCGCCGGGGATCTCATGAAAAACAAAAATTCGGTAACAGGGGCATATTTAAGCGGGGAGAAGAAAATCCCGGTACCGGAGACCAGGAGAGAGCCCGCCGGCTGGATCCGGATCAGGGGCGCCGCGGAAAACAATCTGAAGCAGGTGAATGTAGATATTCCCCTTGGGATCATGACCTGTGTGACAGGCGTCAGCGGTTCGGGAAAAAGCTCTCTGATCAACGAGGTGCTTTATAAGACGCTGGCGAGGGATCTGAATCGGGCGAGAACCATCCCGGGAAAGCATAAGGAGATCCTGGGACTGGATCAGCTTGACAAGGTGATCAGCATCGACCAGTCTCCCATCGGGCGGACGCCCAGGTCGAATCCGGCCACATACACAGGGGTTTTCGACCAGATCAGGGAGCTGTTCGCTTCCACCGCGGACGCCAAAGCAAGAGGCTATAAGAAGGGCCGCTTCAGCTTCAACGTAAAGGGCGGCCGGTGCGAGGCCTGCAGCGGGGACGGGATCATAAAAATAGAAATGCACTTTTTATCCGACGTATATGTGCCCTGTGAGGTCTGCAAGGGAAAACGGTACAACCGTGAAACCCTTGAGGTGAAATATAAGGACAAAAACATCTATGACGTTTTGAATATGACTGTGGAGGAGGCTCTGGGATTTTTTGAAAACATTCCCTCCATCCGCAAAAAAATCGAAACCCTGTATGACGTGGGGCTTTCCTACATCCGTCTGGGACAGCCCTCCACAGAGCTGTCCGGAGGCGAGGCTCAGCGGATCAAGCTGGCCACGGAGCTCAGCAGGAGAAGCACGGGCAAAACCATTTATATTCTGGACGAGCCCACTACGGGCCTTCATTTCGCGGACGTCCATAAGCTGGTGGATATCCTGAAGCGTCTGACGGAAGGAGGCAACACAGTAGTGGTGATCGAACACAACCTGGATGTGATCAAGACTGCCGATTACATTATTGATATGGGACCGGAAGGCGGCGACCGGGGCGGTACGGTGATCGCAACGGGGACGCCGGAGGAGATTGCGGCGGTGCCGGAATCTTATACTGGACAATATGTGGCAAAGTATTTAAGATAAAAGAAAACGCAGCGGAAAGGAGCCTTATATGCCGGCAAGCGATATTGGAATTGATCTTGGCACCAGGAACAGCCTGGTTTATTCTACTGGAAAAGGACTTGTGCTTCAGGAGCCTTCAGTAGTGGTCTATGACAAGGATACAGAAAAGATCAGAGCCATCGGGGAGGAGGCCCGCCAGATGGCAGGGCATATTACGTCAAATATGGAAATGATCCGTCCCATCCGCCAGGGGGCCATTGTGGACTTTATTGTTATGGAGAAAATGCTGAAGCATTTTATCTCCAAGGCAATGGGAAGAAGGGCTTTCCGGAAGCCCAGGATCAGTATCTGCGTGCCCAGCGGCAGTACGGAGATTGAACGGCGGGCTATGGAGGAGGCCACTTATCAGGCGGGAGCCAGAGAAGTGTTTCTGGTGGAGGAGCCCATCGCGGCCGCCATCGGCTCCGGCGTGGACGTGACGAAGCCCTTCGGCAATCTGATCGTGGATATTGGAGGAGGAACTACGGACATTGCGGTGATCTCTCTTGGAGGTGTGGTGGTATCCGCCTCTATAAAGACTGCGGGAGATAATTTTGACCAGGCCATTATGAACTATGCGCGCCGCAGTCACAGCCTGTTTATCGGGGAGGATACGGCGGAGTCCATCAAAATAAAAATCGGTACCGCCGTAGAAGAGGCCAATCCCCAAATCATGGAGGTAAAGGGGAGGAATGTGATCACAGGACTTCCAAAGACTATAAAACTGACCTCAGAGGAAATCCGCGCGGCTTTGAAGGACACCACAGGACAGATCGTGGATGCTGTTCACAGCGTACTGGAAAAAACGCCGCCGGAGCTGGCCGCGGACATTGTGGACAGAGGAATTGTCCTGGCAGGCGGCGGAGCCCTTCTCCGGGGAATGGATACCCTGATCGAACAAAAGACAGGAGTCAGTACGCTGACGGTCCAGAACGCAATGAGCGTTGTGGCGGTGGGAACCGGAAAATATGCCGAGGTCATGGCAAGAATGGAAGAAAAGTGAACTGCTGCAGGTAAGGGGCGCCGGAGGGGCGTCCCCTGTTTGTTGCCGGAGACGGTAAGGATAACCTGCGGCGCAGGTATGCGGGAGGAAGCTAGGCTATGAGCGAATGTGTGACCGGATATATTGATCATATTATTTTCAGAAATGAAGAAAACGGCTATACGGTTCTCGCCCTGAAGGGGGTGGAGGACGAAGAGGAGCTGACCTGTGTGGGAACCTTTCCTGTTATTACACAGGGAGCGTCGATCGAGGCCCAGGGGGAATATACCCGTCATCCGGTCTACGGGAAACAGTTTCAGATCTCCTCTTTTGTGGAAAAAATGCCGGAGGATTCCCTGGCAATGGAGCGGTACCTGGGCTCAGGCGCCATCAAAGGTATCGGCGCCGCTCTGGCAGGGAGGATCGTCCGCCGGTTCGGTGAGGATACCCTCAGAATTGTGGAGGAGGAGCCGGAACGGCTTGCGGAGATCAAGGGGATCAGTGAAAAAAAGGCCCGTGAGATCGCCGCTCAGGTGGCGGAAAAGGCGGATATGCGCAAGGCGATGATGTTTCTCCAGAAATACGGGATCTCTCTGAATCTGGGGGCAAAAATTTATCAGAAATATGGAGATTCTGTATACAGTGTCCTCCAGGAGAATCCCTACAGGCTCGCGGACGACATCAGCGGCGTAGGATTTAAGATCGCTGATGAGATCGCTTACCGTATCGGCATACACACAGATTCAGATTACAGGATCCGGAGCGGAATGATGTATACTTTACTCCAGGCGTCAGGGGAGGGACATGTATATCTTCCGAAGGAGGAGCTGTTCCGCAGAGCGTCGGAGCTTCTCGGCGTAGACGAATCCTATATGGAAAAGCATCTGATGGATCTTGCCATGGACCGGAAGATCATCCTCAAGGAAAAGGAGGAGGGTGTTCTTGTCTACCCCAGCCGTTTTTATTATCTGGAGCTGAATACGGCCCGGATGCTGAGAGAACTCAATGTGATCTGTCCTGAGGATGAAAATCTGGTACAGCGGCGGATCGCGCAGATTGAGAAGGAAACGGGCACGATTCTTGACGAGATGCAGAAAAAGGCGGTGACAGAAGCTGCCTCCCACGGTCTTTTTATCCTGACGGGAGGCCCTGGAACCGGAAAAACAACTACCATCAACGCGATCATACGCTTTTTTGAAGGCGAGGGTATGGATCTGCGGCTTGCGGCGCCGACGGGCAGAGCCGCCAAGCGTATGACGGAGGCCACCGGGTATGAAGCCCAGACGATACACCGGCTTCTGGAGCTGAGCGGTCTGCCGGAGGACGAGAGGGAAAACCGTGAGGTCCACTTTGAGAGAAACGCTGATAATCCGCTGGAGGCGGATGCTGTAATCATTGACGAGATGTCCATGGTAGACATTCATCTGATGCATTCCCTCCTTCTGGCAGTGACGGCGGGTACCCGCCTGATTCTTGTGGGCGATGAGAACCAGCTTCCCAGCGTGGGGCCGGGGAATGTCCTGAGAGATATTATCCGGAGCGGTATGTTCCCGGTAGTGGAGCTGAAGAAGATCTTCCGTCAGGCCTCAGAGAGCGACATTGTGGTAAACGCGCATAAGATCAACAGAGGGGAACAGGTGGTTCTGGATAATAAAAGCAGAGACTTTTTCTTCCTGAAACGGCAGAACGCGGACGTGATCATCCGTGTGCTGATCGCTCTGATCCAGGAGAAGCTGCCGCCTTACGTGGAAGCGAAGCCCTTTGATATTCAGGTGCTTACTCCTATGCGCAAGGGCCTGCTGGGGGTGGAAAGACTGAATCAGATCCTCCAGCGTTATCTGAATCCTCCGGATGCGGCCAAGAAGGAACGGGAATACGGACAGGGCCTTTTCCGGGAGGGCGACAAGGTGATGCAGATAAAAAATAATTACCAGCTTGAGTGGGAAATACGCGGAAAATACAATATTCCTGTGGAAAAAGGCGTGGGAGTGTTCAACGGGGATACAGGAATTCTGAAATCCCTCAATGAATTCGCGGAGACAGCGGAAGTGGAATTTGAGGACGGCCGCTGGGCGGAATATTCCTTCAAGCAGCTGGAAGAGCTGGAGCTGGCCTATGCCGTTACCATACATAAATCTCAGGGCTCCGAATATCCCGCGGTAGTCATGCCCCTTCTTTCCGGCCCGCGCATGCTCCTCAACAGAAACCTTCTCTACACGGCCGTCACAAGAGCCCGTAAATGTGTGACGATCGTGGGAAGCGAGGATACCTTCAGAGAAATGATCAAAAATGAAAAGCAGCAGATGCGGTACAGCTCTCTTGACCTGAGGCTTCAGGAGGAGCTGTAAAAAATACCGCGCCGCCTTCCGTCATTTCGCGGCGCGGGGAAAACTGAGACGGACAGCTTCTCATCGGGGAGAAAGGACGGCTTTTGAAGAAAAGTATAAAAATATTCCGGATGCTTCCGGATATACTGTATCCCAGAAGATGCCCCGTATGCCACGGCATCCTGAAAGACCAGAGAACGTTTCTGTGTCCGGAGTGCGAAGGGGGCTTTCACCCTGTACTGGAGAACTACTGCCTGAAATGCGGAAAGCCGGTAAAACCGGAGGAAGAATACTGTAAGACCTGTCTGGGAACAAAAAGAAGCTTTGACCGCGGAAGAGGAATTTTTCTCTATGACAATAAAATGAGAAAATCCCTGATCCTCTATAAATATTACGGACGCAGAGAATACGCGGAGTATTACGGGCGGGCCATGTGCAGGTACGGAGGAATGGAAATACGGAGGTGGAAGCCTGATGTGATCGTTCCGGTTCCGCTGCACAGAAGAAAGCTCCGGATGCGCGGCTTCAATCAGTCGGGATATCTTGCCCGGCAGATCGAAGAAGAGCTTCATATCCCTGTGGCGGAGGAGATCCTCAAAAAGGTCCGCGATACGAAGTCCCAGAAAAAACTGGACGCGGCCGGCAGAAAACGGAACCTGCGCAGCGCCTTTCGGGCGGAGGAGAAGCTGACAGGGCTGACGGTGCTGGTTGTTGACGACGTATTTACAACAGGGAGCACTGTGGACGCCGCGGCGTCCTGTCTGAAGGCCGCAGGAGCTGAAAAAGTGTTTTTTATTACGCTTTGCGTCGGGCAGACCTGAGAGAATGGGACAGCAGTAAAGAATAAAAACTTTTCGCAATAAACTCCCATTTTTTATGCAGGATTCCTCCTGTTGCGTTAAAATAAAAAAAGAAATTTTACGCACAGGAGGATATTTTGAAAAAACGGAATGAATGGGTG
>DXEG01000014.1 GCA_019115125.1 Candidatus Blautia faecipullorum
TCGACGAGGTTCTCTCCGGCATCCACAGATAAATGTTGCAGTTCACAGGTATCTGTGAACTGCAACGGATAATTCGTAACAATTCCGCCCGCGCCATTCGCAAAACCGCACTGCGTGCTTACTGTGGCTGAAGCCACTGTATGGCTGAACTTTTACCGAAACAGAGACATTCTAAGCATATTTACCATTTCACATGGATCTCCGTTTTGGATTATCTCTCCGATCCTTTCCATACCGACTGAATCTACAATTTCTTCAAACTTTTTCATATTCAGCACGCTCTGACGGGTTGCCTCGTAGGAATCCTCCCTGTATGGAAATATATCCACAGAAACAAATCCGTCATAACCGCATTTCTTTAAGGAGTAAAACATTTCGATATATTCTGTGGTACGCAGAGATCCTACTATCATATCGTCATCCCATAGATTATAATTATCATTTGCATGAATCATAAAAAGCTTTTGATAACGTGCCGCCACTTCTATATTCTGAGCTACATTCTGCTGGGTCTGAAATACATGCCCCGTATCAATAGCAACTCCCACATTCGGCCGGTCCACCTCCATACAGATCAGAAGAGCTGTCATCGTGGTATCTACCAGACATCGGTTCCTTGGTTCCCTTATTTTCCCCTCCAGCGTCAGCCTGATATCAGGATTATAATCAGCCAGCTCCCTCACACCTTTTATAAGCCAGTCCCACTGTTTTCCATAATCTGTCTGAAGCGGATAATCGAAACCATCCTGACCTAACCATAGATTCACGCTGGGGCTTCCAATCAATCTGGCATTAAAATCGATATTTTTCTTAATCAGTTCCATTGCCGCCTTTCTCGTTTCAGCATCTGCCGCCGCAATAGAGCCATGCTGCCATCTCCGATCGCCGAATACCTGAGGGAGAACAGAAGAGCAGACAAACCCTGAGCCCTTCAGAATTTCATTTACTGTATCGGGATCTGACAATGGTCCTTCCGGAGCCTGATACAGATCCGCTCCCTGGATACATTCTGTCTTTTCCAGGGCCTTAATTACATCAGGAAACTCCACCTTATCTATCTGCGGATCCTTATACCCCATTTTCATAAAACGATCTGAGGTCTGACCCAGGGATCCGATAATCGCGCTGTATTTTATTGACATATCTTAATCCTCCGTTCACATTAAATTAAATATGAAGATTATACTGTTCTCAAATGGCAAAGCATATCGGCAAAGTCAATTTTTCTCCGTTTTCGTTCATGACATTTCTTTTTATTTTTGAAAAATATTTCATAAAAGAAATTTATTTCTATTGTAATTATAAAAAAAGACAACCTGTCAATGAACCATTGTCATTTCTGTATTGTCGTCCATATTCCGGCCATTCGGCGGCATCCACCGCCGAACTCCGGCACCTTCCATGCTATTCCTCAAAATATGAAATACTTCTCTGATTTTTTCGTTTATTTGCAAACCATTTACTGAATACTCGGCAAAATCTTCTCCACATCTGTATGTGGTCTCGGGATCACATGTGTGGCAACCAGCTCGCCCAGTCTGGAGGCCGCCGCGCTTCCGCTCTCCACTGCGGATTTCACTGCGCCTACGTCTCCCCGTACCATTACGGTTACGAGACCGGAGCCGATCTTCTCTGTTCCCACCAGAGCTACGTTTGCCGCCTTGCACATCTGGTCTGCCGCTTCAATGGCCGCTGTCAGTCCTCTTGTTTCCACCATTCCCAATGCTTCCTGTGTCATTGTTTTCCCTCCTGTAATCTGAATCTTATATATTTTCCCGCTTCTTATTTCTGTATGCTTCGTACCTGAATGTCCGCTCTTATATACTCTGCTCCGGTATCATCCTACATTTCCGGCTTGAAGAGTACCTTCGTGAACACCTCGGTACGGTTGAACATCATCTCAAAGACTTCCTTGCAGTCCTCCAGCCGTACCCGGTGGGTGATGAGAGGATTTACATTCATCTGTCCGGTGCTCATAAATTCAAGACCGCTCTTCCATTCATTAATGGGAAGAGGATTGATCGAAGAATTCCAGCTTCCATGAATGGTCAGCTCTCCTCTGAGGATTGCCTGGATCACCTTGTTTGGGAAATGTACGTCGTCATATGTAATGCCGCCGTATACCACTTCTCCGTTCTTTTTGCAGGATGCTACCGCCTGTACGTGAGTGATCTTATTGCCTGCAAATTCAATGGCAATATCCACGCCTTCCCCTCCGGTCAGCTCCCTGACGGCCTGAACAGCGTCTGTCTTCATTCCGTTCACACCTGCGGTCGCGCCCAGACGTTTTGCCAGCACCAGCTTATCGTCCGCCACATCCACGGCGATCACCTTTGTACAGCCCAATGCTCTCAGCCATTGTATACAGATGAATCCAATGGCGCCCAGCCCGAAGACCGCCGCCGTTTTTCCGGCTTCCATGCGGCACTTGCGGACAGCGTGCAGACCAACGCTGACTGGATCTGTAAAGGAGCCCTCCTCATAATCCACGTTATCTGGAAGCTTCAGACAGTTTTCGGATTCTACGACAATGTACTCGGCCATAGCGCCGTCCCTTCTTGATCCATAATAATCATAGGTGTCGCAGAGATGGGACTGCCCAACCTTACAGTACTGACATTCTCCGCAGGGGATCAGAGGCATGACAGATACCCTGTCTCCTACTGTCAGATTATTTTTTACCTTGTCGCCGCAGTCCACGATCTGTCCCGCGAATTCATGTCCGATGGTAGTGGGGAAATGATAGGTTCCCTTTACCATTACCCTGGGAATATCAGACCCGCACACACCGCAGCTTTTTACCTTGATCAGAACCTGTGTGTCTTTTTCGATATGAGGAACATCAACCTCCACACAACGGATATCCTTCGGCGCGAATAAACGTACCGCCCTCATTTTCTGTGCCATCTTCTACGCATCTCCTTTTCTCAGTATGAACTCTTTCCTGTCTCACCTTTGGCAATGGCAACTCCCGCGCTGGTGCCAAGGCGGTTTGCGCCTGCCTCGATCATCTTTCTCGCGTCTTCCGGCCCGCGGACGCCGCCGGATGCCTTTACTCCCATATCTGGGCCTACGGTCCTGCGCATCAAAGCCACATCCTCAGCCGTCGCGCCTCCTGTGGAAAATCCGGTGGAGGTTTTCACAAAATCTGCTCCCGCCTCTTTTGCCACGCGGCATACCTGGATTTTTTCCTCCTCCGTCAGGAGACAGGTTTCGATGATCACCTTTACAACAGCTCTTCCATGAACAGCCGTCACAAGATCCGCGATATCCTTTTTTACATACTGCCAGTTGCCGGATTTAATCTTGCCTACGTTTACAACCATATCCACTTCATTGGCGCCGTTTTCGATGGCCTCGTTCGCCTCGAAGATTTTTGACTTGGTAGTGGTGGCTCCCAGAGGGAATCCGATCACGGTGCACACCTTTACCCCGCTGCCCCGCAGCTCCTCATAACATAATGGAACATAGGAAGGGTTCACGCATACAGAGCAAAAATGATACTCTTTCGCTTCCTGGCAGAGCTTTCTGATCTGTTCTTCGCTAGCGTCCTGCTTCAGCAGGGTATGGTCGATCATCCCGGCTACATTCCCGGAAGAACCGCTCCGCGCAAAGGCCTGGCCCATTCCCCCCTGGTTCCGGATATTATTCAGAACTTCCGCTGTTATTTTGCTGACCAACTGTTCCATTTCCATAGTCTACTCCTCACTTTCCATTTGTATTGAGTTTCTATCAGGTAAGATCCATCGATGTCTCAGGATATTACACTCTTTTGCTGATTTCGATAATTTCTCTGAACTTCTCAGGTTTCAGGCTGGCTCCTCCTATCAGGAACCCATCCACATAAGGACAGGATCCGATATCAAAAGCATTTTTTTCATTGACGCTTCCTCCATATAAAAGCGGAAGCTCCCGTCCGAACAGTTCCCGCATTGCCAGCTTCAAAAGCCGGTGGGTTTCCCCGATCTCCTCCAGGGAAGCGCTCACCCCCGTTCCGATGGCCCATACCGGCTCATATGCGATCAAAACGGAACCCAGCTCCCGAAAGCTGAGATCCTTCAGATCGAGGGCCATCTGCTCTATCAGCTTTTTCTGCCACCGTCCGTTTTTTCTCTCCTCCAGGCTCTCGCCGATACACAGCATCACCTGAAATCCCGAACGTACTCCTCTGGCTGTTTTTCTGCTCAGAGCTTCGTCTGTTTCATTATAATAGGTCCGTCTTTCTGAATGTCCCGCAAGCAGGCAGGAACATTCCAGCTCACGGATCATAGGGATAGAGATTTCGCCTGTATAAGCTCCGCCGTCCTCATAGTGAAAATTCTGCGGCCCGTAAAGCACGCCTTTTCTGCGCATTTCCGGAGCCAGGGCGGCAAGGGTCGTATAAGGCGGAAAAAGAAGAACGCTTCCCTCTACAGAACCAAGTTTCTCCAGAAATTCCCTGCCTTCCCGGACAGTCATGTTCATCTTCCAATTACCTGCTACGATCAGAGGCCGCCTCATATGTTTTACAACGGCTTCATGGATGATCTGATCCAGATTCATTCTGTTCATATCCGGCTCCTTTGTTACATTTGTTACTATATTATTATCATTTGTTTCTTATGCGATAATATTAGCATACAGAAATTGAACTGTCAATATCAGAAAACAAATTGTTAGAAAACAAATCACGTTTTAACATATCTTTTGTAAAAATCACATAAATGCTGTTAATCCAGCTCTTTTATAATTTTTGCCGGATTTCCTCCTACCAGTACATGATCGGGCACCTCTCCGGTCACCACAGCGCCCGCCGCCACCACTACATTGCTGCCGATCCTTGCTCCAGGACAGATAACAGCGTTTCCTCCGATCCATACATTGTCCCCGATGGTGACAGGCCTAGCGATAGCCAGTCCCCGGACGCGCAGTTTTGTGTCCAGCGGATGCCCCACAGAAAAAATAGAAACTTTTGGCCCCAGCAGACAATTTTTTCCAATTCTGATGTCACAGGCATCCATGATCGTACAATCATAGTTTGCAAAGAAATTTTCTCCTACATGAATGTGATCGCCGTGGTCGCAGGTAAAAGGCGGATTGACAGCCACCTTCTCTCCTGTGCTGCCGAACAGTTCCTTGATAATCCTGCTCTTCTTTTCCTCGTCGTCCTTCACCTTCATCAGCTCATCGCACAGACGGCGGGCGCGGCGTACATGAATCAGGATTTCCTCCGAAAGGGAATTGTAGTAATCCCCTGACACCATTTTTTCATATTCTGTTTTCATACGGCCTCCTCAGTCTACCGCCCACTTATCAAGTTTCTTTAAAAACCCTTCGTCCTCTGTCACAACCTTGACCGGATGGTCATAGTCGAGAGCCATAAGGCCAAGAATCGATTTTGCGTCCGCGATCTGGTTTTCATCTGTGTGAACGCCCACGTCACTTTTACATTTGCAGGCCAGATTCATAAAATCTCTCAAATCGTTCGCCTCTTCCAGCTTAATCAGTCGAAACATATCCCGTTACCTCCCAAAAACTCTATTTTGATACTGCTGATTTCTTTATCCGGCATGATAAACCGCCTTGGATAACCGCCTCATAAAGGAAAGGCCGGCCATAAGATACGGCCGGCCAAACATATAACTTTTTATTTCATTGCTGCGAACGCAAGGCTTTCGTCAACGTAATCCGCAACGTTGCTGCTGTCGATGACTCCGGTTCCCGCGTCAACATACTCTTCATATTCCTCGCCGTTAAGAATCTTCAGGGATGTGTCAAGAGCGGCTTTGATAAGAGAGCCCGGGTCGTTCATGGTGGTGATGGCATAGGATCCGTCGTTAATAGCCATAACGGCTTCCATCAGACCGTCAACGCCGCAGACTGCCACGCCTTCAACGCCTTTTTCCTGAAGCACCTGGGAAGCGCCCAGGGCCATATCGTCATTGTGTCCATACACCGCCACAATGCCATCGTTGCTCTGCAGAAGATCCTGTGTGGCCGTTACCGCCTTGCTTCTTGTATAGTCGCAGTACGCGGACTGGATCACTTCAAGACCCGGAGCCTCTGCTACAGCCGCCTCAAAACCGTCTCTTCTGGCCATCATAACCGTATCTCCCGCGGTGCCCTGGATCTCGAGGATCTTGCCGGAGGCTTCCTCTTTTCCACCCAGATGCTCCACAAGCGCTTCTCCTACAAGACGTCCCATTTCCTCATTGTCGCGTCCTACATAAGCGGTATATCCTTCGTTGATATTACGGTCTACAGTAATAACGGGGATTTCAGCCTTCGTACATGCCTCGATGGCAGGCGCGATTCCCTCTGCGTTGATGGGATTTACGATCAGCGCGTCGATGCCGCTGGTAAGCATGTCGTTGATATCATTGTTCTGCTTCGTCACATCATCATCCGCGCTTACCACAGTAAGCTCCACACCCAGCTCCTTGGCGTATTCTTCCGCGACGTCCTTCATAGATACATAGAAGGGAGACGCAAGAGTACACTGCGCGAAACCGATCTTGTAGCTGGTTCCCGCGCTCTCCTCAGCCGCGCTTACGGCCGTGGTCATGGACGCAGCCAGAGCTGCCGCTGTTAAAACTGCTACAATACCTTTTTTTCTCATCTTCATTCCTCCTTAAATGGTATTTTTATATGATAAACGCCTGTCAGCGCTTCATCATTCATTGCATATCAGTTCAGCCGCGCCATTCGTAAAACCGCACTACATGCTTACTGTGGCTGACGCCACTGTTTTACTCATAAGCGGGCGCTCAGCTCATACAAATGTCCGCTTGCAAAAACATGCTTGCATGTTTTATGCTTCCCGACCACTGTATGGCTGAACTGATGATATCACTTCCTGGAATCGATCACACGGTTCAGCAGAAGCGCGGCGATAATAATGACGCCTTTCGCAATCTGCTGATAAAAGGATGCCAGCCCTACCAGGTTAAAGATATTTGTAATGATCTGAAGGAGGAACACTCCTCCAAAGGTTCCAATCACAGAGCCGATCCCGCCCGAAAGGCTTGCTCCGCCGATAACCGAAGCCGCGATAGCGTTCAGCTCCATTCCGTCTCCCGCCGTCGGCTGTCCTGTAGCCAGCCAGGAAGCGGTCAGTACGCCCGCGAAGGCGGAAAGACAGGCGCAGAGCACATAAGCGGCCGCGTAATTTCTGGTGGTCTTGATCCCGGAAAGCGTAGCCGCCTCCCGGTTCCCGCCAATGGCATAAAGACTTCTTCCAAAGGATGTGTATTTCAGCATCAGAGCAAAAACAACCGTCAAAATGATCCAGATGATCCCGCTGACAGAAACCCGTCCGACAAAGCCTCCTCCGATAAATTTAAAGCTTGCGGGAAGACCAAAAATAGGCACGCCCTCCGTGGTAAGAAGGGCGGCGCCTCTGGCGATCTCCATCATAGCAAGAGTCGCGATGAAATCCGGAAGCCCGAATCTGGAGATCAGCACGCCTGTGACAAGTCCAAGTACAGCTCCCAGCGCCACGCCTGCGAGAACGGCGATCACGATAGGCATTCCCTTGCTCACCAGTATGGAGGAGATCATTCCCGCGAACGCGGCCACCGATCCTACCGAGAGATCAATACCTCCGAGGATGATCACCAGAGTCATTCCGATCGCTACAATTCCCGGTATGGAAGCCTGCTGAAGAAGATTCAGCAGATTCCCCACTGTCAGGAAGTTCGGCGACAGAACAGACGAAATCACCACAAATACAACCAGCAGTACAAGTAAATTATATTTTTTCAGCAGATCTCCTATCTTTAATGGTTCTTTCCTCATGATTCGCTCCTCCCTGTAACAGAAACCTGTAAGATTTTATCCGGATTGAAATTTTCTTTTGACGCGGACATGACCTGTCTTCCGTCAAACATAACTATGATGTTGTCGCAAATGCGGAGCAGCTCGTCCAGCTCCGACGAGACCACGATCATACTCTTGCCCTCCTCCGCCAGATTACGGATGATTTTATAAATCTCCTCCTTGACCATAACGTCGATCCCCTGGGTGGGCTCGTCGATCAGAAGAATATCGCAGTCCCTGAACAGCCATTTGGCAATGATCACCTTCTGCTGATTCCCTCCCGACAGGTTCTGGATGATCGTCTTTATGGACGGTGTTTTTACATTCAGGCTTTTCTTATACTGCTCGCATGTATCCTGAATGATCTTATAATTTACAATGCCGTGTTTTTTACATTTATCCAGAGCGACCATGGTCATGTTTTCCCATACCGGAAGAATCTGCACCAGGCCCTGCGTTTTTCTGTTTTCCGGGATCAGCCCGATACCGTTGTCGATAGCCTCCCCTGTATGCCGGAAATGAACAGGCTTCCCGTGAAGCCGTATCTCTCCCTTACTGTAAGGATCCGCCCCGAAAACAGAACGGACGACCTCTGTTCTCCCCGCTCCCACCAGGCCGTATAATCCCAGCACCTCGCCTTTATGAAGGTCAAAGGAAATATCACTGACCTTATGATTGCAGAGATTTTTCACCTCCAGCACCTTTTCTTCATTCAGCGGCTTTGCCTCTGCATAGGTTTTCTGGCTGCTGACCTTTGCCCCTGTCATATATTCCACAAGATCGTCCTCGTTGATCTCCTTTGCGCTGCGGCAGGCCACAAATCTTCCGTCTCTGAGGATCGTGATCCTGTCTCCCACAATAAAAAGCTCTTCCAGATGATGGGAGATATAAATGACTGTAATCCCCTTTTCTTTGAGATCCCGGATCAGACGGATCAGCGTCTCGAATTCATTTTTAGACAAGGTGGAGGACGGCTCGTCCATAACGATAAGCTTCGCGTTTCCGGCCAGAGCCTTCATGATCTCCGTCATCTGGCGCTGGCCGATATTCAGGTCGCTGACCTTCGCCCGGACGTCGATCTTCATATTCATCTCATCAGCAATGGCCTGTGTTTTCCGGTATACCTCCTTCCAGTCCACCGCTCCGAATTTTGTTTTCGGGTAATTGTTTATGTAGACATTTTCTCCCACCGTCAGCTCATTCACCAGCGACAGCTCCTGATAGATCACCGCGATTCCTTTCTTCTTCCGCTCCAGAGTTCCGTGGGGCTTCAGCTTTTCTCCATCGAAAATGATCTCGCCCGCATCCTCCACATAGGCGCCGGAAAGCACCTTCATCAATGTGGATTTTCCGGCTCCGTTGGCTCCGATGAGGCAGTGAACCTCTCCTCTTCTTACCGAAAAATCCACCTGGTCCAGTGCTTTTACACCTGGAAAAAGTTTATCAATCTTCCGCATCTCCAGAATGTTATCCTGTTCCCGCACTCCATTGTCCTCCTTTTCCTGTTTATTGGCGCATAAAATCCTTCAGATTTTCATACAGCTTCAGATATTTCCGAAAATATGGCAGGTACTCTTTATGCTTCGCCATATCCGGGCGGATCACCTTCTCCGGGATCACCATATGAGCCGCCGCCTCCTGAAAGCTCTCATAACGTCTGCCCGCTGAAGCTGCCGCCACACAGCATCCCAGAGCCCCGGCCTGGCTGTTGCGGTTCACCGTAACAGGCTTTCCCGTAATATCCGAGATCATCTGCATCCAGTTGGCGTCCTTCGTCACTCCTCCGCAGGCAGTGATGGAATCCACCCTGTATCCGTATTTTTCATAATTACAGATGATATTATATGTACCGTAGGAAACTGACTCCAGCACCGCCCGGTAAATGTGCTCCCAGGTATGCTTTACATTCAGTCCGTAGATTACGCCTTTTGCCGACGCGTCCTTGTAAGGGGTTCTGTTGCCCTGAAAGAAATCCAGAACAGTCACTCCGTCCGCTCCTATAGGTATCCTTTCGGGAACATCCAGAAGTCTCGCGTAGGGGTTGCCGTTTTCTCCTGGAATATGAAAATTCTCACGGAACCAGTTTACAAGGCCGGAAGCGGAGATCTGGCCTCCCTCCAGAAGCCACATATGGTCCAGCACCGCGCTGTCATAAGGTCCCCAGATCCCCGGCATCTCCGGTTTTTCCTCAGAGAGGCAGAGATGTACAAAGCTTGTTCCCATAATGATCCCAAGCTTTCCCGGCCTAAGGACGTTCAGCCCGAACATAGCCATATGGGCGTCGATGCCTCCCTGGACGATCTCCATATCTTTTGAAAAACCATATTTTTCACTGAGCTCTGGTCTTATATAGCCCACCCGGTCTCCGATCTTATCTACCCGGGTCACCAGCTTGTCTTCATAATCTTCAAAACCGATCTGCTCAAAATAATCTCTCTGATATCCTCCCAGAGAGGATACATAATTCCATTTGCAGGTTGTGTTGCATATCGAAGACGACCATTCTCCGCACAGGCGGTAATTGATCCAGTCAAGCTGCTCCACGATCCTATAGCAGGAATAGTATATTTCTGGTTCGTGGCGCTTCAGCCAGAGGGCTTTGGGAATCATCCATTCAAAGGACGTCTCCCCTCCGCAGTAATCCAGCACAGGATGTCCGGCCGCATTGATGGCGTCCATCTCCTCTCTGGAACGCGCGTCCATCCACATAAGCGCGTTTCTCATCGGTTCGCCGTCTGCATTCACCGGAAATACAGTAGACGAGGTGGCGCACACACAGCCCGCTCTTATGCGTCCCATTTTCTCCCGCCCCAGTGACTGCGCCGCCTCCTGAAAAATTCCGCAGATAGCGCTCCACCAGTCCGAGGGATTCTGTTCCGCCCATCCAACCTGAGGAAATGAGGTCTCCCATTTTTTCTCATGTTCAAAAAGCAGTTCTCCTGTTTCGTCGCTGACGGCGATCCGTACTCCCTGGGTTCCGGTATCGATTCCCATAAAATATGATTCCATAAACACCCTCCTGATCTCTGCCGCTGCTGTCTGTTTGTATCCTGTATTTGCATTGCTTTTTATGAACATATGTTACTTAATCAATATCATTTGTTTATATAAAAATATTACTATAACAAATGATAATTGTCAATCATCATTTGTTATATCGCACAATTTTTTTGATGAATTTTTGTATTTACAGTACAAACTGTTTTTCTTGCCAAGGTTTTCCCGCGTGCTATTGTGTAAAATTTCACAATGGCATTTTTTGTCTTCTGGCGCATTTTTCCTTTCTTGCGGCGGCAGAGGGTGTGTGATATAATTTTTTCATGAAAAAAGGAAAGAGTATGAATTATGACAGAATATAAAAAGATAGAGCTGCTTGTAAAAATAGCCAGATTATATTATGAAAATGACTTCAGTCAGGAAATGATCGCGAAAAAGCTGGGTCTGTCCCGGCCTTATATTTCCAAGCTCCTTAACGAGGCAAAGGAGCAGGGGATCGTCCGGTTTCAGGTGATCGACCCTCTCAGCACAGAAACACCTCTGGAGCAGAAGCTCAGAGAGCGCTTCCGTCTGGAAAAGGTACGGATCGTTCCCATGTCCGAGGGGCCGGCCTCTCTGTCCCGTCTTGGACTTGAGGCGGCCAGATTTCTGGATACGATCCTGCAGGACGGCGATGTCATCGGACTTTCCTGGGGTGCCACCATCCACGCCTGCTCTCAGGCACTCCTTCAGCGCAACGATCTGAAAGACATCATTTCCGTACAGTTGTGCGGAGGACTGAGCACCGTCAACAAAAATATTTACGCCACTGAAATCCTTAACAATTTTTCTGTTTCACTGGGCGGCATGTCCTATTCGCTCCCCCTTCCCGCCGTTATGGATTCCAAGCGCATGAAGGATGTGGTTCAGAAGGATCACAATATCTCCAAGATCATGCGGTACGGCTGTGATTCCGATATCGCTCTGATCACCACCGGAGCCTTCGGCCAGAAAAGCGCGTTGGTACAGGCCGGATATATCAGCCATGAGGAAATGAAGGTCTTGTCCGACAGAGGCGCGGTGGGCGATATCTGCTCCCACCTGATCGACATTCATGGAAACATCTGCGACCCGGATCTGGACGAACGCACCATCGCCGTTCCGCTGGAAGAGATCAAAAAGAAAAAATACCGGGTCTGTGTAGCCCAGGGCCTCAGCAAGGTAGATTCCATGCTCGGCGCCTTAAACGGCGGCATCGCGAACGTTCTGATCACCAGCGAGGAAACCGCCGACCTGATATTACGGCAGGACGATTATCTGAATCCGTAACATCTTTTCCGTTGTCATGCAAGCATGGCATGGTTTCAGACCTTTACCCCTGGCACCCTATATACAAAAGCCGCCGCAGGAAATATATCGCCATACTTCCTGCGGCGTTTTCATAGGGCGCGAAAGGGGAAGCGCCCGCTAGCTTTATCCAGCGTAATAGGCATCCATAAAAACCTTCTGCACATCTACAAGGGAAGCCTCCCTGGGATTCTCCGGCATCCCTGTATCCTCCAGGGCGTGAAGAGACAAGGTCACAACATCCCCCGGCCGGAATGATGTTTCTGAAAGTCCGGGTATTTTCATCCTCCGCTTCATTCCTTCAATATACTCTATAGCCGCCATGGACGCCTGATCCGCAGTCATACCCGAAACATTGATTCCCAGCGCTCTCGCAACGTCCCCATACCTTTCTTTGCAGGCAGGAGAATTATATCTCATTACATAGGGCAGCAGGATCGCATTGGCCACTCCATGAGGCGTATTATAAAATCCTCCCAACTGATGAGCCATTGCATGGACCATTCCCAGTCCCGCGTTGGAAAACGCCAGTCCGGCCATATATTCCGCCCAGCACATATCCGTACGCGCCTCCAGATCATGTCCGTTCCGATAAGCCTTTTCCAGAGATTTTCCCACCAGAGCAACAGCCTCCAGGGCGATTCCGTCCGTAAAGGGAAAGTGCGACCGCGACACATACGCCTCTATGGCATGGGTGAGGGCGTCCATCCCTGTAGCCGCCGTCAGCGCAGGCGGCATATCCGCCATCAGCTCCGGATCATTGATCGCCAGATAAGAGAGGCAATTGGCGTCCACCATCAGCATCTTGCTTTTTTTTACCTCGTCCGTCACCACGTAGGCTCTCGTCACCTCGGAACCCGTACCCGCGGTCGTATTGACGGCGATCAGCGGCGTTCCCGCCCTTTTAGATTTATCAAGACCGTTGTAATCCTCAATATTCCCGCCGTTACCAGCGAGGATACTCACTGCCTTGGCCACATCCAGGGGAGAACCTCCCCCGATTCCGATCAGATAATCGCAGTTTTCTCTGTCATAAACCGCCTTGGCCTCGTTGACGATGGTTACCGTGGGATTTGGCTTTACCCCCGTGTAAACGGCGTAGCTTTTCCCCTGAGCGTCCAGAACATCCGTCACTTTTTTCAGGGTGCCTATTTTTTTGAGCCCCTCGTCTGTCACAACAAGAGCCTTATGTCCCGAGATCAGATCTATGTGACGGGGCATTGCCTGAATACCGCCCCTTCCTATGATCGTATGGGCCGGCTGATATAATTCCCGATAATTGCTCATGACAATTCCTCCAAAGATGCTTCTAACAATAGGAACATACGATATTATTAAAGTAACTTATGTTCACTCTATACTAACATATGATAATGATATTGTCAATGTCTCTGAGTATCAGCTTACCCTACCTCGGTATCAGTTCAGCCCGCGCCATTCGTAAAACCGCACTGCGTGCTTACTGTGGCTGACGCCACTGTATGACTGAACTGTTACCCCACCTCCACAATTCTGGTGGCCGCGCGGCAGGCAAAATCCCGGTCGTGCTCTACAAGGAGCATGGTCGGTTCGTACTTTTGGATCAGTTCCATAATCTGCTGCCTGGAAAAAATATCAATATAATTCATAGGCTCATCCCAGATATAGAGATGCGCTCTCTGGCACAGACTTCCCGCCAGCAGCACCTTCTTTTTTTGTCCCTGGCTGTAATCCTCCATCCTTTTTTCAAACTGAGCCCGGGAAAAATCCATTTTTCTGAGCAGAGCCAGAAATAAGGTTTCATCGATATTCAGGGTACGTGCGTACTGTTTCAACGTTCCGGACAGTCCTGAGGCGTCCTGAGGCACATAGGAAATATTCATGCCGCCCGCCAGTTCCAGCTTTCCGGTTATCAGAAGCTCTCCTGGCTCCGTCTGAAGAATTGCCTTCAGGATACTGGATTTGCCGCATCCGTTCCTTCCGTGCAGGAGGATCCGTTCCCCTCTTTTTATTTCCATATTCCAGTGGGTAAAGACGGTTTTGCCGGAACCGGCGTAGGTTAGTCCTGCGTCCTCCATGGACACAAGACGCTCTCTGTGATGCTGCAGGGGAAACAGCTTCAGAGCCTCCGCCGTCTCAATATTTTTCAGAAGTCCTTTTTTCTCCTCCGCGGCGGCCTCCACCCTGCTTTCTATATTTTTTGACCGCTTCATCATTTTTGCGGCTTTATGGCCGATAAATCCCCGGTCCGGGCGAAGTCCCCCTGTTCTTGTCCCCTTCTTTGTCTTTTCCACCTCGTCGGACCACCTTCCGGCCTGTCTTGCCGCGCCTTCCAGTCTTCGGATATCCTTTTTCAGCTTTTCATTCTGACTGAGCTCATGGATGTCTTTCTTTTCCTTCTCCGCCTGCCAGGTGGTAAAATTTCCTTTTATCACCTCTATACCGGCTTTGTTTACCGCAAGAATGTGATCCACGCATCCGTCCAGAAAATATCGGTCGTGGGACACCAGGATAAAGCCCTTTTTTTTGTTCAAATATTCCATTACCATCTGACGTGCTTCCATATCCAGATGATTCGTCGGCTCGTCGATCAGGAGAAACTGGTTTTCCCCCGCAAACAATACCGCCAGCATTACCTTCGTCTGCTCTCCCTTGCTCAGAGAAGAAAACGGCCGGTATAAGACCTCCGCGTCCACTCCCAAAAGAGAAAGCTCCCGGCATATTTTCCAGAATTCACAGGAGGCGTCTATATCCTCCGCGGCTTTCAGCGTGTCCTCCTCCGGATCCCTTATGACAAATGGAAAGTACTGGAAACTGACGCTGGACGTTATTTTTCCGGTACAGGAATATTTCCCTTCCAAAAGTCTCAGAAGCGTTGTCTTTCCTCTTCCGTTCCTCCCGGTCAGCCCCAGCTTCCAGTCTGTATCGATCTGAAAAGAAACATCCTCAAACACTGGCTCAAAGGCTCCTTCATAGCAAAAACTCATGTGATCCACCTGAATCAAAGACATATGATCTCCTCCCTTCAAACAACAAAAAGAGCGCGGAAAATATCCGCGCCCTGTAAGCTTCCTGATATATCAGTCTCTCTTATCCATATTCTCCGCCGCGTCATTTACGGCAGAGCATACATCTATACAGTTCATGCAAGGATTTTTCTGCACATGCGCACTCCGGCAGCCCTGTCTCTGGCTGCATCCGCAGTTTACGCGCAAATATGAAATTCATATTATCTGCAGAAAATCTTCATCCTTCCATCTCCCTGTCTTGTCTTTCGGTCTTCTTTACGATAACACAGTATCCATCCTCTGTCAATAAGCTGATATTTTTTCAAATAATCCCCGCTGAATGAAATTCTAAATTCCTATTTCTTTTTCAAAATATTGGAGCGTAGAATATTTTACAATTTAGTCATATCAAGCTTTGCCTTTTTATATTTTTCAATATATTTTTCCATTTTTATTTTGATTTTGTAATCTTTTCCCCTCAAGGCATCAAACTCATTTTGACGGATAGAACATCTTGTATAGCAATACAGCATCATACATTTTAAAACAATGACAACTGTTCATACTCCTGATGACGCTTCAGCTCCGGCCCTGAAGCTTTCAGAATGGCGGCTGTTTTTTCATTGTCGCGGATCCAGTCCGTAATCTCATCCCTTTCCAGTATCAGAGGCATACGATCATGAACCGGAAGCATCTCTCCCGCGGCGGCTGTGGTCAGCACAATAAAATGATCTCCGTCACCAAAGCGGTTATAGATCCCCGCCATATATACAAAGGGCCTGTCCTTCACGGTAAAGGTTACTTTATTTTTGCCGGAATCCCACTCGTAAAAATGCCTTGCGGCGATCACACACCGCCTGCGCAAAGTGCTTTCCGCAAACAATTTCTTTTCCATCGCCGTTTCTGATCTGGCATTGATCAGGAGCTGCTTTGAAAATTCCGAAGGAAAGCCCCAGCGCATTCTCTCCGCATACAGCCCCGGACGTCTTCCCGTAATCACAACGGCCATATCGGAGGGACGGATATTTCCCATACGGAAGCCTGTCTCCAGACTGATGCCGGATACGATATTTCTGATGTCCTCCATGGTCTCATCATCAAAATAATACTGACAGCACATAAAAACGCGGCCTCCTATTTTTTCTTTTCCCTGTCCGGCGTATCGGGCGGCATCGGCTTACTGCTTCCACTCTTCTTTGGTCAGACAGGATACATGCTCCGTCCGGATATCTCCTGTAAGCTCCCAGTAAACATCCCTGTTGGCATGGTGATAACGAAAGCCGCACTTTTCCTGGACACGCCATGATTTTTCGTTTCCGTCAAAATATCCGCACCAGATTTTCTGAAGCTTTAAGTCCTCAAATCCATGCCTCAAAAGCTCCCTCATCGCCTCAGGAATCAGCCCCTGGCCCCAGAAGGGAACCCCGATCCAATAGCTGATCTCCCCCTCGCTTTCAGGGAGGCCAAAGCTGCTGGCCGCCCCTGTCTGTAGCCCGATACAGCCTGTCGGCCGGCCTGTTTCCTTTGGCACTACCGCGTATATCTCCGGGGCAGAAAATACCTCCCTGATAACCTCGCGGCTGTTTTCCACACTTGTATGGACCGGCCACCCCGCAATAGGGCCAACCTCCGGACTGGAGGCGTATCTGTATAAATCTTCCGCGTCTCTGTCTTCCCAGGGGCGCAGAAGCAAACGTTCTGTCTCTAATATCATTTTTCCATTCCTCATATATTTCTATTCCTATAAAACATCTTTTACGAAATTTCCCAGAATTATATCACTCGTGCAATTCAATGGGAAGACCGTCCGGATCTGCAAAAAACGTAAATTTCCCGCCTGAAAATTCGTCCGTACGCACAGGCTCCACATCTATTCCTTTTTCTTTTAGTTCAGCCACAACGCCCTCAATATCCTCCGTAAAAAATGCCAGATGACGAAGTCCCGCCGCTTCCGGCCGGGTCACACGCTTCGGCGGATGCTTTACACCAAAGATTTCAAGCTCCGTTGTGTCGTCCACCCGGAGATCCAGCTTCCAGTCTTCCTTTTCGGGACGATAATTCTCACGGATAACCTGAAATCCCAGCTTATTTACATAAAAATCCTTTGAAACCTCATAATCCGAAACAATGATCGCGATATGATGTATCCTTGATAAATTCATAGTGAACCTCCTTCTGATTTCTGTATTCCATCTGAAAACATTTGTCAACCGCATTTTCGTATCATTTCGTTTTATTGCAACAGCCTGTTCCCATTCACAGCAGCCTCAAACATTTGCTGTTTACAGGACAACTGTGAACAGCAGCAACCGCTCAGCTTCTCAGCCGGAAGGTATGAGGCGCAAACCGGTAGATCAAAAAGCAGGCAGCTATAAAATACAGCGCGCAAAAAACGATACAGCTCACGCCAAATATCAGAATCGGCATCCTGACCTGCATCAGAAAAAAGCAGATAAAATAGGTGGCGGACAATACAAGCCTGTAGGTGCCGCTTTTCATTTCTGTCCCTGCGTTATAAGGCTGCAGCAGATAATAAATCGTCAGATAGTGGACAGAAAAGAAAATGCTCATACACACGATTGACACAAAGAGCACCGCGTAATTCAGAGGATTTTCCGTTCCGCCGGAAGCATAAAGCAGCGCCGCCAGTCCCCCGCCGATGACAATCGCCGGAAGAAGATTTATCTTGGTGATCTCTCTCAGGCGGATCCGGAAAAGCTTTAATACCATATCTGGTTTTTTATAAAAAGAATAGGTCAAAAGACTGCGGTCACAATTCATAAACAGGGCTCTGGTAAATCCTGTTCCTCTGTTTATCGAATACATGATAAATACAAAATAGGGCAGAAATATCAGCAAAAGATCGTTGATCCTTTCCTTAATTTCAGGCCTGAGATAAAAGGCAAGAAGAATTCCCAAAAGCAAAAACAGACAGACAGCCGCGATCTTTTGGGATGAGCTCCATAATATCTTCCTGTGGCGTTTGATAAAAAGTTCATTGAGGTATTCAAAGCCTCTGCGGTTACTGGTAATCTCCGTATCCGCGCTGATGCTGTTCCTGCTCTGCTGCTGGACAGCCTGCGTCGCCTGCGCCGTGATATCCATCTGATTTGTAATCTGTCCCAAAAGCTGCTGATTCACCGCCCGGTACTCTTTAAACCGCAGTATCTTCCCCAGTCCAACGGTTCCCGCCAAAGCAAAAAACACCAGGATCACCGCCGCCGCATTTACAGGAAGAGCGATTCCCACTGCCGGAAGGCCGTAGGCCAGAACGAGCATAACTCCCACAAACAGCCAGAAATATCTGTTCAGCCTGTTTTCATTATATACAAAGCCCCTCTTTTCATAATCCCAAAGGGAAGAGGCCGCCACCGCCATTTTGATTCCCGCCACAGAAAAAGGCAGAATCAGGCAGAGCCACAGTGAAATTCCCGCATTTCTTCCAAACCACAGAGAAAATGGAAGAAAACCCACAATCACCTTCAAAATCGCATAGGTATAATTAACCAGAGTATACTCTCTGGCGTCCATCCTCATCAGAATCATCGCGTAATACTTATCCCTGGTGGGATTAAACAGATTCGTATTCATAAAAGATCCTATGACTGTCAGCCAGACCAGAATATGCAGGTACAGCCGTTCCGCCGGAATTTTATCATACAGTATCGCCGCTCCCGCCACCATAAAGATAAAATACAAAAATTTTCCCAGGAAAACAGAAAGCACCTCCCAAAGCCCAGAAAGGACATTGGCGAATATTTTCAGCCCCTTTATTCGGTACAATGCATCCGGCAGGATCCGTTTCAGCAGAGGAATCTGTTTCAATGAGTAGAGAATCCCATTGACACGATATGTATTTCTCAAAGAAAAAGAAATTCTCAGCGTTCTATTCATTCTCTTCCTCCTTCAAAGCCGCAATGATCTTTTCCTTAAACTCACGGCTGTCCAGGTTCTCCTTATCCACATGCTCCAACTCTCCGTGACTGAGAAGGACAATCTCATCACAGAGATCCAGGGCCAGATCCATAATATGAGTAGAAAAAATCGTAATCCTGCCCTGCTTTAAGGATCTTAAGAGCTGCTTCATCTCCTCAGCCACCACCACGTCCAGGGAAGTCAGAGGTTCGTCCAGAAGCAGAATATTCGGCTGGGCTATGATATTGACAAGCATCTGCATCTTATTTTTCATTCCATGGGAATAATCCTTGAGAAGCTTATCTCTGTCCTCCGGATCAATGCTCATGTACTCAAAATATTCGTCCAGAGCTCCGGGATCCTGTATATCCTTTTCATTGATATCCATAAAAAATTTCAGAAATTCCCGTCCTGTAAGAAATTCCGGAACTACAGGCGCGGACAGAACATAGCCGATATCTTCCGCCCGCACTTCCCGTCTGTTCCCGTTTTCTTCCAGCCAGAAGCCGCCCCCGTCTGTCCGGATATCACGGTTCAGGCAGTTGAAAAGGGTGGTCTTTCCCGCGCCGTTGCGCCCCAGAAGGCCATAAATCTTCCCGCTTTCAAAGGTGAAGCTGACGTCCTTTAAAACCTCTTTTTTCTCAAAATGCTTGGATAAATGCTCGATCACAAAATTCATAATATATTTCTCCTTGTTCCTCTCCAATCTTCACAGGATCATGTTAGCTATAATATATAAAACAGGACATGGAAATGCAAGAGGAAACAAGAACAAAAATACTAAAAATGTTACAGTTCACGCCATGCGTGAACTGTAACCTAAAAACCAATACGGCTGCGGCAAACTATTTTAGTATAAGTGCAGCCATCTCCGCGAAGGCGCCTATCACAAAAAATATGCCGCAGAACTTTGCCAGAGCGTTCACCACTTTGTTCTTCGCATTCTTGATGCAGAAAAGAATATCCGCGTTCAGCAGGGAAAACAATACGATCATCGTTGAATAAAAAGAGAGATTGCCGCTGTTCCCACGATACAGAGCATGGCCGCAGCCAATCCAGCTAAAGAGCAATATGATCATGGAGATTCCCTGAAAAACCTCCTTATATTTTTTCTCATCTTCTTTCTGTATACATCCTTTTTCCAAATAACTTTCCTTCATTGTCCTGCTCCTTTCTTTTTCCTGATTCTCTCCTTATTCAGCACGCCAGCTTTTTCAGCGCCTCAAGGGTTCCGTCCAGATTCGTCCTGTGCCAGTTATCTTCTTTCAAAAAGCCCGCGCCGCCTATTCCGGTGTTCAGTCCGCTTATCCCCGCCGCCAGAGTACCGGAGGAGCGAAACTCGCTGAGCTCTTTCTGCTGAGCGGACAAGGCGATCTGTCCGTCCTCCGTATCCAGTTCAATCCGGTAATTCAGCATATTTTCACGGATCTCCACGCCGTGGATACGGTCATAAGGGATCTCCAGCGCTACTTCTTTTTTCAGATCCAGCATCAATTTTCCGAAAGGGATCAGGATCAATGAATTTTCACACATCTGCAGAACATAAAACTCATTGGAGAAAAAACGGGCGATCTGGTCGCTCAGGTTCGCGGGAGCGTAGGTTACTACGATCGCACGTTTTTCCATCGGTGTATATCCAGCCTTCCTTACTATTTCTTCTACTTTCTTTCTGCTTGCCATCTCAGCGTCCTCCTTGTGTTTTGTTGAGATGAGTATAGCAGACAGATCACCCCCGCGAACGTTTCTTTCGCCAATGGCTGTATTCGTTTCGCCAGTGGCATTTTTTACTTTCTCATCTGATATTCACTTTTTGCTTTTCGGGACAAAAGGCAGGTTTCCCCATTGTCCATCTCCACTGTCTGCTCTTTCAGATGCACCGCCCGGATACGCGCCCGGTTCACCAGATAGCTGCGGTGGCAGCGCCAGAAATCTTCTCCCAGACTTTCGGCGAAATGCTCCAGACTGCTGTTGAATTCAAGGAGCTCCTGATCCAGATGAAGCAAGAGGGTATGCCGCCGTCCGACGGCTTCAAAATAAAGGATACTCTCTATAGGGATATGCCGCACAGTATCCAGAATCTTTATGGTACAGTAATTCCCCTGTCCCGGGCGCTGCGCCTTCATCCTCTCCTGAATACTTTCCAGACACTTCTGCACCCGCAGCGTCATGGAAGCTGTATCGCCCTTGACAATGTAATCCAGCGCTTCCAGACGCAGGCGGAAGGTCTCAAAGGCAAGATCTCCGTGAGCAGTAATAAATACAATGAATCCCCGGGGATCATACTCCCTCAGCTTCTGCGCCAGCGTAAGGCCGCTGATCTGTCCGGGAAAATCAATATCCAGAAAATAAATGGCGGGCACCGTATCTTCCCTCTGCCGGCGAAGAAGGATCTCCGGATCCTCCAGAGCCCGCACCGGCCCCATATCGTTGTCCAGGATCATGATCTGATCCGCTATGATCCGTTCCAGCTTCTCCCGGACCGGTTTTTCATCGTCACATATATAAACGGGTATCATCTTTTCCTCCTTTCAAGACTCGTCAGCGTACCGGAATAAACAGCTCCTGCACGAACATACTGTCCTTCAGATAAGTCCGCATAGCGCATCCCCTGTACCTGCTAATGATCTTGCGGTAGCTGGAAAGCCCGGTGCCGTGCCCTCTTCCCTTGGTGGTATATCCTTTCCGGTTCAGAGCCGCCATATCCGGCTTACTGCTGTAGTTGTTTGCCACCGCCAGAAATAATTGTTTTTCCTCCTGCAAAAGGACAATCCGCACCAGTCCATCCTGATCGGGAGCCGCCTCAATAGCGTTATCCAGAAGGATGCCCGCCGCCCGGAGAAGATCCTCCGTATCCATCCCCGGGTGATCCTTTACAGGATACAATACCTCAAGAACCGCCTTCATCCGCATCTGGCGCATCTTTGCCAGCTTAGTGGCAAGAAGGCTGCGGAGCGGATACAGGCCGATATTGTTCAGGCAGTCCATCTGGGCAATCTCACTTCCAAGCTTGTCGTCGAAATAGCTGCTGGTCTTTCTCATAAAATCCTGGATCCCCGCCAGATCTCCCTCCTGTGCCTGAAGGGTCAGGCCGGAAAAAAGATTCGTAAAATCATGGCGGAAGGCGCGGATCTCCTGCTGAAGCTCCTCCAGCAGCTCCATATGCGCCTGCTGCTGCAGAATCGTCTCCTCCTGCGTGCGGATCTTATCCTGTCCGGCGGTATACATGGCTGCAAACTGTATCAAAAACATCCCCACCACGATCAGCGCGAAGAAAAACATGGCGTATTTCGCATCCGGGGCGGTATCCGGCGAAACGATCCGAAGCACCGGAAGGGTACACATCAGAATATAGCTGACGGCCAAGGTCAGTACAGCACGGGCGCGGCTCCTGAATAAAGCCGAAAAATAACGGTAAAATTCCGACTTCCGCAGAAGGAAGGACGCAAGGCATGCCACGGCGAGACAGAGAGTATAAGGAATATAAAACCGCACAAAAACAAGAAAATGCTGCCTGTCAAATAAGGGACTGTAGGCATCCAAGGCTTCCGTCATCACCGAGCTGGTCGTAAGAATGATAAAGTTTCCCAGCACCGCCGCCGTAACCGTATGCCAAAGAGGAAGGCGGAAGGCACGGTACAATAGCCAGCCGAGAAACCACGCGGTCAGAGTATAGCAGGCAATATCGAAAAGCGGCGATTCAGCAGCCGCATCTCCGGCGCCCGCTATATAAAGTATCATACTGACTCCCATAGAAAGCCACTGTATAACCACAGCGCCGCCCGCAAAAACTCCCAGATATCCCCAGCGTATCTTTCTTCCCAGAATACCTACCGTCAGTACGAACAGCGCAAGCGCCATAAAAACAAACGTATAGCTTACTGAAAAAAGCCGAAATGCCAGACTCATAAATACTTCCTCCTATCCTCTCTCTCTTTCATTTTCCATCTGGGCCTTTGCCTTTCTTCCTATTCGGGAAGAAATGTTCATGGTGCTGGCTCTTTTAATCTTATCGCTGCCAAATTTTCTGCGGATCGTATCCAGGGCTTCATCCATCTTTTTTCTCCGCTCTCTTTCCTTCGGATTTTCAAACAATGAAAACTGCTGATATTCCTCTTCCAAAAGCCCTGTCAAAGCCACTCCCAAAAGGCGCAGAGGCTGGCCCTTCCATGATTCCCGAAAGAGCTTCCGGATATTTATATAGATTTCGTCCGTCACATCCGTAGGCTCTGAGAGGGTACACTGATGGGATTTATTTTTAAAATCAAGGGTGCGGAAGCTCACCGCCACACAGGTACATTTCTTTCCTTCCCGGCGCATCCTGGCGGCCACTACATCGCACTGGCTGAGTAGAATGGGAAGCGCCTGCTCCTCAGACACAATATCCTCCTCAAAGGTAGTTTCCACACTGAAGCCCTTGGCTTCCTCCTTCTGGGACTTTACAGGGGAATCATCTATGCCGTTGGCATACTGATGAAGGTGACGGCCCGCTTTTTCTCCCAGCAGGCTCTGGATCTCCTTCTCATCCTTATGAGCCAGATCTCCGATGGTCCGTATCCCGGCCTGCAGAAGCTTTTTTTCAGAAGAAGCGCCCAGGGACAGAAGCTCTCTTACAGGAAGAGGCCACATTTTGTCCGGGATTTCCTCCGGAAACAGAGTATGTACCCTGTCCGGCTTCTCGAAATCGGAGGCCATTTTCGCCAGAAGCTTATTTACAGAAATACCGATATTCACTGTAAACCCAAGCTCTTTGTATATTTTGTCTTTTATTTCATGAGCAGTGGCCACAGGATCCGGATAGACCAGCCTCGTCCCGCTCATATCAAGAAAAACCTCGTCTATGGAAAAGGATTCCATAGCCGGGGCATAGGAGGCGCAGATTTCCTTAAAAGCCCGGGAGCATCTGTCGTAAAGCTCAAAATCAGAGGGAACACAGACAAGTTCCGGACATTTCCTGAGCGCCATAGCCACCGGTTCTCCGGTTTTGACGCCGTACTTTTTTGCCGGAATGGATTTTGCCACAACGATACCTGTACGCTTACGGGGATCCCCGCCTACGCAGGAAGGGATTTCCCTGAGATCGGCAAGTCCCTGTTTTACTCTTTTTACAGCCTCCCAGGATAAAAATGCGCTGTTTACATCAACATGAAAAATCAGACGTTCCATAGTGTTCATTTCCCTTAAAAGCTCTGTATTTCTCAGTTCTTTCACAGCCGGAAAGCCCCGCTGCGACAGTTTCATTTTATCACAGCAGGGCTCAGATTGCCATGTCAAATATGAAGGGTTACTTCCTTTGCCGGCGGGAACGTACGGCAAGAAACGCCAGCCCGGATATCAGCAGAAACATCTGTACGCACACCAGCTCTGCCGGAACAGAAAAATCGGGATCTGCAGCTCCAAGGGCCAGCGGGTATTCTGAAAAAAAGCTTCCCGTCCAGAGGGAAAACAGCTCCGGCAGCGGCAAAGCCCGGAGCGCCAGCGGAACCGGCATCCACACATAGACCATCCAGGATTGTTTCTGTCCGAGAAACCAGCCGCTTCCCAGAGCAAATACCAGAGGCGGGATCAGCTCAAGAAAAACAGGAAAAATCAATGTTTCCCACCTGCGCCATCCAAAATACATACTATAAAACACAGCGGCCTCCGCAGTGCAGGCCAGAATCAAAATCCCGGTTCCCGAAAGAGCCGCGGCGTTTCGTACAAGGGAGTACCTGCGCTGCGGTACAGGAGCGGCATCTGTCAGTACCGCCGTCCGTTTCGCCTTCCCGGAGGTAAAAAAAGTCAGAAAGAACAGCGCTCCGATCCAGATGAGCGGAAGCATCCGGCTCAGATAATCCCCAAAGCTCCAGGGAGAAAAGGGAGCCGTGCGGGATATGCCCTGGATCGTTACATTGCTCAATGTCTGCCAGCCGTAAAACAAAAGCGCCGCCATAAGTCCAAAGAAAAATTTGTTCCAGAGCAGCCGTTTGCACTCATATTGAAATATTTTCGTCAAGATTCAGATCCTCCTCCAAAAGCCCGCAGGCGTCTAAAAATTCTTCATAGGTCAGATACGGATATGCAGGATCCAGTTCCCGGTTGAAAAGACCGCGCAGAATCTCATCCATAGCCTTTTCGCCGCCCAGCAGCTCCTGCGCCTTCCATATTTTCAGCGGCATTTCGCAGTATTGTCTTACATAGGACAGGCTGTTGGAAATTTCGAGCTGCTTATCCTCCGGCAGTGAATCCAGATATTCCGGGTTTCTCACATAAAAATTCTGATAATAATCGTCCGTCTCCTTCTTCCACTGCTCCACATATTTTTCCCGGGCATACTCCTCTCCGTAAAGCTCCTTCGCGATACGATAGGTTGTGTAGACGGTCAACCCCTCTGCCGTCCAGGGATTAGTCGGATCCGAGCTGTCGAACATGTTTCCCAGTCCCCACCACTGATGGACCAGCTCATGAATCATCACCTCTCCTGCCGCCGCGCCTTTGGAAGCGTTATTAAGATTGGAAAAAGTAAAATCCGCCTCATCCAGGAGACTGGCCCCGTTTGTGGCATATCCGCCGCCAACAACCCGGCTCTGGATCAGCTTTAGCGTGTCTCCCGCTCCGAATGATAGCTCTCCATAATGCTCCGTACAGTAATCCGCCACAGCTTTCACCGCGTCCGCCGCTTTTGCCTCCTCCATAACAGCCTGGTGTTTCCGTCCATAGTAGAATTCTATGGTGATGCCTCCTGCCTCTATATCCTGCCGGATGTAATCCCCGGCGTAGACGATCCCGCCTGTTCCGCTGTGCTCATATCTCCAGGTCGCCGTCCCGTCCTCATGGGTTTCCACCACCTCCGCGTCCCCCGATCCGAAGGGGATTACGGTCATAGACCGGGGCAGTGTGATTTCGATAGAAGCAGGATACATATTCTCGTCAGGCTGTATGTTCATAAGCCGCGGAGCCAGCGCCGCGTTTTCCAGGCAGAGATATTCACTGCTGATTTCCATACCGCCCTGCATGGAAGCCATATTGCGGTTTTCCTGAGGAAATCCTCCGTATTCCACCGTCAGCTCTACATTTTCCTCCGCCGGGATTTCCACCTCCAGCAGGGCTTCATTATACTCCTGATAATCTCCAAGGCTATAATCCGCGGCTTTACCGTTTACCTGAACAGACGAAACGCGGTATCCGGGAACCACTCCAAAGGAAGCCTGCTGACTTTTTCCCGACGTGTTCACAAGCTGATAGGCAGCCCTTCCTTTTACCCTCCCCGAAGAGGTGTCCGGAAATACCTCAGCGCTCCTGCCGCTGCAGAGGACTCCTTCCAGATAAGGAATTTCCATAAAAGACATCACGGTTTCGTCAGGATTGCTGCGATCCACCAGAGGCTGAGCCGCATAGGCCGTACAGGAGCATACCAGCAGAAGTACGGCAATGGCCGGGCGCGCGATACGCCGGGCGTTTCTGATAAAGGAGCCCGCGATGCTTTTTCCATACTGCCGGACGCAAAGACGGGACAGCGCCCAGAGACCTGTCAGGGCCGCCAGCCAGGTCAGGCGCATATAGGCCACAGAGCGAAAAATACGGAAATTGGAAAAATCATCCGACAGCGCCCAGACAGATGGATTCAGCCAGCATATCTGCCACTCTCCCTCCCACACAGTCAGACTGAGTCCGGCGAAGGCCGCAAAAAGCACAAGGGACAGATCCGCTCTCCCTGTGAACTGATAAGCGGAGGCGGCCGCCAAAATACACAGCGGCAGAGCCACCCCCATAAACAGCAGATAAGCCAGAAAATAATCCTGACCGCCGAAAACAGAGCCGATCAGCCAACGGCTTACAGGAAGCCATGCCAGCATAACAAAGGCCAGAGTCAGAATAGCTGTCCCGGCTAACGCCGCCATCCTCACAAAGGTCATTTCCAAAGGGGAAACAACCGCGTCCAGAAGTACCTCCGTCCGGCTGCGGACTGTCCGGTCAAGCTCATAAACAGTCAGTATAGCAAAAAGGATACCTCCCACAACGCCTCCGGCAATGGATGGATTTGCCAGATACACCGAAAGCATGGTACTGGCCGAAGCCGGCTTATACAGGATCAGCCCTGCTGCCGGGGAAAGCACAGTCAAAAGAATTATGAGCCAGGTAAAACGGCTATGGAGAAGCCTCCGCAGTTCTAATGGAAGCATACGCAGCATTTTCATCGCGCCTCCTCTCTGGAGATCAGATAGAGATAAGCGTCCTCAAGAGTAGGTTCCTCCGACCTGGCATAGGAGGGAAGATCATCTCCCACTGCCCGGCAGCGGATGCCCCGGCTGGTATTCACCCGTGCCGTAATATGCAGTCCTGCCTCCCGGGATACCTCCTCCTCCCAGAAAACGCCCACATGGCCTTCGGCGGCCTGAATCAGCTCCCCGGGCGTTCCGGTAAACAAAATACCGCCATGGTTTATCACAATGATCTGATCGCATACGGACTGCACGTCCTCAATGATGTGAGTGGACAAAAGCACGAGCCTGTTCTGAGCCCTTCGGGAGAACAGATTCCGGAAGTGGATCCTTTCCTCCGGATCCAGTCCTACAGTAGGCTCGTCAAGGATCAAAAAGGGCGGATCCCCCAAAAGAGCCTGAGCGATGCCGACTCTCTGTCTCTGTCCTCCCGAAAGAGTACGGATCCCGGCTTTTCTTTTTTCCTCCAGATTTACCGCGTGGATCACCTCCTCCACAGCATCTTTTCTGTGCGCCAGCCCCTTCAAGGCAGCCATATATTCCAGAAACTGAGTTACTGTAAGCTCGTCAAACAGCCCGAAGTCCTGGGGCAGATAGCCGAGAAGGGATTTCAGCTCCCGCTCTTTTTCTGAGAGAGGCCGCCCATTCACAAAAACAGCCCCGGATGAAGGCATTAAAGCCGCTGCCAAAAGCTTCATCAGAGTGGATTTTCCGGCGCCGTTGGGCCCCAGAAGTCCGGTGAGGCTCGGACTTTTCAGCCTGATGCCGACGTCCTTCAGAGCCCGTTTCCCGCTGGGATAGGTCATTCCTACCTTTCGAATATCAATCTCCATATTGTCTGTATTCCTTTCTTTTAGTCTGCACCTCTGCCGGACACATACCGCTCCGGCGGGATACCTAAAAAATACAGAAACAAGATGGAGATCAGATGGAGCCGCGGGGTATTTGCCGTGAACTTTTTATCGTTTTTTATTTGACCGGAAGTCCGCCGTAAACCGTACGCCCTTTTCCGTATTTTCCATTCCATAGTAAATGCCGTGGTGCTCAAGGATCACACTGACAATATACAGGCCCAGCCCGCTGCCGCCGCTGTTCCTGCTGCGGGATTTATCCACTCTGTAAAAGGGCATAAAAATCTTCTTCAGATCCTCCTCTGCCAGATGGACTCCTGTATTCTCCACAGAAAACATTCCTTCCTTCAGTGAAACACGAATCCCGGCCCCACAGGGAGAATACTCCGCCGCGTTTCCCACCACATTGGAAAACACCTTTTCCAGCAGCCTTCCGTCTCCCTGATAATGGAAGTCCGGATCTATAGAAAGAAAAAGCTCCATCTGCCTGTCTTCCAGCCTTCCTTTTATCTTCCGGCAGCTTTTTTCCAGCATACTGCTGATATCCAGATCCTCAGTCCGAAGCCGAAAATCGCTGCCGCCCATTCTGGCGGCCATGAGAATTTCCTTCACTGTCTTTTCCATTTCATTGACTGTTTTCAGACAGTGGCGCAGATATCTGTCCCTGTTCCTGTACTCACCCACCTGACAGATCATTCCCTCAAGCTCACCCTTCATAATGGTGACCGGGGTTTTCAGTTCATGGGATACCGCGGTAAAAAAATCAATTCTCTGCTTTTCCTGCTCCCTCTCCCTTTCAATATCCTGCCGCAGACGCTCGTTGGCTGTTTTCAGGCTTTCCAGCGCGTTTCCAAGCTGCCGGGACATGGTGTTCAGGCTCTCCGACAGAACACCGATCTCGTCCTTTCTCTTCACTTCGCATTTCCATGTCAGATCCAGACTGCTCATCCTTTTCGCCACCTGGCATATATGGATCAGCGGTCTGGAATAATATCTGGAGCAGATCAGAGCCCCTGTAACGGAAATTGCCAGAATGATCGCCGCGATAAAGGGGATCAGCTTCAGAAGTATATCCTGGGACTGGGATACCTCCGTCAGTGAAACAACGGCAAAAATCTCAAAGCTTTTTCCATCCTGCCAGAAAGAAGAGACATAGCTCATAGACGCAGCCGTCTCGGAGGATGCCCTGACATCCTCCATATCCGCGTAATTCACAGAAAATATCTCCTCGCCCTTCTCGCTTCGGATGGTAAGCGAAGCATTATTTTTCATAGAGAATTTCAGCAGCTTCTCCGAATTTTCCTCCCAGCCGCTTTTCTCAAGGAGTTCCACCAGGCCGCAGAAATCTGACGACGCCTGGTTCTCCAGCCTGGCGTGATAATTTTTCGGAAGAAAAATCATCACCGTGGCGTATATAAAAACACAGCAGACTGCCAGCAGCGCCACCATGCTGATAAAAGTTTTTGCCTGAATACTCTCACTGATTTTCTTTCTCAATTTTATATCCTACCCCTCTGATGGTTTCTATATAGTCCGCTCCCAATTTTTTGCGTATATTTTTTATATGGGTATTCACGATCTTTTCATCCCCGAAATAATCGTACCCCCATATGCTGTTCAAAAGCCTCTCTCTTGTAAACACCCGTCCCTGGTTTTCCAGAAGAAGCTTTAATATTTCAAATTCCCTTGTGGTAAGAGACACGCTCCCGCCTCCGTCCTGGACCGTATAGCTGTCCGAATCCAGGGTAAGCCCCTTATACCGGATCACAGCCGTCTCCGGCTGTCCGCCCTGTTCCGCCCGGCGCAGCACCGCCTCGATCCTTTTCAGCACCAGCGGCATGGAAAAAGGTTTTGTGATATAATCGTCCGCCAACAGGTCGAAGCCCTTCATCTGGCTTCTGTCGTCCTCCAGCGCGGTGAGCATGATCACCGGGATCCGGCTCTCCCTGCGCAGGATCTCACAGACCGCGAAGCCGTCCACCTTCGGAAGCATCAGATCCAGCAGCACCAGATCGGGATTCTGCTTATGAAATTTTTCAATTCCTTCGACCCCGTCGCCGGCCAGTATCACCGTATATCCGGCGTCCTCAAGAAAGGCCCTGATGATCTTTTGTATGGATTTTTCATCCTCTATCACTAAAATCGTTTTTGACATCCTATATCCCTCCAGTGTGTAGTATAACTCCTTGTGTAGTGTAGCATAGAAAAGTGAAGTTTTGATGGAGAAAGGGTTGCAGAAATATTTTTTAATCATTTTCTTTCTTGACTCTGCAACAGTTATAGAGTTTATAATTCATACAGAAAAAGCGCCTGTCCGGTCAGATCGGCCGCGACGGGCGAGACTCAGGAAAGGATACATAACTATGGAAAAAAACCTTACATCCGGCGGCGTGTTTAAAAATATTCTGCTGTTTTCTCTCCCCTACCTGCTTTCTTATTTTCTGCAGACCCTTTACGGCATGGCGGATCTTTTTATCATCGGGCAGTTTGAGGGAGTAGCCAGTACGACGTCCGTATCTGTAGGATCCCAGGTCATGCATATGCTGACGGTGATGATCGTCGGCCTCGCCATGGGTTCTACCGTCTCTATCGGGCAGGCTGTGGGCGGAAAAGACAAAAAAGGAGCCGCGGCCAGCATTGGCAACACCGTCACACTGTTCATGTGCCTGTCCGTTGCGCTTACTGTCGTGCTCCTCATATTTGTCCGTCCTATTGTCAATGTGATGTCCACCCCAAAGGCTGCTGTTTCCGGAACCGTAGACTACCTGACCATCTGCTTTACCGGCATCCCCTTTATTACGGCATATAATATCATCAGCTCCATTTTCCGGGGAATGGGGGACAGCAAAAGCCCCATGTATTTTGTAGCCGCAGCCTGCGCCGCCAATATCGCGCTGGACTATCTTTTTATGGGCGCCCTCCATATGGGACCCTCCGGCGCCGCCCTGGGCACCACGCTCTCCCAGGCTTTCAGCGTCGTGATCGCGCTTATAGTCATCCGCAGACAAAGCGGAGCTCTGTCTGTAAAAAAAGAGGATTTCCGGCCTGCCGGGCCGGTTATGGGAAAAATACTGAAGATCGGGATTCCCGTCGCCATGCAGGACGGCCTGATCCAGATCGCCTTTATCGTCATCACCGTCATCGCTAACCGGAGAGGGCTGAACGACGCGGCCGCGGTGGGAATTGTGGAAAAGATCATCAGCTTTCTGTTCCTGGTTCCATCCTCCATGCTGTCTACTGTTTCCGCTCTCGGCGCGCAGAACATCGGCGCGGGCAAACCGGAGAGGGCAAGGCTCACCCTTCGTTATGCCTCGCTGATCGCCATCGGCTTCGGCGCTTTCATCGTGCTTCTGATGCAGTTTGCCGCCGAACCGGTGGTTTCCCTCTTCACCGACAGCACTCAGGCGGACGGAGCTGAAGTGATCCGTCTGGGCGGCCAGTATATGCGGGGATATGTCTGGGACTGTATCTTCGCGGGCATCCATTTCAGCTTCAGCGGTTATTTCTGCGCCTGCGGAAAATCCGGGCTTTCCTTCCTGCACAACATCACAGCTATTCTGCTTGTCCGGGTTCCCGGAGTATATCTGACCTCCGTCCTGTTTCCCGACACGCTGCTCCCCATGGGACTTGCAACCTCCATGGGCTCGCTTTTGTCTGTGATCATCTGCGTCATCGCCTATACCGTCATTACCCGGAAATCCGCCGGAAGCAGCCGAAAACGTCTTCCAGCGTCATAAACACCCCAGTTGCCTTGGAACCTTGGAAACTTACGGCTGCTGCCGCTTCTCCACTCATTCACTCATGGGGCCTGTATTCTCAGCGCGCCGGATACGCCTGTCACATTCAGTCTTACCTTCCAAGCTGTGAAGCCGGAATGCTTCGACGCGTTTCAAAACCATGGAATACAGCGGTTTACCTTCCGGCAGTACCGGAGATATTCCTCTCCGTAAAGGGCGGCAAGCCATTTTTCTTCCGTCGCCCGCAAAAGCATAGTCATATAAAGCCAGTACACTAGCGGAAGCATCAGAAGAAAAAGATTGCAGGCAAAAAGAAGGAGCCCCGTATCCGCCAGAAGGTGTCCGCTGAGGATGGGATTCCGCACATGGGCGTAGATTCCCGTGGTCACAAGCTTGTTCCTTTTGATGTTTTCGCTGATCCTGCACTGGAAATTCGCAAGGCCCCACAGGAGGATTCCCAGAAGGATCAGCAGGCTTCCGCCAATATAAAACCAAATCTTAAATTCCTGAACATTCCCGTATCTTATCACGTTTGTGCATTTCAGGATCACCGCGGCTATGGTGGCTGCTGTCACCACAACCACATAAGCCGGACCGGCTCCTAAAAGGGGCAGATGGTTCTTCATATTGTTTTCCTTTTCTCCTATAATGAACAAAAGCTCCGATTCAGGGGCTCTTGCTCATGGCTATCGTTCACGACTGTATATTCTGTCACAAAATTTTATACTATACTGATATGTCTGTCAATAAATTTTCATATATGTTTTGAATCTTTTCAAGCCACCTCTTTCCAAACCAATGGAAACATTTTATAAGTTTACTTTCCCCGGTATGTGGGATATAATATAAGCAAAAATAAAGAAAAGTTGAATTCTCAAGAATAGAAAGGGTGACTGATATGAATTTAGCAAAAATCTCTGCAAACGGTCAAATCACTGTGCCAGTAGAAATCAGACGCCTGCTTGGTCTGAAATCCGGCGATAAAATCCTGTTCTTTCAAAAGCAGAACGGAGAGATTGTTGTCAGCAACGCCTCCGCAGCCGCTATCCGAAAAGCACAGGCTGCTTTTGCCGGTGCTGCCGAAGCGATGGAAATTACCAGCGAAGAGGATATTCAAGCGCTTGTAGACGAAGTGCGCTACGGAAAGGAACGATAAAATGCGGATACTTATTGACACAAATATTTTATTTTCCGCATTAGTCTTTCCCCGATCAAAGCCGGCAAAAGCTTTACTCTACATCGTGGATAACCACGAGATAGTTTTGTGTGATCGAAACATCGCTGAGTTGCGGGATATTCTCGGGCGCAAAGCACCGAAATATCTGCCGGATGCGGAAGTGCTGCTTGCGGAAATGTCCTATGAGTTAATCCCGGCGGTAGACCATGCGGAAAAGCTGATACGCGACGCGAAAGACCAGCCAATTCTAAATGCCGCCATTGTGTCAGATGTAGACATCATCCTTACCGGGGACAAAGATTTTCTTAGCTTGGATATTGAACATCCAAAGTGCATGACAGTTACACAATTTCTCGAAAGTGAAGGTGTATAGCAATAATTTTCGCTCTGCTTCTCTGGTACAGCAGGGGCCGGGAATCTGTTTGAAGGTTCCCGGTCCGCTATATTATAACATGGTGTTGTACGAAATCTTTTCCCTTTACAGTCGTTCGGCCGATAAGTAAGTATCCCAACCGAAGAAATTAATACAAGTAAGGCAGAACCTCAAAAAAGTGGCTCTGCCCAAAGTAATCAATGACTCTTGTACAGAGAGGGGATCACAAGTTAATAACACTATGACACAAAAAAAATACTTTTCTGCCCTCAAAAATCATGGTACACTATACAAAATACATTAAGATAAGATATGAAAGGAAAGTACAAAATGAAAAAGTTTATCGAAGAATTTAAGGCTTTCGCCCTTCGTGGAAACATGATGGACATGGCAGTCGGGGTAATTATTGGCGGTGCTTTCACTGGTATTGTAACCTCCCTGACCGACAACTTTATCAACCCGATCCTGAATCTTGTAACCGGCGCAGAAATGTACGGACTGAACGACGCCGCGAAATTTGCCTCCAATTTTATATCAGAGCTTGTGAATTTCCTGATTCTGGCTTTCGTTCTTTTCTGCCTGCTGAAAGGAATCAATAAGCTGATGTCCCTCGGACAGAAGAAACCGGAAGCCGAGGCTCCAACCACTAAAAAATGTCCTTATTGTCTCAGCGAAATCCCCATTGAGGCTACCCGCTGCGCTCACTGCACATCTGTGCTGGAAGAAAAGTAGGAAATCATTTCAGAATTTATTTGTCACAATAATTTTCCCCGGTATCATCCTTTTAAACTGACGGTACCGGGGATTATTTTATACCGGATAACTTCTCAATTAATATTTGCAGATCATTTGTGTTCCTTATCAAATTCTATCCAGAGGAAAATTAAAATAAGTAACCGCATCGTTATAGCATATATTTTTCACAATCTCTCCAAGCGTATCCCAATCTTTTGGATACATCCCCGCTTCAATCCATTCTCCGAAAAGCCCGCACAAAATCCTGCGAAAATATTCATGACGGGTATAAGAAAGAAAACTTCTGGAATCAGTCAGCATTCCAACAAAGGAGGCTAACGCACCTTGACTGGCTAAAGATTTCATCTGATTTCGCATACCCTCATAATGATCGTTAAACCACCATGCGGAACCATGCTGCAGTTTTCCGCATACAGACGCGTCCTGGTAGCATCCTATTACAGAATCAATAATGGAATCATCATTTGGATTCAAACTGTACAAAATAGTTTTAGGCAGTTCTCCAGTTTCATTAAGATCATCAAGAAAATCTGTTATTTTTCCTACCGAATCTCCTGACGCAATACAATCAAATCCAGTATCTGCCCCCATTTTTATATACATTCTGGTATTATTATTTCTTCTGCATCCGAAATGGATCTGCATCACCCATTCTCTTCGGGCATATTCCCGACTGACAAAAAGCATGAATGCTGTATAAAATTTCTCACATCTTGTTTCATCAGGGATTATTCCTTTTAATCTTTCTGCAAAAATTTTTTCAATTTCTTCTTCTGCTCCGCGTGACCCGCCAAAAATCAAAACGGTTAGATAATTATCCTTTAATCCGTATTCCTTTAACCGATTTTTATTTTCCACGCTTTCAACTCAACATGTGGAGCGGCCTGGCATTTTCAGCGAC
>DXEG01000015.1 GCA_019115125.1 Candidatus Blautia faecipullorum
ACCATCATCGAAACGCTGAAACGAAGGAACATGGGGATCCTGCAAAATCTGAAACATTTATTTACGGGTACACCGGCTATTTTCTAGCCGGTGTAAAACCCGTGGGTTCAGCCGGAGGCTGAATAGTTACACGCCTGCCGCTGAAATATTTATAAAACTTGCAAAAAGAGAATGTCTGGTATATAATGAACATAGAAAGAGCACCCACTCCAAAGCGGATGCTCCCGGAAAAACTTATTTACCTCTCGATGAGAGGCGCCTCTCCTGTGGACCAGACAGGAGGGGCATTTTTATTTTCGCTTATTTCTCTTGTCGAGAAAGGTAAGCAATGCAATGAGCAGGCCCCCAAAGGAAATCAGCAAGCCGATAATCCCCAGGAAAACCATAATGGTCTCGTAGTCTGTCATATGCACCACCTCCCTTCCTATGTATTCCGGCGAACCGGTTTTCATTGGCTTGGGAGGCTACCACCCTGTCATGGGTACTCTTCCATGAGGGTATTCTACCATCTTCGACCAGATTCTGCAATCGGATATTTTCCGGCCGGAAAATGCGCTCCGAAAATTTTATAATGTCACAATAATGTCACGGATGGCAAAAAATCCCGGGAACCCGCATAAACACTGGGCTCCCGGTTTTTAGCCGATCACTCAAACTCAATCGTCGCCGGTGGCTTCCCGGTGCAATCGTACAGCACTCTGTTCACATGCTTCACTTCGTTCACGATCCTGCTTGTGGTCTTTCCGATAACCTCCCAGGGGATCTCGGCGCTTTCAGCGGTCATGAAGTCCGTAGTGGTCACCGCGCGCAGCGCGATGGCATAATCATAGGTTCGCTCATCGCCCATAACGCCCACAGATTTCATGTTCGTCAGGGCAGCAAAGTACTGGTTCACCTTCTGATCCCATCCGGCCTTTGCAATTTCCTCACGCCAGATAGCATCGGCTTCCTGAACCATCTTCACCTTCTCTGCGGTCACCTCACCTATGATACGGATTCCAAGCCCCGGTCCCGGGAACGGCTGACGGAATACAAGGTATTCCGGAATACCCAGTTCCAGTCCGGCTTTGCGCACCTCATCCTTAAACAGGTTGCGGAGCGGTTCAATAATTTCTTTAAAATCAACATAATCCGGCAGGCCGCCTACATTGTGGTGGGATTTGATGACGGTGGACTCGCCGCCCACGCCGCTTTCTACAACGTCCGGATAGATGGTTCCCTGAACCAGAAAATCAACAGCTCCGATTTTCTTCGCCTCTTCCTCAAATACACGAATAAATTCCTCGCCGATAATTTTACGCTTGCGCTCCGGCTCTTCCACGCCTTTCAGCTTTTCATAGAAGCGCTCCTGAGCGTTGACTCTGATAAAATTCAGATCATAAGGACCTTCAGGGCCAAATACAGCTTCTACCTCGTCGCCTTCATTTTTGCGGAGCAGACCATGATCTACAAACACACAGGTAAGCTGATTTCCAACCGCTTTTGACAAAAGGACTGCCGCCACAGAGGAATCCACGCCTCCGGAGAGTGCGCACAGCACCTTTCCGTCCCCGACCTTCGCGCGGATCGCCTGAATGGAATCCTCTACAAAAGAATCCATTTTCCAGTCTCCAGTACAGCCGCAGACATTATACACAAAATTCGACAGCATTTTCGTTCCTTCCTGGGTGTGAAGAACCTCGGGATGGAACTGTACTGCGTAAAATCCCTTCTCCTGATTTTCGGTCGCCGCTACAGGACAATCACTGGTCCACGCAGAAATGCGAAAGCCCGGAGCCTCCTTTGCAATATAATCATTATGGCTCATCCAGCAGATTGTTTTCGGAGACACCTCGTGAAACAGCTTTGATTCCGTATCTACGTTTACTTCAATTCTTCCGTATTCACGAACCGGCGCCTTTTCCACCTTACCGCCAAGCTGATGCATCATAAGCTGGGAGCCGTAGCAGATTCCAAGAATCGGAATACCCAGCTCGTAGATTTCTTTTGAATATGTCGCGGAATCCTCCAGATACACACTGTTTGGGCCGCCTGTAAAAATAATGCCCTTCGGCTGAAGTTCCTTTATTTTTTCGATATCTGTCTTATAAGAATAAATCTCACAGTATACATTACATTCCCTTACACGGCGCGCGATCAACTGATTATACTGACCGCCAAAATCCAGTACGACAACTGTTTCTCTCTTCATTCTTTTCCTCCTCAGAGTATTATGAGCCGTAGCCCTTCATTTGCGGCAAAAGGGGCGAATCCCCTTTCCGAATCCCCTCATTCCCAAGAGAATTTCAAGGTTTTTGTCTCCCGGTTGAAACAAAGTGCGCAAGCACACTTCAGCTCCCCACTCCCCTCAATCTTGAGCGGTACTGGACATCCGGCGAATGTTTGTTTAGCATCGACCGAAGCGAAAACCAACATACTTTGTGCGCCAGATGCAGACTGCCGCAGGCAGTCATAATTCCACATGCAACCGGGTACATCCATAATGGAACGTTTTATATCATAGGATACCTGGGGTAAAAGTCTAAAACCACGCCACATTTGCATTACAATGGAAAAACTTTATAACCCGTCAAAATGTACGGAAAAAATGGAGCAAATCCCCGTGATTTCCGAATGTTTTGCCGAATTGCAGAAGCACGAAGTGTAAAACAATTCGTCTGGTATCTCTCGCCACCCTGATCATCATAGGAAAGTCAATTCTTTCGCACATAAATACAAAAAGGTATTTCGTATGATACGCAAAACACGAATATATTTTCCTGGAATCAAGGACTTACCGTTCTTCCATTATTATATAGGAGCGGCTGAACTTTTACAACGAAATTTTTTTAGAAGTTTTTTATAAATTCATCATTATTTTTTCAACTAATGCTCACAATTTCATCACATATTAACGGTATAGTATTAAGCAAATAAAGCAAATGCTTTTTTACATATATTTTTCTTTTTCATACTCGCCGGACATTCATTTGTCCGGCCCTCCTTCTCTTTAAAGCTTTTTTTATCTTACTTTTCTTTATCCTGACAGCACGGCGTTGCTATGAAGAGAGGTGAGCTTCACTCTGCGTGATTTCTGCGATTTTCCACGTTAACCTCAATCGGCATACATCCCGTACACCTCAAGCGTTCGTATGAAAAACACCGGAATTCCTGCTGCCGAAGCCTGTAAGTCGTGACGAGTCTAAGCCGAGCTCCTTTTTGAAATTTGAACATTGCATACAGAAGGAGCGGCGGCCTCTCCCGATTTCATAAACCTGTTTTCTCTTTCACAGCTCCGTTCTCTCAATATTCTTTCCGCAGTTTCTTCTGCTCCCGGAACAGAGCCTCGCAGCTATCTCGTAGTTTTCCTGATACCAAAAAAGCGGCTGGCCTTCTCTATAACCTTCGCCGCCGCTTATTATTCCTGTTATTTTTCTGCAGGAATCACGCTTTTAATTCCACCGTTCCCAGCCAAAGACTCCCGTCCTTCTCCTGACTGTCGTTCCTCTCCTGCCCGGACAATCCTTTCATCTCCTTTATTTTCAGACACAAAAAACACCGTCCCCGCAGCAATCATGTTGTCCGCAAAAACAGTGCCTTTAGTGCGTCTTCAGGGGTTCGAACCCTGGACACCCTGATTAAGAGTCAGGTGCTCTGCCAGCTGAGCTAAAGACGCAAGCTTTTTTATTGTTGTATTTCTCAACGCAAGAGTCATTATACGAGACCATTCAGCAAAAGTCAAGAAAAAATTTATATTTTTTTCACTTTTTTTTATTTTCCCTTTTTTCCCTCTTTTTTTAGGGGCATGGAATCCAGCATTTTCGCCAGTTCATCTGCATTTTTTCTGATCTTTGTCAGACGAGCGTCCAGCTTCCGGTGATTGTAGCTGAACTGCGTCATCATATTCTGCATTTTGTTGTTTCCTTTTCTGCCAGCCATATAGAGCCTCCATGTGCACGGCAGGCGTCTGCCTTCCTTCACTGCTGACCGATGGTTCCGCCAGATTTCACAGCATCCGCAGGCCCGCCGTACTCTTTTTGTTATTATATGCCTCAGGCATGGAAGTGTTTTTCCGTATCATAGCAGCAGCGGCACTGTCTAGTGTACTGTCTCACTCACATTTCGTATAATGACTGACCTGAATTTGCATCTGCTGTGTTGTCGTCAATCGACTCAGCCACCGCTGTGTCTCATTCCTTCACCTTGCAGAATGAAAATCCAGATCAGTCTGGCATACCCGAAATGTGTTCGGCGCTTTTCCATATATTGCCTGATGCCGGCGCGTAAAAAGAAACTTATGTTTGATAAAGAGATGAATTTTACGTCCGCTGCGTTGCTTTCAATCAGTGTACAGCCAGTACGTCTTTCATCCCTGCGATGCCCAAAAATCTTCATGGCTGCGCCCGTAAGGCTTAAAAGAAATTTGCTCTTTATCGGCCATGCCTGTCCTTGCTGCAGAGATATCCTTACAGCCTTTAAGGTTACTCGCCCTGCCTCCGTTTTCCATCGCCCTGTCATTTTTGTTTCTGACGGCAGATCAGCTTGCAGATAGGATTTCCCATGGAGGAAAATTTCTCTTCATACTCTGTCATCACGTTTCCTTCCATCATTTTTTCATCCTTGTGCAGGTCGAAGGTGCTTTCCAGAAGCTCCCAGCTCTGTTCCCTGACCTCTTCCAGTGAAAACTCAAAAAGGGCTCTGTTATCTGTTTTAAATTCCACAGTTCCCGTCTGTGCCAGGATCTTTTCATAGCGGGAAAGAAATTCCCGGGAAGTCAGGCGGCGCTTTGCATGGCGGGCCTTGGGCCAGGGATCGGAAAAGTTCAGATAAATTTTTTCCACTTCCCCCTTTTCAAATACCTGGGGCAGCTCCCGGGCGTCCATCCTCATAAAAAGAAGATTTTTCAATTCCTCTCCCGCCTCCTTCAGCTCGTCTCTCTTCTGCAGGGCCCGCAGAAGAACGCTGTCGTACATTTCAATACCCAGGTAGTTGATCTCGGGATGCAGTCTCGCCATATCCATTAGGAACCGCCCTTTTCCCATTCCCACCTCAATATGAAGAGGGTTCTTTTTCATAAAACGGCTTTCCCATTTTCCTCTGCAGGTTTCCGGCTCCTGCACCACATAGGGGCTTTCCAGGATCGCGTCCTTAGCCCCTGGTATATTTCTTAATCTCATATGATCCTCCAATTTTTACTTACCTTTTTATCCCTGCGGCCGGGATCTGTCTGTATGCCGGCACTACCATCATACATGTTTTCTTACTGGCAGGCAAGAAAAACCTCTTCCTCCTGGCCCGGTAAACCTTGCTCAAAGCTGCCGCCCTTCTTTTCCTGCGCCGCTACTTCTCAAGGTAGTCTATTAAAGGCAGCAGATATTTTTCATCTGTCCAGTCGCAGCTTTGTCCTGCCGCGCACATAAGCGCTTTCATCCAGGGTTCATATGTATCTGGATTCTTTTTTGCCACCGACTTTTGAAGCATTTTACACAAGGTCCTGTCCATAAATTTCATTTTATTTTCATCCCAAGCGCCTCTCCCGTAAAAAAGCGGAATTTCTTTTAAATCTCCTTTCAGATTATGTGCCTTGATCTCCGCAAACGCACTCTCGTCGTAAGGAGAGGCGCCGACGCAAAGTATCGCTATTTTTTTATTTCTCAATTTATTTATATTCTTTTTCAGGAAGGACAGACCCGCTATCCCGGAGGCATATATTCCGCCGCATAGCAGCACTGTCTCAAAACTCATCACTTCGCTGATCAATGCCTTCGGAGTTTCAACACATTCAAAGCCTGTCATTCCGTGCAGCCATTCAGCATACTTTTTTGTAGCTCCATATTTCGACTGATAAATAATAATCCCCTTTTTCATAGCGACACCTTTCTTCAAATATAGTTTATCTGCTTTTATTCTTCAGAACACAACGCCTGTCTTAAAAACGCTTCGCAGGCGGCTTCCTGCTGTATATATATTTCATCTGCTGAAATCCCCGGTGTCGTCACTGAAAATATAGTACCGATACCAATGGTATAGATCAGCATATTTAAGTGCAGCCGTTTTGCCTGTTTTATACTGATGTGCAGTTTTTCCGCAATAAATTCCGCCATATGCGGATCCGCTTCTGATTGATACAAGTCGTCCAATGAAGAGATACCCTCTCTTTTGTGCAAAATAAAAATTCTGAATAAATGAGGCTCCTCTTTCGCTAAACGAATGTATGCATTCCCTGTACTGCGAAACAAATCATTTTTATCAATGTAAGCCGCTGTATATTCCCGTATAAAGCAATTCACCTGTTTGACCACATCTTTCCGCAGTCCGTCCATATTTTTGCAATAACTGTAAATAGGCTGGACAGAACATCCTATTCTATCAGCAATATTTTTTACCATAACCTGTTCCATACCGCTTTTTCTCGCGATTTCAAAAGCGGCATTGACAACCATTTCTTTTGTAATTCTCTGTTTCGGCATTTTTCGCCCTCCGTATAACATAGTTATATAAACTATTTATATAACTTCATTATGCAATATTTATGTTTATTTGTCAATTCTGGCACCAGGCAGAGCTAAACAGGAGAGAAAATAATCGTCCTCATTCCGGCGCCTTTCAGCGCGTGTGCACCCACCCGCTTTATATTGCCTCTTTTTATACCGAAGATGTGTTCAATTTATACAATTTTACTGTAAAATATTGCCCTAAAATTGTATTTTTTTGAGTGGTAATTTTTTAACAAAAGGTGTATCATATGAGAAAGTTCCTAAAATACCAGTTTGAAGGAGTGTGAATATGGAACAAATACTCAACAAGTTATCCGAAATCGAAATCACTGCCCGCCGCATCATGGAGGACGCAGACAGAACCAAAACCGCTCTCTCCGCTGAAATGGAGCAGCAATGCAAAGCCTTCGACGCCCGGCTGGAGCAGGAAACTGATAATAAAATAAAAGAGCTGCGCAGCAGTCTGGAGGAAAAGAAAAACGCGGAACTGGCAGCGCTCAGGCAAAGTACGGAGACAGCTCTGGCAGATCTGGAGGTCTACTACAGACAAAACCACGAGAAATTATCAGAGGAAATATTTCAAAAGCTTCTGAAGCACTGAAGGAGGTGTAGTGCGAGATGGGAAGTCTCCTTTCTTACAGTGGGATTTCGGCAAAGATCCGCGCCATGCAGAGCAAGCTGATCTCCGAAAAGCAGCTTCAGGAGATCGTTCAGCTTCCCGGCGTTCCCCAGGCGGCCGCTTATCTCAAGCGGACTCCGCAGTACGCGAAAGCCTGGGCGTCACTGGATGAAAATTCTCTCCACAGAGGGCAGATCGAAAAGCTTCTGAGAGTCTCTATTTTCTCAGACTTTTCAAGGATTTATCAGTTTGCGAACTCTGAGCAGCGTAAATTCCTGGAATTGTATTCCAAGCGCTATGAGATCCGGGTGCTCAAGGAAATTATGACGAATCTGTTTGATCACAGAAACACGGATCCTGTAGATATTTCGCCCTACCGTGAGTTTTTCCGGAAGCACTCCCGGCTGGACGTAGACCGTCTGGCTGCCTGCGCCACAATGGAAGAATTTATCAGCGCCCTGAAAGGCAACGAGTTTTACGAGCCTTTGTCAAAAATCCAGAATCACGAAAGCGCCCTGCTTTTCGATTACGGCATGGCTCTGGACCTCTATTATTTCGCGCAGATCTGGAACGTACGCAAAAAGCTGTTTTCAGGGAACGATCTGAAGGAGATCACAAAAGCTTACGGCGAAAAATTTGACATGCTGAACCTGCAGTTTATCTTCCGCTCCAAGCGCTTTTTCCATATGGCCCCGGCAGACATTTACGCGCTGCTGATCCCTATGAATTATAAGCTGAAAAAGGAAGAAATACACGCTCTTGTAGAAGTCGGCAGCTATGAGGACGCAAGGAAAATGTTCCGCAGGACATACTATGGTAAAAAGTATGAATATCTGGCGGCCCACAATCTTGAAGAATTTTATAACTGTATGCTCAGGACCACCCTGGAGAAGGAAGCCCGCAGGGATCCCTATTCGGTGGCGGTTCTCTACTCTTATCTGTATCACAAGGAACACGAAGTCAACCGTCTGACCATCGCCATCGAATGTGTGAGATACGGCGTGGCACCGGACGAGGCTTTACAGTATATTCGCAGTAATTAACAACCCGGAGGTAACATTGTGATTGAAAAAATGAAATTTTTAAGCATCACCGGGCCCAAAGCGGATATTGACAGAATGACTGAGACATATCTTTCCAAATATGAGATCCATTTGGAAAATGCCCTGGCTGAGCTCACTGAAGTAGCGAATCTGTCTCCGTTTTTGGAAATCAACCCCTACAAGGAAGCTCTTAATTCTATCAACAGCTTCTATGAGCAGCTTGAAAAACCGGAGAACACCTCTCCCCGGCCTATGGACGCAGAAACGGCGGTAACCATTGTCCGGCGGCTCCAGAAGGAGTCCCGCAGCCTGGCGGAAGCCCGTGAAAAGCTGGAAGCCGAACATGCGGGGATGGTAGATTACCTGAAGATCATCCGCCCCTTCCGCAATCTGGATTATGATGTGTCCGAAATTTTAAAATTCCAGTATATCCACTATCGTTTCGGCCGCATTGAAAAACAGTATCTTCAAAAATTTGAAAAATATATTTATGATAATCTGAACACCATTTTTATCAAATGCGGCGACGACGAGCAGTACGTTTACGGCGTCTACTTTGTTCCCAAGCAGCAGGCGCATAAGATCCATGCGGTATATTCTTCCATGCACTTTGAGCAGATCTTTATGCCGGACGCTTACACAGGAACCGCCGTGGAGGCTTTCGCCCGGCTTGATCACAGACATCAGGAAATCCATGAAGGTCTGAACGCCAACAAGGAAGCGGTAAAAAATTTCCTTGGAGACAACCGGGAGGATATCGTCTCCGCAAAGGCCGCGCTGGACGCCTGTTCTTCCTCTTTTGACATCCGCAAGCTGGCCGCCTGCACCCAGGGGGACAACAATACCTTTTATATTTTGTGCGGCTGGATGACGGAGAAGGACGCCGCCTCCTTCCAGAATGACATTAAGGATGACGAACGCATTTTCTGTCTCATGGACGACCAGCAGCAGCCCACAAAGAAAAAGGCTCCCACAAAGCTGAAAAATCCCGGGCTCTTCCGGCCCTTTGAGATGTATGTAAAAATGTACGGCCTTCCGGCCTACAATGAGATGGACCCCACATGGTTTGTGGCGGTCACATACTCGCTCATTTTCGGCGCCATGTTCGGCGACGTGGGGCAGGGGCTCTTATTGTTCCTGGGCGGTCTGTTTCTTTATAAGAAGAAGCACATGGATCTGGCAGGCATCATAAGCTGCGCGGGGATCTTTTCCATCTTTTTTGGTTTTATGTACGGCAGTCTCTTCGGCTTTGAGGAGATCCTGCATGCCGTATGGCTCAAGCCCATGACAGCCATGATGGACGTGCCTCTTGTCGGTACGCTGAACGCCGTATTCGTCGTGGCCATAGGCTTCGGTATGTTTATCATCCTGACCTGTATGGTGTTCAACATCATCAATTCCATACGGAACCATGATGTGGAAAAAACGTGGTTCGACAGCAACGCGGTCGCCGGTCTTGTGTTTTACGGCTCCATCGTACTCACTGTGGGACTGTTTATTTCAGGCAGAAAGCTTCCCGCCGCCGCGGTTCTGGTGGTGATGTTCCTCATCCCCCTTGCGCTGATGTTCCTGAAGGAGCCTCTCACCAACCTGGTAAAAAAGAAGGCCCATGTTTTTCCGGAACAAAAGGGTATGTTTTTTGTCCAGAGCTTCTTTGAATTATTTGAGGTACTGCTCAGCTATCTGTCCAATACCCTGTCCTTCCTGCGTATCGGCGCCTTTGCCGTCAGCCACGCGGCGATGATGGAGGTAGTCATGATGCTGGCAGGAGCCGCAAACGGAGGAAGCCCCAACTGGATCGTCATTGTGCTTGGAAATCTTTTTGTATGCGCCATGGAGGGCCTGATCGTTGGAATCCAGGTACTCCGACTGGAATACTATGAGATATTCAGCCGCTTTTATGCCGGCAATGGACGGGAATTCCGCCCGTTTATGAAGTTCCGCGCTCAGAAAAAAGCTTCATAGAGAGCATCCGGTGATCCATTACATTTTTCAAGGCAGTTACCGGATTTTCAGAAAAGTCCGGATAATTACTTAAATTCATTATCTTCAGGAGGATATTACCATGAACATGATCATTCAAATTGTAACCGCAATCGCACTGATTCTCAGCATTATCGTTCCCTTCGGCTGTTTTTTCCTGGGAGAAAAAAGCAGAAAGCGCTATAAAAAATCTCTGGCCGCCAACTGCTTTATGTTTTTCGGTGTGATCCTTGTGGCTTCCATCGTGATGTTCGCGGGAACCACCGGCGTACAGGCTGCCGACGCCGCTGCCGCCGACGGTCTCGCCACCGGCCTTGGATATATCGGAGCCGCTCTCGTTACAGGAATCTCCGGCCTTGGCTCCGGCATCGCGGTCGCCAGCTCAGCCAGCGCCGCTCTGGGAGCTCTCAGCGAAGACGGCTCTCTGTTTGGTAAATCTATTATTTTCGTAGCTATGGCCGAAGGTATCGCTCTTTACGGACTGATCATTTCCTTTATGATCCTCGGACAGCTTTAAGAGGCGGATTTTTATGAAAATGTATTTAATCAGCGACAACATCGACACCTATACCGGAATGCGCCTTGCCGGGGTGGAGGGTATAGTGGTCCATGAGCGCCAGGAGCTGAGGGAAGCTCTGGAAAACGCCATCGCGGACAAAGAGATCGGGATCATTCTCCTGACCGAAAAATTCGGCCGGGAGTTCCCGGAGATCATAGATGAAGTCCGGCTTCACCATAAAACGCCTTTGATCATCGAGATCCCCGACAGGCACGGCACCGGCCGCAAGCCGGATTTTATTACCTCTTATGTAAACGAAGCGATAGGACTGAAATTATAGGCAGGTGAGAATATGACGATAGACGAAAAGCTCCAGCATTTTTATGATATTTCCGTGGAGGAAGCAAAGGAAGACGGGGCGAAGGCCATACAGGAACATAAGGAACAGCTTGCCCGTATGCTGGAGGAGCATAAAAGCTCCCGCGCCGAGGGCGCGGAGGCGGAAATAAAAGCCGAGGCGGAGCATGTACGCCGGGAAGTGAACAAGGTTCTCTCGGCGGAGCAGATCACTCTGAGGCGCGAATGGTCCCTAAAACAGGAAGCGCTGAAGAAAGACCTCTTTGCAGAGGTGAGGAAAAAGCTGGCGGATTATATGTCCACACCGGACTATACCGATTATCTTCTGAAGCAGATCAGAGAAGTTCTGGATTTTGCCGGGGAGGATGAGGTGGAGATCTCTCTCTCCTCAGACGACAGGGATAAGGCCGATATGCTTTCCCAGAAGGCAGGCGTGCCCCTGAAGGTTTCCGAAAGCTCTTTTCTTGGCGGAGTCATAGCTTCCATCCCCCACAAAAATATCATGATCGACAATTCGTTCCAGGAGGGGCTGGAAACTCTGTACAGAGAATTCAAATTTGACGGAGGTCTGAAGCATGAGTAGAACAGGTATTATTTACGGCGTCAACGGCCCCGTTGTCTATCTGAAGGGAGATCCCGGATTTAAGATTTCCGAGATGGTCTATGTTGGAAAGGACCGTCTGGTGGGAGAAGTCATCGGCCTGAAAAAAGGCATGACGACCATTCAGGTCTTCGAGGAAACTACCGGGATCCGGCCCGGAGAAACGGTTGAGGGAACCGGCGACGCCATCTCCGTACTTCTGGGGCCGGGCATCATCCATAATATCTTCGACGGAATACAGCGCCCCCTGGACGAAATCGCGAAGGCATCCGGAAAATATATTTCCCGGGGCGTCAGCGTGGACTCTCTTGACACAGAAAAAAAATGGAAGGTGCATCTCACCGTAAAAGAGGGAGATATCGTGGGACCCGGAACGATCATCGCCGAGACCCAGGAAACAGCTTCTATTCTTCATAAATCCATGGTTCCTCCCAATATCGCGGAGGGTACTGTGATCAAAGCGGCTCCCGACGGAGAATATACGATACTGGAGCCCATCGTAACCATCCGGCTTGAGGACGGAAGTACAAAGGATCTGGCTCTGGCTCAGAAATGGCCCATCCGTATTCCCCGGCCCGCCCGGGTGCGTTTTCCGGCCAGTGTGCCTCTGATCACCGGCCAGCGTATCCTTGATACACTCTTTCCCATCGCCAAAGGCGGCACGGCGGCTGTGCCGGGAGGCTTCGGCACCGGAAAAACCATGACCCAGCATCAGATCGCCAAGTGGTCTGACGCCGACATCATTGTATACATCGGCTGTGGCGAGCGCGGAAACGAGATGACTCAGGTTCTTGAGGATTTTTCCAAGCTGATAGACCCTAAATCCGGAAATCTTATGATGGACCGCACCACGCTGATCGCCAATACCTCCAATATGCCCGTGGCCGCCCGTGAGGCCTCCATCTATACAGGCGTCACCCTTGCGGAATATTACCGGGATATGGGATATGACGTGGCGATCATGGCCGACTCTACCTCCCGCTGGGCGGAGGCTCTCCGCGAGCTCTCCGGACGTCTGGAGGAGATGCCCGCCGAGGAAGGCTTCCCCGCTTATCTGGCGTCAAGGCTTTCCGCTTTTTATGAGCGCGCCGGCATGATGCAGAATCTCAACGGAACAGAGGGATCCGTATCCATCATCGGAGCGGTGTCCCCCCAGGGCGGCGACTTCTCAGAGCCTGTCACCCAGAATACCAAACGTTTCGTCCGCTGCTTCTGGGGACTCGACAAGTCTCTGGCTTATGCCCGCCATTTTCCGGCGATCCACTGGCTGACAAGCTACAGCGAATATCTGGAGGATCTTTCCCCCTGGTACCGTAAAAACGTGTCTCCCCGGTTCGTGGCGGACAGGAATCAGATCATGGCGATCCTGAACCAGGAAAGCTCTCTTATGGAAATTGTAAAGCTCATCGGCAGCGACGTACTGCCTGACGACCAGAAGCTGACTCTGGAGATCGCCCGGGTGATCCGTCTGGGATTTCTTCAGCAGAACGCTTTTCATCAGGAGGACACCTGCGTTCCCATGGAAAAGCAGTTCCAGATGATGGAGATCATCCTTTATCTGTACGAAAAGGCCCGGGCCCTGGTAAACAGGGGAATGCCTGTCTCCGTACTGAAGGAGGACAATATCTTTGAGAGGATCATTTCCATCAAATATGACGTTCCCAACAGGGAGCCGGAACGCTTTGAACAGTACCGCAGAGATATCGACGAATTTTATGACAAAGTATTAGAGAAAAACGGCTGAGGGGAGGAAATGTTTATATGGCAATCGAATATTTAGGATTAAGCGAAATAAACGGCCCTCTGGTAGTTCTGGAAGGCGTAAAAAACGCCGCTTATGAAGAAATCGTGGAATTTCACATGGACGACGGAACGAAAAAGATCGGCCGTATCATCGAAATATATGAGGACAAGGCGGTTATCCAGGTTTTTGAGGGAACCGACAGCATGTCCCTGAGCAACACGCATACGCGGCTTACGGGACATCCCATGGAGATCGGGCTCTCTCCTGAGATCCTTGGCCGTACCTTCAACGGCATCGGACAGCCCATTGACGGGCTGGGCGATATTTCCCCCGAGGTAAGCCTGAACATCAACGGGCTTCCTCTGAACCCCGTCACAAGAGAGTATCCCCGGAATTATATCAACACCGGTATTTCCGCCATCGACGGTCTTACCACTCTGATCCGCGGGCAGAAGCTGCCTATTTTTTCAGGAAACGGTCTGCCTCACGACAAGCTTGCCGCCCAGATTGTACAGCAGGCTTCTCTGGGGAGCGATTCCGACGAGGATTTCGCTATCGTTTTCGCCGCCATGGGCGTTAAATACGACGTGGCGGAGTTTTTCCGCCGTACCTTTGAGGAAAGCGGGGCCTCCGACCATGTAGTCATGTTTCTGAACCTTGCCAACGATCCTGTGGTGGAGCGTCTTCTGACTCCGAAGATCGCTCTCACCGCCGCGGAATATCTGGCCTTTGAAAAGGGTATGCATATTCTGGTCATTCTCACTGACATCACCTCCTTCTGCGAGGCCATGCGGGAGGTTTCCTCTTCCAAGGGCGAAATTCCCTCCCGTAAGGGATATCCTGGATATCTTTACAGTGAGCTTGCCACTCTTTATGAGCGGGCTGGAATTGTCAGGAACGGATCCGGCTCTGTGACCCAGATCCCCATTCTCACCATGCCCAACGACGATATCACCCATCCGATCCCTGACCTTACCGGATATATCACCGAGGGACAGATCGTACTGGACCGCCAGCTTCACGGCCAGGCCATTTATCCTCCAGTAAGCGTGCTTCCCTCTCTGTCGCGTCTGATGAAGGACGGTATAGGCGAAGGCTTTACCCGGGAGGATCATCAGGATGTGGCGAACCAGTTGTTCTCCTGCTATGCCAAGGTGGGCGACGCGAGGGCCCTGGCCTCCGTTATCGGTGAGGATGAGCTCTCTCCCATGGACAAACGGTATCTGGAGTTCGGAAAAGCCTTTGAAGCGGAATTCATCGGCCAGTCTGAAACAGAAAACCGCAGCATTACAGAAACGCTGGATAAGGGCTGGGAGCTTCTGGGACTGCTTCCCAAAGACGAGCTTGACCGTATTGACACGAAAATCCTCAGCAAATATTACCGGGAAACTGTCCGGTAACCAGGAGGTGGTTTTTTGGATCCGAATACCTTTCCCACCAAGGGAAACCTGATACTTGCAAAAAACTCTCTGGCGCTTTCCCGCCAGGGCTTCGAGCTGATGGACAAGAAACGAAATATTCTTATCCGGGAAATGATGGAGCTGATCGACCAGGCGAAGGACATTCAGACTCGGATCGACCAGACCTTCCGGACGGCCTACGCCGCTCTGCAGAAGGCAAACATGGAGATCGGGATCGCCTTTGTACAGCAGATCGCCTACACGGTTCCCGTAGAAAACTCAATCAGGATCAAAACCCGCAGCGTCATGGGAACAGAAATTCCTCTGGTGGAATATGATCCCACGGGCAATCTGCCCACCTATGCCTACTACAGCACAAAAATGTCGCTGGATCAGGCCAAGGCAGCCTTTGAAAAGGTGAAGGAGCTTTCCATCCGGCTTTCCATGATCGAAAACGCCGCCATCCGGCTGGCCGCCAATATCAAAAAAACCCAGAAACGGGCCAACGCTCTTAAAAATATCACGATACCAAAGTACGAGACACTTTCAAAGGATATTCAGAACGCGCTGGAGGAGAAGGAGCGGGAGGAATTCACACGACTGAAGGTTATTAAAAAAATGAAGCTGGACTCATAGACCTGTCCAGTAATAGCATCAAAAACAGGGGCGTCCCATAATGGATTATTTAAACAGAGGGGCCGGCACGACTTTGATAAGTCGCGCCGGCCCCTTTGCCATAGCAGTGTCCGTGTACAAGAAAAAAATCTTAAAATGGTATGCTCGAGTAATTTCTCTATATTGTCTGATAATTATACTTTGAAACACCAAAATTATTCTTTTGAACAAAATATTCTACAGTATTTTCACTTCAAAAATGTCAAGAGATTTTCCTGTTTTTTTGTCATAATATGTAATTTTATGATTTTTCACCAAAACATCCGTTTATCTCTTTTTTATGTAAATCATTTATTCCACATCTCTCCACTGTGGATAATGTGGATAACTTTGTGCATAACTTGATTCTATAAGGTTTTCCTCCTTTTTAAAATGTGGAAAATTATTGTATGGAAATCTGTACAATCCACATTATACGACACATTTTGTGCAATCTGCCCAAACTTCGATTATTTCAGATAGGTTCCGACACCAACCGGCGTCTCGTAATCATAATCAGAGATCTTAATGCCGGAAGCCGATGTGCTGGCATGAATGATCCTTCCATTGCCGATATAGAGAGCCACATGTCCGATTCCTCCCGATCCATAGAAGACAAGATCACCGGTCTCAATCTGGCTGACGTCCTTTTTCTGCGAAGCCTCATACTGAGCGCTGGCCACCCGGGGCAGCTCATAACCAAATTCCTTGAATACAGACATTACAAAGCCGGAGCAGTCCGCCCCGTTTGTAAGGCTGGTTCCGCCGTATACATAGGGATTTCCCTCGAACTGAAGAGCAAAATCGACAATCTCCTGCCTGTGGGCCTTCCGCTGCTCCTCTGCCTTTCTGGCCGCCTCAGCTTTTGCCTTTCTGCGGATTTCCGAGGTTTTCTCCTTTACCTCCTGCGCTCTTCTCTGAACCTCCTTGGCGTCTGCTGCTTTCTGAGCCTCATCCTGGATCTCCTGGTATTCCAGCGCCTGTGCTTCCGCATGATCCGCGATCCGGTCCGCGAACTGGCTGATGTCACCTTCCCCAGAGTTCTGCTCTTTTGTTCCGTCCGAAAAAAGCTCTCCGGAATCCGAAGCTCCGCTGCTGAAGTCTGCCGCTCCTGCCTCAGCCGGCACCATTGATCCCATACACGTTCCCATACCGATACATAGTAACATTATAATAATTTTTTTCTTCATATATTCCTCTCTTTTTTATATCTTTTCTTCTTTTTCTTTTTTATTTTCCGGAGGCGGAATATCGGCCCCGCAAAACCTCTGAAAAACAGCGTACCGCTTATAACGGGCCACTCTTACTCCTTTGCGGATCACATATCCGCCTCTCTGAATTTACATTCAGTTGCGTATCTTAGCACAGAGAATTATGGCTGTCAAATTGCGCCAACACAAAAATGCAGAGACTTTACCTGACAGAACTTATACCTTTTAGACAAATCATGGATAATTAAGGGAGTTATTTCTGAGATTTTATATAAATTTGAAGACATGAGCAAAGTCTGCCTTAACCTTTGCGTAAAGTTTTGATAAATTATAGCAGTTAGAAATAATAGAATTTGCCGCCGGGCAAACGAGCGTTAAAATTTGCGTCAGTAAGTCTTAGAAGATACAAGTTTAGGACACCCGGCTAAACACGCCTCAAGCCGCTTAATTTCAGCGGCTGAGGTTTTCGGGGCATAAGGGGATCAACGCAAATCCCGTATCCTATGCTTCCATCAGATATCTCTGCACAGACGCCACCGCGTTGGCGCCGTCTGATACGGCTGTCACCACCTGTCTGAGGTTCTTGGCACGGATGTCGCCCGCCGCAAAAAATCCGGGAACACTTGTGATCCCGTCCTCTCCCGCGGCGACATAGCCATTCTCATCAAGCTTCACAAGACCCTTAAGCTTCTGGGTATTGGGGACCACTCCCACCGCGATAAACACGCCGTCCACCGGAAGCAGCGTCTCTGTTTCCGTCTTTGTCCCGCGTACCTTCAGGGCCTCCGTTTCCTCTGTTCCTTCTATGGATACAGGAACCGTATCCCAGAGGATCTCCACATTGCCGCAGGCGAACAGGCGCTCCTGGAGAATCTTATCCGCTCTTAACTGATTCCTCCTGTGAACCACATAGACCTTCCTGCAGATGCGGGACAAAAAGACAGCGTCCTCCACCGCCGTATTCCCGCCTCCCACTACAGCCACAGTGCCGTCCTTAAAGAACGCTCCATCGCAGGTGGCGCAGTAGGACACGCCCATGCCGCTCAGCTCCTGTTCTCCCGGAATCCCCAACTGCCTGTGTTCTGCTCCGAAGGCAAATATCACCGTCCTGGCCCTGTACTCATTCTTTTTTGTACGGATAACCTTGAGACTTCCCTCATCTTCGACAGAAACCACTGTTTCGCGCATGGGAACCGCCCCCAGCTTCTCCGCGTGAGCGGCCATGGCTTCCCCCAGCTCCATACCGTTCATGCCCGGCAGTCCCGGATAGTTGTCCACCTCATAGGTATTGACGATCTGACCGCCCTGGGTGAATTTTTTTTCCAGCCACAGCGTTTTCAGCCTTGCTCTTGCCGCGTAGACTGCCGCGCTGATCCCCGCGGGCCCGGCTCCCAGTATCGCTAAATCATAAATTTCCGTCATAATTCCTCCTTCTCAGTACAGCCCGCGCCATTCGTAAAACCGCACTGCGCGCTTCATTTGATGGTCTCCGCTTGTATGCGGTGATTCCTGCTACCATTTATTGTTCTGATTGATAGCATACAGGCAAATCCACGAATCTACAAACCGGAGAGCATTACATATTGTCTGATGCTATCAGTTTAGCATAGAATCCTGCCTTTTCCAATATGATTATAGAGACACCAAGCTTCTGAGGTCTTTATGTCTTTATCATTCCGCAAATTCAAAAAGCCTATTCTCATAGCGCTTCTTTTATGTCTCACTTTTCTTGCCGGAACCGGGATCGGATGTCTTTCCCGCCGTGCCTGGTCGGAAAACGGAAAATTTGAAGCTTTTACACAGGAAATTTTTCAGAAGGAGGTGTCGGGAAGCCTTCTGTCTCTCCATTATTCTCTCGCGCACCCGGAAAAAGAGGGAATCGGCCGCCCCGAGCCTGTCCTCGGAACGGTAAGCTCCGATATGTCGGATACATATAAGCTCTATGGATCCTATATAAAAAAGCTCAAAGACTTTTCCTATTCCAGGCTGTCCCGGGAAAACCAGCTCACTCTCGATATGCTTCTGCTCTATTTTGACACACAGTGCTCCCTCGGCGGCAACGTGCTGCTGGAGGAAATGCTTTCTCCCAGTCTCGGAATCCAGGCCCAGCTTCCTGTGCTCCTGGCAGAGTATGCTTTCTATGAGGATCAGGATATCTCCGATTACCTGAATCTTCTTATCTCTATTGGCCCATATTTTGACAGTATTCTCAAATTCGAGCAGGAAAAGGCAGACGCGGGCTTCTTTATGAGCGACGCCTCCCTGGACCGTATCCTGGCCCAGTGCGCCGCCTTTATTGAGAACCCGGAAGAGAACTATATGCTGGAGATCTTTCACGAAAAGCTGGAGGAATATGGAAAATTTTCTCCAGAAGAACAGGAAGAGCTCCAAAAACAGCACAAGAGTATTCTTTTAAACAAAGTAGTTCCGGCCTACCGGAAACTGATGACCGGTCTGGAGTCGCTGAGAGGTTCCGGCGGGGCCAGCCGCGGCCTGGCCCACTATCAGGGGGGAAAGGATTACTACGAATATCTGCTGAAAAGTCAGGTCGGATCCTATGTCACTGTGGCGCAGGTTCAGCAGCGTCTGGCTCTTCAGTTATCCAGAGACGCGGAAACCGTCCGTCTGATGCTGAAGGAACAGCCCTCGCTTTTGCGGAAGCTGGCGGGCGGCGCAGACCTTGACAGCTTTTCTCCCGCTGACGCGCTGGAAACCTTAAGCCAGGCAATCCGGAAGGATTTTCCGGCTCTTGAAAAGCCGGAATATGAAGTCCGGTATGTTCATGAGTCTATGGAGGATTATCTGAGTCCCGCCTTCTACCTGACGCCGCCGCTGGATACAGGAAGCCCTAATGTGATTTATATTAACCGCTCAGGCCGCAGCTCGAATCTGGAGCTTTTTACCACCCTGGCTCATGAAGGATTCCCGGGACATCTTTACCAGACCGTTTATTTCGCCTCCTGCCGCCCGGACGACATCCGGTATCTCATTACCTCCAGCGGATATGTGGAGGGCTGGGCCACCTATATCGAATCCTTCGCCTACCAGTATGCCGGGGACCTTCTCAAGGATGAAGCCGCCGCAGATCTCACCAGGCTTGCCTGGCTAAACCGCAGTATCAATCTCTGCATCTACTCCCTCCTGGATATCGGCATACACTACCAGGGGTGGACGCAGACCGCCTCCGACAGGCTTCTGAACTCTCTGGGAGTCACCGACAGCTCTGTCACAGCGGAAATTTACCAGTATATTGTAGAAACCCCCGCCAACTATCTGAAGTATTACCTGGGCTATCTGAACTTTCTGGATCTCAGAACCGAATATGAAAATAAGCTTGGAAAGGAATTTGACCTTGCAGAATTTCATAAGAAAATTTTGGAGATCGGCCCCGTGCCCTTCCCCATTCTGCAGAAATATATGAACTGACGGGCTAAACCACCGCAAAGCATATTCCAGAATTCCCGAAGTCCGTCGAATGCCTGCCTGACGTATCGCGCAAAAGACGTACAGGACGTTTTACCGCTCCTGTACGTCTTCATAATTCCTGAAAAATCTCTGCAGATTTCCCAGCGCTTTCATAAGCACTTCTGTTTCCTCCTTATCCAGGCCTTCCAGCACCGCGAGCACCATCCGCTCATGGAACATTCTGTGATGAGCGTAGGCCCGTTCACCTTTCTCAGACAGAGAAACAAGAACGATCCTCCTGTCTTTCTCGCTGCGCACACGCTTTACGTATCCCTTTTTTACCAGGTTATTGATGGCGATCGTCACTGTCCCCACCGTCACCGAAAGGGTCCGCGCCACTGCAGACATATTTTTTGGCTCCTGTACGCCGATGGCCTCTATCACATGCATGTCATTCATGGAAATATCCTTGTATTCAGAGGTTATCAGCGCTTTTTCTTCAATACCCGTAATCTCTTTAAATAATTTTACCAGCACGTCGTTTACTGTTTCGTATGAGCTCATGGCTGCCTCCTTTCCTGATATTTTTATTATACCTCAAAATACTTTGAAGCACAAAGTATTTTTTTCAACAAATTCTTTTAATAAACTGCTCAATTTGCTATAATGATGATGTCCGGGGCAAATAGCCAAAGATCCAACGCAGGCATGCCTGCAAAGGGATTTTGGGATATTTGGCCTCATTCCTATGATAAAACAAAATCACAAATTTCATCCGGTTCCTCTCATTACCATGACAGGAACTGTAAACTGCAGAAACTATAAAGGAAGATACTATGAAAAAAAACCAGAATATCCCATTAAATTACAGAGAAAAAAGCAATTCAAGAATTGCGCTTCTGTGTTCGGTGGCTGTGCTTGTAGTACTGGTTCTCTTTTTTCACCAGCTCGACTACACGTTGATACAGAAGCCCCGTGAAGAGGCCGCCAGACAGGCGGAAAAAGAAAAAGCCGCCGCTGAGCTGGCGGCAAACACCCCGGAGGTAAGCACAGCTTCCGTTATTGCCGTAGGAGACAATCTTTATCATGAAACTCTTCTTCTCTCCGGGCAAAACGAATCCGGAGAATGGAACTACGACCACATTTATACAAATGTCCTGGATGAGATCCAGGCCGCGGACGTGGCGATGGTAGACCAGGAGACTGTATTTACCACAAATCATGACGCTATTTCCAGCTATCCTTCCTTTGCCACGCCTACGGAGGTAGGAGACGCGCTTGTCAAAGCCGGTTTCGACGTCATTGAATCCGCCACCAACCACATTGATGATTACAGCTATGATTATCTGTCTCAGACCTTTGATTTTTGGGAGACAAATTATCCTGAAATCCCGGTCCTGGGCATCCATCCCACCGAGGAGGACGCGAATTCAGTAAAAACCCTGGAGGTCAACGGCATCACCATCGCTTTTCTGGATTATACATACGGAACAAATAATTCCGGAGCCGGAGAAGGCCGGGAATATATGATCGATATTTTCGATAAGGATAAGGTTGCCTCCATGATCGCCCAGGCAAAGGAGATCAGCGACTGTGTGATCTTTGTTGCGCATTGGGGAAAAGAAGACGAACCTATGCCTACCGAATACGAAAAGCAATGGGCTGTTTTTCTTATGAAGCAGGGCGTGGACGTGGTGATCGGCGGTCATCCTCATATTCTCCAGCCCTACGGACGAATGTCGGACAATGAAGGAAATGAAATGGTGATCTTCTACTCTCTTGGAAATTTCGTCTCCACCCAGCAGTCGCTTGCAAATCTTCTGGGCGGTATGGCGCAGTTCACAATTCAGAAATCCGTTCTGAAGGGGGAGACTACCGTCCAGATCCTCACTCCCGAGGTGAAGCCTCTTGTCATGCACTATGATCGTGACAACGGAGAATACGGCCCCTATATGCTGGAAGATTACACAGAAGAACTGGCCTCCCGGCACAGTGTCCGGGAGATTATCGGAGATGAATTTACTCTCTCCAATCTTCAGACGGAATTTGAGCAGATCATGTCTATGAACGTGACCCCGTCCACCAATACCTCTCTGTTGGAGGTCAGCTTCGATTACGAGATGAATATGTACGACGCCAACGGGAATATTGTGGAGGACACCTGGTCCATAAGCGCCGACCAGTACCGGCAGGAGCTGGCGGATGGAACCGCCTCCCAGGATGGCTCTGAGGAAAGCGGTTCCGACGCCGGAGATTACGACGGTTCCGAGGATGACGGCAGTTACGGGGATGAGGATTCCGGATATTATGACACAGACTACTATGACGATTCCGAGTATTACGACGAATATTAAGCCCCTCCGGGTGTTTAAGCAGAAACCTCCGTGCTTATACAACAGGGACGGAGGTTTTTCAGGCGAGGGGCTGGATTCTTTGGTCATTTTTCGTACTGGCCCGTGCATTTTCAGCAAGTGAAAATGCCGGGAATGAACTGTAACTTTCAAATCTTTATGAAATCCTGCGGGGAAACAAAGCAATAGACAACGCCTGATATTTCCTGTATAATATGATTATTCTTTTTTTACAAGAGTACACACGATAAAGAGAGGATATTTTCTCCGATCAGAACACAACTGTTCAGGAGAAGGGAACGCGCCGGCACACACTGGCGCCAGAACGGCAACTGAATATAAGTGTCTTCGGGGCAGGGTGAAATTCCCGATTGGCGGTAAAGTCCGCGAGCGTAACAGCACGATTTGGTGAAATTCCAAAACCAACAGTATAGTCTGGATGAAAGAAGATAGTATCAGATTTTGCGGCATGAGGCGCGCCTGCCCTGCTTCGCGGTCTGAATCTTACTGACACCTGAAAGGCATTATTTCAGGTGTTAATTTTTTAGACTACGGAGGAAAAATTATGAACAGCAAAACAAAAAAAATCACAACCATCGCAATGCTCTCGGCCATCACCTACATCGTCATGGCAGTGGGAAGGATACCTGTAATACTTTTTCTCAAGTATGACCCTTCCGATATTGTCGTCACACTGGGAGGGCTGATCTGGGGGCCTATGACCTCCTGTATCGTATCTGTTATTGTAGCGGTCACTGAGATGCTGACTGTTAGCGATACCGGAATTCTGGGCTGTATTATGAACATTGTGCAGACCGTTTCCTTTGCCTGCACAGCCGCGGCAATTTACAAAAAAAGGCGCAGCCTGTCCGGCGCGGTAGCCGCTCTTGCCGCCGGCTGCCTCACGATGGTCGCCGTGATGCTTCTGTGGAACTATCTGATCACTCCTCTTTACATGGGCTATCCAAGGGAGGCCGTAGCCCAGCTCCTGCTTCCCGCTTTTCTGCCTTTTAATCTATTGAAGGGCGGACTGAACGCGGCGGCGACCTTCCTGCTGTATAAACCGGTGGTCACCGCTCTGAGAAAGAGCGGTTATGTGGCTCCCTCTCCGGAAGCTTCCGGGAAAAAGAGACACACAGGATACCTGCTGCTTGCGGGTATGGTAGTCGTCACCTGCGTCCTTATCATCCTGTCCATGAATGGAACTATTTGATCCTCACAGCAGTCCGGCACAAGCCGGACTGCTGATCATTTTCCTCTCTTTTTCACAGTAATTCTTCCGGCAGATACCCCTATGCTGTATGGCTGTTGCTTTTAATCTGCGTTCTCAATATCCTCAGTGGTAATAAGGGCGTCCCTCTGCAGATACTGCACAGCCTTCAGTGCATACTGATGAGCCTCCTGACTGGAGCCCGCCACAGCGTCAGTAACTACCCGGATATGATAATCATGCTGGTGCGCGTCAACCGCCGTATAATGGATACAGACATCCGTGAGCCCGCCGACCAGATAAAGAGTATGGACACAAAGCCCTTTCAGAAGAATTTCCAGGTCTGTGCCGAAAAAAGCGCTGTAGCGTCTTTTAGAAATCAGATATTCTCCTTCTATCGGGTAGGTAAGTCTGGCATAGTCCGTATTGGGCGAGGTCTCGATACAGTGAATTCCTTCCGCACCATCCAGCTCCCGTCCGAAATCGCTCATATCCGCCCGGTGAACCTCCTTGATCTGAATCACCGGAAGCTTTTTTGCCCGAAAGACATCCAGTACTCTTTTCGCGCTGCGGATGCAGTCCCACCTGGGATCATTCATATTATCTTCCGTCATTTCCATGAAATCTTCCTGCTGAATATCAATCACAAGAAGCGCGCTGCCTGATTCTATTTTCATATCAGTATTCCTTTCTGCATACAACATTCAAGACTCGTCCGCGAGTCTTGGCGCGGGATTCGGGTCAGCTCTGCTGACAAAATTCTTTCCCGAATCCCTGCGCATCCTCGCGGAACGTATATCAGAGGGGGATTGACACCCGCTACTGATACAGAATTGTTACTCACCGCCTATCGGGGCGGGAGTCATCTCACTCTGATATAAATTGATTCATATACTGAACAGCCAGTTCAGCTATCGGCTTTCTCTATTATATACTTTTCCTTTGCGCGGTCTTTTATATTAGTCTCTGTCAAAATTTATTCCTAAATTCTCTTTCATAAAACTTCTCCTTAAATCAGTTTGATATGCCTAGTATTCTATCATAAATTCTCGCTGAAATCTCTGATAATTGCACAGAATTTCACAGAAATTGCAGGAAACCCAAATATTCTTTTTGCTATTGTCAATGTCCGTAGTCTTTTTTATAATAGAATCCAGAACAGAAGGACCAAAGGATACCACCGCAGTTTTTGAGGGCGGATTTGTAGCGCGGATCCAGGAAGAGATCAGGCTGATAAAGGCAAGCCGTGAAATGGAGGAGCAGTATATGTTGTTGGAGGAGCTGATCAGGGAAGAAAGAGAAGAGGGCAATGCTCAGGGAAAAATTTCATCAATCCTGGAGCTGCTGTCAGATCTTGGAGAAATACCGGAGGATATCCGCAGAGCAGTAACAGAGGAAAGAGATCCCGAAGTTTTAAAATTTTATTTAAAACAGGCGTCTGCGGCGAATACCATGGAAGCCTTCCGGCAGGCGGCGGCTGAGAAAATGCGCGGATGACCCGTCGCGCCCTGTAACAGAAAAAATATAAGAAAATCGGAGGAATTCTGTAATGATTCCAAAGAGAAAGATCTGATATACAAAAGAAATCCATACATATATTTCTGTATAACCAATTGGGACTGCGAGATAGCAGCCCCAATAATTTTGCATTTTTATCTGTTTAAGCAATGCCATCACGTCACACCAGGCAGATTCCGCCAGCTAAACGCCAAAACGCAATAGCTCTCTGGCGTTCCTTTCCGTCACCGCGATAACCTCCTCCGGGGCGATCCCCTTGATCTCGCCTATGGCCTTTGCCACATAGGGAAGGTTCAGGGAGCTGTTGCGCTTCCCTCTGTTGGGTTCAGGGCTGAGATAGGGACAGTCCGTCTCCAGCACGATCTGAGTAAGAGGCGCGTACTCCACCACCTCTTTCAGCTTTCTGGCGTTTTTAAAGGTCACCACGCCGCCGATCCCCAGGTAAAGTCCCATATCCAGATATTGCGCGGCAATCTCCTTCCCGTAGGAAAAGCAGTGGATAATGCCGCCGTACATTCCTCCCCGCATATATTCCTTTACGATATCCAGGGTATCCTTTGCCGCCTCCCGGCTGTGGATCATAAAGGGAAGCTTTTCTTCTCCGGCAATATCCATCTGGGCGCGGAACATCTTTTTCTGGAGCTCATGCTCCGTTTCCTCCTTATGCCAGTAATAATCCAGGCCGATCTCACCGATAGCCAGCATCTTGTCCATCCGGGAGATGCGGCGGATTTCTTCCAGTGTTTGCCCGGTCATTTTTCCGGCGTCGTCAGGATGGATCCCCACAGCGCCGTAAATAAAGGGATACTTTTCCACCAGCTTTACAAGATCCCCCAGTCCGTCCACGGATGCGCCTACATTGACGATGGTTCCAATCCCATTCTCCTCCATGGAACAAAGAAGCTCTTCTCTGTCCGGGTCAAAGGCCTTGTCGTCATAATGTGCGTGCGTATCAAAAATCATAGCTTTCTCCATTTTCTCTCCTGTCACTCGGACGCCGGAGCGCCGGCTTTATTCTCTGTCTCCGGCAGGGATCCATAAAGCTCAAAACAATCTCCCTCATGGATCACACCTCCGTGGAGGACTCTGGTAAAAACGCCCTCTCTCGGCATGATGCAGTCTCCCATTTTCTGAAAGATGGCGCAGCCGTGATGACATTTTTTCCCGATCTGGGTCATTTCCAGGATCACATCCCCGCAGACAAAACGGGTTCCCACAGGAAGAGCGGCAAAATCGAAGCCCTCCACCACCAGATTCTCTCCAAAGGCTCCGTCCTCCACCTCTGCTCCCCGGTTACGGAAATCCTGGATTTTATCATAGGATAAAAGACTCACCTGCCTGTGCCATTTCCCGGCGTGGGCGTCGCCCTCGATCCCCCAGTCCTCTACAAGCCTTGCTTCTTTGACTTTATGCTTCTGCGTTCCCTTTTCTTCACTGACGCAGACCGCGATCACCTTTCCCATGTTTCTCCTCCGTTTTCATCAGTCGCCAACCGTCTGCTCCGAAGCGCTGTTTCCTTCGCGGTTTTATTTCTCTCCGGAAGCGCCCTTATCCGGCGGAGCAGCTCTTTGGCGTCGGTTTTCATTTCCCGCTTCTGCCTGTTTTTCTCAGATATTTTCTCTCCGAAAGTGCCCTTGTCAGGCGAAGCAGCACTTTGCGTCGGTTTCTATTTCCCGCTCCTGCCTGCTCTTCTCAGATATTATTTCGCCGCGCAGTCGGACGCTTCTCCCGTAAGTATCTCAAGGCCGTGCTCCAGCGCGCCGATGATATATTCCAGGCTTTCTCTCACCGCCTTAGGGCTGCCGGGAAGATTGATGATCAGGGTGGTTCCCCGTATTCCCGCCGTCGCCCGGCTGAGCATGGCTCTTTTGGTGATAGTCATGCTGTACGCCCGCATAGCCTCAGGGATTCCCGGCACACGGCGCTCGATAATATCCTCTGTGGCCTCCGGCGTCACATCTCTCTGTGAAAACCCGGTTCCTCCTGTAGTCAGGATCAGATCTGCTTTTCCGGAATCCGCGATCTCCCTCATTTTCCCGGCCAGCATTGCCCGGTCGTCCGGAAGAAGCTCCATCGCCGTCACCTGATAGCCCTCTCTTTCCAGGATTTCCCGGATGGCCGGGCCGCTCAGATCCTCCCGCTCTCCCCGGCTGCCGGAATCGCTTGCTGTAATAATCGCCGCTCGTTTCATAATCATCCTCCTATCTGAGACATACAGAGCTTTTCTGTATCGTCATTTTTTGCTTTCTCCAGGAAATGATGTCCGTCAGGCTTCTCATTAAGCGCGGCCCGGATCACGTCCTTCAGCTCTTCATCCGTACAGCCGTTTCTTATGATCTCCCGCAGATCTCTTCCCGCCGTATATTGGAGACAGGTCTTCAGATAGCCCTGGGAGGTAAGGCGGATACGGTTGCACTCTCCGCAGAATTTATGGCTCACCGCGCTGATAAATCCAATTTTCCCCGCAAATCCCTCCGCTTCGTAGTATTTGCAGGGCCCGTTTCCCAGAGGCGCTCCCTGATACGGAACAAGCCTTCCGAACCGCTCCTCCAGGATATTTTTAAGGGTCTCCTCTGTCATCCCCGGAAATTCCGCGCCGTATCCTATGGGCATCATTTCAATAAACCGCACATGAACCGGATTCTCTCTGGCAAGCCGCGCCACCGCGCAGACATCCTGATCTGCCGCTCCCAGGGGAACACAGTTGATCTTTAGGGAAATTCCGGGATAGCGCAGAACCTCCCGGACGCCGTCCAGAGATTTATCCAAAAGATCTCTTCTGGATATCCGACGGAAGCACTCTCTGTCAAGAGTATCCAGGCTGACATTGATCCCGTCCGTTCCAGCTTCGGCAAGCCCTTCCATCTGTTCCTTCAAAAGGATCCCATTGGTGGTGACCGTCACCTTCTCTATCCCGGAAATCGCTTTTATCTCAGCGATCAGCTCCGGAAGCCGGCAGTAAAGGAGTGGTTCCCCGCCGGTGAGCTTGATCTTGCGGATCCCCAGCTCCGCCATCACGGACACGATCCTGAGGATTTCCTCTTCCCGAAGAAGCAGGGAGCGTTCCACCAGCTTCACGCCCTTCTCCGGCATACAGTAAATACAACGGAGATTGCAGCGGTCTGTCACGGAAATTCTCAGATAGTCGATTTTTCTTCCCAGCCTGTCTATCATGATTCCTCGAAGCGGAAATCTCCGCTTTTTCCTCCTGTTTTTTCTACCAGATGAATATCCGACATGACCATGTGCTTATCAATGGCCTTGCACATATCGTAGATGGTAAGAAGCGCTGTCTGCACGCCTGTCAGCGCCTCCATCTCCACTCCTGTTTTTCCCTCTGTCTTTACGGTACAATATACCCGGATCCGGCTGTTCTCCTGATCCAGCTCAAAATCAACGGAGCATTTCTGAATAGGGAGGGGGTGGCACAGCGGGATCAGAGAAGAGGTCTTTTTAACGCCCATGATGCCGGCCACCCTGGCGACACCCAGTACATCGCCCTTTTTTACGCTTCCGGCCGAAACGGCCTCCATGATCCGCGGCCCTACGGAAATATATCCCGCGGCCACCGCAGTACGGAAGGTGGGTTCCTTTTTTGATACGTCCACCATCACCGCGTTTCCCTTCTCGTCAAAATGTGTAAATCCCGCTTCCATAATATAATATCCTCCCTGATCAGCAGATCTCCGCGCCTGAGGGCATTTCCTTCTCCGGCGTGACAAGAGACAGCTTCCCTTCAGCATCCTCGGCGCAGAGGATCATTCCCTCGCTGAGTACGCCCGCCAGCTTCGCCGGCTTCAGGTTCGTCAGAACCATCACCTTCTTGCCTACCATCTCTTCCGGTGTATAGTGAGCCTTGATGCCGGATACGATCTGACGCACCTGGCTTCCGATCTTCACCTGGGAACAGAGAAGCTTCTTGGACTTCTTCACTGCCTCGCAGGAAATGATCTCTCCTACCTGGAACTGCATTTTTCCGAATTCCTCAAAGGTAATCTCCGGCTTGGGCTCCAGGTCGATCCCCGGCTCCTCCTCTTTTTTCTCCTCTACAGGCGGATGCAGTTTTTCTACTTTTTCCATAACCTCTTTTACATCAAGACGGGCAAAAAGAATTTCCGGTTTTTCTGTCACTTTATTTCCGGAGGGATAAAGTCCGAACACATTCAGAGCTTCCATGCCGCGTTTTCCCGCGTTAAGCTGAGCCAGGATACGGCCTGTGGTATCCGGCATAAAGGCTTCCAGGAGAACCGCTCCCATGGAGATCCCCTCCACCAGATTATAAAGCACCGTAGCCAGACGGTCCTGCTTCGTCTCATCCTTTGCCAGAGCCCAGGGCATTGTCTCGTCAATATATTTGTTCAGACGCTTGAACAGGGAAAATACTTCTGTGATCGCGTCCGCCACACGCAGCTTTTCCATTTTGGCGGATACACGCCCCGGCACCTCCAGCGCGAAGGCCTTCAGATCGTCGTCCACCGGCTCTGCCGCGCCCCTGTTTTCCACAACGCCCCCAAAATATTTGTTGGACATTGAGATGGTACGGTTTACAAGATTTCCCAGGGTGTTGGCAAGCTCTGAATTCAGTCGCTCCACCATCAGTTCCCAGGTGATCACGCCGTCGTTTTCAAAGGGCATCTCGTGAAGCACAAAATATCTCACCGCGTCCACGCCGAAGAAATCCACCAGTTCATCCGCATAAAGCACATTGCCCTTGGATTTGCTCATCTTGCCGTCGCCCTGAAGAAGCCACGGATGTCCGAATACCTGCTTGGGCAGAGGAAGCTCCAGTGACATCAGAAAGATGGGCCAATAAATGGTATGGAAACGGATAATATCCTTACCGATCAGGTGAAGATCCGCCGGCCAGAGCTTCTGGAACTGTTCCGTGCTGTCCCCGTCGCAGTCGTAGCCGATTCCCGTGATATAGTTCGTCAGCGCGTCCAGCCATACATAAACCACATGCTTGGGATCAAAATCCACCGGGATTCCCCATTTGAAGGAGGTTCTGGACACGCAGAGATCCTGGAGTCCCGGAAGCAGGAAGTTGTTCATCATCTCGTTTTTTCTGGATTCCGGCTGTATAAACTCCGGATGGGTTTTAATATGCTCGATCAGGCGGTCCGCATATTTGCTCATTTTGAAGAAATATGCCTCCTCCTTTGCCGGAATGCAGGGACGCCCGCAGTCGGGGCATTTGCCGTACACAAGCTGGGATTCTGTAAAGAAGGATTCGCAGGGAGTACAGTACATTCCCTCATAATATCCTTTATAAATATCGCCCTTCGCATACATTTTTTTGAAAATTTTCTGCACCTGCTTCTCATGATCCTCGTCTGTGGTGCGGATAAACTTATCATAAGAGGTGTTCATCAGATCCCAGATATTTTTGATCTCGCCGGACACGCCGTCTACAAATTCCTTGGGCGTAATGCCCGCCTCCTCAGCCTTCAGCTCGATCTTCTGTCCGTGCTCGTCTGTTCCTGTCTGGAAGAATACGTCATAGCCTTCCAGTCTCTTGTAGCGGGCAATGGCGTCCGCCAGAACCGCCTCGTAGGTATTTCCGATGTGGGGCTTGCCCGACGTATAGGCGATAGCCGTCGTAATATAATACTTCTGCTTTTCCATATTGTTTTCCTCCTGAATAAAAAGATAGTTTTTATATCATAGGAAAGCCGGCATTTCCATACTTTAATGCAGCAACGTGTTTCCTAGAATATAAAAAAAACGCCTTCTCTCTGAGAAGACGAGTCATACCCGTGTTACCACTTCTTTTCGCTTCCTCCTTGCGGGCGGAAGCCTCAACGGGTACGAGTTACTTTTACAGATAATTCTGTCTGCATCAACCTTACTGATACCCTTCCGCTGTAACAGGCGGTCCTGTTGCGGCCTACTGCTCCTTCAGCCGCACCTCTCCCAAGCCATCTTCCATCTGCTCCGGCACTTCCCTCTCAGCCCGGGATCTCTCCTTCGGGGAATTCTCTGTAATACCATTCCGCGCATGTACTCTCTTGTTCTGCGAGTTTGTCTTATACTGCAGACCATGTCTGCCTCTAAAAAAGATACTAGCATATTTGCAGGTATTTGTAAACCCGGAATCGCCATTCAGATCATACGGAAATTCCGGCCGGCGGATCGTTCAGGGGAACGGGACCGCCGGCCGGATTCAGATGTGACTATTCTTTTTCTTTTACCTGGAATATGATCGTTACTTTAAAGAGATCGCCGTCAAGATAGAGCCGGAATTCACCGCCCTGAAGCTCTGTCAGGCTCTTCGCTATGGATAATCCAAGTCCGCTTCCTTCTGTATTTCTGGAGACGTCGCCCCGGATAAACCGCTCCGTCAGCTCATCTGCGGATATATTCAGCGGCAGGGCGGATATATTTTTCAGGGAGAATACCACCCTGGGCCCGCGCACCCTGATCTCCGCGTAGACTCTCGTATTTTCCATAGCGTATTTCGACACATTTCCGAATACATTTTCCAGAACTCTCCACATTCTGCGTCCGTCCGCGCAGATGATCGCTTCTTCCTCCTCGAAATGAACCATCAGAGACAGATTCTTTTCCCGGAACCGTTCTTCAAATTCTCCGATCACCTGGTGTACCAGCTCCACAAAATTCAGATCCGCCATTTCCAGAGAAATATTACCTGTGCTTGCCTTGGACGCCTCCACCACATCCTCGGTGAGATTTTTCAGTCTCTGGGCCTTTTCCTCCAGGATATCCAGATAACCGCAGATCTTAGGGTCTGTCGGATGCTCTCTTTTCAGCAGGTCGATATAATTAATAATAGAAGTGAGGGGAGTCTTGATATCATGGGACACATTCGTGATCAGCTCCGTTTTCATCCTCTCGTTTTTCACACTGTTTTCCACAGCCGCGTCCAGGCCGTCACCGATGCGGTTAATATATTCCGCTATGGTTTTCTGTTCTCCGGTAAGCTTTTCCAGGGGGATTTTGTACTGAAGATCCCCGTCGGTAATCTTCTTCAACCCTGTCAGGATAAGCTCTCTGCCCCGGGCTTTTCCCAGAAGATAGAGCAGTCCCGCGGCGTCTGCCGCCAGAAGGATCAGGAGCAGGAAAAAAACTCCCCCCGCGAAGATCATTCCGCATACAACAAACTGGAAGAAGCAGAAGCCTCCGAAGATCAGCGTCATCTTGATCCGGCTGGCCGTATTCCGGGAAAAAAGCTCCGCGATCTCCTTCGAATTTTTCCATATGATGCCCGTCACTTTTCCCGCCAGACTCAAAACCTTTCTTGTAAGGCTGTTCCGCCAGAGCGATCCTGCCTTGATCCTCCTTGCCAGGCTCAGCCATCCGGTAAAGAACCAGAAAGCAGTCCAAAGTCCCAGCACATTGAAAAGGAGCACATATCCCACGTCCATCTGGAAGGTGGCGAAATTAAGCACGCCCGTGACTCCGCAGGCCCAGATTCCTATAACCAGGACCGCCGCGATCTCCGTGTACCATCTGTCAAAAAAGTTCAGATGCACATCTTCATCCTCATTGGTGCGGCCTGCCGCCGCGGTCAGGAAAATCACGCTGACCACCAGAAGAATCCCTGCGGAGGCAACTCCTGCCATCGCCATAGGCAGCCATTCTGCGTAGGCGTCGTAATTTTCCTTGTTTTCCGCCAGAGCGTCCTGCACGGGAAAATCCGGATCCACCCAGACGGCGAACATATAATCCCCTCTGTCTGTACAGTAATTTTCCACCAGGTGCCTCCAGCGGCTCACATCAAGACTCCGCGTGGTCTTCAGATTACTTTCGCCTTCCCTGGGAGACAGGAACAAATAGGGAAATTTCCCCTCTTCCGTCAGCTTCCATACGCTGTCGTAATCAGCGGTTTTCATATTTTCCACGTTGGTATATAATTTGCCGCCGCCGTTGTCCGCAAATACATAGTTCAGATTTGTAAGGCCAGGGCCGAAGGTATCTTCAAGAGTTTTCTCCGACTGGGCGGTCAGAGCCGCCTCGTTCAGAGCTGTGGAAAGAGCGTCGTAGGCCTCCCGGATCCGTCCCTTCCAGCGCGCATTCTCATTGAGCACATCCAGAATACTTTTCTCTCCCTGAGGAGAATATTTTTCCGTGACCGCGAAGTCTTCAAAATTCATTACATCTTCATAGATCAGATTTCCTTCCGCGTCCGTCACCGCAGCTCCATAATAGCTGTCGCGAATTCCGGTGCCGTAGGTGAAATCGCGGAGCCGGAGCCAGTCCAGCAGCTCCTCCTTTCCGTCGTATTCATTTTCCGAGGAGGTGTAGCCATATGCTGTCGATTCATCTTCATCTATCAGAAACCGCAGCTCTCCGCTCCTGATCTTCTCTTCAAAATCATCATAATAGAGATACTCTTCTTCTCCGTTCTCCTTTTTGCAGATCAGGACATTCTCCGTACTGTCGTCAAGCCAGCCATCCTCGGCCCAGGCCTGCAGATCCCCGGCGCTGTAGGCGAGACCGGAGGTATTCTCATAAGTAAGAACGTCTCCCTCGCTGACCTCCCCAAGATCGACGAGGCCTTCTCCGTCTCCCAGGAAATTCCCAGCTTTTATCGCTTCCAGTATGGCGCTGGAGTCTGCGTAGAGCTCCCCCGCCAGACTTGACGACTCTGTATAAGTTCCGCTGTCAAAGGGATAGATTCCCATGCTCGCGATCCCCGCCAGCGCCCCCGCGCTGACTGCCGCCACCTCTGCCGAAACGATCCCCAGCGCCAGACAGATGCCCTTTGCCCATTTACTTCTATACCATCTCTTCTTCATAATTGATTACCCCTTTCTGCTGTCTGTCTAAAGCTTTTCCACCTTGTATCCCAATCCCCAGACCACCTTCAGATACCGCGGTTCTCTTGGGTTGATCTCAATTTTTTCCCTGATGTGGCGGATATGGACCGCCACTGTGTTGTCCGCCGCAATGGCTTCTTCATTCCAGATGTTTTCATATATCTGATTGATGGAAAATACTCTTCCCTTATTTTTCACAAGAAAAAGAAGAATCCTGTACTCAATGGGTGTAAGCTTTACCGGTTCTCCGTCCACCCTTACTTCCTTCCTGTCGTCGTCCACAGATAATCCGCCTGTCTCATAAACGTTTGCTTTTACGGTTCCTGCCGCCGCTCCAAGCTGCGTATAACGGCGGAGCTGAGACTTCACTCTCGCTACCAGCTCCAGCGGATTAAAGGGCTTGGTCACATAATCGTCCGCGCCTACATTCAGCCCCAGGATTTTGTCCGCGTCCTCCGACTTGGCAGAAAGAATTATAATAGGAAGAGACAGCTCCTCGCGGATCTTCAGCGTAGCGCGGATTCCGTCAAGACGCGGCATCATAACATCTATCACCAGCAGGTCCACCGGATGCTCCTTCAGAAGCCCGAGAGCCTCCTCGCCGTCATATGCCTTCAGAATATGATGTCCCTCCTGGGACAGATAGATCTCTATCGCCTCCACAATCGCTTTATCGTCGTCGCAAACCAGTATTTCCGCCACGTTCCTGTACCTCCCTGTAAAAATTTCTGCGGTTTTCTTCCTGTCTGATATAAGAATAGCAGGCAGTATTTAATATAAACGGGGTAAATTATTAAGAAATTCTTATTTTTCACAGCTTACTGCAAGCCTTCTCTCATTATATCCACAATCCATTGTCAGAACAATCTATATTTTCATCTGCTATTCACCTCTGGCCTTGTATCAGTTCAGCTCGCTCCATTCGTAAAACCGCACTGCGTGCTTACTGTGGCTAACGCCACTGTTTTACTCATAAACGGGCGCTCAACTCATACCTATATTTTTCCATTCGATTTTACTTGACAAACATAGTCCTCTTTCTCTATAATATCAGTAACAATTATTGTTATTAATGCCATTTATCAATATTAAAGAAGGGAGTGAGTTTATGGCTGCACTGAAATATAGCCGTCAGAGAGAATCCATCAAAGAATTTCTGATGACCCGTACGGATCACCCTACCGCGGATACCGTATATGAGAACATGAAGATCATTTATCCCAATATCAGTCTTGGAACTGTTTACCGCAATCTCTCTCTCCTGTCTGATATTGGCGAGATCCAGAAGCTTTCCAGCTTCGGCGGCGCCGACCGTTTCGACGGCAGGACGGAGCCGCACTGTCATTTTATCTGCACCGGCTGCGGATGCGTACAGGATCTGGAAATGGATGATCTCCAGGATATCATTCAGAAAGCCGCGGCGCATTTCAGCGGAGAAATTACAGACTGCAGCGCCAGATTTTCCGGGCTCTGTGAAAACTGTTTAAAAAAGTAAAAAGATTGAGATTTCCCCTTGACATTTAAAAATGTTTGTGATAAATTAAAGGCATAGCAAAACAGTAACAATTACTATTATTAAAAATCAAATAAGAAAAGGAGATTATTACTATGGCAAAATGGGTATGTAATGTATGTGGTTATGTTCATGAAGGCGATGCGGCTCCGGAAGTATGTCCGATCTGTAAGGCTCCCGCTGAGAAATTTACAAAGCAGGATTCCGAAATGTCCTGGGCTGCAGAGCATGTTGTAGGCGTTGCTAAGGGCGTAAGCGAAGACATTCTCGCGGATCTGAGAGCAAACTTCGAGGGCGAGTGCTCTGAGGTTGGTATGTATCTCGCAATGGCAAGAGTTGCTCACAGAGAGGGATATCCGGAAATCGGCTTATACTGGGAAAAGGCAGCATACGAGGAAGCAGAGCATGCGGCAAAATTCGCTGAGCTCCTTGGCGAAGTTGTAACAGACAGCACCAAGAAGAATCTGGAAATGCGTGTTGCTGCAGAAAACGGCGCTACCGCTGGCAAATTCGATCTTGCAAAACGCGCGAAAGCTGCAAACCTTGACGCGATCCATGACACTGTTCATGAGATGGCAAGAGACGAGGCTCGTCACGGCAAAGCATTCGCAGGCCTTCTGAAGAGATACTTCGGCTAATCTTAAATTTTATGATCAAAGAGAACCGGTTGCAGGCCGGTTCTCAGAAATTTTGCATTTTAAAATCTGTCACAGAAACTATATTATTCAAAAGGAACTTGAAACAGCGCCAACGGCATCCTATCAGGGGCATAGGCAGTAAAGCAGGTTCCTTTTTTACAAAAAGGAGAAAATATCATGTCTAAATATGCAGGAACCAAAACAGAAAAAAACCTTATGGACGCTTTTGCCGGGGAATCTCAGGCAAGAAATAAATATACCTACTATGCTTCCGCAGCAAAAAAAGCAGGTTACGAGCAGCTCGCGGCTCTCTATCTGGAAACCGCTGATCAGGAAAAGGAACACGCGAAAATGTGGTTCAAGGAATTCCACGGAATCCATGACGTAGCAGAAAACCTGGAAGACGCCGCCGCAGGCGAGAACTATGAGTGGACAGATATGTACGCCCGCATGGCCAGAGAAGCCAGAGAGGAAGGTTTTGAAGAGCTTGCTCTGAAATTCGAGGGTGTTGCAAAAGTAGAGGCCGCTCATGAAAAACGCTACAAAAAGCTCCTGGAGTCCTACAAGAACGACAAGACCTTCAAGGGAGACGCTCCTCTTGGCTGGAAATGCCGTAACTGCGGCTATGTACATATGGCCGACGAGGCTCCTGAGGTTTGCCCGGTATGCGCGCATCCGAGAGCTTACTTTGAGCGCAAGGTGGAGAACTACTGATCCATATAACGCCGCGATTCCCGGATGTTTCGCAGAATTGCAGGAGCACGAAGTGCAAAACGATTCGTCTGACGCGGACTTTATAGAAAAAACGAACGGTACCCTTTTGCACGAGGGTACCGTTTTTTCGCGATAGGCCTGGCAAGCGGCTGCCGCGCTCACACGAGCAGGCATTTGCCGGTATCTGCCTTCCTATCAAGAGAGCTCCGTCTTTTCCTGGATCTTGCGCCTGCTGTCCCGGCGCACCTCATCCCTTAATTTTTTCATATATTCCGAAAACTCCACTTTATCATTGCCGTATGTCATCTGGAGGGAATACTCCAGAGGAAGCCATGTGCGGATGTCCGCCTCATTATGCTGTATCAAAGCTTCCAGATTATCCAAAGCCTTGAAGATTCTCGCTTCCAGAGAGGCTCTCTCCTTCATTTCCGCAAAAAGCGCCTGCATTTCCCGGCCATAGGGTTCGGGCAGCGACTGTATCCAGGCGGATAAAAGCTTTTCTTCTTTTTCCTCGTCAGCTTCTGTTTTTTCAAAGGTGGGGATATCTCCTGTAAACGCCTCTCCCAGATCGTGGATCAGACACATTTTCAGAAGCTTTTCCAGATCCGCCCCGGGAAATTCATCACTGACAAAGTACGCCATCAGCGCTGTTCTCCAGGAATGTTCCGCCACACTTTCGCGCCGTCCTCCTGAGGTATCGCAGTGACGCGCCGCATCCTTCAGCCTTTCCGCCACCGACATAATTTCCAGCAGCTTTCTTGGTTCCATATCCATTCTCCTCTTTCTGCTCTGCCTTTCGCCTCATCCTGAGATCAATTTCCTCCGCATATCTCCGCGTCTGCAGGAATCCCGGCCTTTTACATACTTCCCTTCTTTTACTTATGTTCTATCACCGCGGCCTGTCTGTTCAGACTTGTCATTCCTTCAGCGCCAGAGCCGCCTCTCCCAGACGGTTATAGATCGTCACCGCGTCTGTGATATGAGGCGTTCCCCCAGAAAAAGCCCCGCCTGTTACCAGTATGTACTCCGTACCGTCAATCTCCGCGAAGCTGGCCAGACAAAGTCCCGCGTCATTTGTAAATCCTGTTTTCCCTCCGAGTATTTTTCCCCCGGTCACTGTGGGGTCAGGAAGATGATTAAACATACTGTTGTAAAAAGTGATGCCGTCGGGATGAATGTTGGTTCCGGGAGTAGAATGATATGAACTCTCGATAATTTCCCGGAAAACGTCATTGCGGATGGCATATTTCAAAAGTATGGCGATATCCTTCACCGTACTGTAATGGTTGGGATCATGCAGGCCCGTGCTGTCGCAAAAATGCGTATCATCCATCCCCAGTTTCTCCGCCTTCTGATTCATAAGCTCCACAAACCCTTCCTCGGATCCCGCGATCGTATCCGCAAGGGCTATGCAGCACTCCGCGCCGGAGGGGAGCATCACTCCATAGAGAAGATCGATGGCCCGCACGGTCTCGTCAGGCTGAAAGCCCGCCTGAGTGGCGTCTCTCTCATATAGTCCGGCAAACATCTCATTGGTGAGAGTAATCTCCTGCTCCAGATCTCCCAGCTCCTCAATAGCTACGATCGCTGTCATGATCTTCGTCATAGACGCCGGATACATAGTTTCCTCTCCGTTGATCTCACCAAGGATCTTGCCACCCCTGGCCTGCATCAGAACCGCATACGAGCTGTTGATCCCGCTGATATCCAGCTCCCGCACCACCGGCTTCCCCAGTTGGGAGACCCAGGAGACAAAGTCATACTTCCATCCAAGCATCAGGATCAGCGCCAGAACGGCTGCAATCTCTACCACAATACAGAGGACCAGTGTGCTTCTTTTTCTTCTTTTCTTCTTTCTTCTGTAATCCGTCACGCGGCATTCTCTCCTTCGCAGGATTCCTCACAGTACCATTTGCACTGTCCGTTTATCCCATTTTTATATTAATGTACAGGGGCAATACAGCCTCTTCTGTATACCCTGTCCTCATCTTACCATACTACTATGGTTTTCTGTAAATTATCTTTAATTTTTATTTCAGCCGTCCGTAATACATATCGCTGAAGATCCCTTCCTGATCCACCAGCTCGTCAAAAGTACCCGTCTGCGCTATCACGCCTTTATTCATCACAATTATTTCATCACAGTTCTGAAGAGTCGTGAGCCTGTGCGCGATAGAAATAATCGTCATGCCCTCCTCCTGCTTCAGTTTTTCTATTTCTGTCTGAATACGTTTTTCGGAGGTATTATCCAGAGCCGAGGTAGCTTCATCCAGGATCAGAATCCTGGGCTTCCGCAGGAATACCCTGGCAATGGCGATTCTCTGCTTCTGTCCGCCGGAAAGATTGCCTCCTCCCTCAGCGATAACTGTCTGCAGTTTGTCCGGAAGACTGTCTGTAAATTCAGTAAGACAGGCTTTCCGCACCGCTTCCTGCACTTCCCTTTCTGAAACCTCTCTGTCCAGCCCATAACAGATATTATCGTATATGGTTCCCGCCACAAGGAAAGGATTCTGCGGTACAAGCGCAATGATACGGGAAATATCCTCTCTGGACAGGGTACGGATATCCCTGCCGTCGATAAAAATATCTCCCTGACACTGCTCCAGCTTGCAGACGGCCTTAATGAGAGAAGATTTCCCGCATCCGCTGGGGCCTGCGATACCCAGAAATTCTCCTCCTGGAATACGGATACTGATATCGTCGATCACCGTCTCCCCGTCTTCATAGGAAAACTTCAGCTTCTGAATATCCACCATTCCGGTAGATGTCCTGCCGGAGCCTTCCCCGCCTGCTGCCGGCAGATAGGAAAAGTCGTTCGGGAGCTCCGCCATCCTGAAAAAATCCTCCGCCAGCACCATGCACTCAGACAGCTCGTCCAGAATCCTGTGCAGCTCCTCAAGTGGTTTGATCAGTTGGGCAAAACAAAGATAAGCGGTCAGAACGTCGCCGATGCTGATCACGCCTTTAAAAGCAAGGTATGTAGAAATTCCGATCATCAGCACTGTAAAAACCGCCTCGTTGACAAATTTCAGGCTGTCGTATTTGGCCATCTGAAGATGATGCTTCATTTCTTTTTTTCTCAGAAACTCTGATTTCCGGTCAAAGCGCCGCTCCTCCAACTGGATGCTGTCCGTGATCCTGATCACTTCTATGCCGTTCAGCAGCTCCACAACCGTACCGTCCATTGCGGACTTGGTTTCCAGAAGCTCTACCCGGATCCCCCTCTGGGTACTGATCTGCCGGATGACGATAGCCGTACCAATGGGAATGACCAGCATCATGGGAAGCGCGAGGATCACCGGCAGCGTTGTAAAAATCACCGCGATCGCCGCGATACTGTTAAAAATTGCCGGCGCGAAATCCATGAACATCAGCTTTTCCAGCTTGACCGTTCCCTCCAGACACCTGTTCAGCCTTCCATGGATATTTCCTGTCATATTATTTTTGAAATAGGCGAGAGGCGCTCTCAGAAGGGACAGGATTACCATGCCGCGTCCTTTTTTCTCCGTCTTTGTAGCCGTATCCTCCACTATAATTCTCCGCAGGATCTTTATCAGCTCATTGACTACATTGATGATCAGAATCAAGATCAGAAGCGGTATAACCTTCACGAACTGTACCTGGTTCTGACGCAGAATATCATCTGTGAGCCATCCTACCGCCTTTGGCGTCATCTGGGACAACGCCGCGGAGACTATCATAATGAGCAGGATGATCACAAAATTTCTTTTCTGCTTCCGGTCCAGCAGAGCGTACAGCTTCTTAAAAACACTTTTTAATTCTCCATTCCCTTTCATATCATATCTCCCTGAACATTCACCTTATTTTGGGGATTCCTGAACACCTCTTCCCGTCAACAGCCTCTTTCATATGCTGCTTTTCTTCGTCACTCATTATAGCATATAGCTTACCAAAATTCCGCATGATTTTGTAAACTGCGCTTTGGGCAACAAAAGGAATGACAGTTCCGCGTTCTACTGCTATAATTAGTTATGAGGAAAACAATTACGGGAAGGGGTGGATGATCGGATGGATAAAAATATCGTAAGAAACCCGAAATTTGTAAAAATTGTCGGTATTTTCATTACGGTCTTAGCTTTGTTGGCCAGCCTATATCTGGTTGTGACGAAACATATCCTGGCCAGCGTCTTATCCCTATTATTTGCAGTATTAGGGATTGTAATGATTCTGGCATATATAAGAGAAATCATACTTGTTAAAGATGATAAATTAATTTTCTTCCATTTATTCAGGAAGCCTCAGAAAATAAAATACAGTGAGATCCGCTGTTTACTTCTGGTACCGTTAAACAACAAAATACAACTGGTTCTTATTGGCAGACAATATAACAGACTTAAGGCTTTGGATCCTACGCTTGTAAATCTCGAAATAATATTTGAAGCTCTCGATCAAAAAGGTATTCCAAGTTTGGATTTCGGTGAGATGGTGGAAAATAAGCAGGACGTATCTCCATATTTGGGAGCTTTGAATATCATTGAAAGAGGATACTACAAATCTCTCGTTAATGAGACCAACACAGTCGATAATTTGTTAAAAGGAAATGAGAACTTTAATATTAAAAGAGCAAGAAAACTTTTAAAAGCAGCAGGCTGGGTTTTCATAATTTCTGATGGGGCCGCCTATCTTATAGGCGGAGAGATCATGATTCTTATCCTTGTCGCCATACCTTTGTCTGCATATGCGTTATATATCAGGTATTATCCATATGCTTATATAGATATATCTTCTGAAAAAGGAAAGAAGGAGGCGCTCCGCATGCCTTCTATGGGCGCCTGTATAGCATTGTTTATCTGCCTTCTTATTACTAAAGATTATAATTGTGATTTTGGAATTTTAGCACTAATGACAGTCTGTTTAACAGTTATTTTATCTATTCCATACATCATCAAATCCTTTATCGCAGGGATACCGCAAAGACTGGGACGTAAAATTTCTGTTATTTTTACTGTGCTGGCTATTTCCTTCGCGATCACATTGCCTGTGAACCTTTTATTAACTTTTGAAATACCAACATATACGTCTATCGTGATCACAAATAAAAAAATACACCGCAGTAAACACACCAAGGATTACACGTTGTATGGTAATTTTAATGGTAAGGAAGAACAATTCAATGTATCAGAAGACTTATATGACATTACTTCTATCGGAGATCTGAGAACTGTTTGTATCAGCCGGAGCGCTTTGGGGCTGGAATACTATGCGATTTATGGATAGCAGACTTTTCTCCTACTCAACTGGTGCAGAGGGAGCAAGACAAAAAAGGTACCCCCGGAGGGATACCTTTTTTTACATCTATTTAAGCTAATTTCATGGGGTTGAGCTTTACTCCGGGGCCCATTGTAGATGTAAGAGTTACGCTCTTCAGATACTGGCCCTTTACGGTGCTTGGTCTTGCCTTCAGAATAGCTTCAATAAGCGTCTGGAAGTTGTCGCTTAACTGTTCCTCAGTAAAGGAAGCTTTACCTACCGGAACATGGATGATATTGGTCTTGTCAAGACGATACTCGATCTTACCTGCTTTGATATCATGAACCGCTTTGGTAACGTCCATGGTTACTGTTCCGGCTTTCGGGTTCGGCATAAGGCCTTTCGGTCCAAGTACACGGCCCAGACGTCCTACAACGCCCATCATGTCCGGTGTAGCAACAACAACGTCGAAATCCAGCCATCCTTCGTTCTGGATCCTCGGGATCAGCTCCTCAGCTCCTACATACTCAGCGCCTGCAGCCTTTGCTTCCTCTGCCTTCGCGTCCTTTGCGAATACAAGAACACGAACAGTTTTACCTGTTCCGTGAGGAAGAACTACTGCGCCACGGATCTGCTGGTCAGCATGACGTCCGTCGCATCCTGTACGGATGTGAGCCTCGATCGTCTCATCGAATTTAGCAACTGCTGATTTCTTTACAAGGCTGATCGCCTCTGCGGTATCATATAATGTTGCGCGGTCAACTGCTTTCGCAGCTTCCACATATCTTTTTCCTCGTTTCATTTCTATAACCTCCTGTGGTAATTGCGGGAATTTCCCTCCCACTTCATTCTGTAGTTTCTGTCCTGTACTTAGTCTACTACTTCGATTCCCATGCTTCTTGCAGTACCTGCAATCATGCTCATGGCTGCCTCAAGAGAAGCCGCGTTCAGGTCTTTCATCTTCATCTCAGCGATTTCCTGAACCTGAGCCTTGGTAACCTTCGCAACCTTTGTCTTGTTCGGCACGCCGGAACCGGATTTGATATTAGCTGCCTTTTTCAGAAGAACTGCTGCCGGCGGAGTTTTGGTTATGAAGCTGAAACTTCTGTCCGCATAAACAGTGATCACAACCGGAATGATCAGATCGCCCTGATCTGCTGTTCTCGCATTAAACTCTTTTGTAAACTGTACGATGTTTACTCCGTGCTGTCCAAGAGCCGGACCTACCGGCGGTGCTGGGGTTGCCTTGCCAGCCGGAATCTGTAATTTGATATAACCTGTTACTTTTTTTGCCATTTTTCGGCACCTCCTATGTGGTATTGTCGGGGGTTTTTCCCTCCCACTAAACTGTGTTACGCTTTTCTGATTTCTGCGAAACTTATTTCTACCGGCGTTTCGCGGCCGAACAATTCAACATTGATGGTAACCGTCTGCTTCTGGGTGTTGATCGCGGTGACAACTCCGGCCGTATCCTTCCAGGCTCCGCCTGTAACAACCACCATATCGCCTTCCGCGAAATCCACCTGAATGGTTTCCTCCCTGATTCCGAGAGGTTTCATCTCCTCTTCCGTAAGGGGTACAGGCTTGGAACCCGGTCCTACAAATCCTGTCACGCCTCTGGTGTTGCGGACAACATACCAGGTGTCGTCGTTCATGATCATGTTGATCAGCACATATCCCGGAAACATTTTTTTCTGAACCTGCTTCGCGGCTCCGTTCTTCATTTCCACGACTTCCTGCAGAGGAACACGAACTTCCAGGATCTGGTCTTCCAGGTGTCTGTTCTCGATTGTTTTTTCAATGTTGGCTTTTACCTTGTTCTCATACCCGGAATAGGTATGAACAACATACCATTTTGCTTCTGACATACAATCACCGTTATCCTTATCTTATTAAAAGATTAATACCTTCCAGAATAGCTGAATCCATAATGCTGATCATCACAGCCAGAATTACTGTGATCACTGACACTGCCACAGTCTGTTTAGCCAGAGTGGGACGGTCAGTCCATACAATCTTTCTGAATTCCGATTGAAGTCCCTGAAACCAGTTTTTCTTCTGACGTTTGCCAGTAGATTTTTCTTTCTCCTGCATAGTCTAAACCTCACATTCTCTGTGATTACTTCGTTTCCTTGTGCAGAGTGTGTCTATGACAGAACTTACAATATTTCTTGGTTTCCATACGCTCAGGATGGTTTTTCTTTTCCTTAGTCATATTGTAGTTACGCTGTTTGCACTCGGTACAAGCCAATGTAATCTTTACGCGCACAACTTCCACCTCCAGTGTTTTCATTTGCATGGTCTTCTTCTCCGCCTGATTTCGGGCATAAAAAAAAGACCCAACTTCCATGTCGCTTGTCCAGTTTATCACAGGTTCCTCACAGAAGTCAAGCCTTTTCAAATAAATTACCTTACTTCCCAAAAATCCGCAATTTTCCCTTGTCAACGTACAAACGGTAGTGTATGATAAGAAAGGTTCAGACCCTTTTCGACAGACAGCGGAATACCTGTCTCTGTCAGGGGGCGCGAGGTATCATCAATCACATTATTTCTATATGAATATAGGAGCGGATTTTATGTTTAAAAGATTCATGGACGACATGAAGAAGTATTGGATGTACGCTGTCTATTCTTCCAAAGCGCAGTTAAAATCCGAAATAGCCAATTCCTATCTGAACTGGCTGTGGTGGATTCTGGATCCTCTTTGCTTCATGTTGATTTATGTATTTATGTTCGGCTATGTATTCAAATCCAGCGAACAGTACTTTGCGATCTTTGTCTTTATCGGCATCACCATGTGGGATTTTTTCAACAAGACCCTGATACAGAGCGTAAAGGTTATCAAAAACAACAAGGCGATCGTTTCCAAGGTTTATATACCTAAGTTCATACTTCTGATCATCAAAATGGGAGTCAACGGCTTCAAAATGTTCATCTCCCTTTTGATCGTCGTAGCCATGCTGGCCGTATGGCGGGTGCCGATCACCTGGAATATTTTATTTTTTATTCCGATCCTGCTCACATTATTTGTGGTGGTCTTCGGGCTGGGATGCTTCTTCCTCCATTACGGAGTATTTGTGGAGGATCTTTCAAACGTGCTGAATATAGCTCTCCGGCTTTTATTCTACCTCACCGGTGTTTTCTGGAGCGTTATGGACCGGCTTCCGGCTCCGTACAACAGCTATATCGGCAAAGGCAATCCTATCGCTTTTCTCCTCACGGCTATGAGGGACTGCGTGATCTATGAAAAAACGCCGGATCTGCCATTGCTTCTGATCTGGTTCCTGATCGGACTTGTGATCAGCATCCTGGGCGTCCGCAAAATCTACAAAAACGAAAACAGTTATGTGAAGGTAATCTGATCTGTCAGCGCGCTGTGCCTGAGTGCCCGGCGCGGCGGGCAATACGGAGGATTTTATGGAAGAAAAACATGCCATTGAGGTAACTGACCTCGTTATCAGTTACCAGAATCTGAAAAAAACTTCTATTAAAAAAAGTCTTTTGCATTTTAAGCGGCGGTCTGTAGACCGCTTTGTGGCTGTGAAGGGAATTTCCTTCTACGTACGCCAGGGAGAAATCCTCGGCATTATCGGAAAAAACGGCAGCGGAAAATCCACCACCCTGAACGCTCTCGCGGGAATTTTTTCTCCGGACAGCGGAACCATTGACCTGAAGGGGCACAGTATTTCTCTTCTGTCTATCGGAGTAGGCTTCCAGCGGGAAATGACCGGAAGAGAAAACATAATTCTCTGCGGAATGCTTCTGGGCTTCTCCGAGGAGCAGGTTCGGGAAAAAGAGCCGGAAATTGTGGAATTCGCGGAGCTGGGCGACTTTATCGACATGCCTGTAAGGACATATTCCAGCGGTATGTACTCAAAGCTCGCTTTCTCCATCACAGCGATCCTTGAGACGGATATCATGCTCATTGACGAGGTTCTCAGCGTCGGGGACCAGAAATTCAAGAAAAAAAGCTACAACAAAATGAAAAGCCTGATCTCCAACAAGGACAGAACCGTTGTGATCGTCTCCCACAGCATCGAAACTCTGAAAGAGCTCTGCGATACGGTTATGTGGATGCACGACGGCCAGATCAAACGCATCGGCGATCCGGTGCCTGTTCTTGACGAGTATGTAAACTTCATGGAAAATAATTAACTCCTGAGTTCAAATACTTTTTCAGGATATTCATAACGCAAGAAAAAGCTTCAGCCTCCGGAACGATCCGGCGCTGAAGCTTTTTTTACGTCTTATTTTTCCTTCTCCTGATCTGCCTCCAGATCCTCCACAGAATCCTTCAGGGCGTTTCTCTGATTTTCGTCCACACCCTCGGATACTTCCTTCTGAAAGAAAATCTTCACTGTCATAAGAAGAAGCTTCAGATCCAGGAAGAAGGAATAATTCTCAATATAGAACAGATCCAGCTTCAGCTTATCATAAGGAGTAGTATTATATTTGCCATAAACCTGGGCGTATCCCGTGAGCCCCGCCTTCACCTTCAGACGGTAGTAAAATTCCGGCAGCTCTCTTCTGTATTCCCTCATGATCGTCTGCCGCTCCGGGCGCGGTCCCACCAGAGACATATCCCCTATAAATACGTTAAATAGCTGCGGAAGCTCGTCAAGGTGAAGATCCCGGAGTATCCTTCCCACGGGAGTGATTCTGGAATCATGCTTGGAAGCAAGACGGGCGCCGTTTTTTTCCGAGTCCACGCGCATACTGCGGAATTTACATATCCTGAAGGCTTTCCCGCCCAGAGTAAGCCTGTCCTGGAAATAGAATACCGGACCGCCGTCGTAGAGCTTTACGAACAGGGAGATGATCAGCATCAGCGGCGACGCCACAATGATGCCGATGCCGGATACCACAATATCCAGGAGCCGCTTCGCCGCTCTCTGCTCTATGGACAGCCCCATATTCCGAGACACCAGAAGAGGCGTGTCAAAAAGATGGATCCGCTCGCTTCCCATAAGGATCACATCAGAAATTTTCGGGCTGAGATAACAGCGGATGGAATGTGCGAAGCAGTATTTCAGGTAACGGTTGCGGATATTGGAGGGCAGATCCCAGATGATCACTCCGTCATAATCGCGCATCATCCTGTGGATCTCCTTTTCTCCTTCCTCTATATGCACTTTTCCGCTGATATTATATTTATCCCGGCGGGAATTCATCTTCTGGATCAGATCGCCCGGATCCCTGTCCCCGTAGATCACCAGAAGCTTCCTGGCCTGATACAGTCTGGAATAAATAAATCTGGAGCCCCATATCCATACTACTACGATAACGAACTGTACCAGCGTCATCTCCACCATAGGCCATGGATCCAGGAACCAGCGGTTGATCAGCGTGATCTGAAAATAGGTCACCACATTGGTGCATATGGTCGCCAGGATCATGGAATAAAATACCTCAATGCGCTTGAGATATCCCACCCTGAGTCCGCCGTAAAAAGCAGAAAACAATACGTTGATCAGGGCGTAGATCGCGATCAGCACCCAGTTTCCCTTCCTCCAGAAGGGGGCGAAAATAAGTCCTCTGTAAAAGTCGTACCAGACATAAGCGAAAACTGCTGTCTGGGCGATTACCGCAAGGCTTGCCAGACAAAATACAATAAATCTTTTAAAATCCTCTAATTTACTTTTCACAGTATCCCTCGAATCTGCAGCGTCCGTGTACAGCAGCCATGCGCTGCGAGGTCTCGATATACAACGGCGCTCCCCTTATTTTTATCATTTCCTCTTAACTTTGTTATTATAACGTAAATCCCTCATTCCGTCCAGTCATTCCGTTTTCCTTTTCGTTTTCCCCGGCGGGGATCCCGCGGCATTTGCCCTGATATTTTTTATGCGGTCGGACATCTGTATGAGCTCAGCTTTCTGTTACGATATTTATGCGTTTATGACAGCCCTGGAACCGGTATTCTTTGTTTTTCGACATTTTCATGTAATTATCAACATATTTCTTCAAATCTTTGCCTGTATTTAATTCATTTTTAACAATAGCCATAAAATTTTACAGAATATAATTACACTTTTTTTCTCAAAATTATGGAAATCCAGAGATAAAAATTGTATAATAGTGCATATAAGCATATAAAAGGAAAGTGAGGGTTCACTATGAAACAAAACAACATGTTAGCGATGATTTTGGCTGGCGGACGCGGAAGCCGTCTCCACGAGCTTACCAATAAAGTTGCCAAGCCTGCAGTTTCATACGGCGGCAAATACCGCATCGTTGACTTCCCTTTAAGTAACTGTGCCAACAGTGGGATCGACATCGTAGGCGTACTTACCCAGTATGAATCTGTACTTCTGAACAGCTATGTGGCTGCAGGCGGACGCTGGGGCCTGGATGCCAGAGAAAGCGGCGTTTTCGTCCTTCCTCCCCGCGAAAAAGCAGACTCAGATCTTGACGTTTACCGGGGCACCGCGGACGCTATCGCGCAGAACATCGACTTTATCGACCAGTATTCGCCAGAGTATGTCCTGATCCTTTCGGGAGACCACATCTACAAGATGAATTACGCGAAGATGCTTGCTTACCATAAGGAAATGAAGGCCGACGCCACCATAGCGGTTATCGAGGTTCCCATGAAGGAAGCAAGCCGTTTCGGCATCATGAATACAGACGAAAACGGACACATTGTAGAATTTGAGGAGAAACCGGAGCATCCCAAGAGCAACCTGGCTTCCATGGGTATTTATATCTTTGACTGGAAGCAGCTCCGCAGAATGCTTCTGGCCGATATGAAGAATCCGGATTCCCACCACGATTTCGGAAAGGATATTATTCCTGATCTTCTGGCTGAGAACAAGACACTGGTTGCCTACAAATACAAAGGCTACTGGAAGGATGTAGGAACCATCGATTCCCTCTGGGAAGCAAACATGGATCTTCTGGACGGCAACAACGAGCTCGACCTGAACGATTCCACCTGGAAAATCTACACTGAGGATACGCCTGCGCTTCCGCAGTATATCGGCCCCAACGCCAAGATCACCAAAGCGTTTATCACACAGGGCTGCATTGTTGAGGGCGAGGTAAAGAACTCCGTTCTGTTCACCGGCTCCAAGGTAGGCGAGGGCGCCAAAGTCATCGACAGCGTTCTGATGCCCGGCGTGGAAGTGGAGGCCGGAGCTGTTGTCCAGAGAGCGCTCGTAGCCGACAGCGTCAAGATCGGCAAAGAAGCTGTTGTGGGAAGCGCTGACAGCGAACATATCGAGCTTGTGTCAAAACGTGTTAAGGGGGTAGAATAAGATGGCTAAAGCACTGGGAATTATCACATCTTCCGGAACTCATGTCAGAGTGGAAGGATTACAGGAGTACCGTCCGATCGGAGCGTTTTCTTTCCTTGGAAGATACCGTGTCATTGACTTTCCAATTTCTAATATGAGCAACAGCGGCATCGACCGCATTCAGGTATATGTAAGACGGAAACCCCGTTCTCTTGCGGAGCATCTGGGAACCGGCCGTCACTATAATATCAATTCCAAGAGAGGCAAGCTTCAGCTTCTTTTCGCTGAGCACAACTCCGAAAACGATATTTACAACACCGATATCGCGTACTTTGCGGAAAATATTGATCTGATCGAAAGATCACATCTTCCATATGTTGTAATAGCGCCCAACTATATGGTATACGCCGCAGATTATTCAGCTCTTCTTGATACGCATATCGAGTCCGGCGCGGACATTACTCTTCTGTACCATTCTGTGGATAACGCCAAGGAAGCTTTCCTGAACTGCGACATCCTGAACCTGAATAAACAGAAGGGTGTGGAATCTATCGAAAAGAACCGCGGAAGCGCTAAGAACCGCAACATTTTCATGGATACCTATGTAATGAAAAAGGATCTCTTTGTAGAGCTGATACATAAGGCAAAGAAAACCTCATCCATGATCACTCTTCCGCAGATCGTTAAAGCCTCCTGCGGAGAGCTCGACATCCGCGGCGTTGCCCACAGAGGCTATTTCGCAAGCGTTACCGATTTCAAGAGCTATTATGACGCTAATATCTCTTTGATCGATCTTAAGGCGGCTCAGAGCCTTTTCAATCCTGACTGGCCTATTTACACCAGAACCAACGACTCCTGCCCGACTCAGTATTTTGACGGAGCGGAGATCAAGAATTCTGTTGTATCCAACGGCTGTCTCATTGAGGGCACCGTAGAAAACTGTGTAATCGGCAGAGGCTGCCAGATCAAGAAGGGCGCCGTTGTGAAAAACAGCGTGATTCTGGCCAACACCACGATCTGCGAGGACGTTCATCTGGAAAACCAGGTAGTTGACAAATGGGCGAAAATCACCCGCGGAAGAGAAGTTATCGCTGATCCTCAGCATCCCGGATATGTTCGTCGGGATGACATCCTTTAATATATGCAGGAACAGCCGGCAGGGAAACCTGCCGGCTGTTCCGTTTCAGCTCTGTTTTATCTCGCTATCCCCAAGAGGACGCCGCCCCTGGCTTATTCCAGCTCAAAGGCTCCGGTATACAACTGATAATATTTTCCTTTTCTGGCGATGAGCTCGTCATGGCTTCCACGCTCGATAATGCTTCCCTGCTCCAGAACAATGATCATATCGGAATTGCGCACAGTAGAAAGCCTGTGGGCGATCACGAATACGGTCCTGCCCTTCATCAGAGCGTCCATTCCTCTCTGGACAATGGCTTCCGTCCTGGTGTCAATGGAGGCCGTGGCTTCGTCCAGGATCATCACCGGGGGATCGGCCACCGCCGCCCGGGCGATAGCCAGAAGCTGGCGCTGCCCCTGGGAAAGATTGCTGCCATTTCCGGTGAGCATGGTGTCATAGCCTTCCGGCAGACGGGTGATAAAGCTGTCCGCTCCCGCCAGCCGCGCAGCGCTTCTGCACTCCTCGTCTGTAGCGTCCAGCCTGCCGTAACGGATATTATCCATAACCGTGCCGGTAAACAGGTTGGTGTCCTGAAGAACGATCCCCAGAGACCTTCTCAGGTCTGCCTTTTTGATCTTGTTGATATTGATTCCGTCGTAGCGGATCTTTCCGTCCGCAATATCGTAAAACCGGTTGATCAGATTGGTGATGGTAGTCTTTCCGGCTCCCGTAGCTCCCACAAAGGCAAATTTCTGCCCTGGCTGCGCGACAAGAGAAATATCGTGAAGAACTGTTTTTTCCGGCACATAGCCGAAATCCACGTCAAAGAGCTGGACTTCTCCCTCCAGTCTCTGATATGTAACCGTGCCGTCCGCGGTGTGAGGATGCTTCCAGGCCCAGATACCCGTGCGCTCACTGCTTTCCGTGAGAACGCCGTTTTCTTCCTTCGCGTTCACCAGCGTTACATAGCCGTTGTCCGGCTCCGCCTCCTGATCCAGAAGATCAAAAATACGGGAGGCTCCGGCAAGTCCCATAACCACCGCGTTGATCTGCTGGGATACCTGGTTGATATTTCCGGCAAACTGCTTGGTCATATTCAGGAAGGGCACCACAATGCTGATCCCCAGCGCCTTTCCGGAAAGACTTACATTCGGCACATTGAGAAGCAGAAGGATCCCTCCTGCCACAGCCACCACCACATACAGGATATTTCCCACATTATTGAGAATCGGCCCCAGTGTATTGGCATATTTGTTTGCCGTCTCCGCTTCATGGAACAGCTCCTCATTAATTCTGTCAAAATCCGCCTTCGTCTCCTCCTCGTGACAGAATACCTTCACCACCTTCTGTCCGTTCATCATCTCTTCCACATAGCCCTCTACGTTTCCAAGAGCTTCCTGCTGGCGGATAAAGTAGCGGGTGGATTTTCCTCCCACCTTTTTTGTAATGATAAACATACAGCCGATCCCCGCCAGAACCACAATGGTCAGCCACAGGCAGTAGTAGATCATAATGCAGAACACCGTCGTTACCATGATACCGGAAACAAGAAGCTGGATGAAGCTCTGGGAGATCATCTGGCGCAGAGTATCGATGTCATTGGTATAATGACTCATAATATCCCCATGGTTATGGGTGTCGAAATATTTCACCGGAAGAGTCTGCATTTTATTGAACATCTTCTCTCTGAATTTCTTCAGAGAGCCCTGGGTGACGGTAGCCATCATCCGGTTAAAGGCAAAGGAAGCCGACAGAGAGATGATATAAAGGATCAGCAGCGTCGCGACCCACCTGGCGATCGTTCCCGATACAGCGCCCCAGTCCCCTGTTTTCCAGGATTTTTCCACAAGGGCAATGATATTCTGCTGAAAAACAGCCGGAATGGAGGATACAACCGCGTTGATCACAACACAGACGAGAACCACCGGCATCATAACAGGATAAAATTCAAATACAGTTTTGATGAGCCGCCACGCGGTTCCTTTTTTTGCCGTTTTCTTATTTTTCATCCTGATCACCTGCCTTATTCTGGGATTCATAAACCTCCTGGTAAATTTCGCTGGACTTCATCAGCTCTTCATGGGTCCCGAAATCAACGATCCGCCCGCCGTCCATGACAATGATCCTGTCCGCCTCCTGAACGGAGGAGATTCTCTGAGCAATGATGATCTTGGTGGTTTCAGGAATATACTCCTTAAATCCCTTTCGGATCAGCGAATCCGTTCTGGTATCCACCGCGCTGGTGGAATCGTCCAGGATCAGCACCTTTGGCTTCTTCAGAAGGGCTCTGGCAATACAGAGCCTCTGCTTCTGTCCGCCTGACACATTGGAGCCGCCCTGCTCTATGTAGGTATCGTACTGCTTTGGAAGGCGCATGATAAACTCGTCCGCCTGGGCCAGCTCGCAGGCAGCCTTCATCTCCTCGTCTGTGGCCTCCTTGTTTCCCCAGCGGAGGTTTTCCTTGATGGTGCCGGAAAACAGCACGTTTTTCTGGAGAACTACGGCCACCTGGTTTCTCAGGGTGTCCAGATCATATTCTCTTACGTCCCGGCCCCCGACCTTCACTGTTCCCTCCGTGGCGTCATAGAGCCTGGAAATAAGCTGGATCAGCGAAGACTTGGAAGAGCCTGTCCCTCCGATAATTCCGATAGTCTGTCCGGACCGGATGTGCAGATTGATATCTGACAGGGCCATTTTATCGGCTTTTTCAGAATACTTAAAGCTGACGTTCTCGAAATCTATGGAACCGTCCTTCACCTCATATACCGGGTTTTCAGGATTCGCCAGAGAACTTTTTTCGTCCAGGACCTCCGCGATTCTTCTTGCGGATTCACTTGCCATGGTGATCATGACAAACACCATAGACAGCATCATCAGACTGCTGAGGATCTGAAAATTGTAGGTCAGAAGGGCCGAAAACTGTCCTACGTCCAGATCAAGCCCTCTGGATGTGATGATGGTATAGGAGCCGAAATAGAGGACAAAGATCATAACGGAATACAGGCAGAACTGCATCAGCGGATGGTTAAAGGCCAGGATCTTTTCCGCTCTTGTAAAATCCATGCATACATCATCCGCCGCCAGACCGAATTTTTCCTGCTCGAAGACTTCCCGGTTATAGGATTTCACCACCCTCATTCCCTTGATATTCTCCTGAATGGAGGCGTTCAGGCGGTCATACTTGCGGAACACTCTTTTAAACAGAGGCATGGCGTTTTTGATCACCAGGCCCAGGCCCACTGCCAGAACCGGAATCACCAAAAGAAAGATCACCGCCATCCTTCCTCCCATGACAAAGGCCATGACAAAGGCGAACACCAGCATCAGAGGACACCGGATGGCCGTTCTGACGATCATCATGTAGGCAAGCTGCACGTTGGATACATCCGTGGTAAGCCTGGTTACAAGTGATGAGGTGGAAAATTTGTCGATGTTGGCAAAAGAAAATTCCTGGATATTATAGAACATGTCCTTGCGGAGATTTTTCGCAAATCCGCAGGAAGCGGTGGAACAGGCGTTTCCCGCTCCGATTCCGAATATCAGGGATAAGGTTGCCATTCCCGCCAGCAGCGCGCCGTAGCTGACGATCACAGAAAACCCGCATCCCGCCTTGATCTCGTTGACAAGCCTGGAAATAATAAAGGGTATGATACATTCCATGACTACCTCCAGAGATACAAGAACCGGCGCCTGCAGAGATGCCTTTTTGTACTCTCGGATACACTTCATCAGATCTTTTAACATAACTGTTTCTCTCTCCGTTTCTATGTAAAAAAATTTGAAGGGCGCCTCTTTTCCGGCGTCTGTAAATACCTTTATCTATATATTACACAGTATAAAATTTCTTTTCAAGGCTTGAAATTTTTATGTTCGTTCTTTTTCCTATAATACAAAAAGAGACCCCGGCGGCAGGGATGTTTTTCCTTGCCCGCTGTCAGGGTCTCCTAAAATCGCGGCGGCCGGTTCAAAGACCGGCCGGACCGCCGGAAATCAGAACTTCCGGAATCTCTGATACCGTCTGTCAAGAAGCTCTTCCTCAGATAAGCGCGTGTATGTCTGAAGGAAACTTTCAATCTCAGGTTCCAGCCGTTCTGTAACTTCTTTCAGATTGTCTCCGCAGAATTCCTCCGGCTCGGGGATGATCTGCTCGATGATCTCTCTGCGGTAAAGATCCGCCGCCGTCATCTTCATAACCTCAGCGGCTTCATGAGCCTTGCTGCTGTCCTTCCAGAGAATGCTGGCAAAGCCCTCCGGGGACAAAATCGAGTACACGGAATTCTCCAGCATCCATACCTGATCCCCGGCCGCCAGAGCAAGAGCCCCGCCGCTTCCGCCTTCCCCGGTTACAACGGAAAGTACCGGAACCTTCAGTCCGGCCATCTCCCAGAGATTTCTGGCTATGGCCTCGCCCTGTCCTCTCTCTTCCGCCTCAATGCCGCAGAAGGCGCCCGGCGTATCCACAAAACAGATCACCGGTCTTTTAAATTTCTCAGCCTGCTTCATCAGACGCAGGGCCTTGCGGTATCCCTCCGGCATGGGCATACCGAAGTTTCTCTTAATGTTTTCTTTGGTGCTGGTTCCTTTTTCCTGAGCGATCACCGTTACCGGCATTCCGTGGAATCTTGCCACCCCGCCGATCACCGCCTGGTCGTCTCCGTAATTTCTGTCTCCATGAAACTCAATAAAATCTGTAAAAAGCTCGCGGATATAATCGCTGCCGGAGGGACGGTCGATCTTTCTGGAAAGCTGCACACGCTCCCAGGCGGTATGATAAGCCATTTCCCGTTTTCCGGAGCTCTCTCCCGCCGCTGAGGAACGATCCTCCCCGGAATTCTTTTCCGTATTTTCAGCAGCCTGACTGTCCGCGCCGCCTTCAGCGGAGTACCCGGAAGTCTGTTCCGCGCCTTCTCCGGTATTATTTCCGCCGTTCTCTTCCTGCTTTTCATATCCGTGAAGGCTGAGGATCTGTGTCAGAACGCTTCTCTGATCCTCACGCCTTACAATTGCGTCCACAAAGCCGTGTTCCTCCAGGAACTCCGCTCTCTGGAAGCCTTTCGGAAGCTTCTGGCGGATCGTCTGTTCGATCACGCGCGCCCCGGCAAAACCGATCAGCGCGCCTGGCTCCGCCAGGATCACATCTCCCAGCATGGCGAAGCTTGCGGTCACGCCTCCCGTGGTAGGCTCCGTGAGAAAAGAAATATACAGAAGCCCCGCGTCGCTGTGCTTCTTCAGGGCTGCGGAGGTTTTTGCCATCTGCATGAGAGAAGTCATTCCCTCCTGCATTCTGGCTCCCCCTGAACAGGCGTAAAGAATGACAGGAAGCTTCTCCCGGGTGGCTCGTTCTACCGCTCTGGTGATTTTTTCACCAACTGCCCAGCCCATGCTTGCCATCAGGAAACGGCCGTCGCATACGCCGATCACCGTCTCGATCCCGTTGATCCTGCCTTTTCCGGTTACTACCGCCTCCCGGAGCTTTGATTTCTCCTGAACCTGGGCGAGCTTTTCCATGTAGCCCCGGTAATGTATGGGATTTTCGCCCATCAGATCCTTATCCCACTCTTCAAAGGTGCCTTCGTCAATGATCATCTGGATTCTGCGGTACGCATGAACACGGAAATATCCTCCGCATTTCGGACAAATATAATATCCGGCCTTCACATCCTCGGCAATGATCGCGCCTCCGCACTTGTTGCATTTGCGCAGCAGTCCCTCCGGAACCTCCGGCCGCAAATTTCTGCCAAAGCTGTGCCCCTGTCCTCTGGAAGAGATTTTTGTTTTTTTGAACATGTTTTCCAACTTCATAACCTGTCACTCCTGTACTCTGATACCCTTACAAAACCTCTTATTCCTTCTGGGAAAGCTCGCTTTCCATACGTTCAATAAACTCCACGTCGATATTCCCGGACAGGAAATCCGGATGATTCAGTATTTCATACTGATAATCCACGTTTGTATCGATTCCTTCAATAATTACTTCTCCCAGAGCGCTCTGCATTTTCCGTATCGCCTCATTACGGTTCTTCGCCCAGACGATCAGCTTGGCGATCATGGAATCGTAATAGGGCTGAACGGTATATCCGCTGTAAACCGCCGAGTCAATACGGATTCCCTTTCCTCCCGGGAAATACATATCCGTAATGGTTCCCGGAGAAGGCATAAAGCCTTTGGAGGGATTCTCCGCGTTGATACGGCACTCGATGGCGTGTCCTGTAAGATGAATATCCTCCTGCTTATAGGACAGTGGCCTGCCTGACGCGATACGGATCTGCTCTTTCACAAGATCCACCCCTGTCACCCATTCGGTCACCGGGTGTTCCACCTGGATTCTTGTATTCATTTCCATAAAATAGAATTTCTCGCCCTTTTCCAGAAGAAATTCTATGGTTCCCGCATTGACATATCCCGCGGCTCTGGCCGCTCTCACGGCAGCGTCTCCCATTTTCCGGCGAAGCTCGTCGGAAATCGCCACACAGGGGGACTCCTCGATCATTTTCTGGTGGTTTCTCTGAATAGAGCAGTCTCTCTCTCCCAGATGGATCACATTGCCGAATGTATCCGCCATGATCTGAAATTCAATGTGACGGGGATGGCGCACAAAATGCTCGATATACATCGTACCGTCTCCGAATGCCATCTGAGCTTCTTTCTGGGCGGTCTGGAAGCTTTCCCGGAAATCCTCCGGCGTATCCGCCACCCTCATACCTTTTCCGCCGCCTCCGAGGGCCGCCTTAATGATCACCGGATAACCGATCTCATCCGCCTCAGCGGCTCCGTCCTCCGCGGTATACACCGGCTTTGAGCCTCCGGGAATTACCGGGACTCCCGCCGCGGCCATAGTGTTTTTGGCAGCCTGTTTATTTCCCAGGCTGGCGATCACGCCGGAGGGCGGTCCGATGAAGGTAATATTGCACTGCTCGCAGAGCTCGGCGAATTTACTGTTTTCAGACAGGAATCCAAATCCCGGATGGATAGCGTCCGCACCGGATATGATCGTCGCGCTGATGATATTTTCCATACTCAGATAGCTCTGGGCGGAGGGCGCCGGGCCGATGCAGACCGCCTGGTCCGCAAGCTGTGTATGGAGAGCTTCTCTGTCCGCCTCTGAATACACGGCCACTGTTTCTATTCCCATCTCCCGGCAGGCGCGTATGATACGCACCGCAATTTCCCCGCGGTTTGCTATCAGGACTTTTTTGATCATGTTCTTCCACCTATCCAATCATAAAGGTAAGTTCTGCTTCTACGACTACTTTTCCGTCTACGCTGGCTACCGCCTGGCCTACTCCCACCGGGCCCTTGCACTTGATGATTCTGGTTTCCAGCTTCACCTTGTCTCCGGGGCCCACCTTGCCGCGGAAACGGCAGTTCTTAATTCCGCCGAAGTAGGCGGTCTTTCCTTTGTTTTCTTCCTTGCTCAAAATCGCCACGGCGCCTGTCTGCGCGAGAGCCTCCACAGTGAGTACTCCCGGCATCACCGGCTCCTGGGGAAAATGTCCCCGGAAGAAATCCTCCCGGAAGGTTACGCATTTATAGCCCACTGCGTACTGTCCCGGCTCGTAATCCTCAATATAATCCACCAGCAGAAAGGGATGTCTGTGGGGGATGATCTGTTCAATCTCTTTAATACCCAGTTTTTTCATGCTATTCGCTCTCCTGTTGATCTACACGATTCTGAACAGAGGCTGTCCGTATTCTACAGCCTGTCCGTTCTCTACATAAATCTCCGCAATTTTTCCATTGTAGTCGCTCTCGATCTCATTCATAAGCTTCATGGCCTCTACAATGGCAAGGGTCTGTCCCTTCTTCACAGTATCGCCTACAGCTACAAAGGGATCCGCGTCCTCGGCGGGAGCCGCGTAGAAGGTTCCTACCAGAGGAGATTTTACGATCATTCCCTCCGGCTCCTCCTGCGCTCCCGCCGCGGCTGTCTCCGAAGCCGGCGCGGGAACCGGTGCTGCCGCCGCGGTTACCGCGGCGTGAACTACGGGAGCCTCCGCCTGAACCACACAGGGCTGTTCCTTTTTCAAATCTATTTTTGCGCCGTCTGACTCATAATGGAGCTCTGTCAGCTCAGAGTCGGACACCGCTTTGATCAATGTAAGAAGATTTTCAAATTCCATAATGATTACTCCTCATATTTCTTCACCAGAAGGGTTGCGTTGTGACCGCCGAAGCCAAGAGAATTGCTCATCGCGTAGCGGATCTCTTTTTCCACCGGAGCGCCGATGGCATAGTTCAGGTCACATTCCTCGTCTGTTTCTGTGGTTCCCACTGTCTGATGAATAAAACCGTCCTCGATGGACTTCACACAGGTAATAAATTCTACGCCGCCGGCCGCGCCCAGCAGATGTCCGATCATGGATTTCGTAGAGTTTACGATAACTTTGTCCGCCGCTTCTCCAAAAGCAGAATGGATCGCTCTTGTCTCAAAGAGGTCGTTGTGGTGGGTGCTTGTCCCGTGAGCGTTGATATACTCAACCTCCTCCGGCTGTACCCCGGCCTCCTCCATAGCCAGCGTCATAGCCTTGGCTGCGCCGCTTCCGTCCTCAATGGGGGAGGTGATATGGTAAGCGTCCGCTGTCGCCCCGTAGCCCGCTACCTCGGCGTAAATCCTGGCGCCTCTGGCTTTCGCGTGTTCCAGCTCCTCCAGGATCACCACGCCGGCTCCTTCGCCCATTACAAAGCCGCTTCTTTCCTTATCAAAAGGAATGGAGGCTCTCATGGGATCCTCACATTTTGTGAGAGCGGTGAGGGCGGTAAAGCCCGCTACGCCTGTGGGGCAGATACTGCTTTCCGTACCTCCGGCGATCATAATGTCCGCGTCCCCGTACTGAATGGCCCGGAAAGCGTCTCCGATGCTATGTGTTCCCGATGCGCAGGCGGTAACTACATCCGTACATTTTCCGCGGAAGCCAAGCTGAATGGAAATATTTCCCGCCGCCATATTGGAGATCATCAGCGGAACCATAAGAGGCGGAACCTTATTTGGCCCCTGGCTGAGGATTTTTCCATAGCTCAGCTCAAGCTCCTGCAGGCTTCCGATTCCGGAGCCTACGATCACGCCCGCGCGGAAGGGATCCTCCTCCGCGATATTCAGTCCGGAGTCCTCATATGCTTCTCTGGCCGCCGCCACCGCGTACTGGCAGAAAAGCTCCATACGTCTCGCCGCCTTAGGATCCATATGATCCTTAGCGTTAAAATCCTTTACCTCAGCGGCAATCTTTACCTTATATTCTGCTGTGTCAAATTTCGTAATGGGGCCGATCCCTACTTTTCCTTCACGGATACCCGCCCAGAAATCCTTCACATTATTTCCGATAGGAGTCACCGCTCCGAGACCTGTGACAACTACTCTTCTCTTACTCATATCAACATTCCTCCGTCAACCTGGATCACCTGTCCGGTAATATATCCGGCGTCCTCAGACGCCAGAAACGCTACTGTTTTCGCAATATCCTCCGGCTTGCCGAAATGTCCCAGCGGGATCTGGGCCACAGAAGCTTCCTTTACCTTATCCGGCAGAACGGCAGTCATTTCCGTCTCAATAAATCCGGGAGCCACCGCGTTGACCGTAATTCCTCTGGAAGCAAGCTCCTTGGCCGCCGACTTTGTAAGTCCGATGATGCCGGCCTTTGACGCCGCGTAATTGGCCTGTCCCGCGTTCCCCGCGATTCCCACAACGGACGCCATGCTGATGATCCTGCCGCCGCGCTGCTTCAGCATCTGGCGGGATACAAAGCGCATCATATTGAAGGTCCCTTTCAGATTCACATTGATCACGCTGTCAAAATTTTCCTCGGACATAGCCATCAAAAGCCCGTCTTTTGTGATTCCCGCGTTATTCACAAGAATATCGATGCTTCCGAATTCTTTTACGATCTCACGGACAGCAGTCTCACATGCCGCGTGATCCGCCACATTCCACTGACGCACCTCAGCCTGTCCGCCGTTTTCCTGAATTTCCTTCTGCACCTCTACTGCTCTGTCAGAAGAGCCATTATAGTTGATGATTACCCGCACGCCTCTTGACGCAAGCTCCAGGGCAATGGCTCTTCCGATTCCCCTGGAAGCTCCTGTGACAACGGCTGTTTTTACTTTATTCTGCTGTTCTGCCATTCTGTTTTCTCCTCTCCGGAATCCTCCTGGTCAGTGGCTGCTTCCTGCAAGCTCTTCGCAGACCTTTTCAGCCTCTTCCCAGCTACCGATATGATACATTTTTACATCTTTATTGATCTTTCTCATAAATCCGGCCAGCGTCTTGCCGGGGCCGATCTCTACGAAGACGTCCACGCCTTCTCTGATCATAGTTTCCATGCTCTGCTCCCAGCGCACGGAAGAGCTTACCTGTTTTACAAGAAGCTCCTTCACCTGTCCGCAGTCCGCAACCACCTCTGCGTTGACGTTCGCCACATAAGGAATGGAAAGGGGCGCGAGCTCCACGCTGTCAAGAACCTCCTTCAGCTTCTCTCCCGCCGGCTCCATCATAGGAGAATGGAAGGGGCCGCTGACATTCAGAGGAAGGACTCTTCTGGCGCCTTTTTCCTTCAGCGCGCCGGATGCTGTTTTTACCGCCTCCGCCTTTCCGGTGATCACGATCTGTCCCGGACAGTTGTAATTGGCAATGGACACGCCCTCTATATCCCGGATGGTTTCCTCGATCACAGAAGCGTCCATTCCAAGAACCGCCGCCATGGCTCCTGATCCCTCAGGAGCGGCGTTTTCCATATAAATTCCTCTGGCCCGCACCGTACGGACGGCATCCAGATCGCTCATCCCGCCTGCGGCAGCGATGGCGCAGTATTCTCCAAGACTCAGTCCGGCTGTCATATCCGGTCTGAGTCCTCTGGCCTCCACCTCTCTTGTCATGGCGAGACAGGCCGCCACCATAGCTGCCTGCGTATATTCCGTCTTGTCAAGACGGTCGTTCTTCTCAAAGCACAGCTCCTTCAGATCCAGGCCGAGGATCTCAGAGCCTTTATCAAAAATCTCTTTGGCCAGAGCGCCGTTCTCATAGAAATCTTTTCCCATTCCCGGGGTCTGGGCGCCCTGTCCCGGATATACAAACGCAATTTTACTCATCTCACACAGCTCCATTCATCAGGCCTTCCGCCTTTGTCACCATCTCGTGGATAATCTCCTGGCAGGATAAGCTTTCCTTTACAAGTCCGGCGCTCTGTCCCGCCATCAGGCTTCCGCCTTTTACATCGCCCTCCTGGACCGCTCTGCGCAGACTTCCAAGCGTCAGGGCTTCCAGCTCCTCAAAGGGGGCTCCCGCCTGCTCCAGCTCAAGATATTTTCTTGCCATATCGTTGCGAAGCACACGGATGGGATGTCCTGTGGATCTTCCGGTCACGCGGGTATCGATATCCTTCGCTCTCAGTATGCTGTTTTTATAGTTCTCATGGATCACAGATTCCTTAGACGCCGCAAAAGCTGTTCCAACCTGCACGCCTTTCGCGCCGAGCATGAAGGCCGCCGCCATTCCTCTTCCGTCCGCGATGCCGCCGGCAGCGATCACCGGGATACTTACCGCGTCCACTACCTGAGGTACAAGAGCCATGGTGGTGATCTCTCCGATATGTCCGCCTGCCTCTGTTCCCTCCGCTACTACCGCGTCAGCGCCGCAGCGTTCCATACGTTTCGCCAGCGCTGTGGATGCCACTACAGGGATCACCTTTACGCCTGCGGCCTTCCAGTCCGCCATATATTTTTCCGGGCTTCCGGCTCCGGTAGTCACTACCTGCACGCCTTCCTCCACGATGACCTTGGCCACCTTGTCAGCCTCCGGGCTCATCAGCATGATATTCACGCCGAAGGGCTTGTCTGTCAGCTTCTTCGCCTGACGGATCTGATCTCTCACCCACTCCGCCGGAGCCGCAGCAGCAGCGATCAGGCCAAGACCGCCCGCGTTCGACACCGCGGCCGCCAGATGACATTCCGCCACCCATGCCATGCCTCCCTGAATGACTGGATATTCGATTCCTAATAATTCTGTGATTTCTGTTTTCATCTGAAACCCTCTCTCATATTCCATAAACTTCTGCCATTATAACCTATGTAACACAGCGGATCATACCGCGCTTCGCGGTACCGCTGTTATTTATGCTCTTCGATATACGCGATAACATCTCCTACAGTTGTGATCTTTTCCAGATCTTCGCTGGGGATCTCTACGGAAAATTCCTCCTCCAGCGCCATTGCCAGCTCAAAAAGATCAAGGGAGTCCGCGTGAAGATCCTCTGTAAAGGAAGTGGTCTCCGTAATAGAGGACGCCTCTGCTCCTAAAGTTTCTGCTGTAAGTTCGATTACTCTTTCTAACATGATTGTTCTCCTTTTCTTATGATAGTTTTTTATTTAAATTTTGTTATGAACTGTATATACCTGCCTGAGCCGGGTTTACTTTCCCCACTCAAGCACCGCAGCTCCCCAGGAAAGCCCGGCTCCGAAGCCTGCCAGAACCAGTTTCTGCCCCTTTTTCAGAAGCCCCTTCCGGTTCATCTCATTCAGAAGGATCGGGATGCTGGCCGACGAAGTATTGCCGTATTCCTGAAGGTTCATGGGAAATCTGGCCATGTCTGTTTTCAGCCTTTTGGCCACTGATTCCACGATCCTTTTGTTTGCCTGATGGAGGATGAACCAGTCGATATCCTCCTCGGACAGCTCATTCGCGTCCAGAACCTCCCGGATCACCTCGGGAACCTTCCGCACCGCGAACTGGAACACTGCCTTTCCGTCCATGGAAATATAGTTTCTCCCGTTTCCCGCGGCAGTCTCTTCCCCGGAGCTGTCTCCCGGAAGATTTCCGGTTTTCTCTCCCTCTGTCACATTCAGCCCCCGGCAGAGAAGCGCCGGTCCGCCTTTTCCATCGGAATGTGCCGCGGAGATCCAGTTTCTCCCCTCCGCAGCTTTCAAAAGCGCGGCGCCGGAGCCGTCTCCAAAAAGGATACAGGTTCCCCGGTCCTCCCAGTCTACCACCCGGGAAAGACATTCGCTTCCTACCACAAGTATTGTGCTGTATATTCCGGCGGCGATATAGGCCTGGGCTGTCTGATAGGCAAACAGGAACCCGCTGCAGGCTGCGTTCAGATCGAAGCATACGGCGTTGACCGCCTGAAGTTTTTCCTGTATCTCACAGGCGGCGCAGGGAAAAATATGATCCGGCGTCGCTGTGGCAGCCAGGATCATGTCAATTTCTTCCGGCTTCACTCCGGCCTCCTCTATGGCCTGTCTGCCGGCCTCAGCCGCCATGGATGAGGTCGTCTCCTCCACGGCGATCCGGCGGCGGGCCACTCCGGTCCGCTCCTGTATCCACTGATCGCTTGTGTCCACAAACTGTGCTATCTCGTTGTTATCCAGGACACGGTCCGGCACGCACGCCCCGGTTCCGCAAATCACACCTGTCATGGTCTGCTCTCCTCTCACAATATCTTCTAATTCAAGACTCGTCCTCTTTGCAAGCAAGCCTGCATTGGATTTTTGTCTATTTGCCCCTGAAGCATCATTTTAAAAATAAAATATTTTGATTATCAAAGTATAATCCCGTAAAAGAGCCTTGTCAAGAGAAATGATGACGAAAAAAGCGAAATTTTGTGCCGGATATTTTGCTCTTTACAAAATCACCAAAAAATCACCCTGACGCCGGGGTGATTTTGGGGATCCGTTTATATGAAAACCGATAGTTTTTTACAGAACCGAATCTATCAGCTTTTTCGTATATTCCATCTGGGGATGGTTGATGATCTCGTCAGGAGTTCCGTATTCCACCACTTTTCCCTGAGAGAGTACCAGAACCTTCTCACAGAAGGCCTGCACCAAAGCCAGATCATGGCAGATCAGCAGAAATGAGAGTTTCTCTTTTTCCTTCAGCTCTGTCAAAAGCTCCAGGATCTGTTTCTGAACGGTAACGTCCAGAGCGCTGGTGGCCTCGTCGCATATCAGGATAGCAGGCTCTACGGCCAGGGCTCTGGCAATAGCCGCTCTCTGACACTGGCCGCCGCTGACCTGATGGGGATACCGGTCCGCAAATTCCGGCGTCAGGCCGCATCTCTGAAGGAGAGCCTCTGTCCTTTTTCTGGCCTGCGCCTTACTCATACCCATATTCCGCAGACTTTCACCAACCCCGTCTCCCAGGGTACGGCGGGGATCAAAGGATTCCGCCGACATCTGAAACACCATCTGCATAGCTTTATAGGTTTCCCTCAGCTCCCGCCCCTTCACATCGGTTATATCCTTTCCATTCAGAAACACTTTTCCCTCTGTAATACTCAGAAGATGGGTAAGCAGCTTCGCGATTGTGCTTTTTCCCGAGCCGGATTCGCCTACAATTCCCAGACATTCCCCCTTCTCCAGAGAGAAGCTGACGTCGTCCACTGCTGTAAATGATTTTTTTCCTGTGACGAACACCTTTTTCAGGTGCTGCGCCTGTAAGATTGTCTCTGCCACGCCCCGCCTCCGTTTTTAAGCACGTTTTAAATGCAGAACGGAGCTCATCAGCTTTCTGGTATAGGGATTCTCCGAATGTCTCAGCACCCGTTCTGTTTCCCCGTAATCCATCACCGTACCGTTCTGCAGAACCAGAACCTGATCCGCCATGGCGCGGACCACTCCGATATTATGTGTAACAACGATCATTGCCGTGTGATATTCCGCCCTCATCAGCTTCAGCTCCTCCACTACCTGTTTCTGAACTGTCACATCAAGGGCGCTGGTAGGCTCGTCAGCCAGAAGGAGTCTGGGCTTCTGCATCATCGCCATACAGATGCCCACCCTCTGGTTCATGCCTCCCGACAGCTCGAAGGGATAGCTGTCAAGTACTCTGCCGCTGTCGGAGAGACCTATTTTCTGCATGATCTCTTTTGCCCTCCTGCGTGTCTCCTGCTTTGACACCTTCTCATGGGCACGGACAGCCTCGTGTATTTGGACGCCTATTGTGCGTACCGGACAAAGCGCCGCGCCGCAGTCCTGAAAGACCATTCCGATTTCCGGGCCCAGAAGCTTTCTTTTATTTTTTTCGGGCATGTCCACAATATTTTCACCTTTATACCAGATATCCCCCTCTGTGACCATTCCGGACGGTCCCAGAAGCCCCAGGATCCCTCTGATGACCGTACTTTTTCCGCTTCCGGATTCACCCACGATTCCCAGAATTTCTCCCTGGCCGAGGGTAAAGCTCACATCCTTTACAACCGGCTTTCCATTGTAGCAGATTGTCACATGCTCCGCATGAAGTAATGGTTCCATTTCTTTCTTATTCAATGTTCAGCTCCGCTGTAATCTCATAGTAGTCGCAGGGATGAGGATTGATTCCTGTGACGTTTGCTTTCGTTACGATGCCCATATTCAGATGAGCCACAAAGAAGAAGGAAGCGTCGTCCAGGATCTTCTGCTGCAGCTCCACCGCCAGCTCTCCTCTCTCTTCCTGGTCAAAGGTCTTATGAAGAGTTTCCACCAGGCCGCTGACCTCCTCATTCTGATAATTTCCATAGTTCTTTGCCCCTGCCACCGTACTGGTAAAGAAATACTCCGGATCTCCTGTGGGAGCCGTGGTTGCGGAACTGATATAAAGATCAAACTCTCCGTTTTCCGCGTAGGTCATATGATCCGGCGTGTTGTTGATCTGTACGTCGATACCTATGTTTTTCAGAGTTTCCTGGGCGTATATGGCAAGGAGCGGCTGCTCCAGGCGGTTCGGATATGTCAGCCAGTTAATTGTCAGCTTCCGGCCGTCTTTGTCCACATAGCCGTCTCCGTCCGTGTCCGTCCAGCCGGACTCCTCCAGCAGAGCCTTCGCTCCCTCAGGATCATAGCCCGGAGCGGTCACGGCCTCGTTTCCATAGGAAAAGCTGCCTGGAAACGCTCCCACAGCCGGAATACACCTTCCATACGCCAGCACATTGCAGAACTGCTCGCGGTCGATACCCATTTCAATGGCTTTTCTCACATTGATATCCTGAACGATCTCAGAATCCATATTAAACTGCCCGAAAAAGCAGCGGCTCGTGGGAACTGAACTGATCGCATACTCCGGATTATTCTCAAAAAGCGGATAGTTGTCGTACTGAAGGCCGTAGGTTCCCTGAATATCCCCTGTCTGCAGGGCGGCCGCCAGGGAACCGGCGTCGGAAAATGATTTTACGATCACGTTGTCCACATTCACCTCTCCGCCCCAGTAGTTCTCATTCTTTACAAGATGGATCTCCGTGGGCGTCACCTCCTCGGCGATATAGGGGCCCGTGCCGGAAACATTGGCGTAGCCTGCCTCCCCTTCGATCCCGGCCTCCATATCGATCACAGCGCCGTAGGGATCTCCCAGATAATTGATAATGGCCGGACAGGGCTCCTCCGTTACAATAGTCAGGATATTTCCCTCCGCCTCCATATGGTCGATCAGCAGATCATAGGGAGCCCGGTCATGCACCTCGATCAGATGCTCAAAACACTCCTTCACCGCCTGAGCGTCCATAGTACGTCCGCTGGAAAACCGCACTCCGTCGCGGAGAGTGATCTTTACGGTAGTGTCGTCCACAAACTCGTAGTCGGTCGCCAGCCACGGCTCAATTTCCATGTTGTCGTTATACTTAAAAAGGGTCTCGCCCACACCGTACCGGAGAGCGCTCCATCCGGAATAGTTGTCGTGGGGATTCAGCCCCGCGTCGCCCTGGGCTTCGCCATAGCCTACTGTTCCATAGACAAACGTCTTTTCCTCCGCGGCGGACACACTGACTCCCGGCGCCGCTGCCGTCCCGCAGATCATCGCGCATGACATAAGAACTGCCGTGATTTTCTTTTTCATTTCTGTCACCTCGTATTTTCTTTTATTTTGACCTTTGTTTCGGATCCATATAATCTCTCAGGGTATCTCCCAGAAGATTAAATATCATAACTGTTACGAAAATCGCGCAGCCGGGAGCCAGAACCATCCAGGGCGCCACCTGGAGAAGATTTCTTCCCTCGTTGATCATACTGCCCCATTCCGCCATAGGAGGCTTTACTCCAAGTCCCAAAAAGGACAGTCCCGCAAGCTCCATCATCATGGTTCCGATATCCAGCACAGCCGTTACCAGAACCGGCCCCGCTATATTTGGCAGCATATGCCGGAAAAGAAGCTTCGGCGCCGTACACCCCGACAGTCTCGCCGCCATCATATAGTCGGACTCCTTCTGAGCCAGCGCAAGGCCTCTGGCAAGTCTGGCGAACTTCGGCCAGCTTATGACCGCGAGGGCAATGACCGCATTGTGAATACCCCCGCCCAGCACTCCCGCCACCGCAAGGGCGAATACAAGACTTGGGAACGCAAGAAAGAGATCGGAAATGCGCATCAGGATCATATCTGTCTTTCCGCCCCGCCATCCGCATATCAGACCGATCGCCGTGCCTCCCGCAGCCGTTACGGCCACCAGAAGAAGGGTGGCGTAAACGCTGACTGTGCTTCCAGTGATCACGCGGGAAAGCAGGTCTCTTCCATAGCGGTCTGTGCCAAAGGGATGCGCCAGACTGGGCGGCTTCTGGGCCTGCATCAGATCCTGCGCATAGGGATCATAGGGACAGATGTATTGCGCAAAGGCCGCCGCGGCCAGAAGAAGCGCCGCGAGAACCGCGAAAAACAGCAGCTTGCCCTTCACATGATTTTTCTTTATTTTCTGCTTCCTCACCGTAACCGGCGCGGCTGTACTCATGCGGCGTCACCTCCCAGCTTCACCCGTGGATCCAGATAATGATAAATAATGTCCGTGATCAGGTTCACCGCCACATAGATCACCGCCATCCAGGCCACATAGGCCTGGATGATCGGATAATCACGCATGGTGATGGCGTCCACCGCCATTTTTCCCACGCCGTCCCACATGAAAATGGTTTCAATAATCGTCGTTCCTCCCAGAAGGCTGCCTATTGAGAGAGCCAGCAGGGTGATGATCGTCAGCATAGAGGATTTCATGACGCTTTTCCAGATAATAATGTGTCCGCGCACTCCCCTGGCCCTGGCTCCCGCCACATAATCTTTGTTCAGCTCCTCCAGCACCGTCGCCCGAACCTGTCTCGTGTACTTGGAAGCCATGGAAACGGCAAGAGTCAGCGTAGGCAGAACGATGCTCTGTCCAAGATTGTCGTTCGCGACGACAGGAAACCATCCTAGCCGTATGGAAAAAAAATACATCAACACCATGGCGGCAAAAAAATTCGGCATGGAATTTCCGATAAAACTTAAGAAACGGATCAGATAGTCTGTCCACCTGTTATGCTTTACCGCCGACAAGATACCCAGGGGAACCGCCAGCAGGATCGTAAGAATTACCGATGACGCCGTTAGCTGGATTGTGGCCGGAAGCTTGGGTACGAATGTTTCGTACACATCTCTTTTTGATACATAGCTTTTTCCCATGTCGCCTGTGGCCATTCCGGCGAACCACCTGGCATACTGGACGAGAAACGGCTGATCCAGACCGTACTCTGCCTTCGCCTGATCGATCACCTCCTGGGGAACATTGACGCCTGCGTTTTCATACATATAAGTAACCGCGTCGCCTCCCGCAAGGCGCATCATGGCAAAGGACAAAAATGTAATGCCGATCAGTATGGGAATAAGCTGCAGGAGTCTCTTCAGAATATATTTCCCCATGATACCCGCCCCTTTCTGTGATTTATCTTCAGGATGTAGCTGCGCACATCCTCTGTTTGCCATTAGAGGATTCAGCGGCTCACATCCTCTGTGTATCATCAAAGGATCCAGCGGCTTACACCCTCATGAAATAGATTCCCGCGGCAGCGTCTCCGCTTCCGCCATCAAAAAGAATAGCAGACCCTCCCCGCCGGAACAAGCCCGGCCGGGGGATATCTGCTATTCTTTTTCTTCATAAATATTTATATTTCAGGAATACCTGTTCACTGCAGTCTGTCCGCCAAAAAGTGAATCAGTTCCTCTATTTCTTCGGCTATATCCTCCCCTTTATGGCGGATATAGCCGAAGATCACTTTATTTGCCTCAGTATCCAGAGGAATTCCGGGCGTATCTCCCATTTCTCTTTCCGAAAGATATTTCCCGCTTATATTGGACACATTCGCTTTTTTCAGCATTTTTTCCATAATGTAGTCGCTGTTGGTTACTACGGAAATATCCAGGCTGCTCCAGGAAAAAGAAGGCTTCTCTTCCGCTGTCTTAAAGTTCAGGAATTCATCCTGATAGTTCTGGATGAACCGCAGCCCCTTCAGATCTTCCGGTTTGGCAAAGCTTCTCATGGAATGAAAAAGACCGCTTCCGCCGCCCGGATACAGCATCAGCGCCGTCGCGTGCATCGGCACGAATTCCAGCCGGTTTCTTGACAGCTCATAGAGAAAATCCTCTTTCTGCTGCTCCAGGATATAGACAAAGCCCACATCATCCAGATAGTCCCTCATTCTCTCCATCACGGTTCGGACTCCCGCCGTATAGATCTGAAAATGATAGTTCTTATCATAATTTTCATTATAAAAGTCCACGAACTGATTGGCGAACCAGGAGCTTGGATTCAGAGAAATCCGGATCCATTTCGTCATGCCGTGTTCCGCCATTCCCTCCAGCGCCCGGATCTCTCCCAGGATCTTAGAGGCATGACGGTAAAACTTTTTTCCGGCGGCTGTCAGGCGTATCCCTCTGGGAAGCCGTTCAAATAACTGCAGCCCAAGAGAGTCCTCCAGTCCTTTGATCACCTTGCTCACACTGGGCTGGGTAGAATATAAGATTTTCGCGGCCTCGCTGACGGAACCTGCTTCCGCGCAGGCCATAAAATACTCAAGCTGTTTGATGTCCATATAATTTTAATCTCTCCGTTTAACGCCAGTGCGAAAGGCAGTAATTCTCACGCTCCTGATTTTTTTAACTGAACCGATTAAAGCTCCAGACCTTGTAATCCCAGTAATTTTCAATTTCTTCTTTCTCGGGGCGCCGACATGTCATTCAGGCTTCTGTGTCCGCAGCATAAACATGGGCACCGGATTATAAAAGGCGTCCTTCTCCAGATAGATCCTGCCGCTGATCCCAAGATCCACCGCGAACTCCTGAAGCTTCATGGCTCCCAGCGTTTCCAGATCCCAGGCCGGACGGCTGTAGGAGCTGATGGGAAGCTGACGTTTGATCTCCTCGCACTCCCGCATCATCTCATCTCCGATCTGCTGGTGAGCATGATTTCCCGGAAGGGCGGATACGTCCGTAAAATCGCTGAGACCGTAGTTCGCGTCAAAATTCAGAAGCACGCCGCCTTTTTTCAGTACGCGCACCCACTCTCTGTAGGCATGGCGCACATGAGGCAGCGTCCAGGTGAGATTTCTGGAGATCACCACGTCGAAGGTTTCATCCGCAAAATCCAGCTTCTCAGCGTCCATAACCATAAATTCGCAGTCCGCCTTTTCCTCGGCCGCCAGAACTCTGGCGTTTTCCACCATATCGGGCGTCAGATCCACCCCCGTCACCTGATGTCCTTCTCCCGCAAGCAGCACGGAAAAAAATCCGGCTCCGCAGCCTACGTCCAGGATCCGCAGACCTTTTTTCTCCGGGATCCGGCTTCTGATCTCCTTCATCCAGCGTCCGGCCATGGCGCTGTGAAGCTCCGCCCTTTTATGCGTCAGAAAATCACTGCTTCGTTTCTCCCAGTAGTGCACGATCCGTTCTTTCCGCTCATCATAAGGGTTTACTACCTTTCCGTAGGCGACCATCGGGCCGTCCCCCAATACCTGGAGGCTTCCTGTCTGATAAAGGATCACGCCGCCAAACTCAGCGATACTTGTCTCTATTACCTTTCCCTGGTAATCCCGGACTTCTCCCAGCTTTTCTCCTCTGTGGATCATATCTCCCGGCTTTCTCGCGGGATACCAGAGACCGTCCTGGGAAGCGTCCTGATAGCGCACATCCGTCACCTCCAGAGGATAATAGGTACGGTAATCCTTCTGTCCCTGGTAAAGCCCCAGATGGCAGAGGATATTCCGCACATCCCTCCTTGTGGAGCGCACCTCCTCATAGGTCCAGCCGCCCATACCGCCTCTTTCTATGAGAATACTGGGGATTCCCTGGGAGGCGGCGTAGTTGTAGGAGCCTCCCGAGGCTACATTTGATCTTACCATATACGGCACGTCCACCTGCTCCGCCATCCTTCTGGACTCAGCGGCAACCTTCTCCTCCGCTTTTCCCGCATAGTACACATACGGCGTAAGCTGTTCATAATCGTCGCCGCTGTGAAGATCGATATAGTAATCCGCCGCAGGCTGCAGCTCTCTGGACACCGCCCAGGCAAGACGCTCCATCTCTGTCCCGTCGGGGCTTCCCGGAAATTCTCTGTTCAGGTTTTTTCCGTCCTCCAGCCCCATGCTTCCGCTTCTTTTCTCAAAAGCAGGAAGATTCATCACCTTTACAATGATCACCGTTCCCACAATCTTTTCCGGCTTCAGCTTGCAGGAAAGCTCTATGGCCGCCTGGATCCCCACATATTCTCCCGCGTGGACTCCCGCCGTGATCAGCATGGTTTTTCCTGGCTTTTCTCCGTGAAGGACGGATGCCGGAAGACGTATGCTTCCTCCGGCCAGTTCCAGAAAGCCGTCCCAGCGCTGTCCCGGCAGCGCTTCTATGTTATTTAGTCTGAAAATATCTGTTGTTTCCCTTTTTTCTTCCATCATCCTGATTTCGCCTCTGCAATTTTCTAAGTCTCGGGACTGCTTTCCATTTTAAACCGTCCCCGCCGCTGATTCATTTTTTACCTCTCTGTGCTCTCCGTTCTGAAACCGCTCAGAAGGAACACAGGCGTAGAACTGTTATTGACGATCTCCTCCTCTGTCCAGACCTCTGTCCAGACCTTTTCATCGCAGGCCACATTCCGGAATCCGGCTCTTTTCATAGCCTCCAGATCCCACTGAGGCCGTTTCAGCCTGCTCAGCGGAACCTGTCTGGCGATGTTTTCCATACGTTCGATATCCGTTCCCTGATAGTAATCCTCAAATTCCTGTTCTTCCACCTGGCGGCGGTCTTTTTCGTACCCGTTTCTTTTTTCCTCATTGAAAAGATGTCCGTACCAGTCCGCGTCAAAATTATAAAGCGCGCCGCCTTCCTTCAGAACACGGAACCACTCTCTGTACGCCTGCTCCGGTTTCGGAAGATTCCAGGTTACATTTCTGGTAACGACCGCGTCAAATACGCCGCTGTCTTCCCTGAGTTCCTGAACATCCTCCACCCTCCAGTGGATTTTTCCCGCCAGCTCCCCCGCGTTTTTGCGGGCTTCCCTCAGCATCTCCTCCGTGGCGTCCGCGGCTGTGACCTGATATCCCGCCTCCGCCAGAAGAATCGCGAAAAATCCGGGGCCTGTACCTGCGTCCAGTATCCTGATCTCACCTGGCTCCCTGTCCGGAAACGCCTCCTTTAATAAAGAAAGGAGCTTTTCCTTCCACATACTTCTCCTGGCGTCCGCCATTTCCTGGCGGTTATATTTTGAATAGCCCTCCGCTCTCTCCGTCCAGTAATCACGGATTTCCTGACGCAGTGAAGCGTCCTCCGCGCAGGCTTCCTGTCCTTCTGATCTATATCCCGCCCTCTCCGGGGCTGTGTTTTCCTGTAATTTGTCCATATTCTCTCTCTCTTTTATTCTTTGGTTCCACAGCATCTCCAAATAAACCTGACTCTGTGCCTACCCATTATAAAAAAAAGGATCCCCCGGGACAAGCCTCCCCGGGGGATAGTTTTTTCAAATTTTTCTGTTTTCCACCTGTTCCCTGATAAATTCATAAAGCCGCACTGCCGCGTCCCCGTCTATCTGGGTTTTCTGGCAGTCCTTCATCCTTTCGGCAGCCGTGGGATCCCTCATAAGCTCTATCCCTTTCTTCACCTGGCCTTTCACAGTGCCGGCGGACCAGCTCATCCCCGAGCGGACAAAAAATTTGCGGTTCGCGGTTTCGCATCCGGGAATAGGATTGGTATGGATCATGGGAACTCCCGCCACCGCGGCCTCTGTGGAGGTAAGACCTCCCGGCTTCGTAAAGAGAACGTCGCAGGCCTTCAGATACAGCGGCATCTGGGTGGTAAAGCCCAGGATCTCTACTTTTTTGTCCTCCGCGTATTTCTTTTTCAGCTTCTGCTCCGCCTTCTGGTTGCTTCCGCAGATCACAATGATCTTTTCTTCCTGGACGCCGCTCAAAAGCGCCTTCAGAAATTCGTCCAGATCTCCGGCTCCCATGCTTCCTCCCGCCGCGAGGAAATATTTTTTATCCGCCTCCAGGCCAAGCCTTTTTCTGGCCTCCGCCTTTGATATCTGTTTCCGGCAGGCTCTTGATACCGGGATTCCGAAGGGCAGGAGCTTCTCCTGGGAAAGCCCTCTTTTCACGCAGGATTTTCTGAGAGCCTCGTGGGACATCACATAATAGTCGCAGTCCGTCTCCTCCCAGAAAGGAATACAGGTGTAATCCGTCATCACCGCCACAGTCAGCGGCAGCTTCATTCCCCGGCGTCTCATGTAAGTGATCGTTTCCGCCGGATAAAGATGAGGCATCACCAGCACATCCACCGGATGCTCTCTCAGATAACGGTCCAGATATTTTGCCATTCTTCCGTTGAGATAATAAACCGGGGACTTCCGGGCAAGCTTGCTGACGCACATCCCCAGCTTATAAGCCGCCCCGAACAGTCTCGGCGTTTTTTTTACAATCTGTACATACCCGTCTCCCACCAGTCTGGAGACGCCTTCTCCCGCCAGGCAGAGGTAATCCAGGACATAGGCCTCGTCGCCTCTGTCCTGCATCTCCTCCGCAATCGCCCGGGCGGCTGAATTATGGCCGCCTCCTGTATTGCAGGACAAAATCAATGCTTTCATTCAAGCCTCCATTCTTCACCCCGCCGGAAAGCCGCGTTTGCCTTCAGGCAGTGTTTATGCACCACAATGGCCGATATTAGGATACAGCCCAAAAGAATCTCCCTGTGGGGTACCGTCAATATCGAGACAACAAGAAATAGCAGATACGCGTAAACACTTTTTCTCGTATTGGATTTCACCGGGAGCGCCACGGCGAACAGCAGGTAGCAGCCGATCAGGATCAGCAGAGGCTGACCGATCGGGTACAGACCAATGAGTACGCCGAAGGAGGCCGCGATGGCTTTTCCCCCGTGTCCTTTGTGAAAAACAGAGTGGGCGTGGCCAAACACAGGCGCCGCCATCACCAGCGAAAATTTCCAGGAATCCATGCCAAGATTCCTGGCGCACAGCGCCGTCGGTATCAGCCCCTTCGCGATATCCGCCAGAAGCACCAGGATCCCGCAGAAAACACCCCCGTACACAAACGCGTTAAAGGTTCCCGGATTTCCGTCCTCCGACTCCTTCCTGACGTCCACCCCGTACAGCAGCTCAGGGATCAGCCGCCCAAAAAGGAGGCTCCCCGACAGAAATCCCGCGATGATATAAAAATCATACCCATATTTCATCATTTATATAACAGCTCCCGTCTGCATCTAAAAATTTATATCAGTTCAGCCCGCGCCTTTCGGAAACGCTTTCCTGCTGCCCTGCGCCTCGGAATCATAAAACCATGCTCCACAGGCAGATACTGGGCAGTGACAGCAAGGTAGAAAAAATCACCATTTTTGTGGCGAAGGCCGGTTCCATTTGATATTTTTCCGCCAGAATACTTGTGGTGGCCCCCGCGGGCATCGCGGCCAGAAGTACGCACACTCCGAACGCCGTTCTGTCCAGAGGAAGGAAGCGGCAGAGAATATATACCGCCGCCGGTATAATGACCAGCCGGTGGACCGTGAATTTCACTACCGTCCAGTCCCAGAAATCCCTGAGATCAATGTCGGCAAGTATCATTCCGATCACCATCATAGACATGGCAGTATTGCAGTTGGCGACCGCCGTCACCATACCGTCCAGACCGGGCGGAAGACCCTTGTCCGCGGCCATAAGGATGATCCCCAGAATACAGGTCAGTATACAGGGATGCGTCATAACCTTTTTTATGGTCTGTTTTCTGTCGCTGACGCCGGAAAAGACCGCCAGACCCGAGGACCACATCATAACCCTCTGGGGGATCAGATAAATACTGGCCAGCATCAGTCCCTCCGCCCCATAAACACCCTCCGCGATAGGATTTCCCAGAAATCCCGCGTTGGAGCAGATAGTCGCGTACCGGAGACATTTATTTCTGCCTTCCGGCTCCCGCCTGAATACAATTCTTCCATACAGCACACAAAAAGCCTGTATGCCTACAGAGATCAGCAGCACCTCCGCGTAGGATAAAAAGCTTCCCTCCGCGGGACTGTCCAGAAACGCTCTCAGAATGTTGCAGGGCAGAATGACATAAATCACCAGATCATTCATATTTTTCTGTCCCTGAGGGCCGATCAGATGAATACGCTTCATGACAAAGCCCACGGCTACAAGGAGAAAAATCGTGATCTGCAGTGTAATAAGTGTTCCCATATTATCCTTCTTTCTTTTTCTTTCACATCCATCAGTTTATCACAAGGGCCAAACCCGCGCAACCGTGACGTGACGCCGTTCCTGCATGGCAGCGGTCATCTGCAAAAATACGAACTATCTTTCATTCCGAAGAAAAAAACCTTGCGCGCTTTCACTTTCCGGTGTATAACTAGAAAAGAAACAACAGGGGAGCTTGTATGAGCAGGCTGAGAGGAAGTCATCAACTTCGACCCTTTAACCTGATGCGGATAATGCCGCCGTAGGGAGTCATGAAATGAAACTATGTTTCAGGAGACACTCTGCGGGTGTCTCCTGTTTTTTCTTTTCTGAAACTTTCCCCGGGACGGCAGCCGGCGAAGCATGGTGGTATCCCCCGGCCCGTGCCGTCTGCCCGGGAGCAAAAAAGGAGCGTGAATGATATGAAACATGTAAATGTTAGAAAACTGGCGGTGGCCAGCGTCTTCTGCGCCGTTGCCGTGGTGGGGAGTCTCTTTTCCTTTCCCATCTTCGGCAGCAAATGTTCCCCCGTTCAGCACATGGTGAACATTCTGTGCGCCGTCCTGCTGGGGCCCTGGTACGGAGTGGGGGCAGCCTTCGGAGCCTCCCTGATCCGCAATCTTCTGGGGCTTGGCAGTCTCATGGCATTCCCCGGAAGTATGCTGGGCGCCCTCCTATGCGGGCTGGTCTACTGGAAAACCAGGAATATTCCTGCCACCCTGGCGGGGGAGGTGTTCGGCACCGCCGTTCTGGGCGGCCTGTGCGCTTATCCGGTGGCAGTTCTTCTCATGGGACAGAGCGCCTCAGAGTTGGCGTTTTACGCCTACATTATTCCCTTCCTGATCTCCACCGGAGCCGGAGCGGTCATCTCCGGAGCTGTGATCTGCAGCCTGGAACGGACGGGAGTATACCAGGCCATGACGGAAAGCCTGAAGGAGGGCTATGCGCGGTAAGGCGGGGCTGACGTTTGGAAAAATGCTGGAAAACCTGCGTCAGAAGGCTCCCCTGATCCACAGCATCACCAATCCCGTCACCGTCAACCAATGCGCCAACATACTGCTGGCCTGCGGAGCCTCACCCATCATGGCGGATGATCCCATGGAAGCGGCTCAGATCACCGGAATCAGCGACGGCCTGGTTCTCAACATGGGAACCCTGAGCCAGAGAACCGTCCCCTCCATGATGGCTTCAGGGGAGCGTGCCGGCCAGTTGAGCCTTCCCATCGTCCTCGATCCTGTGGGGGTGGCCGCCTCCGGTTTTCGCATGAATACAGCCCGGATGTTTCTGGAAAGGCTCCCCCTCTCTGTCATCCGGGGCAATCTCTCAGAGTTCCGGGCTCTGGCAAAGCTCTCCGAAGGCCCCGCCGATGCGGATACCCTGACGGAGCTCTCCCGGGGGCCTGCCGGTGTGGATGCTCTGGCGGCTGACCGGATCACCCAGGAGAATCTGCCGGAGCTTTTAGACTTTGCCAGAGCTTTTGCCCGGAGGACGAAAACGGTGTCTGTCATCACCGGGGCCATTGATCTGGTCACAGACGGCGGGCGGGCATACTGTATCCGAAACGGCCATCCGCTGATGAGACGTGTCACCGGAACAGGCTGCCAGCTCTCCGCGCTGACCGGGGCATTTGCCGCCGCCAACCCGGGGTACATCCTGGAGGCGGCGGCAGCGGCAGTGACCGCCATGGGCCTTGCCGGAGAGATCGCCTGGAAGCGCCTGGGCCCCGGCGAGGGAAACATGACCTATGGAAACTACATCATCGACGCGGTCTGTCATCTGACTTCGGAAGATTTGGAAAAAGGGGGAAATTATGAAATTCGATAAAAATCAGCTTCTGCTCTATGCGGTCACTGACCGGGCCTGGACAGGAAAACAGAGTCTGACGGAGCAGGTGGAAGCCGCCCTGAGAGGGGGCGTCACCTGCGTCCAGCTCAGGGAAAAGGAACTGGATGAGGACACATTTTTAAAGGAAGCCCGGGAGATCGCCGTTCTCTGCAGGCGGTATCGTGTACCCCTGATCATCAATGACAATCCCTGGATCGCGGCGGCCTGCGGCGCCGACGGCGTCCATGTGGGCCAGGGCGACCTGACAGTCAGGGAGGCGCGCGCCATCGCCGGTGAGCAGATGATCGTGGGAGTCTCCGCCCACAGCGTGGAGGAAGCTCTGGCCGCACAGCGGGAGGGGGCGGACTATCTGGGCGCCGGAGCCATGTTCCTAACCTCCACCAAGTCCGACGCCTCCCCCCTGTCGAAGGACACCCTGAGGGCAATCTGCCAATCGGTATCGATCCCTGTCGTCGCCATCGGGGGTATTCAAAAAAATAATATCCGCTCCCTGGCAGGCTGCAAAGCCGCGGGGGTTGCCCTGGTCAGCGCCATCTTCGGCGCGGAGGATATCGAGACCGCCTGCCGGGAGCTGGCCATTCTGGCCAGGCAGATGCGGGATGAGGAGACAGGGATGAAGACAGCCCTCTCCATCGCCGGAAGCGACTGCAGCGGCGGCGCGGGCATCCAGGCGGATTTAAAAACCATGATGGCAAACGGCGTCTACGGAATGAGCGCCGTCACTGCCCTCACCGCCCAGAATACCCTGGGCGTATCCCGGATCGAGGCAGTCTCCCCCTCCTTGCTGGCCAGCCAACTGGACGCTGTTTTCACCGATATTCGCCCTGACGGGGTAAAGATTGGCATGATCCCCTCCCGGGAGCTGATGGAGACCGCCGCCAGGCGTCTGCTCTTCTACCGGGCTGAACATATTGTCATTGATCCGGTGATGGCCGCCACCGCCGGCTCCAGCCTGATGGACGCGGGGGCTTTGGAAACGCTGAAGGAGAGTCTGCTTCCCCTTGCCCAGGTCATCACCCCCAATATCCCGGAGGCAGAAGTTCTCTCAGACAGCCGGATCGAGAGCAGGGAGGATATGCTCCGGGCAGCCGCTCTCCTCTCACGCCGATACGGCTGCGCCGTTCTGCTGAAGGGCGGTCATGCAGACTTTCCGGGACAAAAGGACAGCGGTCAAACCTGCGATGACCTGCTGTTTTCTGAGGAAACACCCCAGTGGTTTTTGGCCAGACGGCTTTCCAATCCCAACACTCACGGCACCGGATGCACGCTCTCCAGCGCCATCACCGCCAACCTGGCAAAGGGACTTGACCTTGCCGAAGCCGTAAGAGGCGCCAAGGAGTATCTCTCCGGAGCCATCGAAGCCGGGTTGGATCTGGGCCATGGCAGAGGACCGCTGAACCACGGCTACAGTCTAAGGACGGAGCACTAAACTCAAAGGAGACTGGCACTTATTTTAACTTTCGCTGCGCAAATTGTAAATTGACGCTGCAGCCCCATCAATTTAAGAAAGGATACATAAATATCATGAGAGATTACACGACACAGATGGATGCCGCCAAACGCGGCATCATCACTCCAGAAATGAAGACTGTTGCAGAAAAGGAATACCGCAGCGAGGAGGAAATCCGGGATCTGGTGGCAAAAGGTCAGGCAGTAATCTGTGCTAACCGGCTCCATGCCTGCCTGGATCCGAACGGCGTAGGTTCTATGCTGCGCACAAAGATCAATGTGAACCTGGGCGTCTCCCGGGACTGCAGGGATTATGACGTGGAGATGGAAAAGGTGATGGCGGCGGTGAACATGGGGGCGGAGGCCATCATGGATCTGTCCTCCCACGGAAATACCCAGCCCTTCCGTCAGAAGCTGGTACGGGAATGCCCCGCCATGATCGGCACGGTTCCGGTTTACGACAGCGTGATCCACTATCAGCGGGATCTGGCCACCCTCACCGCCAGAGATTTTATTGAGGTGATCCGCCTTCACGCCCAGGACGGGGTGGATTTTGTGACCCTCCACTGCGGAATCACCCGCAAGACCATCCAACAGATCAAACAGCATAAGCGGAAAATGAATATTGTATCCCGCGGAGGTTCCCTGGTGTTTGCCTGGATGAGCATGACCGGGGAGGAGAATCCTTTCTATGAATATTATGATGAGATCCTGGAAATCTGCCGGGAATATGATGTGACCATTTCTCTGGGAGACGCCTGCCGCCCGGGCTGTCTGGCGGACGCCAGCGATGTGTGCCAGATTGAAGAGCTGGTCCGCCTGGGCGAGCTGACAAAGCGGGCCTGGGAAAAGGATGTACAGGTGATGGTGGAGGGCCCCGGCCACATGCCTCTGGATCAGATCGCCGCCAACATGAAGCTGCAGCAGACCATCTGTCTGGGCGCTCCTTTCTATGTTCTGGGACCTATTGTCACCGACATCGCTCCCGGGTATGATCATATCACCTCCGCCATCGGAGGCGCCATCGCCGCTTCTGCAGGCGCGGCTTTTCTCTGCTACGTTACCCCCGCGGAGCACTTGGCTCTGCCAAACGTGAAGGATGTGAAGCAGGGAATCATCGCCTCAAAGATTGCCGCACATGCCGCGGATATCGCCAAGAAGATCCCCCATGCCAGAGATCTTGACGATGAGATGGCAGACGCCAGACGCGCCTTCGACTGGGAAAAACAGTGGGCCTGCTCCCTGGACCCGGAGACCGCAAAGCGAATCCGGAACGAGAGCAAACCGGAACACGAGGACAGCTGCTCTATGTGCGGCAAGTTCTGCGCTGTACGGAGCATGAACAAAGCGCTGAGCGGCGAGTATATTGATATTCTCTAGCCCGGAAAAAAAGGCGGAACACCCGGTCTTTCTGCTGCACACGCCGTCTTTTTCTGAACACAGATATTCCCAAAAAACCGCCGCCATAGTATAATAAGCTCATATGATAGGAATTTTTTCATCGGCCGCGGTTCCTGAATGAGAATCCTGCGGTACTCCTGTACCAGAAAATATCGGAGGGGCGGATATATATGAATACAGCGTGGGAAAGCCGCCGGAGGCGGGTATTTGATATTATCGATATTGGGTCGGACAACGACGCGCTCAGCAGAGGCTACGACTTCTTTAATGTATTCAGTATCCTTCTGAATCTTGCCGCAAGCACGCTTTACACCTTTGATTCCATGGAGCTGAAATACGGTGCTCTGCTGCTGACGCTGGAGAGGATCACCGTAGCCCTCTTCGCCATAGATTATGTCCTGAGAGTGTGGACGGCCAAATACCTCTACCCCGGCCTGTCCCAGCTCCGGGCAGTAAAAAAATATATGCTCTCCTTTACAGGTGTGGTGGATTTTCTGTCCTTCGTCCCCTATTATCTTCCGTTTTTCTTTCCGTCGGGGGCAGTTGCCTTCCGTATGCTGAGGATCGTGCGTATTTTCCGGCTGTTCCGCATCAACGCCTACTACGACTCTCTGAACGTGATCACAGAGGTTATTACCAGCAAAAAGCAGCAGCTTCTTTCCTCTGTATTTATCATTCTTGTTCTGATGCTTTCCTCCAGCCTGTGTATGTACAGCCTGGAGAACCAGGCCCAGCCGGAGGTCTTTACCAACGCTTTCTCCGGCATCTGGTGGGCCGCCTCCACCCTGCTCACCGTAGGCTACGGCGACATTTACCCGATCACCACCCTGGGAAAAATGTTCGGCATTTTTATCACCTTCTTGGGCGTCGGTATGGTGGCGATCCCTACCGGTATCATTTCCGCGGGATTCGTGGATCAGTATTCCCGCATTAAGCGTATGAGCGAATACGGCGAGGAGGAGGATATTCACTTTATCCGTATCCGCCTGTCCGAGGAAGATCCATGGACCGATCACACTATCGCCCAGCTAAATCTTCCTGCCAGAGTGATCGTGGCCGTGATCAAGCGGGGACAGAAAATCCTTGTTCCCAGAGGCAATACCGTGCTGAAAGCGGGAGATGTGATGGTTTTCGGCGCGGAGTCCTTCCAGGACAAGGAGCATATACGTCTGAAGGAAATTTTTCTCAAAAAAAGCAACCCCTGGATCGGTCTCCGGATCCGGGATCTGGATATTTCCCGACAGTCAATCATCGTTTTGGTGAAGCGCGGCCGGAAAATGCGGATCCCTACCGGAAATATGGTGCTTCAGGAGGGCGACACCGTGATTCTTTACACCCAGTCCCACCTGGCCCATTCCAGCGATATTGAAATTTAAGCGGTCAAGCTGTGTGCATACAGATGTCCGCGCGCGCAAATTCTCTCTTGACGCTTCCCGCGGCCCCATGCTACAATCAAGCTGTCCAAAACCAGGTGTGGATTTTTCTGGGTAAGCCATTTTTCGCCACACGACTGCCATCCGGCAGTTGTGTGGCTTTTCTTTTGCCAGCAAAGGCATCCGCAGACAACCGAAGGGAGGAAGCAAGAATTTATGAATGAAACCTTTATGAAAGAAAAGCCTGTATTTCCACTGATTGTATCCATGGCGCTTCCCATGGTGATATCCATGCTCGTCAATTCTCTATACAATATTGTGGACAGTTTTTTCGTGGCGCAGATCAGCGAGGAGGCCATGACTGCCCTCTCTCTGATCTATCCTGTACAGAATTTTATCAACGCGGCGGCTATCGGGTTCGGTATCGGGATCAACGCTCTGATCGCCATTTACCTGGGAGCCGGAAACAATGAGGCGGCTGACGCCGCGGCCACCAGGGGAACGGTACTGACGATTATCCACGGTCTTCTGCTGACGGCAGTCTGCATCGGCGTCATGCCGCGTTTTCTCCGGCTTTTTACCTCGGATCAGGCTGTGGCGGAGCTGGGTATACGCTATTCAAATATCGCTTTTTCTTTTTCCGTGATTATTGCCCTGGATCTGTCCTTTGAGAAGATTTTTCAGGCTCTCGGCAAAATGAAGGTCACTATGATCGCCCTGATGTGCGGCTGTCTCACCAACATTATCCTGGATCCGGTGCTGATCTTCGGACTTGGCCCTTTTCCCCGGATGGGCATCGACGGGGCCGCCCTTGCCACCGGACTCGGCCAGGTGGTGAATCTTATTATTTATCTTGCCGTTTACAGATTCCGGCCTGTTCATGTACGGATCAGAAAACGTTACCTGAAGCCGGACAGAAGCATCGACCTGCGGCTGTATTCCATCGGAATCCCATCGGCCCTGAATCTGGCTCTTCCGTCCCTTCTGATCTCCGTGCTGAACAGCCTTCTGGCCGCGTATTCCCAGAGCTATGTGGTGATACTGGGAATTTATTATAAGCTTCAGACCTTCCTTTATCTTCCCGCCAGCGGGATCGTACAGGGAATGCGCCCGGTCATCGGCTACAACTACGGCGCGAAAGAATATACGCGGGTTCGTAAGGTGTACCTCATCACTCTGGCTATGAGCAGCGTGATCATGATTGCCGGGACAGTGATCTGTCTCGCGGTTCCCGGACAGCTTATGGCGCTTTTTACCTCCAACCCGGAAACCATACAGGCCGGAAAAACGGCCCTGCGCGTCATAAGCGCCGGATTTCTCGTATCCGCGGTCTCCGTGACCTCCTCCGGGGCTCTGGAAGGACTGGGAAGGGGAACCTCCTCCCTGGTGATCTCCCTGTGCCGTTATGTGCTGATCATACTTCCGGCCGCCTTTCTTTTGAGCCGTATTTTCGGCGCCGCCGGAGTATGGCACGCCTTCTGGATCGCGGAGGCCGTCACCGCTGCCGTGGCTTTTCTGATCAGCAGGCGGAAGGTGTATCTCTGTCCCTGATCATCGTCCGGGAGCGGTATACAGCAGGAGCCGGAGCGCCGGGAATACCGGGGCGGCTTTGCACCTTGTGTTCTCCAGGCAGATGAAATATAATAATAGAGATCGCCCGAGGCATGAAGATTTGCCGCCGGGGCTGTAATGACCGGTAATGGACTTCACCGGCAGAGGACATAAAGAAAGCAGGTAAACCAGTGCTGCATATAGCGATTTGTGACGACGAAAAGAACTTTGTTCAGTATTTGACTGACCTTATAAAACAATACGGCAGGGAAACGGGCCGCGACATAAAAATCACCGCCTATTACGACGGCATGGAGCTGATTGAGAAGTACGACACGACTATCGACCTGATTTTCCTTGATATTCAGATGCGGATCGTAAACGGGCTTCATGCTGCCGGGCGTATCCGGCAGATGGATGAACGGGTGGGAATTATTTTCCTGACTACTCTCGCGCAGTACGGTCTTGAGGGATATAAATATCAGGCGGCCAATTATATTATCAAGCCCTTAAAGTATGTCCGGCTGAAATCGGAGCTGGATAAATTCATAGAGCGCAGCCGGAAAGAAGAAAATCCCTCTCTGGTAATTGCCAACGACACGGGAAAATACAAGGTTCCCCTGAAATCTATCCGCTACATTGAAACATATAACAGGAATTTGATGTTCCACACCGAACAGGAGAATATCATCTGCTACAAGAGCATGAAAGAAGTGGAACGGGAGCTTTGCGGCACAGGCTTTGTACGCTGCCATACCAGCTACATTGTCAACCTGTTCTATGTGAAAGGCGTTAAGAAGCTGGATATTGAGCTGATTACAGGCGAGGTCATTCCCATCAGCCAGCCGAAACGGAAAGACTTTATGGAACGGCTGACGGAATATTGGGGGGATTTCCTATGACACGTTTTTTGGGAATTCTCTCTTTTATGCTGGCATGGGGATATACGGCTGTTTTCTTCCTTATTTTGAAGGCTTTTCTTCCTCTCCGCAAAAATGTGGCGCTGAAGGTGACAGCGTTTCTGATCTGCGGCTATTTGGCCGATTCCATTATTTATTCCAATGACGCCGGAAGTCTGTTCGGTACGATGTTTCTGTTTTTTCTATATGTTCTGCTGTTTTATCGCGGAACCTTTATGGAGAAATTATCGGTCATGCTTGTTTTCTATCCGGCGCTTATCGCCATCAACTATTTGATGCTTGATACAGGAGGCAGGCTGTTTCAAATCGTAACCCAGGCAAGCTATGAGGAGGCTCTGCGCTCTCCGGCACTAATGCTCATCAGCTCAGCCATTCACACGGCGTCGCTTTTGCTGCGCCTGTTGTTCTGGATTGGAGCGTGGCTGATTTTGCGCAGATTTTTGGCAAAGATCCCCTCCCATCTTAACATAAAGACATGGCTTATCATTGATATGCTGATACTTGCCTCCTTCGTGGCAATCTTTACGATTATTTATTTTATGCCGGAAGATACAACCATCGTATATCCCATCTGCGGGGCCGCTATCTTTTCCAGTTTTGGGTGTATGTATCTTGCAGCCTATATCTACGATTCCATGCAGACGGCATACCGGGTACAGCAAATGGAAACGCAGCGGGATTACTACAAGGAGCGCATCACAGAAGAAGAACGGGTCCGCTCCATCTACCATGACCTGAAAAACCATCTGCTTGTGATGGAAAGCAGGCAGAATACGGAAGAAACCCGCCAAATGGCCCAAACGCTGCGTTCCCAGATTGAGGACTATGAGGACTATGTACATACAGGAAACGACTTCCTTGACATCATTCTGAAAGATAAAGCGGCGAAGGCCCGTGAAAAACAGATTGATTTTTCTGCGATGGTTGATTTTAACGGTATTGATTTTATCGAGCCATTGGACATCAGCACGATTTTCGGCAATGCCATTGACAATGCGATAGAAGCCAGTGAAAAGCTGCCGGAAGAAAGACGGCTTGTGACTGTCAGGGCCGAGCGTGTCCGGGATATGCTGCTGATTGCCGTGGAAAATAATATCCTGCCGGGAACGCAGGCAGCCAAAGGTACCACAAAAAAAGACCGCTTTGTGCATGGCTTTGGTATTCCCAATATCAGAAAAGCCGCAGAAAAATACGGCGGCCAGTGCAGCTTCCAACAGGAAGAAAGAACCTACCGGCTGAAAATTTTAATCCCCATTCTTTAATGGATTAGGAACCTGATTGTCCTCTCGGACAATCAGTATCGAAAATCCCCGCCCTCTCGGGCCGGGATTTTCTTTTTTGCGCAGGCTTAGTTTTTTCATCGTGGATATTAGATTACGCATTTTCTATTGTGCCTTTCTTTCGCCCGGATATAATGGAGAAAAAACACAAAAAAGCAAAGAGAGGTCATAGAACATGAGCATTTTATGCACCAGACAACTGACAAAACAGTACGGCAGCGCGCCGAACATTGTGAAGGCCCTGGACTGTGTGAACCTTTCCATTGAACCAGGAGAATTTGTAGCCATCATCGGTACATCCGGCAGCGGCAAGTCAACCCTGCTGAATATGCTGGGCGGTTTAGACCGGCCTACTTCCGGCACAGTCAAGGTAGATAACTACGAACTGGGTAAGCTGAAAGACGAGGACTTGACCGTGTTCCGCCGCCAGCGGATTGGTTTTATCTTCCAGAACTATAATCTGGTTCCCATCCTGAACGTGTATGAAAACATTGTCATGCCCATCCAGCTTGACGGGAAAAAGCCGGATAAGAAATTCATCAAAGAGATTGTGGCGCTGCTGGGACTGGAAAAGAAGCTATACAATATGCCTAACACTCTTTCCGGCGGCCAGCAGCAGCGCGTCGCTATTGCAAGAGCGTTAGCCAGCAAACCGGCCATTATCCTTGCCGACGAGCCCACCGGCAATCTGGACAGCAGGACCAGCGATGAAGTGATCGAACTTCTGAAAGTCACCAGCCAGAAATTTCACCAGACCATTGTAATGATTACCCACAACCCGGAAATTGCAGCACAGGCAGACCGCACCATCCACATTGAAGATGGCCGGATCCAGGAGTAAGGCGGTGATACCATGAAAGGACAGAAATCAATCATTCGCACATTAACAAACCGCAGCTTCAAGGCAAACAAAACGCGTAATCTGATTGCCGCCTTTGCCATCATCCTGACAACGATGATGTTTACATCCCTGTTTGTTTTATCCCAAAGCATGGTAGAAAACCTGCGGAACATGAATTTCCAACAGGCCGGATATAACAGCCATTTAAGTTCCAGCACCATGACGGACGCGGACATGGAGAAGATCACCTCCCATGAAGCCGTCCGCGACTTTGGGAAAAGCATTGTCGTCGGCATTGCGGAAAACGGGGAACTGACCGGGCGGCAGGTGGAAATCCGCTATGCCGATGAAGCCTATGCCCGTTCCAGCTTTTCCTGGCCCACAACGGGAACCATGCCGGTACAGGAAAACGAGATCGCTTTGGACACCATTACCCTTGACAAATTGGGTCTGCCCTATGAATTGGGACAGGAAATCACTTTTGAATGGCGAGGGGACTTAACCACCGATGAATACACCGCCAGCACCTTTGTCCTCTCCGGCTATTGGGACGGCAATTCTGCTGCTATGGCAAGTATGGCGTGGGTTTCCGAAGCCTTTGTTCAAAGCCAGTGCGCGGACATCGACCAGGCGGAACAGTTGGCAAACGGGCAGGTATTGGGAACGGTAATGCTCCATATCGACCTGTATAGTGACAAAAATCTGGAACAGGCTGCGGAACAGATTTTGACCGATACCGGCCTGTCCAATGTGTCCCTTTCTCCCAATGCGGCTTATGATTCCACCATGAACCAGAATATTATCCGCGAAGTGCTGCCGATGGCAATTTGCATGGTACTGGTATTTGCCAGCGGTTATCTGATTATCTATAACATTTTTCAGATTTCCGTTGCCGGCGACATCCGTTTTTATGGCAGGCTGAAAACTTTGGGAACCACCAGAAAGCAGCTGAAGAAAATGATTTACGGGCAGGCCAGCCGTCTGTCGCTGATCGGCGTTCCCATCGGACTTGTGATCGGGTATCTGCTGGGGGCTGTGTTAGTGCCGGTGATGATAACCGGGACGGCGGGAGAAGCCAAAACAGCGGTCAATCCCTATATCTTTATCGGCTCTGCGCTGTTTGCCTATTTGACTGTCCTGATTTCCTGCTTGAAGCCTGCGAAAATCGCTGGCAGGGTTTCCCCGATGGAAGCCCTGCGCTACACTGACACAGGCACCGCCAGCAAACGAAAAATCAAGAAAAGCACCGGCGGCGCAAACATCCCGAAGATGGCGCTGGCAAACCTGGGCCGGAACAAGAAGCGCACCGTTACGGTGATCTGCTCCCTGACGCTGGGACTTGTGCTGCTTTCCTGCGTCTATGCGAAAAATGCCAGCTTTGATATTGATAAATACATGAGCGGAACTGTTATCAGCGATTTTGAGGTAGAGGACAGCTCGATTTCTTCCGTTTTTGGAACCTATAACCCATACGGCACGACCATTTCCCCGGAACTGGTACAGCGCATAGAGGGGCTTTCCGGGCTGGAAGCTACGGGACATTTGTATTCGCAGGTGTTTACCCATGAGATCGGTGCATCGGCTCTGGAAAACATTCAGACCTATTACAATGCCAACGACCGGCTGGCCTATATAGAGGCGACGGACGCGGGGCTGGCAGAAGTCTATCACGACATGATCGACAGTGGAGAATGTACTTCCATGCTGTACGGCGTTGACGGCCTGATCCTGGACGCTTTCGCGCAGGATGGCAGGATATTGGACGGCGCTTTTGAGAAAGAAAAATTCCTGTCCGGAGACTATGTGGTGATGGAGGCGGCTACCGGCACGGAGGACAACCCGACAGAAACGCAGCCCACCTATTCCGTCGGGGACATGGTGGAGCTGAACGGGCAGCAATATGAGGTCATGGCGATTGTGGCGGATATTTCCACGATCACCGAGGGCGTAAACAGCACCACGGCGGACTTCCTCTCGTTCTATCTCCCGGCAGACACATTCCGGGCCATGTACCCGGACAACACCCTGCGAAAGCTGTTTTTTGATATAGCCGGGGAATACCAGCCCCAGGCGGAAGAAATGCTGATCGACTACCGCGACAACATGGACAAATCCCTGAACTATACCGCAAAGTCCACGCTGATAGAACATTATCAGGAACAGACGCGGGCCAATACGGTCATGGGCTTTGCGATCAGCCTGATTATTGCCTTTGTCGGTATTTTGAACTTTGTCAATTCCATGCTGACGGCGATTGTTTCCCGCCAGAAAGAATTTGCCATGATACAGAGTATCGGCATGACAAAACGCCAGCTTCGCAGTATGCTGATCGACGAGGGCTTGTATTATGCTGGCAGCACCTTACTGGCGTCCTACGTTTTGGGTTCTTTGGCCGTAGGGATTGGCGTCCGTATGATGGTGGCCCCTGACTGGACGGCCACATTCCACTTTACACTTTTGCCGCTGGTGATCTGTACGCCTATTTTGATTGTGTTTGCAATTCTGATTCCTTATATCTGTTTCAGAAATTTGGAGAAGCAAAGCATTGTGGAACGATTGAGGGCGGCTGATTAGCGATATTTTATGGGGCCAGCGGCGGCGCTGGCCCCATAAACATAAAATATAATTAAAATCTTCTCACACTCGCAAAAACCACGGCTATTTCACTCCGCTGACTTCAGTTTATTCACCGTATCATACATTATAGACTGGCATTTTTCAAATTCTTCTTTTGTTACCGTATAAAAATCATCCCCCGGATAACGGGCGTCAAAATAAAAATCCGTAAGATACGCCAGACCTACCGTGTCCAGCTTTAATTCCGGCTTCCGCTCATTCAGCTTCGACGCGATTTTTTTCAGATTCCAAATATTGAAGATCATTTTCCGCTATGGCAATATAAGTATTCTTTATCATTCCAATACCTCCAGAAGCAATTTTTTATCTCTGTCAAGCTCTTCCTGGAAAACCCGGCTGCCTGGTCCCGCGTTCTCAAAGGTGTAAACCACATCCGTACGCACTCCGTCAATATCCTCGTCCAATGTCCACCGGATCACTGCCGACAGCGTCCGGTCGGCGATCCGGTTTTTTGTCAGGATCAAAAGATCCACATCGCTGGTGCTTCTGACCTCTCCCCTGGCGCAGCTTCCAAAAAGATATATTTTTTTCAGATCCGGAATTTCCGCATGGATCAGATACTGCAGATCATGCTCGATTTTATTTTTGAATCTCACAGGAAGATGTTCATATTCTTCTTTATATATTTTTACCTGTCCGGCCAATTCTACGCCCTCCATATTTACAAAAAAATTCTTATTTTCTTTCTGAAAAAAGAGCGGCCTCCCCAAGCCATCCCATAAGCTCCTCGTCAATTTCCGAAGGCTCAGATATCAGCACATGGTGAGTCCAGCGGTTCGGGTACGGCTCTGTGGCAATGTCAATACGCGGCGATTCCACCTTGTACCCAAGCCCGAATGTTACGACAATATAGCTGTCCGGACAGTCTTTTTTCTTTCTCACTCTGGCAAAAGAAACGCAGGAAAACATATGTCTGTTGTAAAAAGAAATCTGTGTTTTTTGAACCTTGATCCTGACGTCAGGCACAAGCTCCGTAACACTTCTCTCCAGCTTCTCATACAGGGGCAGAGCATCTGGATTCTGGTTAAAAAACATGAAAATCTGTTCGTTCATTCATCTCTCCTTTATTTAAAACCACGCCGCTTTTTCTTCCCTGAACCGCGGCTTGTCACCGTATTGATAGGGATTATAATAATGGATATTGCAGCCAAATTCTGTCAGAGCCTTTATTTTATTCTCCGGCGACCATTCCACCAGGGACATTCCGTCAAATTCATCGATTCCGCCATCGTCCATCTCATTCTTAAAATACCATTCCACAGCCGTCTGATCTTCTTTATGGAAAAATTGCTTTATATCCCAGACAAGAACCCTTCCCCGGGTATTCCATTCCTCAAACCAGTGCTTCACCGTTTCACGGTCCTCATATCTCGGTCCCCAGCTCTCCGTGTAGAGAACATCCTCCGTAAATATACAGTCTATCCCCAGATCCTCCTGCTCCAGCCACATCCTGAACCAAAGCCGGATGATTTCTTCTCTTTCTTTCACAGCAATGTCCCTCCAATTCTGTATAAAAGAAGCTGCTTTCAGTATATCATAATCACAGGCTTTAAAAAAGATTTTGTATCATTGGATTCTCCCCTTGACAAATACCCCGTAAGGGTATATATTAAAAATACCCCATCAGGGTATACAGAAAGGAGAAATGCTTATGGCAAACAATACCGTCTGTCCCGGTTGTCAGAAAAAAACCATGCGCTCCGAGGAAGAACGCCGGAAGCTCATCAACCGTCTGAAACGGGTGGAAGGGCAGATCCGCGGAATTATCGGTATGCTGGAAAACGACGCCTACTGCAATGATATTTTAGTACAGTCCGCCGCCGTAAACGCGGCCGTGAACTCTTTCAATAAAGAACTTCTGGCCAGCCACATCCGCACCTGTGTGGCAAGGGATATCCGGGAAGGCAGAGATGAAACCATTGACGAGCTTGTCGCTACCCTGCAGAAGTTAATGAAATAATCCCCTGCCGGCTCTCTTTATAAATAATTTCTAAATTGTATTTTACAGGAGGAATCAATATGGAACAATATACCGTAACCGGGATGAGCTGCGCGGCCTGCAGCGCCCGGGTGGAAAAGGCCGTCTCCCATGTTCCGGGAGTTACGTCCTGTTCCGTCAGTCTTCTGACCAATTCCATGGGCGTTGAGGGAACCGCCTCCGCCCAGGAGGTCATAGCCGCTGTGGAGCAGGCCGGATACGGAGCGTCCCTGAAGGGGGCGTCCGGCGAAAAGCTTTCCTCCTCCGCGGCGGAGGAGGCCCTGGCCGATCACGAAACCCCTGTGCTGAAAAAGCGCCTGATCGCGTCCGTGGGCTTTTTGCTTGTTTTGATGTACTTTTCCATGGGACACATGATGTGGGGCTGGCCCCTGCCCGCCTGGTTTGAGGGCAACCACGTAGCCATGGGCCTGGTACAGCTTCTGCTGGCCGGCATTGTCATGGTCATCAATCAGAAATTTTTTATCAGCGGCTTCAAGGCCCTCTGGCACCGGGCCCCTAATATGGACACTCTGGTGGCCCTGGGCTCTATGGCCTCCTTCGTCTGGAGCGTCTACGCCCTCTTCGCTATGACAAGAGCGCAGGCGGACGGAAATATGGCCGCCGTCATGGAATATATGATGGAATTTTACTTTGAGTCCGCGGCCATGATCCTGACTTTGATCACTGTTGGAAAAATGCTGGAGGCCCGGTCCAAGGGAAGAACCACCGACGCGCTGAAAAGTCTGATGAAGCTGGCTCCCAAAACCGCAGTGGTGCTTCGTAACGGAAAAGAAACCACGGTTCCTGTGGAGCAGGTTCATAAAGGAGATATCTTCCTGGTCCGCCCCGGCGAAAACATTCCTGTGGACGGAGTTATCCTGGAAGGGACCAGCGCGGTGAATGAATCCGCCCTCACAGGCGAGAGTATCCCCGTGGACAAAGCGGCCGGAGATCTTGTCTCAGCGGCCACCGTCAATCAGTCCGGCTTTATCAGATGCGAGGCTACCCGCGTAGGAGAAGATACCACCCTCTCCCAGATCATCAAAATGGTCAGCGACGCCGCGGCCACCAAGGCTCCTATCGCAAAAATCGCGGACCGGGTTTCCGGGATCTTTGTCCCCGCGGTGATCACTATCGCGGTCATCACCACCATCGTATGGCTGGCGGCCGGACAGACCTTCGCCTATGCCCTGGCCCGGGGGATCTCCGTCCTTGTAATAAGCTGTCCCTGCGCCCTCGGCCTTGCCACTCCGGTAGCCATTATGGTAGGCAATGGAATGGGCGCCAAAAACGGGATCCTTTTTAAAACGGCAGTCTCTCTGGAGGAAGCCGGAAGGATCCAGATCGTGGCCCTGGATAAAACAGGCACCATCACCAACGGACAGCCGGAGGTCACCGATATTCTCCCCGCGGAGGGCTTCTCAGAGGAAGAGCTTCTTTCCTGTGCTCTTGCTCTGGAAAAGAAAAGCGAGCACCCCCTTGCGAAGGCCATTCTCAGCCAGGCGGAAAAGCTCCGCCTTGACGCCCTGGAAGTATCGGATTTTCAGGCCCTTCCGGGCAACGGTCTTTCGGCGGTCCTGAGCGGCGAAGCCCTTCTGGGCGGCAGCATGAAATTCATCGGCGGACAGACTGCGGTTCCCCGGGAACTGAAAGAGAAAGCGGAAGAGCTTGCGGAAAACGGCAAAACTCCCCTTTTGTTCGCCAGATCCGGAAAGCTGATCGGTATTATCGCCGTTGCCGACGTGATCAAAAAAGAAAGTCCCCAGGCTGTCCGGGAGCTTCAGAACATGGGTATCCGTGTCGTTATGCTCACAGGAGACAACGAGCGTACCGCCAGAGCCATCGGTAAGCAGGCAGGCGTTGACGAGGTGATCGCCGGAGTTCTTCCCGACGGCAAGGAAAGCGTGATCCGCTCCCTGAAGGAACAGGGCCGGGTCGCCATGGTGGGAGACGGCATCAACGACGCTCCGGCTCTCACAAGAGCGGATATTGGAATCGCCATCGGCGCGGGAACGGATATCGCCATCGACGCGGCGGACGTGGTGCTGATGAAAAGTCTTTTAAGCGACGTTCCCGCTGCGATCCGTCTCAGCCGGGCCACCCTGCGGAATATCCACGAGAACCTGTTCTGGGCCTTCTTTTACAACGTGATCGGGATACCTCTGGCGGCAGGAGTCTGGATCCCCATATTCGGCTGGACGCTGAACCCCATGTTCGGCGCGGCGGCCATGAGCCTTTCCAGCTTCTGCGTGGTCACAAACGCCCTGCGGCTGAATCTGTTCAAGATCCACGACGCTCTTAAGGACAAAAAAATCAAGCCCGCCGGACATGCGCCCGCGGTACAGACGGAGGACACAATGACTAAAACCCTCAGTATCAAAGGTATGATGTGCGAGCACTGTGAGGCTCATGTTAAAAAAGCTCTGGAATCCCTTCCCGGCGTGGAGGAGGCGGCAGCCAGCCACACAGCCGGAACAGCGGTAGTCGCCCTTTCCGCTCCGGTAGAGGATGCCGTTCTGAAAAAGGCGGTGAAAGAGCAGGGATATAAAGTTACCGCAATTACAGAGAATCATTAAAAAAATAAATATAAATAAAGGAGAGATAAGCTATGATCAAAGTAACAGCAAATGTAGAAGGTATGATGTGCGGAATGTGCGAGGCTCATGTAAACGACGCGGTCCGGGCGGCATTTAAAGTAAAAAAAGTGACCTCCTCCCACAGCAAGGGAACCACGGAAGTTATTTCCGAGGAGCCTGTGGACGAGGCAAAGCTCCGGGACACCATCGAGGCTACCGGATATAAGGTAACAGGAGTCCTGACCGAGCCCTACGAGAAAAAGGGATTTTCACTTTTTCATAAATAAATTTTTTCAGGATCCGCCGGAAAGGACACCCCTCCGGCGGGTCTTTTCCTGTTTTCATCAGGATTGACTTTATCCGCAATTCTGCTATATTTGAAATAAGGCTACCGCAATCCCACTGGCTTTAGACGACAATGGGTAGTTCACTTAGTACATCATTCTATGGAAAACAGGAGCAGAAAATGAACGATAAAAAATCTTCCCGGATCATCCGGACCCTTCACTATTACGGCAGACGCGTATGGCGCGACGCCTCCAATCTGATCAAATGGCTGCTTCTCGCCGTCCTCACCGGATGTCTGGTGGGTACGGTCAGCAGTCTTTTCGCCAGGGTACTGAAGCTTGTCACCAACTACCGCACAGAAAATCCTTATATATTCTTTCTCCTTCCATTGTCCGGTATTCTTATTGTTTTTCTGTATCAGAAAATTGGCCGGAATGACGGCGGCACCGATCAGGTGCTCTCCTCTATCCGCTCCCGGGACGACGTACCCCTTCGCTCGGCTCCGCTGATCTTTGTCTCTACCGCGCTGACCCATCTCACCGGAGGCTCCGCCGGACGGGAGGGCGCGGCGATCCAGCTTGGCGGCAGCATCGGCAGCCAGTTGGGGAGCTGGCTCCGTCTGGACGAGGAGGACCGCCATGTGATGGTCATGTGCGGCATGAGCGCCGCCTTCTCCGCTGTATTCGGAACCCCAATGGCGGCCGCCGTATTCTCCATGGAGGTAGTCAGTGTAGGCGTTATGTACTACGCCGCTCTTCTTCCCTGCGTGATCTCTTCCCTGATCGCCTCAAAATTTGCCGCCGGCATGGAAATCCACCCGGAGAATTTCAGCGTGCGCCAGATTCCGGAGCTCACTGTAGAGACAGGGCTTAAAATGGCGGCTATCGCCGTCTGCTGCGGTATTGTCAGTATTCTTTTCTGCATGGCCCTCCAGGGCGCCAGCCGACTTTACAGCCGTTACCTGAAAAATCCTTATCTCCGTGTCGCGGCGGCGGCTGTGGTGATCATTGGGCTCACCCTCCTTCTGGGAACCAGCGACTATATGGGCGCCGGAAACGAGCTGATCCAGCGTGCTGTGGAGGAAGGCAGCGCCCGGCCTCTGGATTTCTTCTGGAAGCTTGTTCTCACCTCCCTGACCATGCGGGCAGGATTCCGGGGCGGCGAAATCGTCCCCTCCCTCTGTATCGGCGCTACCCTGGGCTGTGTCCTGGGACAGCTTCTGGGACTTGCCGCTCCTATAAGCGCGGCTGCCGGAATGGCCGCTCTCTTCTGCGGAGTTACCAACTGCCCCATCACCTCCATTTTGATCGCTTTTGAGCTTTTCGGCTTTCAGGGAGTATCCTACTACCTCATTGCCGTCGCCATAAGCTATGCCGTTTCCGGGTATTATGGACTTTATAAGGATCAGACCATTGTGTATTCCAAGTACAAGGCAAAATATCTCAACCGGCACACCAGGTTCTGACCGGAGGCTCCCATAGATTTTTCCGCGTTGACGGCCTCACGAAAAACATCATAAAAATTATACATAAATTTGCTTGTAGAATGTCCATAATATGATAAAATAAAAGTAACTTTTGGCAGCTTTTCAGTAAAATTCCATTTAAGCGCTGAAAAGATGCCTATCTCTTAAAATTTCAGGAGGAAATATATAATGCGCAAAACAAAAATTATTTGTACTTTGGGTCCGTCTACAGATAAAGAAGGAATCCTTGAACAGCTTGCCATCGAGGGTATGGACGTAGCGAGATTCAACTTCTCTCACGGTTCCCACGAGGAACAGAAGGGCCGTCTCGACAAACTGAAAGAAATCAGAAAACGCCTGAACAGACCCATTGCCGCGCTTCTTGATACAAAGGGTCCCGAAATCCGTATCCGCGATTTCGCCGAGGGAAAGGTCACACTGAAGGAGGGCCAGGAATTCACCCTGACATCTGAAGAAATCGAAGGAAACGAAAACATCGTATCCGTCACCTACAAGGATCTGTACAAGGACGTCAAGCCCGGGGACAGTATCCTGATCGACGACGGTCTGATCGGCATGGAGGTCCAGAAGATCGAGGGCCAGGAAATCCACTGTATTGTCAAAAACGGCGGCGTTGTCTCCAACAAAAAGGGAGTGAACCTCCCGGGCGTGGAGGTCAATATGCCCTTCATCAGCGAGAAGGACAGAGACGATATTCTTTTCGGTATTCAGGAGGGCTTTGATTTTATCGCCGCTTCCTTCACCAGAACGGCGGCGGACGTTAAGGAGATCCGTAAGATCCTCAATGAAAACGGCGGCCGCGACCTGAACATCATCGCGAAGATTGAGAATCAGCAGGGCGTTGACAATATCGACAGCATCATCGAGGCCGCGGACGGCATTATGATCGCCCGGGGCGACATGGGTGTGGAAATCCCTCTGGAGGATGTGCCCGTTATCCAGAAGGAGATCATCAGCAAAGTATACACCGCAGGCAAACAGGTGATCACGGCTACCCAGATGCTCGACTCCATGATGAAGAATCCCCGCCCTACCCGCGCGGAGACGACAGACGTAGCCAACGCCATTTATCAGGGAACCAGCGCGATCATGCTCTCCGGAGAAACCGCCGCCGGAAAATATCCGGTGGAGGCGCTCCGCACTATGGTTAAGATCGCCATGCGTACAGAAAGCGATGTTCCCTACAATAAACAGTTCAGCATCCTGAACAAGGAATACGCTCCGAACATGACTACGGCCATCTCTCATGCCACCTGCATGACCGCCATTGACCTTGGCGCAAAGGCCATCATCACTGTCAGCCGCTCCGGTAATACAGCCCGTATGATCTCCAAATACCGTCCGGGCTGCATGATCGTGGGATGTTCTCCCGAAGAGCATACCTGCAGACAGTTGAATATGTCCTGGGGAATCACCCCTATTCTCATTAAAGAAGAATACAGCATGGAGATCCTTCTGCTCCACGCCACGGAGGCTGCTGAGAGAGCCGGATATGTGGAAAAGGGAGATATCGTCGTCCTGACGGCAGGCGTTCCTCTTGGACGCTCCGGTAATACCAACCTTCTCAAAACCACCATCGTAGGCGAATATTAAGTATGAAAAAAGTGTGCTTTTCTTCTCAAAGCTGAGAGGAGAAGCACACTTTTTTGTGCCGGATGCAAATTGACATAATCCGCTGTATCCGTCCGCAACCGCAGCAGGGCTTTTTATAAGGGAAGAATTTATATAATACAGAATAGATCAATTCGGAATACTTTCCTGTAATGACTAACTCTTTACCAGATCTTTTATCACTTCTCCGGCAATGATAAGCCCCGCCACCGAGGGCACAAAAGCCACAGAGCCCGGAAGCGCTCTTCTGGCTCCTGAGGCAGGGCCCGCCGCTCCGGCTTCCTGAGCTTCCCGGCAATCCGGATCTTCCTCCCAGGCAGGCGTCAGTGGCAGCTCCTGGGAATACACCACCTTTAATTTCTTGATTCCGCGCTTTTTCAGCTCCCGGCGCATGACCTTCGCCAGCGGGCACACGGAGGTCTTATAAATATCCGCTACCTGGAAGGCCGCCGGATCCAGCTTATTCCCCGCTCCCATGCTGCTGATGATCGGAACCCCGGCCTCCTTCGCGTCCATCACAAGCTGGATTTTCGCCGTCACGGTATCCACGGCGTCCACTACATAGGAGTATTGGGAAAAATCAAATTCATGCCTTGTTTCCGGCAGATAAAAACATTTATAAACGTTCACTTCCGCCTCGGGATTGATATCCCGGATCCTTTCCCGCATCACGTCCACCTTATATTTTCCGATGCTGCTCTCTGTGGCAATGATCTGGCGGTTGAGATTTGTCAGGCAGACCTTGTCGCTGTCTACAATATCCACCGCGCCCACGCCGCTTCTCACCAGCGCTTCCACAGTATAGCCGCCCACGCCGCCGATCCCGAACACCGCTACCCGGGAATTTTTCAGTTTCTCCATCGCGCTTTTTCCAAGAAGCAGTTCTGTTCTGGAAAATCTGTTCTCCATAATTCCTCACTCCATTAACACTTCGTAGTCCTCTTTGATAAAACGGTGGTAGATTGTATGGCCCATTTCCATTTTCACACAATAATAATATGGATCCACGCAGGGATCGCAAAAATATAGAACATAGTCAAAATCTCCGTTCCCGGAAGGACGGCATACATATTCTCCAAATTCCGCGAAACAAGCTCTGATCTGTTCCAGGTCAGGGCTGTGATGGCTTTCAAAAAGACGGATCACCGCGGAAAGAAACGGGGGAGCCGGAACTTCCCTGTTCACATATACCGCGCCCTCGGGAGGGATGGTGACCTCCGCCCGGCCTTTGTTTTCCCGAAAGCGTAGCTTTCCCAGCTTCCCTTCCGCAAACACCGGATTTTTATTCAGGTCTTCCAACAGCTTCCGGTGATCCGAACAGTCTGTATCCAACAGGTGTCCAATAGTTTCCCAGGCAAAATACAGCCGGGTGCTTTCTTTTACAAATCCCAGCTTCAGGTGAACCTCCTTCATCTGGTCAATGATGTTTCGGATCAAACGGTCTTCCTGCATAGACGAAAACTCCTTTCCGAACTGTCTTCTAAAATATGAGCCGCGGCCGTTACCGCATTTCCAGGCCGATGATATCCTCCACCGGAACGGAAATGATGATTCCATGCGCCTCGCTGGCAATGCCGCAGCGGGTGTTGACCGCGCTCATGATCTCCGCCTTTTTCTCTTTAGGCGCTACGATCATCAGGATTTCCTGCTCCTCCTGCAGGGAAATCCCGAGGAACTGTACGAGAGCTTCGCTGCCCCTGCGTCTTCCCCGGATCACCGAACCGCCTGTAGCTCCGGCCTTAGTGGCGGCGTCAATGGCCGCGTCGCTGTAGCCCTCCTTCACGGTAACCAATATCATGGAATAAGACGCTTCGCTTTTCATCTGCGATTCCTCCCTTTCTGCGATTTCTTTCCATTTTTCACACAGCTCTTTGTCCACCAGCTTGCGCACGCACTCCTGAATCCCGGTAAGCGGAACCGTAACCGCGATCCCTCTTCCTTTTCTCCAGATCTGAAGCGTCTCCTCGAGACGCCGGAACATTCTGTCCGTCATTACTCTGGGCATAATAGCCGCCGTTATCAGCCTCGTGCTCCCGCTGAGGCCGCAGATATCCAAAAGCTCTGTCTTGGCGGTTCCCTGTCCTCTGCACTGATGATAGACCGGAATCTGTTCTTCCGAAAATAAGCGATGTATTTTTTTATCCGCCTCCGTATCCGTGATAATAAGCATCAGACGGAGCGGGATCATACCCGATTTCATAGTTCATCATCCTCCAGTTCAATAATGGTATCTTCCAGTATCAGACTTCCGGCAGCAGTATGTTTCTTCTTCATCTTATAATTATAGAGAAGGCCCATGATCTGAATGGCGATCAGAGGAGCAAGCGCCACCAGCGCCACTACTCCAAAAGCGTCCGTCACCACATTGCCTCCCACAGCCGTACACACGCCCATAGTCAAAGGCAGCAGAAACGTGGATGTCATAGGTCCGCTTGCCACTCCGCCGGAGTCAAAGGCAATTCCTACAAAAACAGAAGGCACAAGATAACTGAAACCGATCGCCAGCAAATATCCCGGAATCAAAATCCAGTAGATCGGAACGCCCGTAAGCACACGGAGCATAGCCATTCCCACAGCGCAGGCCACGCCCGCCGACAGGCAGAGATTCATCTGCGTATGGGAAATCATTCCTTCTGTAATATCTTCTACCTGATGATTGAGAAGCTGGACCGCGGGCTCCGCCTTTACGATATAATATCCCACCAGGATACCCACAGGCACCAGGAACCATTTAAAGGAGCTGGCGGCCAGACTCTCTCCCAGGAGAGTGCCCATAGGGGCAAACCCAATATTAACACCTGTAAGGAACAGAATCAACCCTATGATCGTGTAAAGAAATCCCATGCACATACGCAGAAACTGACGGCGGTGATATTTCCGCGTCTTTATCTGGAACAGCAGAAAGACTCCTATGATCGGCAGCATACTGACTAAGACTTCATGCACATATCCGGGAAACGCCTTTACAAACTCCCGCGCCACATCCTGAGTGGTGGTCACCTCCGGGATAGACACCGCCGTATAAACCGCGTCCTCCGGATGATAAAAAATCCCCAGAAGAAGCACCATCAGGATCGGCCCTACGCTGCTCAGGGCAATGAGGCCAAAGCTGTCGTTGGAGCCTTCCCGGTCGCTTCGGGACGCCGAAAAGCCAATACCGATAGCCATGATGAAGGGAACCGTCATGGGGCCCGTCGTCACGCCGCCCGCGTCAAAGGCCACCGCCAGAAAATCAGAGGGCGTTGCCAGAGCGACAAGAAACAGCAGCACATACATGAGCGTCAGCATCTTTGAGAGCGGCACCCTGTAAAGGATCCTCAGAACCGCTGTCACAAGGAAAACTCCCACGCCCACAGCCACAGTCATAACGATCACACGATTGGGTATCGCCGCCACCTGATTGGCAAGCACCTGCAGATCCGGCTCCGATATCGTGATCAGAACCCCCATCACAAAACAGCCCGCAATGATCAGCCAGAGCTTTCTCTTCCTGATCATAGCCGTACCGATACCCTGTCCCAGGGGCGTCATGGACATTTCCGCTCCAAGCTGGAAAAATCCCATCCCAATAATAAGGAAAACAGCCCCTGCCAGAAAAAGATTAACCGCTCCAAGCTCTATGGGAACCAGCACCACGCTGAGGATCAGAACGATCATAGTGATCGGCAGCACACTCGCCAGTGATTCCTTCACTTTTTCTTTGAATTTATCCACCTGTTATCCATCACCTTCTTTCTTACAAAACTATTTTAATTATTCTATCATGGAGTTCTCCTGTCGTTCAAGTAAGTATAGCGAAACATTCCACAAACATTTTTTTAACACTTTACACATATTTATAATTTTCTTTTCATGAAACACTCTGTTTCGTGTTATAATCCATAAGTAGAATATATACGTTTCAGAAAAAATAATTCTGAGCGCCAATCCTCCTCATGGTATTTTCCATGATACAGAAAACAAAAGAAGGAGCTTTATGAAATGAAATTCAAACTAACTTCTATGGAGAAGAAATGGATTCTGTATGATGTAGGCAATTCCGCCTTCACACTTCTGGTATCCACCATCATGCCCATCTATTTCAATTATCTGGCCGACCAGGCGGGAATATCCGAGGTCAACTATCTGGCCTACTGGGGCTACGCCACCTCTGCCGCTACCATCATTGTAGCAGTCCTGGGGCCGATCCTGGGCACCGCTTCAGACACAAAGGGCCGGAGGAAGGTCATCTTTCTGGCGTCGCTGCTCATTGGCGCCATAGGATGTGTGTTTCTTGGCTTCACACAATCCTGGCTGTGGTTTATCCTTTTATTTGTCATAGCGAAATCCGCCTACTCCCTCAGCCTGGTGGTCTATGACTCCATGCTTCCCGATGTTACCGACGGGGAACGAAGCGACGAGGTTTCCGCCCAGGGCTACGCCTGGGGCTATATCGGAAGCTGCATCCCCTTTGTCCTGAGCCTTCTTCTTGTGTTGTTTTATGAGAATCTGGGCATCACCATGAAAACGGCCATGGCCGCGGCCTTTTTCCTGACGGCTGTCTGGTGGGTGGCCATGTCCGTTCCGCTTTTAAAGAGCTATACCCAGAAGCACTATCAGGAGATCGCCTCCCGCAATAATTTAAGCGCCAGCTTTCACCGTCTGGGCGGAATTTTCGGGGAACTGAAGGAACGCCGCAAAATTTTATTTTTCCTTCTGGCCTTTTTCTTTTATATTGACGGAGTATACACCATCATCGACATGGCCACCGCCTACGGAACCGCTCTCGGCCTGGACTCCACGGGACTTCTTCTGGCTCTTCTGGTAACGCAGATCGTAGCCTTCCCGGCGGCCCTGATCTTCGGAAGGCTTTCCAGAAAAGCAAATTCCTCGCGGCTGATCCTGGTGTGTATCGGCGCCTATTTCCTGATCGCTCTGTACGGAATCATTCTGGAAAAACAGTATCAGTTCTGGATCCTTGCCGTTGTAGTAGGAATGTTCCAGGGAGCCATCCAGTCCCTGTCCCGCTCCTACTTCGTAAAGATCATCCCCGCGGACAAGTCCGGCGAGTATTTCGGCCTCTACGACATCTGCGGAAAAGGCGCTTCCTTCGCGGGCACCATGCTGGTCTCCGTGATCAGCCAGCTTAGCGGAAGCGTGAATATGGGCGTTGGAGCCCTTTCCGTCATGTTCCTGATCGGAATGCTGCTGTTCGTGAAAGCCGACGGAACAAGCCTGTGATATCACAAAAGGGATTCCGCGGCGGAATCCCTTTTGTACGTTATCATCTTGATAAAAAACGGAGCTATGAAACTTACTGAAATTTTCAGTTCTCTCGCTCAATTCAGCATCCGGAATCCCCGCTCTTCCTCCTCCAGAGGGATCCTGCTCCTCCAAGCATGGTCGATGCGGATATATCTGTCCCTGGAAAGGGCCTGGATCACCCGGTCGATCTGGGCTTCCGTCCCCTGCACCTGCGCGGAGACAGAACCGTCATATTCATTTCTCACCCATCCGGTTACTCCGTACTGCTGCGAAAGATAGTACATTTTATACCGGAAGCCCACGCCCTGGACTCTTCCTGTAAACGATACCGCTTCTCTGATCTTCTCACTCATATTCTTCTCTCCTGACGTATTCCGGGCGGAAATCTCCGCCGCTTTTGCCTCTTCCACCAATTTTGTCTCTGACTTTGCTTCTGTCTCTTCCGCCGTTTTGGTCTCTGACTCCAATTTTCTCTCCGGGGTGTTCTCTTCCCGCGGCTCCCCTGCCGGAAGGGCTTCCTCCTCCGCCGTCCGGGCGGCGATCACCTTCCATTTTCCTGTTCTGTATCTGCTGTAAGAAATAGCCCAGTTCAAAAACCAGCCCACAGGGACCGCGTACCACACCATAGCGATCCCGAACCGCGGCGCCATGGTAACGGCAATGATCACCCGCACGCTTAAATTTACAAGATTGGCGACGGTAAATACTTTCATATCGCCGGAGCCTCTGAGAACACTGTCCACCGACATTTTAAATCCGATCAGACAGAAAAACCATCCCATAAAAGTCAGATAGCCTTCTCCTGTGGCGACAGCCGCCGCTGTTCCATCCGTTCCAAGAAACAGAGAAATGATCTCTCCATGGAATACTTCCAGCACCACGCAGATCACCGCGGCGCAGACAAGTACCATTTTAACTGCCGCATGAAAGCCCTCCACCACCCGTTTTGTACGGCGGGCGCCTATATTCTGCGCCGTGTAGGACGACACCGCGTTGCCGATGCCGCTCATAGGAACCACACAGATAGATTCAATGCGCATAGCCGCGGAAAATCCCGCCAGTGCTTCCGAACCGAAGCTGTTCACAACCGACTGAACCAGCATCATTCCGATGGATACCGTAGACTGCTGGAGGATAGAAGGCAGGGCGATCCTTGTCATATTCTTTAATTCCCCGCTGTCAAAAGCCTCCGCCTGCCCGCAGTCAAATTTTCTCAGAACCTTTATAAGTACACCGAAGGACAGCACCGCAGAGATCCCCTGGGCGATCATAGTCGCCCAGGCCACTCCCGTCACGCCGAGGTCAAAATGTATCACAAGCACCAGATCCAGGATCACATTGAATACTGAGGAAAAAATCAAAAAATACAGAGGGATCCTGGATTTCCCCAGAGCGTTGAACATAGACGACAGCACATTGTACATAAACAGAAACGGCAGTCCATAAAAATAAATATTCAGATACCGGACCGCCATTCCAAGAACATCCTCCGGCGTGTTCAGAGCCGCCATGATCTGCCTGCTAAACACAAGGCCCAGCCCTCCCAGCAGGACGCTCACCGCCAGAAAGGAAAGGCAGGCTGTAAAAATGGCTGCTTTCATTTTGCGGTACTGCTTTGCACCGAAATGGCGTCCTACGATCACGGAGGCTCCCATGCCGCCTCCAATAGCTACGCAGATAAAAATATTTGTCAATGAATAAGAGGCGCCCACCGCCGCCAGGGCCTGCTCGCTGACAAACCGCCCCACAATAGCCGAGTCCGCCATCGTGTAGGTCTGCTGAAACAGATTTCCCAGAATAATAGGAAGAGAAAAAAGCAGCAGAGCCTCCATGGGCTTTTTCCTGATCAGATAATCACTTTCCATCATCATCCTCCTCATATTCTATAACCTGTTATTATGGATTATATAAAATCATGTGCAGTACCGCAGTTTCTATACCTGTGTTCCGGTAAGAGTGAACCGTGTCTCCCATGAAGCGTATGCTTTCACCTTTAGCCACAGTAAAGCATTGATCCGCGGTTATGATCTCAAGAGTTCCGCTAAAAACAGTGATAAATTCTGTGGTTCCGCGGAGATGAGGCTCTGACTGCCAGTAGCTTCCCGGTTCCAGCTCTAAATAATAAACGGCGAATCTTCTGTTTTCATCATCAGGAAATATGGAATAGTTTTTTACTTTTCCATGATCCTCCAGCAAAGGCTGCATATCAGAGGTTTTTACAATTTCATAGGGGATTTTTGGCCGTACTGTCAACGCGTCGAAGGGCACCTTCATACCGTTGGATAATTTCCACAGAGTAGAAAGCGTTGGGTTGCCGTCCCCCCGTTCCACCTGGGCCAGCATACTCTTGCTGACTCCGCTCAGCTTCGCCAGCTCCTCCATGCTCAGATTTCGTTCCTCCCGGAGCCGTCTGATATTTTTTGCCACGATCAAATTCATTGTATCCAAGAAATCACCACCTCCTGTTGGTTCACAGATGCCTGTGAGCTGCAGCACAGCCAGTGTCAGGCTTGCAAATAAACAGCATCCACTATTGACATTATAATTATACGGATGTATTATTATATTAATACAGATATGTTATTATAATGTACAGCATCTAATATAATAATACTTCTATACTATTATATGATTTGCATTTTGGAATGTAAAGATGTGAAACACGATATGATATACGTAACAGCCATACAGTGGTCGGGAAGCATAAAACATGCTTGCATGTTTTTGCGAGCGGACATCTGTATGAGCAGAGCGCCCGTTTATGAGTAAAACAGTGGCGTCAGCCACAGTAAGCACGCAGTGCGGTTTTACGAATGGCGCGGGCTGAACTGCTACTTATATACCGTGTAAACGAAGGAGGAAAAAAGATGTTCCCTGTATCTGATTTTTTAATATACTGTTTTGTTACCGCCTATACGCCCGGCGCGAATAATCTATTATCCATGAGCAACGCGGCCCGTCTGGGCTTTAAGAAGAGCTTTAAATTTAATCTGGGCATTACGGCAGGCTTTTTTATTGTTATGAATATCTGCACCTTATTCAGCTCTGTCCTGTATTCCGCGCTCCCCAAGATCAAATTTATCATGCAGATCTTAGGAGCCGCGTACATGCTGTACCTAGCGTGGAAAATATGGAAATCAAATTCTGATTTTGAGGTAGAGAACGACAAAACTGCAGGCTTCTTCCCTGGAATGATCCTGCAGTTTATGAATCCCAAAATCTATATTTACGCCATCACCACCATGTCGCTGTACATACTGCCTGTCTTTCACTCAATACCCGCGCTGATTGGATTTACTCTCGTATTGACTGTAATAGGCGCTTCGAGCTCCTTCGTGTGGGCCTTATTCGGCTCCATTTTCTGCAGATTTTTTGCCAGACATACGAAAGCAGTCAATCTTATTATGGCTTTATTGTTGGTGTACTGCGCGGTCTCATTATTTTTATGACCGGGCCGCGCCTTGATTACTTCGGAAGCGCTTCAGGAAAATGGACCATCGCAAATGGCAGTTCGTTATTTGTGATATTCCCATTTTTCTTCCAGGATTTCGTAATCCGCCCATTCCGTATTGGGTTTTGTTTCCGTCTTCCTAAATCCAAATTTTCCGTAAAGATGTCTGGCAGGTTTCAAAATATCAATCGTCCATAAAATTATATCGTTATAGTCATGCTCTCTGCAAAACTTCATAGCCGTTTCCAACAACTGATTCCCAATCCCCATTCCCTGTATTTCCATATCAACACCAAACCAGCGAAGCTGGGCCTCATGTTCATGCTTTTTAATGATCGCGATACAGCCCACAATTTTATTGTCCCGCTCCGCTATCCATAACTGATTTCCTTTCGGATCGTCAAATAACTCAGCCATTCCGCGAATAAAATACGCTTCTACTGAGCCGTTGAAATGATACTGCTGTTCATATAGCTTATAGTAAAAATAACAGGCAAGGCTGGGATCCCCCGGACGATAGGTTCTGATCGAAATATCATTTTTATTGCTCATGGTTTTCTTCCTCCTGACTGTAATTCGTTTTTGAAAATATATCTATGATCCGCTTCATTGACTTACATAAATCCTCACAGGTAACTGGAGTAAAATTTTCTATCAGTTTCAGGATTTCCTGGTTTGTGATGCGGATCAGCCTGTCCGTCTCTTTTTCTCCTTTGGGCGTCAGTTTAATGATAAGATTTCTTTTGTCCGCCTTTGAAACTTCCCGCGTAATCATCTCTTTTTGCCCAAAATTACGAATCAACCGGCTGATATAGCTTTTATCCAGATGAAGTATCTCTGTTAAATCATTTGCCCTCATCTGGCCATTCTGCTTCAGTTCAAATAAAATCCGTGTTTCAGTGACAGAATATCCAGAGTTCAGATAGTTTCGATTAAGAAATCCTAAAAGTACCGTATAAAAGCGATTAAATTCTCTGATTTGATAAATCGTTTCCTTTCTTTTCTCCATTGTATCATCTCCAAACAAAAAAGTTGACAAAAGCCACTATATGAAATATATCTCAATTAGTAGCTTTTGTCAACTTATTTTTTCAACATCATATACGCTTCCTACATCCGCAGCTTTTTCCGGAACTCCCGCAGGGTATTTTTCTGTCGGAAAATAAACAAACCTGCCAGTGTCAGAAAGCTTAAACCGGCACAGATCACAGAGGGATACCGGAAACGCACCAGTCCGGTCCACACAAGGATCATGGGGATACACCCCGCTATGGCCGCCTGCACCAGATAAAACAGATATTCCTCCGGTTCCAGACGGCTGACCCTGGCGATCACAGGCATGGAGCCCAGGACGGCCATAGCTCCGAAGGGCAGGACAAAATCCAGGGACCAGCCTCTCCAGCCGGTAAATATATCCCACAAGACAGTGATCACCGTTATGATCAGAAGCTGCCACAATTCATTCTTGAGGATATTTCTCCGTTTGGTGTAGGCTACCATCACCACCATCCACGCGCACAGGCATCCTGCTCCCGCGAACCAGAACCAATTCAGAGTATCCAGGGTAATATAGTTGATCATGCCGCAGACCACCGCCACGGCGATACACAAAAACGTAAAAATCTGGACGAGCTTTCTGCTCTCCTGCTTCTGCTCCTCCCCGCATCCCGGAAAATCATTCTGCTCTTCCTTAAAGGGAATCCCCTCTCTTTTCAGCAGCTTCAGCAAATTTCTCTGGATACTGTCGTCCGGGATTTTGGAGGTAAGCCCCAGAAGAAGCTCGTCTCCGTAGGAGCAGGAACAAAGCTGCAGAGAATTGGTACTGGTAAAAAATCCGAACCGTTCAATATAATTCTGATATTCCTCCGGAAGGCGGATCACGCCGATGTTGGAATAAACGGACGTAATACTTCTGCTGCCCAGCTGGGCTCCCACCATAAAGAAATAGCGCTTTACCTCCAGCGGGACGGCACGTATAAGCGGATTTTTTTCCAGCCTGACATAGCCGTTCATATGCTCCGCGATCTTTTCTTTTACAAGCTCTGTCTCAAACTGCTTTTTTACATGCTCCAGCACATCCTGAAAGGCGGTGCCGTCTGTAAATGTATACCCCACCTCGATCCACCCGAAAAAATTCCCCATGGACTGAGACGGAAAATAATTACGAAGATTTACCGGAACCATAAGGGCCACAGGTTTTTTCTGACGGCTCCTGGGAATCTCCTCATGGATCGCCCAGATCAGCGCCGCCGAAATAAAGGCCGTGACGGACGCCCCATAGGATCTTGCCTTTTCAAGCATCTCTTTTACAGGAATTGAAATTTCCAGGATCTGCATCTCGCTGTGGGCCAGTTTTTCACCCTTCAGGCGGACGGCAGCGGGATTTTTCTTTTTATTTTTAGGAGAGTCAGAGCTGTAATACTGCGAGAAGCTGTCCTCCTCCTGATCCCTGGCCGTTATCTTTTCTTCTGGAAGGATTCTTGGGATCTTCTCCTCCGGGTGAGCCAGGATCACATAATTCTGTACAAGCTCTTTCAGAAAATTTACGGCTCCTGTCCCGTCGGTAAGGGCATGATAAACCTCAAAATTAATACGGTTCTGAAAGTAGGTCACCTCGAATAAAAGAGACTTTTTATCCGGAATATACAGATGGCTGCAGGGCGGTTTTTTCTCTTCTCTGGCCAAAGGCCGGATATCCCTCCGCTCCAGATAAAACCAGAACAGCCCCTTCCTCAGAACCGCCTGAAACAACGGATATTTTTCCATAGTCTGATCCAGCGCCTCCTGAAGGAGCTCAGGCTGGACGGTCTCTTTCAGCTCACAGTAAAACCGGAACACCCTGGTGTCGTTTTTCCCTGTTACAAGTGGAAAAGCCAGGGCGGCGTTATCTAATTTTCTCCATCTCGAATATCTTTTTTCCATTTCAATCAGCTTTCTTTTTCTGCTTATATGATATGTCTGTTCATTCTGTCTGGTTCCGGAAAAACACGCCGCTTTCCGTGCTTTCAGTGTCATTCCACAGGACTACTCTTCCTCCGCGCCCGGCTTCTGTCCCAGAAAATCATTGATATATCCAAAACTTTCCTGTACATGAAAAAGCTTGATCCCCAGCGCGAAATATCCGTGGAGAGCGCCCGGGATCCTGCGGATCTCCACCTGGTTTCCCGCCTCCAAAAGCCTTCTGCCGTATTCCTCCCCCTCGTCCCTGAGGGGATCCAGCTCCGCCGTCAGGATCAGCGTCCGGGGCATATCCGTCAGATCCTGTTCCATCAGAGGAGCAAAGTAGGGATTCTGAAGGTCCTCGGGGCAGCTCTCATACAGTTTCAGATAATCCTGCATTTTCACCGCTGTCAGAAGATAACCCTCCCCGTTCTCCTGAACCGAAGGATAGGGCGAGGCTTCCGTATAACAATTATTCAGGGCGGGATAGATCAGGATCTGCCTTTCGATCTTAAAATCTCCGGTATCTCTTGCCCTCAGCGCAACCGCCGCAGCGAGATTTCCTCCGGCGCTGTCTCCCATAATGGTGATTTTATCAGGCTCCGTATTCAGGACAGAACGATTTGTACAGAGAGCCTTCGCCGCAGCGTAGCAGTCCTCCAGAGGCGTGGGGAAACGATGCTCCGGCGCCAGACGGTACTCCACAGAGGCTACGATCTGCCCTGTAGACTGAGACATCCGGGCACACACCCGGTCATAGGTCTCCACGCTCTCCGTCACCCATCCGCCTCCATGGAAGAAAAGAAGAACAGGAAGGCTCTGCTTTCCGGAAATTCCCTCCTTCATCATTTTTTCCGACGGGAAATAAAGGCGGACAGGTACCTCATAATCTTTATTATACACCTTTGTATCCAGCTTTTTCCAAAAAATCTTCATTGGATCCAGTTTTTTCAGATCCGCCAGCTTTCTTGACGCCTCCACCTCGATATTCCCATAGGAAAGGGCATGAAGGATCGTCCTCATGGTCTTTGAAATAAATGTTCCGTCTTTTAACTGATCTGCCATTTCACACGGCTTCCTTTCTCATCTTTCTCTACAAGAAGCTGATCCTCGATCTCCTGCTTCAGCTCCGTCACATGGGAGATGATCCCGATCAGTCTGGAGCCCTCCGCCATCCTGAGCAGCACTTTCACCGCCTGGTTTCTGGAATGTTCGTCAAGAGAGCCGAAGCCCTCGTCGATAAACATCATATCCAGATGGATGGACGCGGAGCTCTGCTGGATCTGATCAGCCATTCCCAACGCCAGGGAAAGAGCGGCCATGAAGGATTCTCCTCCCGAAAGCGTCCGCACCTCCCGCTCCTTACCTGTGACTGTGGAATAAACCATCAGGTCGAGACCTCTGTTTTTTCCCTCTCCGGCTTTTTTGAGATCGTACATCCGAAGCTCGAACTGGCCCGCGGACATCTCCCGGAACCTGCGGTTTGCGGCGCGGAGGATCCGCTCCAGATAATACCTCTGCACATAGGTTTCCAGATCCATTCTGGAACCGCTGACATTGCCGGAGGCCATCCGGTAAAGGCCGTCCAGCCGGGCATGTTCCGCTACGGTTCTCTGCCTCTCCTCTATTTTCGGCGCCAGAGAATCATATGCCTCCTGATTCGTTTTCAGGAGAGACTGACATAGATTTTTATCTGCTTCCGCAGCCCTCTGTCTCTCCTCCGCTTCCTCCGCCGCTTTTCTCAGTTCTTCCAGAACCGGAGGCTTTCTGTCTCCAATATACTCCTTCATGGAATCTCTCACCTGCGCCGCCGTATCCCTGCGTCTTTTATAATCGCTGATCTCCCTGCCAAGCTCTTCCGCATAACCTTCGCTATAGGCGTCTGTAAGATCCTTCCATCCGGTCTCGTCAAAGCCCCTCTTCTTCATTTCCTTCTGATACTCCGCCGTCCTTCCGGCAAGCTTTTGTTCTTCCATCGGAAGCTCTCCGGAATACTGAGCAATAAGGGTCTCTGTCTTATCTTTTTCCGTTCTGCAGGCTCCCCTTACTTTTTCTGCTTTATCATAAATATCTTTGCAGCGGTCTCTTCTCTCCCGGGCCAGACGCTCCCGCTCCCGGGCCTCTTCCGGGGAGGCGAACTCCGCGGAGCCGGAAAGCCCCGAACGCTCCGCCCGGCAGGCGGCCAGCTCCTTTTCCGCCTGTCCTGCCTGTTCCTCCGCGGATTCCGCGGAAGCTTTCTGTAATTCCTTTGTTTTTTCCAGTTCCTCCAAAGAACGGCGGAGCCGACGCAGAAGCTCTGTCTCTCTCCTGCACTTTCCGTCCTCCTCCTGAACAGAAAGGGCCCAGCGCCTTATGGTATCCGCCGCCTGCTCCCAGGTCATTTCCACGGAAGCCCCCGGGATCACCGCTGTGATTTTTTCCTTCAGCCGCCGCCACTTATCCTGAAAGTCCGCTTTTCCCGCTTCGGCCGCGGCCCGGGCGGATCCGGCCTCTTCCGCCCGCTTCTCCTGAGTCTGCCTGAATCTCTCCTTCTCTTCTTCCAGCCTGGAAAGTCTCTCCTCTGACACATCTCCGTACTTCTCTTCCCACTTACAGGGCGCGGGATGGCTGAGGGAGCCGCACACGGGACAGGGCCTGCCTTCCTCAAGGGTTCTGGCAAGAAGACCCGCCTGGGCGTCCAGAAACATCTGCCTCATTTTTTCATAGACCGCGCCTGTCTCCTGATATTTTTCTCTGGCTGAAACATAGGCCGCCTGGACTTTTTCCGCTTTTTGACTCTTTTCCTTTGCGGCATCAAATGCCTCCTTCAAAGCTTCGCTGTCCTTTGTCAGCTCCTCTGACAGGCGCTTTTTTTCATCCAGAAGCGGCAGCCTGCGCTCCGCCTCCGAAAGTTTTGCTTCCTCTTCCCTCCAGGTCTTTTCCTGCTCCTCCAGCTCCCTCTGCTTTTTCTTTTCAGACTCCGCTTTTTTGCGGGCTTTTTTCAGAGCCGTCTCCGCGGAGGCGATTTTCTGGTCTGCTTCCTTTATTTTCTCGAACAGCGCAAGAGCCGCCTTCGTCTTTTCTGATATTCTGCTGAAATTCTCCTGCTCCCGGTCATAAGCTTCCCTGGCCCCATCCGCCTCCTGAAAGGCCTTTTCGGATTTTTTCAGAAGGCCGGGAAGCTGTTCCTGATTTTCCTTCAATGTGAGACGGATCCGGCGGACGGATTTTTCCGCCTCCTCCATCCATTCGTATTTTTTCAGAATTTCAAAGGCTCCTTTCAGTTGTTCTGCCAGAGCCTCCTTTTTCTGTATCTCTTCGGCCTGCTTCCCGCAGGCTTCCAGTTCCTCTTCAGCCTCTTTCAGCCTTTGATACAGCTTTTCCAGATCCTCCGCCCCTTTCAGGGCGTCTCTTTTTTTATCCCTGCTTTCGGCGGCCTCCCTGTATTCCTTCTCCGCTTTTTTGCAATTCTTTTTCACCGCTTCCGTAAGGAGTCGCAGTTCTTCCGTAAATTCCCCGGCAGACGCCAGAACGCCCTCTGAAATCTGCTTTTTCAACTCTGTGATCCGGCTTTCCCGCTCGTAGTCCTCCGGGATCCTCACCCGCTCCGCCTCGGTCTGACACCGGGTCTTCAGCGTGTCAAGCTCCTTCTCCTTCCGGCGTTTCCGGTCTCCCAGCTCCTCCGTGATCTTCTGATACATGCCGGTATTAAAGAGCCTGCGGAAGATCACCTTTTTATCGTCAGATTTCGCCCGGAGCAGCTCCATAAATTCGCCCTGGGCGATCATTGCCACCTGCATAAACTGGCCCTTCGTCAGTCTTACGATCTCCAGGAGCTTTTTGTCGGCCTCCTTCTGAGGGTACTCCCTTCCGTCCGGCATCAGCAGCGAGACCGTTCCGGCAATCTCCCGTGTTCCCACACCTTTCGCCGCTCCCCTGGTGATCAGCTTCAGATGCCGGGGCGTCCGGCGTACCGTATAAATTTCCCGGTCCCTCTCTGTCCCCTCCGCAAAAACAAGCTCCACAAAGGGCTCTCTGCCGTAATCCGAATAATGACTCTGAAGTACGGTTCCTTCTTTTTTGTTAGCTGTGGAGCTTGCCTCTCCGTACAGGGCAAACACAATGGCGTCAAAGATCGTCGTCTTTCCCGCGCCCGTATCTCCTGTGATCAGAAAAAGATTCTGATCCGGCTTTGCAAAATCAATAACTGTTCTTTCTCCATAGGAACCAAACGCCTGCATGGTCAGTCTCAGCGGCCGCATCCTACTTCACCTCCTGAACCGTATGGATCACATCCCGAAGGATTTCTTTTTCTTCGTCGTCCAGCTCTGTCAGAAAAGAACAGCAGAGCTCATAAGGATCCGGCATTTCCTCCGCCGTTTTCATCTCCTCTGTGTACTCTGCCCTTCTCCTGTTTTCCCGCCGGATTTCCAGAAGGCCTGGAAAGCTATTACGGAGCCTGTCCTGCATATCGATCACATCCAGATCCACTTTGTCTGTCAGAATAACAGACACATAATCTCCGCAGGCCTGTCCCAGCACCTCTTCAAGACTGCCTCTGATAACCCGGAGCTGGCGCAGCGGCTTCAGCGGAAGGACGGAAATCTTCGCCGCTTCCCCCTTGGCGCCCAGTTCAACCATCAAAATCCCTTTCTGCTGCCCGGCCTCGCTTACGGAACAGGCCAGGGGCGTTCCGCAGTATCGGAAACAGTCCTTTCCCGCCTTCATGGGCTTATGGATATGTCCCAGGGCTCCATAATCAAAAAGCTCCAGAATATCCCCTGTTACCTGATCTATGTTTCCCACCGTCCGTATCTCCGATTCCATTCTCTCCACCTGATCCGCCTGTTTTCCCACAGGGAGGTAAAACTGGTGGCTGACAAGGACATTTCTCCGGGCTGTGTCGATATGTTCCCGAAGGATCAGCCTGTGCACCGTATCGTTATAGGACAGATTGTTCCCGTTTTCCTCTGTTCCTGTTATCATTTTCACCATGGAAGGCTTCACGAAGGGGAGCAGGTAAAAATTCACCGGCCCGTATTCGTCCTCCATTGTCACCTTTTCAATATGCTCCTCTTCTCTCTGGGGAGGCTGCCCGATCATATAAAGCTTCTGCCGGGAAAGTATATTCCGGAAGCAGTTTACCCTGGGCGCGCTGTCGTGATTCCCGCTGATCATCATGATCACCGCCTGGGGCAGAGCCTCCCGCAGCTCGGCAAGAAAGCGGTCGAAAACCTCCACCGCCTCGGCGGAAGGCACCGCCTTGTCATAAATATCTCCCGCGATCACAACGGCGTCCGGCTTCTCCTCCGCCGCCTTCTCCACGATCTGACCCAGGATATATTCCTGATCCTCCCTGAGATCCCTGTTCATTAATTTTAACCCGATATGCAAGTCTGATAAATGAAAAAATTTCATAGTCTGCCGTCCTTTATGTTGTGTGTCTGTTTCTCTGTAATTCCAAAGCTGCGGAAGTTCTCCTGACGAAATCTAAATCCAGTTGTCCTCTACTTCCTGTTTCAAAGCACAGAACATGTCGTAAAATTGACTTTTGGCCTGTTCTGCAATCTTCATGGCAACCTTCTTATTGTAAGAGTGCGCCACATTATTTCTTTCCTGCAGCGCATGAAGCCATAAACTCTCATCTTTTATCATTCCTGCTTTATAAGCCGTTTTCAGTACGATTTTGGGCGATCCCGTAGCCCCTTCCGCATATCCGTGAACTTCCAGAACTTCCTTCATCATTTTCCACGACTGCTCAAAAGTGATTTCGTAAAGGCCGACAAGTCCGGTCAGAATCACCGTATCATAGGGTTCCTCATATGAATATATCTCTTTCATATTCAACAAAGCCTGACAAAAATTATTGAACTTTTTCATATAAAACCTGTCCCTCTCTTTGAATTGCCGCACGCAGCTCGTCCTGCATATCCGCATCCAGATTTACAATATCGTATTCCAGCAAAGTTGTTGTTTCTTCCTCTACATCCAACGCGAATCTGTCAAAGTCTCCCCCCGTTACGGCCAGGTCGATATCGCTGGTCCTCCTGAAATCACCTCTGGCCCGGGAGCCGAATAATATGACTTTTATCATACCATATTTCTCTGCCAGCTCCCGTATCTCCTGTATTACTCTGGGATTAATTCCATTGTCCCTCACTTTTTACCTCACCCCGCATAAATTGTTTCGCAAAGATCTCCGGCGTGAGCCGGAGATCTGAATTCTCACTATTGCACATTTCTTAAATACATCCGGGATTCCCCATCGTTTTCGACCATATTTCTCATGCAATTTGACTGGGCGATAAAAGCGGCTCCCGTCATACTGTTGTTCCTGGTCTGAACCTTTATAATGCGAAGATTGGAATACAAATTCGAATGTATTAATTTCTCCACCTTTTCCTTCGCGAGCTCCAGCAGCTCCGGATAGTCCAGTATCATAGCTCCCCCTACCAGAATATAATTTGTGTTATACATATAAACCAGATTTCGGATCAAAATTGCCAAATCAGACGCCGTTTTGTCAATAAATGTTACCGCCCATTCCTGCTTTTCTCTGTATGCTTCAAATATCTGTTCTATCTTTGTAATCTTCAGTCCCGCCTCCTGACACACCTCAATGAGACTATTGTGTGTTAAGGTGGTCTGTACGCACCCTCTCTGCCCGCAGTCGCATTTACGTCCTTCAGGATGAATGATCACATGGCCGACTTCTCCAAAGGCATTATCGCTTCCCCTGACAATTTCACCGTGAAACATTACAGCCGATCCTACGCCCATCCCTATTGTCAGATATGTAACATCCTCTTTGAGAAATTCTTTTTCCTGATGAACGACGCTGGTGATCGCCGCTTTTGTGTCATTCTCCATATATACCTTTTTTTTCAAGACATTCTGGGTCCGCGCTCCAAAATCAATATGGTTCCAGCCAAACTGAGGAGCGAAATAAATATCTCCCTTTTTATAATCTACATTTCCAATACAGGATATTCCCACCGCGCTGATCTGCGTCTCCTTAATTGAATTTTTATTACATATATCAATATACATCCGGCGGATCAATTCAATGATCTCGTCCGGCTCATAATGTCTCTCCTGTAATTCCAGTATACAGGAATCGAGGATCCTGTCTGCAAAATCCATAATGCAGATTCCAAGATTATCTGAATCTATGGAAACGCCAACTGTGATAATACTCTCCGGCACGATCTTCAGCTTTATCCCTTTTCTTCCAACTTTGTCCGTAGTAATAAAATCTTCTTTTCGAACCAGCCCTTTCGCAATAAGGTTTTCCACAATTCTTGAAATACTGGTTGGGCTCATCCGCGTGATTTTTACAATATCCGCCTGGGAAATATCACTGTTTTTATTTGTCTTGATAATTTCCAGGATCATTTTTTCATTATTATTTTTTAAGTTCTGCTGGTTTTGAATCTTCATAACATCCCCACCAATACCTTTTCTTTTTAAACTGCAGCAGTTTCAATCCAATTACTCCATGTTTTGTCCCGCTTAAAAACACATCTTTAAACTCTTGCGGAATATCTGCTGCCGATACGTTTCCATAAAAATTTTCTCTGTAATTATAAGTCCGCAGATCATTCAAAAATTAATTCAGCGTCAGGGTACACAGATGCCGCTTAGTCTCTTAGAACAATTTTAACATATATTTCCAATTCTTATCCACTATATTTTACCAATTGGCCTTTAAAGATCCCCTTCATTGATTATGATATTTTCCGGCCTTTTACCTTCTCCTTAATTACAGTTGCAAATAATTATTAAGCTATATAAAACCCCGCACAGTAAAACATGCCAAAATACAGCCCTGTATTTTGACATGCTCCACCCGCTCAATGATCTATTTTTCCAGATTACACCATTCCAGACAAGCCGCGGCCACTGTCTTGCAGCATGTCACTACATCCTCTGTCCTGCATCTTTCATTTGTACTGTGCGCAAGAGCCGGATTTCCCGGGCCGTAATTTATCACAGGGATCCCGGGCACTCGCATCAGCCATCCGGTATCCGTATGAAAACCGGAGCCGATCAGCCCGCTTGTTTCACATGTTGACTTCGCGGCCTTTTCCATAACTTTTACAAAAGGATGCTCCTGAGGAACCTCAGAACAGTCCGCCTCACAAACCCACTCAATTACCGGGGGATGTTCTCTGAGCCATGGATCTGCCTGACTTACACTATAAATAAAATCTTCAAACTCCCTTTTCACCTCCGGCCCAAGGCCGAATTCATCTGTTTCCTGAGGCAGAATCTGAATATTAAATGACAATTCGCAGTATGCCGGATAACTGGATCTGTGGTGTCCTCCGTTTATCATCGCAACCTTTACCTGGCACGGCAGCTTCTCCAGCGGATGATTTTTGTCTGGTCTTTTCTCCCATTCTTCATTCAGACGGTCAATCTGATCCATAAGATACCTTGCTTTTTTAATCGCGTCTACCGGACCGCCAAGCGTCCAGTGAGGCTGCCACTCTTCCAAATGTCCCGTGCGTCCGTATACTCGTATATCTCCCCAGGTAATATTCCTGCAAAGCAGGCTGATGTCCAGATCGGTTGGTTCTCCCATAATTCCCGCGTCAATCTGAATGCCTTTTTTCTTCAGCCAGTCGGCAACTGCCAGCACCCCTGTTCCTCCTGATTCTTCACATACTACGCTTGAAAACCAGATATCTCCCTTTGGCCGGCATCCTGTCCTGATAATCGCTTCTATTGCCATAAGCTGACTGAGCAGTCCCCCCAGCTCATCTACACAGCCTCTTCCGTAAAGAATCCCATCCTCAATCTCAGCTTCAAAAGGATGATGTTTCCATTCATCAGTATCATCAGCCGCAACCACGTCGCAATGTCCGATCAGCAAAACAGACCGCCCGTGTTCCGGGTCTGTCCCCGGAAGCTTTGCCACAATATTCGGTCTGCCTGTAAAATCAATTTTATCTGTGTATCCCGTTATAAATCCCGGCATCCCCCTGTATTCCTCCAGCTTGTCCAGCTCTACATCAAAGGTATACAGTTCCAGACCCAGCTCCCTCACTTTATCCGCAATGATTTTTTCACACTCTGCTTCGTTGTACCCATGCGCTTTGGCATATAATGGATTTACCGGCCTGGAACGGATACAGGCCTGGAGCAATTTAATTAAACGTTCTTTATTCTTCTCAATATATTCTTCCGCCATATGAATTCCCATATATCATGCCTCCTATTGCTATTAATTAACGACTGATCCGACTTTATGCACCGGTGTGCATCTGCCGCCTTCCTCTTTTATCAATCGTCTTCTCTCACTGTACTTACCGCAACCGCTATGATGATGACGATTCCCCTGACTATTGTCTGCTGATACACGCTAAGTCCGTACATAACAAGGGCATTATCCAGCATTCCCATCATCAATGCGCCTACAATAGCGCCGTAAACAGACACCTTTCCTCCCATCATAGATGTTCCGCCCAGTACTGACGCCGCAATGACAGAAGTTCCGGAATCCTCTCCCAGGGTATAACGTCCGCCTCCAAAACGCCCCGCCCACAGAATTCCCGCAAGAGCGCAGAGAACTCCCATCAGCGTCATAACCTGCATCTGGACGCGGGCAATATGGATACCTGAATATTTTGCCGACGTAAGATTTCCGCCTACAGCGATCACTTTACGCCCAAAAGGCATTTTGTACATCAGCAATACTCCAAGGAAAAATATGATAAGCATCCATATAAAGACCGAAGGGATCACACCGATATTTCCGCCGCCGAATATATTAATAAACGTCTTATTCGTAATAGGTACAGACTGGAGATTTGTAATCGTTCTTGCCAGTCCAGTAAAAACCGTTTGCGTGCCAAGTGTCGCAATAAAAGGAGGCATCTTAAGATAAGCAACCAGAAAACCGTTCAGCATACCTGCTAAAACGCCAAATATAAGTCCTGCCGCCACCCCTGCAGCAAGTCCATAATGCTGAAGAAAAAGACCGCATATCAAAGATGTACATGCCACCACCGGACCGGTGGAAAGATCGATCAGCGCGGCTCCAAGAACAAAAGTCATTCCCACTGCCATGATCGCCACCAGACAGGTCTGCCGCAGGATATTCATTAAATTACTGACGGACGCAAAACCACTTCCCACATCCCGTAAGGTTATTGAAAAAATCAGAAAAAGAGCTACAAACGCAATATAAATAATTGATTTTTGAATATCAAATTTTTTCTTCACTTTCATCCACCTCTTTATTGTATTTCCGCTGCCAGCCGATCCTGTGTGATGGTCAGATAATCTTCATTTTGCAGCTCGCCTGTCAATTTTCTGTTTTTCAGAATCATGATACGGCTGCAGTTCTGATTTATTTCTTCTATTTCGGAAGATGCAAATAATACAGCCCCGCCGTCTTTTTTAAACTGGTCGATAATTTTCATGATCTCTGCTTTTGCGCCTACATCCACTCCATATGTAGGATCATCCATCAAAAGGACTCTGGGGCCTGTCGCCAGTGCTTTGGCTATTACGACCTTTTGTTGATTGCCTCCGGATAAGCTTTTGACAAGGTCGTCCCTGCTGTTGGATTTAATATTCATCTTATTAATATAATCATCAACGATATCTGAGCCTTTTTTGTCATCAATCAGTAAATGCTTCGTGATCTTCTTTAAAAACGGTATTTCTATATTAAATTTTATGGAATGTTCCACGCTGAGTCCCTGAAAACGACGGCTTTCAGGAATCAGGTATATTCCTGCCTTTACCGCATCCGCGGCGGATCTGATTTCTGTCTTTTTTCCATCTATATATATTTCTCCTGCCACCAGCTTATCCAATCCGAAAACTGCCCTGAAAATTTCAGTCCTTCCGCATCCCTTCAGCCCGGCAAGTCCTACTACTTCCCCGGAAAAGATACGAAAAGACAGAGGCGTCCGTATCAATTTTGTTACAATTCCCTTGGCCTCCAGAATCGGACAGTCTTTATGGATCTGTACGATGCTTCTGGAAAAGGCCAGATCCACCTGCTCTTTTCCGAGCATAGCTTCAATCATCATCTGCATGGAAACATTTTCTGTTTTTTCATGGAGAGTCATCACCCCGTCTCTGATAACCGCTATACTATCACAATTATCCAGGATCTCCTGCAGGTGATGCGTAATCAATATGATGGAAATTCCTTCTTTTTTCAGTTGGTTTACCATACGGTATAATTTCGCCGCCTGCTCGTCGTCTAACGAGGCTGTAGGCTCATCCATTAAAAGTATTTTTTTCTCTTTCAGCACAGCCTTGCAGATTTCTACCATCTGTTTATCAGCCGAACCCAAATTCTTTATCTTTTCATGGATGTGAATGTCAATATCATATTTCTGCATGAAAGAAACCGCTTTTTGCTCTTCTTCCTTTTCATTGATCAGAGAATGATTTTTTATTTCGTTATTTAGGAAAATATTTTCAAGTACCGTCATTTCAGGTATCAGGCTTAATTCCTGAAATATCATCCCCACACAGTCAAAGGCTTCTCCATGAGCGCTTTCTTTTATGTTCTGTCCTAATATCTCTACTTCTCCTGAGCCAGCATGATATAAACCCTGTATGATCTTGAGCAGCGTACTTTTTCCGGCACCGTTTTTTCCCACCAGTCCGCATACCTCGCCCGTATCCAAAGAAAAATTTATATTTTTTAATACCGGTATTCCATTAAAGCCAATACAGATATCTTTCATATTCAGTGCCTTTTGATCCATATTCTTTTCTCCTTACTGACAGTATACAAAGAATATTGGCCGGAGCGGCCGCAGCAGCAGACAGCCGCTCCTCTCCTGCCTGTTCTTTATTTTCCCGCTGCGTCCAGAGCTTCCGCCAGAGTATCCGGCACCTCCGTACCAAACGACCACTGCCACATGTCTCTCATATTATCTACGGTTACTTTCTGACCCGGGCCTGCCAGCTCTTCCGGAACCTCCTGCCCGAGGAAATCTTTTGCAAGCCCTACTACTGCCGCCGCCGCGTAATAATATGCGGAATCGCAGACAATACCCGCAATATTCCCTTCATTTACCATGTCCAGACAGCACACGGTATCCAGGTCTACCGTTACGATTTTAAAATCATTCATTCCCAGGCTTTTCACGATATCCAACACTTCAAGAGCGGGTGTTGAAAATGTCACAAACATCCCGTCCGCGTCGGGATATCTTGCCAACAAACCACTGGCAACAGATCCCGCGTCACTGGCAGATTCAATTCCCCCAACCTCAAGAATTTCGATATCCGGATATTTTTCTTCCATGGTATCCAGAAAAGCACCGTCGCGTATATTGGACACCTCGTTTACACTGGAAATTTTGATGGCAAGGATCTGTCCTTCTCCGCCTATCGCCTCCGCTAAATAATCTGCCGCCATAGCGCCCTCTTCCGCAAACTCATCCGTCACCATGGTTACATACTGATTCCCGGCTTCGTAGCCCTCAGGCTTTGACCCGGTAAACGCCAGCTTAATTCCTGCATCTACCACAGGATCAAACCTTGAGGAGGCTGTGTCGGCGTCCTGAGGCTGGCAGACAATTCCATCAACGCCCATGGAAATGAAATTCTCCATATTTGACTGCTGCGTTGCAGGATCAAGCTCGCAGGATGCCTCTCCCGCCACTTTTATGCCAAGAGCCTCACACGCGTCCTCAAACCCTCTCATCTGGCCATAACCAAATTCTGATTCTGTAGGAGTTTCAATCGCAAAGCTCAGATCCATGGCCTTTACTTCCTCAATTTCTTCCGCAGACAGCCCCCACTGCTCTCCGGCCCACTCAAAATAGTATCCGTCGCCTGCCTCTTCTCCCGCATATACATTTACAGACCCTGCTGCTGTCACCGCCATAATTGCCGCTAATCCTAATGCTGATATTCTTTTTCTGGTTTTCATTCTTTCTCCTTTCATGGCGCACTGGCTGCGCCAATAATGGTAGATTTGGAAGTTTACTTCCAAACTTTATTCCTCCTGTAACTGCTGCCGCTGCCGCGGCGTTTTATCTGTTTTCACTTTTCTCCGTGGACCTCCTTTATCCCCCTTTCCTGTCCATGAACCTTCTCCTTAATCTGCTATATAAAACGCTTTCTGTTTATCCAGAAGATACGGCCTGAAATAACCGCACAACATAGACATCGGAAGCATTTCATCCTTTATGGGAATACCAAGTATATTTCTCATATATTCTCTTCTTTTTTCAAATCTCTTCCACAATTCCGGGTAATGCTCTTTTATCTGGTTTCTGAGGGACTCGTCCGCAAGCGCCGCGCCGTCTTCAGCATTAGCTCCGCCATAGCCTTTCACATGAATAATTATATCCATCTGAAGCATCATTCCGCTTTTCAGGACGACGGGTGAATCCGGATAAAACGGAGAGGACATCCATTCTTCTTCCGCCACATAGTGCCCGGGATTCAGACTCCATCCATAAGTTTCCACCGGAAGTATTTCTTCTGTCCGCCGGTAAATGTCCGCCGCCTTCACACCGATGCCTATACCGGAATACCAGGCTGTCAGAGCTCTGTAATATGGAACAGCCACTCTTTCCAGGTAATTCCTCTTCCCGGGGTGCAGCTGCTGTTCATCTGATACAGCATATCCGCATCTGTGAGTCAGTCCGCCCCGAAGTCCCATAGTAACCGTCACCGGCTCTCCTGTCTCTATTTTTTTATTCCGCGGTGCCGCAACCGCATTGGTGAATCGCTGTCCTGACGCGCAGATCGTCTGTACTGACGGAGGCTGACCGTGAGCTGCCAGAAGATCTGCAAGCTCCAGCTCCGTCTTTTCTGGTTCTATACTGTCCATAACTTTATAAACACAATAGGCGGCCTGAGAGGCTCCATATTCATAATGCGCGATTTCATTGGCGTTCATCTGGAGTCTGACTCCATACAATGGATGAATAAACAGATCTGTCGCGTTCAGAACCGCGCCGTCCCCACAAATTCCTTTAATGCTGTCCACAATAAATCCGGGAACATCAAACATTTTTTTATTTTCTTCAAAAAGCCCTGTAAATAGCTTCCACCCCACAATGCCCACTGTCCGGCCTTTTTGTATCCCAGCCCTGCCAAGAAGCTCCGAGAATTTATAATCTGTTTTCATGGGCTGGTTTGGAAGCGAAAAATGAGGAACATGAACTGCCTGCGCTTTTATCCTTGCATATTGGGTCATTTTCAGATTTTCATTTCCCAGCATAAGAACGGCGTCGCCGTTTTTATGAAAAACCAGAAGGCCTTCCTCAAAGCGGGGCTCAAAACCTGTCAGATAACCAAAATTAGCCCCGTGCTCCCGGTCTCCATAAACCGCAAGAACATCTATATCGCGTTTTCTCATAGCCGCAAGTACCTTCTCTTTATGTTCCCGCATTGTGTACTCTGTTAAATCCACAGGCTCCAAACCTATTGTTACCGGAGGATGCGGCCTGACATCATACCGCACTCTTCCGTGTACCTCCTGAGATAAAATGTCTACATCTGTCAAAACCGTTTTTTTCATCTCTTAGCCCTTTCATTTAATTTAATACAAGCCTTGCTGCCCCATATATTCCTGCCAGATTTCCTAAAGACGCTTTCAAAATAGGGGGACGGTTCCCGGACAGCGTGATATATGGCTCGAACTGCTCCTGAAGTATTTTAATAAGGTAATCTCCCGCCTCGGAAACGCCCCCTCCGATAATAAATGCTTCCGGATCCGCCACATAGACTACTGCCGCCAGTGCTTTTGCAAGATACTTCATGCAGTATCTCACAATATCTTCCGCAATTCGGTCTCCCTGTTTCGCCGCGTCAATTACAGTCTTTGCAGTTAAGCAGCCTTTTGTCCGTAATATGGAGTTTCCGTTATTGTCTTTAAGCTTTTTTTCTGCGTAACGCACAATCCCAGTTGCAGAAGCAATCTGATCCACACACCCTCTTCCTCCACAAGTACAAAGCTCTGTCTCTTCTGGATTCAGCCGGATATGGCCGATCTCCCCGGCCAGTCCATTTGCGCCGTATCTGAGTTTTCCATCTATTATCACCGCTCCACCTACTCCTGTTCCCAGTGTCACCATTCCGATACTTCTGTAACCCTGGCCGCTTCCTTTCCATTGCTCTCCCAAAGCCGCCACATTCGCATCATTGGCAGCGGCGATTTTTATATCTCCGGCATCAGAAAAATATGTTCTCAATATTGTCACAGGATTAAAATTACGCAGATTCAAATTTACACACACTTCCACATAACCATTTTCCAGAACCGGGCCGGGAATACCTATTCCAATTCCTTTTAAGGCTTTCACAGAAAGATGGCGTGCAATTTCTCTGTGAATCTGTTGCCACATATTTTTTCCTCCATTACCAAAATCCGTAGGTACAGACCATTTCTCAATCAGATTTCCCTCCCCGGAAAACACGCCGAATTTCAAGTTCGTTCCGCCTACGTCTATCCCTGCATAGTATTCCAAATACATCCCCGCCTTTCCATGAAGTCTTACACGCTTTTATTTCTCCACTGGTGTTAATAATAGGAGGTAAAAGAAGAGGAGATTTTATTTCTCCTGTGATGTTATTTATTATAACAGAATAACACAGAATGTCAAACTAAAAATAAATTAAGTTTTGAAAAATTTGTTTATTTATACGTAAATTTCAAATAATTCAAACAGATTTGATCATCTAAAACCTGCAGCTCATTGCCGCGCCGCAGGCGGCTTCTTCTTGGTAAGGCGCGAGGATCACTTTTTTGCCAAAGGCCTGCTCAAAGGCTTTCTGCAGATATTTGTTCTTCCGGATACCGTTTCCTGAGGCGTAGATCACCTCTGTCTCCAGCCCTGTACGGGCCGCGATTTCCCGATACATATCATATAATTCCCCGGCCATGCCCTTCAGCACTCCGTCGATCAACGCGGCGGGAGTAAAATTATCTTCGCCGATCCCTTCAATACTCCCTCTCATATCAGGCTTTATCCTGGTACCCTGAAAGGTAGTCCGCACTTTCAGCGGACGGGATATCTCCGCTTCTTCCAGTATTTTCTCCATGATGCCGTACTGAGCGCAGGCTTCCAGCCCGGCCCCCTCCATATACTGCCGGAAAAAATTTTCAAGTATCGCATAGGCTCTTCCCCCGCAGAGAGAGGCTCCCACCAAAATATATCTGCCGTCCAGATACGGCCTTGTCTCAATACCTGAAACCTGGATATTCCTGTCCGTGACCACAGAAATCTGTCCTCCGGTTCCCATATTAATCAGACTTGCCCCCGGCGCCGTTCCGGCGGCTCCCAAAACGCTCGCCTGATTATCGCCAATCGCAGTATACACAGGCACTCCGCAGAAGGTACCCAGAGGACTTACTTTGTCCGTAACCTCCGGCGCCATATCTGTTCCGGCTCCAAGCGCTTCCAGAATATCCCGCTTGAATTGTTTTTTCCCGGCGTCAAAAAAACCAAGGCTTGCCGCCATGCTGCCGTGCAGCAGAGGACTTTTTCTGTCAGTCAGCTTCATTCCAATATAATCCGCTATCGTACAGAAAGACACGGCCGTGTCCGGAACGATATTTTTTCTTCTGTTGTAAAGCTGGGTGAGCCACCCGTATCCTGTATATACTTCCTCGCCGTATTCCTCCAGAATACAGGCTGTGAGAGATCTTCCACCAAAGTCCGGCTGGTTTCCTCTTCCATCCTGCCAGGTATACAGCGGACTGACACAATTTCCCCTCTGATCCACATACAGGATCCCATGCATCTGCCCGGTAAGCCCTATAGAACTGATATGAGGAATTTCTAAAAGAAGCTCCCGCGCTTTGCCGATCACCTTCTCCTCCAGCAGCGCCGCGTCCTGGAGCTTTTCCCAGGGCTCCTCCGTCTTTATGAAGCTGCCGTTGGCAACCGTCACCGCCCTTTCCAAAATTTTGCTCTCTTCGTTCAGAACAGCAAAGCTGACTGACGTCGTTCCTATATCGATTCCCAGTATACTCATAATATCCTCCCCGAAAAAATTATGTATAAATTCTAAGGATCATGCGAGGTGTTTTTGCCTCGCTTTACCGGCCGTGTTCATCGTCGATCTACAAAGAGTCTCAATTCTCAACGACTGTATTACCCTCTATGCGCTGACCCAATTCTTGATGCCGTATATTTTCATCATATCACACATTTTTTGCTGTGTACATGTACAGAGAACGATACTCTCTCTTTTCGGCTCTGTGACCTCAACCATGAAGATAAAAAGAGAGTACCCTTACCGAAAACAACTTCAGATGAGCTGAATTTCGTTTTTTGATATTTTCCCTTGTAGCCCCATTATATGTGTATTAAAATAACAGATATCAGGATCAAATAGACAAAACTCCAATGCACGCTTGCTTGTAAAGGGATTTTTGAATACTTGACCCCAACATCATCATAGAATCAGGGTGTCGAAAGATACCAGATGAATCGTCACAAAAAGCGGAGTCTTACAGTCTCCGCCAGAGGGAATAATATGAAAAAAGAAAATTCATCAACGGCTTTTCTGGATATTCTCCGCTGGTGCGCCGCCGCTATGGTAGTCTTGTTCCATGTGGTCTCCGGCGTAACATCCATTCTATCCGCAGAAATGACTCCCAACGAAAGAGCCGTTTATTATACCTTAAAAGCTCTGATGACCGCAGGCGTCCCTATCTTCCTTATGATATCCGGCGCGCTTCTTTTAAATCCTGAAAAAGAAATATCAGGCAAAAAAATACTGTCACATTATCTGAAAAGGATCCTTCTTGCCCTTCTCCTCTTCGGAACAGTATTCTCCGTTATGGAGCTGGCGGTGACGGAGGGAAGCTTTTCCCCGGCTATGATATGGCGTGGCTTTCTCAATACCCTGTCGGGCAAAAGCTGGGCGCACCTGTGGTACCTGTATGAGCTTGCCGGCCTGTATCTAGCTACTCCCCTTTTAAGGGCCGCCGTCAAACATTTCGGCAGACAGCTTCTGAAATACAGCCTGGTTCTTGGGTTCCTTTTTGCCAGTATTATTCCTTTTGCCGAACAACTGACAGGCTTTGACCTTGGATTTATTTATCCTTTTTCCAGAATTTATCTTTTATATTATGTGTTTGGATATTATCTCCTGAAATATGTAAAAATACAGCCCAGGATTTCTGCCGCGGCGGCGGTTATAACTGTCGGGATCCTTATTGCGGATATGGCTTTTCTGAAGCTTTTCCGTGTATCCTACGACTCGCCTCTGATCGTCCTTCTGGCTGCCAGCCTCTTCCTCACAGCATCCGGCAGAAGGCCTCATATATCATGGATGTCCCGGCACCGGAATCTGTGCTTTGGGATTTATCTCGTGCATCCGGTTTTTCTGAATCTTTTTTACAAGTTTTTCCAGATTACGCCGCTCGATCTGGGCTATGTGGGAATTCCGGTTTTCTGGGCCGGCGCCTTTCTTCTGTCCTGCCTGGGATCCTGGATCATGCAGAAGATTCCTCTTCTGAAAAAATATGTGGTGTAAAACCGCCGTACAGGTTTTCCTATACGGCGGTCTATTATAGTCTTTCTTCCTCTCGGGTTACTTTTCGTCCAGCGTTTGCTGATCGGTCTTTCTGGGTAACTCCGGCAAATGAAATTGCTCTTTAAAATACGTATAATCGAGATACTTAAAAACCCTTTTTTCCTGCTCTAAAACCTCTAATGATTGAAATTCCGCAATAAGTCCATCATAGTTTTTTGCAGATTCAGCCAATACTCAACACTTGCCCCCAACATTCTGGATAATTTCGAAGCAATATCTGTGGACAAGATTACATGGAACATACGGCTCCTTATTTTCGTTAAGAGGCTGTAATTTTTCAGGCGTATTACTTCCCCTTTCTTCAGCACAGAAACTCCATCTCATTCTCCATTTGAACAAATCCATATTTCAAATATAACGGGCGCCCCATATCCGTGGCCTCCAGCGACACAGACGTGATACCTCTTTCTCTGGCGTCATTAACCAGCATATCTAACGTTTTATATGCAATGCCTTTTCTCCTGTATTCCGGAGCAGTATACATATTCATAATATAGGCCTTTTTTCCGCTTGGATTGTGATACGTCGGCATTATCTGATAAAAACTGATTCCGCCCGCTCCTATAAAACGCTGTCCGTCATATACTAAATACGCGATATGCGTGTCATCAGAAAGAGCCTTTTTATAGTAATAAAAAGACTGCTTCTCCACATCGCTCATGTCGGTTTTTTCATCTAATTGATTAGCTGCTCTTAATACCGTTATTCTTGTCTCGGTCAATACGGCTAAATCTTCAAGTGTTGCACGCTTATATGTAAAACTCATCATCTGCACCCTCACTCTCCGGAAATTGCCAAGTTTGCCTGACCTTTTACAATAAATCCAATATCCGTCACATAGCTGCCTTCTTCTACAAGGCCGTTGTAGTCCAGAGATTCAATGTGGAGCGTATTCTCTGCGTCTGTGTAGGATCCATTCCAACTGTCTGACAGCTCAAACTCATTGGTAAACGCCACGTCTACCGCCCACTGACTGCAGGCGCTGCCTGTATTTTCCAGAATAAGATCGTACTGGAAGAAATATTCGCCATTGGACTCCCACGAATTTTTCAGGGACACCGTACATTTCATCTGACCGCTTGTAAAGACATCCGCGCCGTTCGTATCCCCGTTTCTGCCATTCGCATTCCCGCTTCCGCTGTCCTCATCTCCGCTTCCGCTGTTCTCATTCCCCCTGCCGCCGTTCTCATCTCCGCTTCCGCCGATGGCGTCCCCGCTTCCGCTGCCCTCAGTGTCCCCGGTCAGCATTTCGTACAGCCACTTTCCGCAGTTTGTAAGATCATCCCTTGTAAAATCAGACGTTTTCTGACATGCCGGACTTAGAATAGACGACGATTCGTTCTTGTTTGAGAGATTCCACATCACATAACTAATGCGATAGCGGTCCATCGTCTCGATCCAACGGTCCGCCTCCTCAATATCCAGCGCTCCATTGCCGCTCGCGTCGCAGATCCCGTACTCTGACACAAAAATCGGCAGCCCGCTCTTAACCGCGTCTGTCATAGCTGTACGCAGCTCAGCCTTATGGGTGGCGGCATAGTAATGCAGCGTATACATAACGTTGCTGTCGGAGGTGATAGGATCAGCCGCGGCGGCGCCGACATACTGCGACCAGTTCGGTGTGCCCACGAGAATCACCGCATCCGCGTCGTTTGCGCGGATCACTGGAATCACTTCCTCCGCATACGCCTTGATGGCAGACCATTCTGTCCCGCCGTTGGGCTCGTTGCAGATCTCATAAAGTACATTGTCATAGCCGGAAAATTTCTCCGACATTTCCGCGAAAAAGGTCTTCGCCTCCTCCTTGTGCACATTAGGATCCAGGTCGCTGAGCACATGCCAGTCAACGATCACATACATATCGCTGTCCGCGGCACAGCGGACGCCCTTCTCTACCAACTCCTTCAGGCAGGCCTGGTCTCCGCCGGAGCAGTAGCCGCCGTATTCCTCCGTGTACATCGCCAACCGCATTACATTCACATTCCATTTTTCTCTGAACTGCCGGAAGCAGCTCTCATTGATATAGTCTGGATACCATGCGATTCCGTGGGTGCTGATACCGCAAAGCTGCACCGCCTGCCCCTTTTCATCGACAAGCTGCGTACCCTCCACATGCAGCGCTCCGTTCACCGATGGCGCCGCCAGCTCCGTGCTCTCCACATGCGGCGTTCCGTTCACCGATGGCGCCGCCAGCTCCATGCCGGACGCTGAAGCTTCTTTCTCCGTTTCCGTATCTGTAGCCGTGTCTGCCGATACTTTCCCGTCTAAAGCGATACCCGCCCGCGCAGATTCATCTGCCGTCACCTGGATGCCGCTCTGAGCACTCGCCTGCTCTGCCCGGCAGACCGCCGCCGGACAGCAGCAGAATACAAGTGTCTCCATCAAAATCACCGTCAATAAATTTTTTCGCATTTCTATCCCTCCCAATTCGAAATAATACGCTTCTCATCCTCTTCTCTCCCTGCATCGGACACATGCTCAGACGCATAACCATACCGACTTTTGCCGCTTCATCTGCCGAACTATGCTTCCTCGCTTCACTCTTTCCTCTTAATAAAAACTGCTTCATTCAAAACAAATTGGCAAAAGCCCCGCGGGAAAAATCCCGCGGAGCTGTCTGCTTTTACGCTTATTTTTTCTTTCCTAAGAAGTAGGCTTTGAAAGAGACTATCCTGCTGGTACTCTGATGCTTGCCCTGCGCATACAGCTTCACTGTCTGCCAGCCCCTGAGATTTTTGTAATTCAGATTAAGCCGGAATACCCCGGAGCTGTCTGTTTTGGCGGAATACATACGGCCTCCGACACTCAGCTTTACTGTGGTGCCTTTGTCGCATTTTCCTTTGACGACTCCCGTTCTCACATTGACGGATGTCACCTTGGGCGTGGAGGGCGCCGCTCCGTCCCACTCACAGAGAAAAGCGGTCTTGGTATTGCCTTTAAAATCACCGTTTACCCATTTCCCGTTACTGTTCATCAGCATGGCGTAACGCTTGCCCGGGGATTTCAGCATAGCTTTCAGACTGTATTTCCAGTTTTTATAGGAAATCTTTTTTCCGTTTACGTCTGTCCAGGTTCCCGCCCTTCTGTAATCCGTGACCCCGAAATAGGCTGAGGTACATTTTTTCTGACGGAGGTAGGCCCGCAAAAACGTGTTTTCCCTGCTTGTCTCGATGACGGCGAGATGGCCGCCCTTCTTCTCACAGAAGGCCTTCGCCTGTCTGTAATTCATCCTTCCATAGTAAAGCTGGTACTTGTTTCCCTGATAAGCAACCGCCGAGGAAGGAATCCCCGAGGCCGCCTTTGCTTCCACTGTCGGATACATTCCCAGAAGCATCACCGCTGTCAAAATAATCGTGATTACATTTTTCCTGAGTTTCATATTTTTTCTCCCTTCTTTCATCTCTCCCGTTGTTTTTGTTTCTGAGATCATTATATATGGGAAAAAAAGCAAAAACCGTAAATGTATTTTTTCATCAACTTCCTGTCATTTTTGACAGTACCTCTACTTTCGGAATGTGGATATGGGAAGGAAGGCCGTATCGACTTCCTGCTGCACGATGCTTGCATATTCTGTATGGATCCAGTGCACCTGGTTTTCCTTTTCTTCATCTGATATCTGAGAATAGCTGTCCCGGGTTCTCCCGCCAGTGCTCCGGTAGCTGGTTCCGCCGGAACCCTCCGCCATATTCGTCTGCAGCACGGAATATTCCATAAACCACTCAGCGGGCGAACCAAGCCCCCATTTCGCCAATGTCCCGGAGGTCAGGCCGTCGCCCCACAGTTCCACAGACGCCAGCCGGTTGTCGGAAGTCAGCAGAAGGAACGCGGTGTTATCCGGTATGCTCAATACACGCAGAGCCTTATCATGCGACTCGTCCTCCACACTGGTATAAATCTCATATACCTCTCTGCTGAGCACTGCTCCCATGGAGGAGTTATCTCCGCTGTATACGGGACCGATCAGCAGTTCCAAAATCCCGTCGCCGTTCAGATCTATCATACGGATGCCGATCTCCTCCGGCTCGAAGTTCCCGATAAGAGGGTTCAGCCCTTCTTCCAGATACTTTTCCCGGCTCCAGTTTTCCTCCAGGGCGCAGAGGTACGCGCCTATAATAGCATCATAATCTCCCAGATAACCGACCCTGTCTATGGGCTCCCGCCACCGGAGCCGGATCTGGCTGCCGTCGGAGCTGAGATATGTTGCTCCCAGCTTATCGCAGAAGCCGGATACATCCCCCTCCGCGGCTGAAAGCGGAAAGGCTTTTTCTACGGAAATTCCTTCGGAGCTGATGATCCCTGTGCTGTCCGCCATAAGGTTGGTATAATCCTCATATCCGTAATTTGACATGAATTTCAGCTCATCATCCCAAAATACCATATCTTGAATCTGAAGAACCTGAGAGCCGGCAGATTCATATATCTCGTCAATATGAACCGTCACCGTCTCTGAATTCACCGGCTCATCCAGAACAAGATAATGTACCCGCATCGTGTCCTCAATCTCCAGCTCCGCTTTTGCATCGTCAAATTCCAGCGTGATCTTTTTGGGCCGACTCATCTGCTCATGCATCTCACTGCTGTAGCTTCCCGCAAACAGATACATTCCGCTGATCCGCTCTTCACCGGAAAAGGTAAACGTCACCGATTCCCCAACGCCAGTGTTTCCCTCCGGCGTCCTCCATGTCGTTGTCTGGACGCCGTCCAGCCAGTTCAGAAGGGTATCATCCGTTTCCTCCGCTGATACGGACGGCTCTATGGACAGAGGCGCAATGGCCCCTCCGGTCATGATGGAACCAATTTCCTCCCATCCGCCGATGCTCCGTTTCTGTTCCAGAGCAAGCGCTGCCGCTGCTTCCGCCTCGCTTTCGCTTTCCGTCTCGCTCTCTGCCACGGTATCCTTTTCTTCCTCGCTATCTGCTTCAGACTCATTCTCCGCTCCTGGCTTGCTCTCATTTTCCGGCTCGCTCTCTGTCACGGTATCTTTTTCTTCCTCGCTATCTGCTTCGGACTCATTCTCCGCTCCTGGCTCGCTCTCATTTTCCGGCTCATTCTCCGTCACGGTATCCTTTTCTTCCTCGCTATCCGCTTCGGACTCATTCTCCGCTTCCGCCTCGCTCTCATTTTCCGTCTCGTTCCCCGTCACGGTATCCTTCTCGGTATCGTTATCCGCTTCGGACTCGCCTTCCGCTCCCGATCCACTCTCACTTTCCGGCTCGTTCCCGGCTTCCGCCTCGCTTTCGCTTTCCGGCTCATTCTCCGTCACGGTATCGGTTTCAGTTCCGGTTCCGCTTTTATCCGTAATGTCCAGCTCCTTCCCGGTCTCCGAAACTCCTGTCTTACCCTTCCACGGCAAGCCTGTGGCCAGAACAGCGACGGCCACGATCAGCAGAACAAGCGCTGACGCCAGGCCGGAAACCCTTGCGCGCCGACTCTTCTTCTCTCCTCGTGTTTCTGCCGGAAATCGCTCCTTCTCCTGCTGCTCACGGTTCTCCTGTCGCTCACGATTCTCCGACTTCTCTCGACTCTCCGGCTTCTCTCGATTCCCAAACTGTTCACGACTTTCCGGCTGCTCTCGGCTCTCCGACTTCCGCTCACGGTTTTCCGACTTCTCATGCTTTCCCGGCTGCTCTCGATTCCCCGATTTCTCACGATTCTCTGACTTCTCTTGATTATCCGGCTTCTCTCGATTTCCAAACTGTTCACGATTCTCCGACTTGCGCCCCTGATTCTCCGGCTTATGCTCTTGATTCCATTCTTGCTTCTCTTCCTGATCGCGCTCCCGTTCCTCTGTCAATGGCCGGTCGTTTTCCCGCTCCTGAGAGGCGGCTTTTTTCTCTGTGTTTTCCAGCAGCAGTCTCCGAAACTCCTCTGCCGAGGAAATACGGTCTCTTCTATGTACCGCCAGACTTTTCAGCAGAACAGCCTCCTTCTCCGGCGGGATCTGTACGCCCAGCTCCGAGGGCTTCCTCAGCTGGTCATCGATCATTCGCTCCAGAGCTTCCTCGGGGCGTAATCCTGTGATCATACGGTAAAAGGAAGCTCCGGCTCCGTAGACATCTGTCCAGGGCCCCTGTTCCCCGTGGCTCCGGTACTGCTCCTCCGGTGCATAGCCCGGTTTCAGGATCACAGACAGACTGCGGGAATAAAGGGAGGCCGCGTATCTGGCGGCTCCGAAATCCAGCAGCTTCACCGTACCGTCTTCCATTATAAAAATGTTGTCCGGGGCGATATCCCTGTGTATGATCCCTACCTTGTGAACGGCGGACAGCCCCTCCAGAACATGCAGGATGATATGCTCCGCCTCTTCATAGGGCAGCCTGCCCTTCTGCTGCAGCAGTTCCCGCACCGTCTGCCCTTTCAGGAATTCCATGATGATATATCCGGTCTCATTCTCCCGAAAACAATCGTACACTCTGACGATCTCAGGAATGGAACTGCACTGGGCCAGTCTGCGGGCCTCCTCGATGAAGCCCCGCAGGCCGTTTTCAAACTGTATCCGGGCGTCTCCCGGATACACTGTGAGCTTCCTGGAGCCAAAGCCTCTCGTGGCAAAATCACTGGGGAAATATTCCTTAACGGCCACCGCCTGCTCCATCACAAGATCATAGCCGATATAGGTTACGCCGAAACCGCCGTAGCCCAGCACCTTCCCCACCATATATTTGTTTGACAGCACAGTACGGGGCTCCAGATAATAAGCCTCTGAAACGCCCGTTCCCACCGCGTAGCCGCAATAAGGGCACACACTGTCATTTTCGCTGATCTCCCTCATGCACCCCATACAAAGATTTTTCGCCATTTTCCGTTTCCTTCCCCAGGCCTGCCCTATTTCTCAGATATCTTTAAAGCTTTTCCTTTTTCGGGCAGAAAATCAGCTCCGTTTCTCCGCCGCTCCTTCAGCTCCTTTTTCTTCTCCAGAATGGCAGGCGCTTTTCTCTCTCCGGCTTCCCTGAATCCTCTCCGGCAGAAACAGTTTCCTTCATCGCCGTTTTCCCAGCTTCCTCCCCGGCAGAGACGGATTCCTCCATCTCCGTTTCCTTCAGCATCGCTTTCTCGAATTCCTCCCCGCTGTGGAAACGATCCTCCGGCTGAAGACTCAGAGCCTTCAGCATCACGCCCTCGATCACCGGATCCATCTCTATTCCCAGCTCTGTAGGCGTTTTGAGCTTCTCACCCATCATACGGTTCAGCGATTCTATGGGTTTCTCTCCGGTCACCATCTCATAGAAGACCGCCCCCGCTCCGTAAATATCCAGTTCCGTACCCACCTGGCCCTTAGTGCGGTACTGTTCCGGCGGGGCGTATCCCGCCTTTACAATGAGGGACGGAAGCTGCTCCTCCACGCCCCTTTGGAAATAGGCAGCGCCAAAATCAAAAATCTTCACCCTGCCGTTTTCCAGAAGAAATATATTGTCCGGGCTGATATCCCGGTGAATGATCCCGTTTTCATGGATTCTTTTCAGCGCGTTCAGAATGGACATCATATAACCGCAGGCTGTTTCCAGAGGAAATTTTCCCGTCTCCCTGAGCTGTTCCTTCAAAAGACGGCCATGGATAAACTCCATAATGATATAGGCCGTTCCATTCTCCTCAAAAAAATCGTATTCATTTACAATGTCCCGGTCTCTGGCAAAAATGGCCATATTCTGCGCCTCCTCCAGAAACCGCTTTTTCCATTTCTCATAGGTTTCCGCCTTTTCACCAGAAAATACTCCGACCTTTTTTTCGCCCTCCGCACGGTTTACCAGGCCCGCCGGATAAAATTCCTTCACCGCCACGACCATCCCGAGGGTGACGTCGTAGGCTTTGTATGTGATTCCAAAGCCTCCAAGACCAATGGAAGCTCCAATGATATACCGGCCGCGCAGGATCGTTCCCGGCTTAAGCTGATACAGATTTTCCGGTTCCGCGTTTTCCATATATCCACAATGGGGACACACCTCATAATTTCCCTTAATCTGAAAACAATTCAGACACCAGTTCCTCCCGGCCATCTCTCTCCTCCGATCCATTGCTCATCATCTGCTGTCCCTGGACAGAGACCGCAGCAATATCATACACAGCGCTCCGCACAGCAGCGTCATTGCCAGCAAAATCCCCCAAACCTGATACAAATGTCCGCTGACTGCCTCAAAGATTTCCTGAAATTCATGCTCAGCCGTGGGAAGCTGCTCCTGTATTTTCATCGTCAGATCATTCAGTCCCGCGATACTTCCCAGCCCTTCCACAGACCACTTGCTGATGGTAAAGTAGGAGATCCACTCCCCCGCTCCGCTGAGTTCAAAGAGTATACCGGAAAACAGAAGCTGGATGATCAGGATAAAAGGCGCCAGAGTCATCGCCTTATCCCCGGTCTTTACCAGGCTGGAAACCACAAATCCCAGAGCCATAGAAGCCTCTATGGTCAGCCACAATGTCAGATACAGCTCCGGCGCCGGATGATCCAGCAGGATCCCCGCCTCCGGCAGTCCTACTGTCAGAGAAAAGATCAGCATCATCAACATCCCCTGAATGGCGCCCAACAGCGTCTGTACCAGGAATTTGGAGCTGATATACACCGGGAGCCGTAAATTTCCCATATACTCCCGCTTCAGGATCGTTCGCTCCTTACAGACCTCCTGGATAGAATTGAAAAGGCCGATCCAGATCCCCGCGCAGCTCAGCGCAAATAAAATAGATTTGGTGTCTTCGTAGATTTCAAATACAGTATCCTTGGCTACCACGGATAAAAGCAGAGCGATCACCACCGGCTGCAGGAGCAGCATCCCCAGCCGCTGGGCGTCGTTGCGGATCAGCTCTATGTAACGGGAGGTCAGGATCCCAAGCTGCTTCGCCGGATTCGTCCTTCTCTTCTTTTCCCGGGCTTCTCCGGCGTTTTTCTTTCGAACCTGCGTCTGCTCCGTCTCCATACAGTTGCGGAACTGCTCTTCCCAGAAGGGCGCGTTTTCCGATATCATATTGTAGATATCCACCAGATTTTCCGTGTCAAAAAACATCTTTGCCTGCTCCGTACTGCCGCAGAAGCAGAGGCGGCCTCCCTGTCCCATAAAAATAACCTTATCGCACAGCTCCAGGCTCTGGGTGGTATGCGTCACCATGATAATGGTCTTCCCCTGGGATTTTGACAGCTTGCTCAGGGTGATCATCAGCTTCTGCTCCGTCCCCGGATCCAGGCCAGAGGTGGGCTCGTCCAGGAAAAACAGCTTCGGATCGGCCAGCATTTCCACCGCGATGCTGGCTCTCTTTTTCTGTCCGCCGGACAGCTTGCGGATAAAGGTATTCTGGTGTTCTGTCAGCTCTACCATTTCCAGTACATGACTGATCCTGTTCTCAATCTCCCTGGCAGAGGTATCTCCCGGCATTTTCAGCTTTGCCGTATAGTACAGCATTTTTCTGAGGGTCAGATTTTCATAGATGATATCTTCCTGGGGAACATAGCCGATCAGCCCCTTCAGCTCCGCAAAATGACTCTTCAGATCCAGACCGTTAAACAGGACGGTGCCCTCGGTTTTTTTGTCAAAGCCGCTGATAGCGTTCATCAGCGTGGATTTTCCCGCTCCCGAGCCTCCGATAATGGCTACAAACTCATTGCTGTCTATCGTCGTGTTTACATGGTTCAAAATCTGCTTTTTCTTTTTCCCCACATATTTATTCATATCCAACACATCTATGCGGACGCCCCTGGTCAGATTCTTGTAATAGATGACGCCGTTGGTAAAAATCAGCGTGCTGCCCAAAATCTGTATCACATCTTTTTCATGGAGCAGCGCGCTGTCTGACAGCGTATATCCATTGAGAAGCGTTCCATTGACGCTGTGCTCATCTGTCAGCAGCATACCACGTTCGGTTTTCTCTATTTTGGCGTGGACTCTGGACACGCCGGGATGGGACAGTACAATGTCATTATCCATATCCCTTCCGATGGATATATGACCGGATAAAACAGGCTGTTTTCTCCAGGTTCCCTTCTCCGTACTATCCATATACAGGATCAGCACAGCCTCCTGGGCGCTGTCCTGTTCCGGCTGAATACGGATCATATCCCCGTCCATGAGCTGAATGTACTTTTGATCTTTGTTTAGAAATCTCCGGCATCCGCTGCTTTCCAGAATACTCCCGTTGGTACTTCCCAGATCCGCGTAAAACATCCGTCCTTCGGACACCTTAAATTTCCCGTGGATCCTGGAAACCGCCTGGGAAGAGAGCACCAGATCATTCTGATCACGGGATCTTCCCATACGAATACTTTCTTTTCCAAAATCCTCCGCAGAAAGCTCCCGGATTCCATGAATGCCGTCCATGACGATCAGATACTGCCCGGATCTGTTCCCCGGCATTTTCCCCGCCACATAGCAGGTCGCCTCGCTGTCTGTCTTTCTCGCTTTCCTCTCCGCCATCTTGCCTTGTCCCTTTCCCTTTTATCCTAACTTAAAAACATTGTCTCTGCTTCCGATCAATAGCTCAGCCCCGGTTTTCAGCGTATACTCCCTGTTCCGCTCCAGCCGCTTCCCTCCCCGCAGAAAGGTTCCGTTGGAGGACCAGTCCCACACGCTGTAATCGCCTGTGCTTTCATGATATACAATACTGCAGTGTCTCCTGCTTACTACCTTTTCCGGCAGCACCAGATCGCACATTCCCGCAGCTCTCCCTATGACGATCTCTTCTCCGTCCCGGATCGGAATGATCGCTCCCAGCCAGACTCCCTTGATCCCTACGATGGCTCCCTGAGGATTCCGGTTCATGCATAAGCTTCTTGTAAGAAATACTCTGTCTTCCTCCATTTTCCTGTTCTCCTGTTTTTAAATTCCCCGAGTCTGTTTTAAGATATCCCAGTACCTCCGGCTGACAGGGAGCGCCCGCCCTTTCAGCCGGACTCCTGTCCGGTTCACGGTATCTACAAATCTCCGGTTTACCAGGTAGCTCTGGTGACAGCGGAAGAAGCCCTTTGTCTCCAGCATTTCCTGCAGCTCGTCCAGCTTCCCGTAAAACTGCAGCTCCTCTCTTCCCAGAATGTGAACGATGATCTTCCGGACATCACTCTCAAAATATAGAATTTTATCCAGCGGAACCCTGTGCGTCGTCCCCCGCACCGTCACATTCAGGCTTTCTGTACACCGCTCCTTTTCATCCAGATAGCGGTTCAGCTCCCTTTTCAGACGTTCCTCCTGAACAGGCTTTAAAAGATAGGCAAACGCCCGGTAGGTGTATCCTTCATAAACATGCTCCTGGGAAACGGTGAAGAAGATCACGTCCACATCCACCTCCCGCTCCCTTAAATAGGCGGCGGCAGTCATTCCGTCCATCCCCTTCATATGAATATCCAGAAACAGCAGGTCGAAATCGAAATCTCCCTGCTCCACCGCGCAAACCAGCTCCCGCCCGTCCCCAAAACAGGTAAAGGCATACTCCGTGCGGGCAAACAGAATCCTTTCCGCCTGCCGGATCAAAAGCTCCGCATCTCTGTGATTGTCGTCACAAACAGCTATTTTCAGCATTTCCCTTCTCCATCCCCTTCCGGTGCTACAGCAGTCTGAGCTGACTGTCCGTATCTCCAAGGGACAGAACGGTTCCCCTTGGAACTCCCGACGCCTGGTTCGGCGTCAGCCGGACTCCGTCCGCGAAGGTTCCATTGAGGGAATAATCCTCCACCAGATACTCTCCCGCAGCCGGATCATAACAGATTCCGCAATGTCTGCGGCTGACCGCCTGTCCCAGAATGATCAGATGGCTCAGTCCGGCGTCTCTTCCCACCACGATCGTCTCTCCCTCTTTTAACGGAACACAGGTTCCCGCGTACTCTCCTGTCATACAGTAAATGCCTGTCTGTCCGCTTTTCCTGAGGTCGTCCCTGTCCTTTTCTCCGGCTCCGCTTTTTCCGGTATCCGCCCTGGAGGCCTTCTCTTTTCCCATGCACAGCCCCGCCAGGGACGCCGCGAACAGAACTGCCAGAAGGGCCAGGCTCACCCAATACCCGATTTCCATTCCCTGAAAGATTATTTTTCTTAAAAGCTGCTCCATGTTGCCGCCGGTCATTCCGTCATAAATAAGCTGGACCAGGCCGCCGTTCAGGTTCGCCTCGATCATTTCCGTCAGCACCTTAGGGAAGACCACAAAACAGTTGGCCGCCAGAAAGCCGCCGGAAACCAGGGCGCTCAGAGCGCACAGCCCATAGCTCCATCTTCTGCGCGCGAAGCCAAGGAACACGGCGCACGCCGTCAGTATATACGGCAGCACCATTGTGATCTGGAAATAGACCCGCACACGGTCCAGCTCCTCACTGCCGGAGCTCTCCTTTATTTTCCATATATTTTTGATCATTCCATAGGAGGAACAGCTTATGGAACCGTTTTCTACACCGGGGATCTTATCCAGCGCGTTCTCCAGCTGATCCGCGAAGGCTCCCGCGGCGTCCGCCAGATCTATGGTGAGCACATCCAGCATCACCGCCAAAAGAAACAACACCCCGGCGGCGGCAATGATCCCGCTGCATATCGTTCTTTTTTTCATGGCTCTCTCCTGTTATCCCTGTTTTCCCTCCTGCTTATAGTCGTCCCACGAGAAGGTCTCGTCGCAGCAGGGGAAGAACATCAGCTTTGTGTTTCCCACAGAGAGAATGTCGTGGCGGTTCAGCTTCCGGGGCATCAGCACCACGTCGTCATTCACATAAAACAACTCTCTGGAATCCCCTGCCTGGGCGATAAACTCCCTCCTCTTAGGCTCATAAAGCACGATCGCGTGACGATCCCGGGAAACGCTGATATCCTCTCTCAGACAAACATCCATGCCGGGATTCCTTCCGATAAAGTTTCTGCCCGTTTTCAAGCTGTAGCTCTGGCCGAAGGTTTTTCCCTCAATGCATACCAGCCAGCCTACCACCGGCTCTTTTCCGAAATTGCTGTAAATACCGATTGTCTTGCTGTCGTCCTCCATCTGGTTCTTCCCTCTGGTCATCGCCACATTGACCGCCTCCAGAAGGGAGCCCGTATTTGCCGGCTCCTCCTGGAAGCGGGAGTCGCTGTCCATGGCGAAGACCTCTGTCATGTCTTCTGCTATCGCCGCCTCCGGACCAGCCTTGAAATTCATTGTCACGTCTGTGTCGCCGCCCAGCCCGCTGCAGTGGGGGCAGGCTTCAAATTTGTCCGCGTCATAAAAATGTCCGTTTTCGCATCTCCTTAAATTCATGTTCTTTCCTCCCTAAAAAATATCCTCTATTTGTGATAACGCATTAAAACCAGGGACGTGTTGTCCTGGGCCCCCGGGGAAGCGTCCAGGGCGCTGACGCAGAGATAATGGGCCGCCTGCTCAATATCTCCGATCTGCTCCCTCACGATCTGCTGGATCCTCTCCGGGGACAGGCTGCGGTACAGCCCGTCGCTGCAAAGCAGGATCATATCCCCGTCCTGAAGCTGAAAGGCTGACTGGTTGACGTCCATCAGGGACACGTTTCCCATTCCGATGTAGCTGATCAGGGCGTCCCCCTGCTCCGCCTGCTCCTCATAATACTGCTGCGTGATCTGTCCGTTTTTTCTCTGCTGATCCAGAGCATAGCGGTAATTATGAGTGCGGCTGGCCGCCACCATTTCTGTTCCCCGCAGGAGATAGATCCTGCTGTCTCCCACGGAAAGCCAATGAAGCCGGTCCTCTGTGACGACGGCCGCCACCATGGTGGTTCCCGTCTCCAGGCTCTCACCGTCCTCTCCCCGCAGCCGGAAAACGGCTGAATCAATTTTCACGGCCTCCTGCTGTAGAAACTCCGGGATATCCCCCAGCTCCTCCGCGTCAAAAAAATCCGCCGCCAGCATTTCCGCGGCTGTCCTGCTTGCCAGCTCTCCGCTTTTGAGCCCGCCCATTCCGTCGCAGACGATGGCTAAGGTGCCCTTCTCCCCCGTCTGCGCGAACACCGTATCCTGCTGTACCTTTCTGGTTCCGATAATGCTGGAAATCCCAATGTCAACCTGATGCTTTTTTCTTTCCCCCAGGTTTACTGTGGGAATATCCTCTTGCCTGATGCTTTCTCTGCTCATATGACTCTCACTCTAAATTCGTATATCTGATTTCCAAACGCAAAGGTATCGCCGTTCTGGATCCGGTATACCCGGTTCTTTTCCAGTCTTCGTTTTCCCACATAAACGCCGTTGGTGGATCTGTCCCGGATATAAAACGCGTGATCCTGATACCGTATCTCGAAATGGAGCTTGCTGATACGGGTATCGTTTTCCAGGATGATCTCCGAATGGTTCCGGGAGCGGCCCACCCTGAGGGTTCTTCCTGGAGGCAGCTCCCACTGCCGTTTCTTTCCGTGAAAATAACAGCCTGTCAGCACCGCTTTTTCTTTTCGGAGATTTTTTTCCTCCTTCGAAGGCTCCTTTCCCGCAAGCTCAGCCGCAAACCGCGCCGCAGTCTGGGTGCGTCTCCGGTAATTCAGATCGAGAGCCCTGTCCACTCCGTCCGATATCCCGGGACTGATCCCCAGGTTCAGATCCTTCAGGGAAGTATAGCCCGCTCCCGACAGACGGTCCGGGGCCTCGGGGATCATCACGCCCGACACCATATAATAAAAGGTTCCCGCCAGCGCGTACACATCCGTATAGCTGCCCTGTTTCCCGCTGCTGCTGTACTGCTCCGGCGGGGCAAAGCCGGGCTTGAGCACCACGGAGAGCGTCTGGCTTTTTTCGCTGGTCAGATATTTGGCGCTGCCAAAATCTATGATTTTTATTTTCCCGTCCGCCGTCATCATAATATTTTCCGGGCTGATATCCCTGTGAAAAATCCCCGCCCTTCTATGAACCTGTTCCAGGGCCCGGGCAATAGAGACGGTCAGTGAAATGGCCTCTGCGGCGGGGATCCTTCCTCCCATCGCCTGTACCATCCGCTTCAGCGTGACGCCGCTTAGAAATTCCATGACGAAATATACCGTGTTATTTTCTGAAAAATAATCGGTGATCCGCACCACCTCCGGTATGCTGCTGAGCTTTTTCAGAATTTCCGCTTCCTCCAGAAACCGCTTCTTTCCGTGCTCGAAATCATCCTGATGGGTCTTTGCCGAAGGCTGCAGTGTCACTCCGTCCATATAACGGGCCGAAATCCCCAGCGGCACAAACTCCTTCACCGCACAGAGCGTGTTATTCAGCATATCATAAGCCTTATAAGTGATTCCGAAGCCTCCTGAGCCGATGACCTTTCCCAGGATATAACGGTCGTACAGCACAAAAAACTGGGGAAGCTGGAGATTGTTCATTTTCTCCGGCGCGCGCTCATACCCGCATCTGCTGCATTTGCCTCCCTTCATGCTCTCTGAAAAACAGTCGGGGCATATTTTCTGCAAGTCCGGCTTCATCCTTTACCACCTTATCTTCATCTCTACGGTTCCCGCGTGAACGCTGTCCCCGTTTTTCAGTTTTCTTCTTCCCACGATCCTCACGCCGTTTACCATGGTGCCGTTTGTGGTTTTCAGATCTGTAATATAATAATCCGGGCCTTCTTTTTCAACGACAAAATGCTCTCTGGACATTCTCCGATCGTCCAGATAGACGTCGCAGCGGTCAGAGCGTCCCACCGTGAGCTTGTCCCGTATGGGAACGCGGACAGGCTCGCTTCCCTTTGTGGTGGAAATCTCAAATACCAGCGTCTCAGACGCCGGAACCTCCTCCAGCAGTACATGGTGCTTCTGCCCCGCCCCATAAATCTGCGCCCGCTGCTCCGCTGAAGACGTCATGGACCAGGGCTCCCCGCGGGTGTCCTCCCGGTCCTCCGGAGAAGGATCCTCCTGGAGCTGCCGCTGTTTTTTCTTTTTTCGCGTCAGCAGGATTCCTCCGCAAAGAACCACAGCGGCCAGGCCAGCCATTGCCGGAAAAGCCCAAACCGGAAGGGCGTCCTTCCAGTCCTCGTCTTCCTCCTTTTCCTCTTCCTTTTTCTCTTCCTTCTCCTTATCGCCGCCGATTTCTCCCTCCAGCTTTTCCAACGGGTGAGTTTCCATGGACGTATCGGTAATGTTTGTGAAGGTGATCTCGTAATCCCCGTTTTTCAGCGCGTCCTCGAAGGTCAGGATGGTGCAGTATTCATCTGCTTCCGTATAATTCGCCTGCCTGGGCTCCTGCCGTTTTGTACCTTTGTACATTACTTTGAAGTTATCAGGATCATCAGCTCCTGCCACCGGTTCATTATATGTGATTTTCAGTTCTTTTGAGGAAAGCTTCTCCAGGCTGGCCTCCGGCGCCTCCGTGTCCGGCTGATAGTAGACCGGATAAACATTCATTCTATGTACTTCTCCGGCATTGCCAAAGACAACGCTGAGCTGGGACGTGCCGGAACTGATCCGGTTGCTTCCCGCCCGCATCGTCAGCAGACAAGCGCTTTGGATCTTCTCCATCAGCTCTTCCATAGCGCTGACCGCTTCCTTTTCCCCAAAGATCCGGGACTCCCCTCCTGTCTCCCTGGCGAATTCTCCCAGCTCTCCCGTATAGAGATTCTCCGCGCCGCTGGCCGTCCGGTTCACCGTCAGAGCGTATAGGGGAATGTTCTTTTTCTGGAGAGTGGAGAGCGCTTCGCTTTTTGTAGCTTCTTTGGAGAAATCCTCTCCGTCTGTGATCATAATAAAAACACTGCGGTTTAGAGCATAGGACTCCTGATCCGCCAGATCCGCGGTCTTTTTTACAGCCTCCAGGAGCAGTGTCGTCTGATCATTGTTTTGAAGCTGGCCGATCACCGCCGACTGATCCTCTGTTTTTCCCGCGTTTTCAAAAACGATGGAAACCTGGTCGCCAAAGGTGATCAGCGTCATCTGATCCTTCTCTGTCATCATGCTCTGAGCCTGCGTCACCGCCTGCTTGATCTGCTCAAAATCCGCCTTTCCTATAGAGGCCGAAATATCCAGGAGCATATAGTACCGCACTCCCTGCTCATCCTGGACAGAGGGAACCGCCGACAGAACGTTCAGCTTTTTCTGGTCCAGTTCTCCGCTGATCTGCCCGGCATCGGAGGTTGTATCGGAGGCCGGATAATAATATACCTTTATATCCGGCATGTTAATCCTCGCCTGCTCCATCTGCACCGTATCTATTTTTTCATCGATATCTGTAGCTTCCACCGGAACCGCGCCGATAACACACAGCAAAAGAAGTGAGAGCCACAGCTTTCCCACAATTCTTTTCACCATCTTCTCTCCCCTTCGCAAAACGCTACAAAGGTCAGCTCCGTTTCTCCTACCTGCACAACGTCTCCCGTGTGGATTTCCACAGCCTGATCCAAAAGCTTTTGGTTCAGATAGGCGATCGCGCCGCTTTCCGGGACCGCGTAGAACAGATTCTTTTTATTCTCATAAACGACGGCGCACTGAGGTTCTCTGGACACCTTCGGATCTCCCGACAAACAGATGTCGTTTCTTTTTCCCCTTCCAATGCGGTTAAAGCCGTGATAAAGGGAGTACTGGCGCCCCTTCTCCGGGCCCGCTGTACAGACCAGCCAGCCTGCCACAAAATCATTTCCCCTGTATTCCGACACCAGGGCAATGGTTTTTTCGTCGTCATACTCCGCGGGTCCGACGCCCTGCTCCCGGATATAATCCGAAGCATAGTGCTGGATCTCCTCATTCATGGCGATGGTCGCCGACTCTCTCATCGTGGGCTCGCTGTTGGTCAATTTACAATGAGGACATTCGGTATACCGACTGTCGTCATAAAAATGCCCGTTTTCACATCTCGTAATTCCCATATCCTTCTCTCTCCTCCCTTGACTCTTCCCCTGTTTATCCAAAAACAGGTAACAGTGTTTTCATCCGCACATTACACAGACAGCGGAAAAATTATCCATATTTTTTCCTGCTCCGTTCCGGCGGACCTCCCTGACCATAGCTTTCAGCCATTCCTCCGCCGCGGACGCCTTTCTCAGACATTCTTCCATTTTTCCCTCTTCAATCCATTCCCAGAAACCGTCGGAGCACAGCAAAAACGCGTCTCCCTTCTCCAGCTCCTGTACCTCCGACAACAGGTATCTGGGGCCGTTCCATTCTGTTCCCATCACACGCAGAAGACGGTTCCGGTCACTGTGACCGCGGATCTCCTCTTCCCGGATCTCCCCGGCCGCCGCCAGCATTTGAGGCACACTGTGATCCAGCGTCCTCTGCACATACCGTCCCCCCGAAAACCGGTAAATCCTGGAGTCTCCAATATATCCCCACAGAAAACGATCCTTCGACAAGAACAGCAGGCTCAGAGTAGATTTCATCTCCCAGCTTCTCCCGGACTCCATCTGGCGCTCCAGCAGGCTGTCCTGACCCTTCTGAAATGCCTCTCCCATACAGGCGGGGCTGATCTCCGCCCTCTGGCCGAAAACCTCCAGCGCCTTCTCCACCACCAGCCTTGAAGCAATGTCTCCGCCGCCATGGCCTCCCAGGCCGTCCGCCACAGCAAAGCAGTATTGTTCGCCCAGGCAGAGAACGCCCGTGCTGTCCTCATTGATCTTCCGCTCTCCCCGATCCGATAATACCTGATATGTCAGCATAGTTCTCCTTTATCTCCCTTTGAAGTGTCTCCAGCCTGTTCCTAATGATTTTATTTTGATGGATTTTCCAGGAGATGTCAAGCGCAACAGGCATTTCCCCGTAATTCCTGGTATCATTATAAATTTACTTGCCCATTAAAAAATCCTCCGTTATAATATACGCACATATATTACAGACAGGAGATCATATTATGTGGGTATGTCCAAAATGCGGCAGAGAATTCAAACGGAACAATCAGTCCCATTACTGCGGGGAAGCTCCGAAAACCATTGAAGAATGGATAATACAGCAGGAACAGCCTCTGCAGGATTATTTTCAAAAGCTTCATCATATAATTCTCGATGCTATTCCCAATATTAAACAGAGAATCGCATGGAGTATGCCAACTTATGGCGAAAAAGAGATTGTTGTACAATTTTCAGCTTGTAAGAATCATGCCAGTCTTTATGTCGGTGAGAAAGCGATCGAACATTTTTCGACAGACCTGCGGGGATACGAATGTAAAAAATCGGCTGTTTACCTCCAATATAACCGGCCGATTCCAGAAGCGTTGATTGCCAAAATGGTGAAATGGTGTTGCGAAAATTAACATGCCTTCCAATTCGCGGCGGACTGAGTAACTCCCGCCAAAAAAAAGCGCCGATGATTTGTGCGATTGATATCTCACAAATTCATCGGCTTTGATAATGACAAACGTTTATTTCTGCTCTTTCTTCATACTCTGGATATGGTAAAGAATCCGTCTGCCTCCATAGCCTTCAGCTCATCATCACTGATTTTTTTATTATCTATGATCAGGTTTCCTGTGTTTGTACAGTTTTCTATAAGACTTTCCACAGAATCCATTTCCCAGCTTCCGCAGATCCCGCCGTTGAAACCGTTATCCTGATAAACCCTGACATCTCCGCTGTTACTGCAGTTTTTTAATACCATAGATGATTTTTCATTTTTCCAGCTCCATCACCTGCTGGAGTCTGCGCACCTCCTCCTGCGCCGCCCTCTTTTCATTCTGTGCCTCCTGCTTTTCAGCCTGACTCAAAAAAAGCATCACAGTGGCAAATTCCATAATCGTAAAAATGCAGATAAAGATGAAGTAGGGCTGTCCTCCTTCCCCCGCCGCGCTTGATGTCTGCCGTATGACCAGAATCGCAAGAAGCATCAAGACAAAGAAAAGTATCATGGCGATCCACACAACATTGATCTTTATGCGCTTCCTTCTCCGCACGCTCAAAACAATCATGGTATAAATGATGTTCAGCATAATGGAAATGGCGGCTATGACGATACAGCTTTCCGCAAAGGCCTGGCTGCGAAATGGGGTATCCCAGATATCATTTCCGATCAGATATCCCCACACGCTTTGATAAATAATATCCGCGAGAACACTCTGCATCAGCAGCATAGCAAAATGAAACAGCTTTGTCCTCCATTTATCTTTGCAGAAATATTTCAAAAAAAACAGATAGAACAAATTCAGCACTATGGGATTGATCACCGCCAGAAGAGCCGCAGGCAGAAGACTCAGGCATTTCACTCCCAGTATCACGCTCCCCGAGGCGATCCATACGATATTTCTTTTTGTTCTGTATTTCCTGTCCCCCCGCTCTGTCAGAAGCTGTCCCAGACAAAATCCCGTCACAGTATGACAGAGAATCTGTACCACCGCGCAGATGACCGCGTACAAATACCCTGTTCTGCTCATATCGTTTTACCTATGTACGAAAAATAGCTTTTCCGCACCTTTTCCTGATATACTTTACTGACAGGCACCCGGCTTCCATCCTGAAAAATAATCTCATTCCCCTCTATGCGCCGGATCCGGCTCATATTAATGACAAAGCTTTTATGGCATTGTATGAAGGAATCCGGAAACTGGGGAAAAAAATTACTGAGCTTATCGTAGACTGAATATGTATCTTCTTCCGTATGGATCAATACCCTGTGATTGCTGCTTTCCAGATACAGCACATTATCCGCCAAAACGAAATACTCCTTCCTCCTGACAGAAAAGCGCAGAAGCTTTTTGGGATTCTGTCTTTCGCAGATTTTATCCAGATATTGATCCAAAATCTTTTTGTCCAGCGGTTTCATCAAAAATCCGGTCAGGTTGGCCTCTGACAGAAAAATATGCTGCGCAAATCTATCGTGATATCCGGTCACATAGACCAGTTGGATATGAGGCGCTTTCTGAAATATTTTCTTTACATATTGGATTCCATTTATCTCCCTGCCAAATTCAATATCCATGAAAATGGCGTCAAATTCTTTTTGATTCTCTTCAATCTCTTTCAGCAGCTTTTCCGGGGTATCGTAGCTGTCTACTTCTTCCACTCTCGTGTCTGTCTCCAGAATGTTTTCCATTTCCCGTAAAAACTGGATATTATCATCGCAAACTGCAAGTTTCAACATAGTTTTCTCCGTCCCGCGCACATAATGCACCTATGATACATATATTTTATCATTTTTCCAACACGGACACAAACCTCCAAGAGTTTCAATTTCGTCGAAAAAACAGATAATTTCGACGTATAAATCCCTCAGCGATTCGCTGTATTTTTTAGATCATAAAAGGGACACCCTTCTAAAATTTCTTTTAGAAAGGTGCCCCTGTCATATGTTATATTCCCTTATGCAGCAGCAATAATACAGCTTCACATCAGCCGGAAGCCTCCCATCAGAAGTTTTCATTCCTCTTGGGACTGCGCTCGTAGAGACGGGCAATAAACTCCTGGTGTTTTGCGGTCTACTTTTTTCTGCATCGCAGTATGTCTCCTACAAATTATTGAGGCTTTGCTTTTACTACAAGACGAAATATTAAACCCCTGAATACTCGGAGCCTGTTTTTATTACCAAGAACGGGAAGGGTGATCTTGCCACAGGAAAGACCCGTCCCTTTTCCGAAGCCATGGCAGACATCCTGAGCCGCCGGAAACGATGAGTTACCGTCTGCACATCACAAGCACTACTTATTTCAGTCAATATCTATCGCATATTCATCATCAATCAGCACATATTTTACATTGGACTTTTTTGCCATTTCCAAAAACTGAGCATTATCCTCTAAAACGCTTTCCATAGTACACCATTCATCATCTAAGCGACTTTCGACTACACTTGCATACTTCTTGATAGTGTCGAAATGATTTTTAATATAATTTTCGCTCATTACAAGGCATAGATATCTGATATTATCAAGATATTCTTTTGCAAAATCCTTTTCCCAATCAAAAGGAATATAACACCCTTCAATAATGAGATTTTGCTTATTCTCTATGACGGTTTTAATCATTTCACGAACAATATGCCACATATACTCTGTAAGCTTATTGTCATCTTCAGGTGTGAGTTTGGTATAGCCGCTACGAATTAAGCCCATTTTCAAATGGTCTATCGATAAATAAGGATATTTATAATTTTCGAGCAGTTTTTGAGCAAGCACAGTCTTACCCGTGTGTGATGCGCCTGTTATTAAAATAACCATTATCTCTCCATTCTAAACAGAAAATCATCTGCTTTTTTCCATACAAAAGTTGGTAAGAAAAATTCCTTGTCGTTCTACCTGCTGTTCCTTAACAACCTTATAACCTCTCTTTTCAAAGAAAGGTTTCGCCGTAATAGAAGCGTGAGTGGTAATATCTCCTTGCACAGCTTGCTCCAGTTGATTGCAAATAACAGTTGCAATACCTTTTCCTTGGTAATCAGCGTGTACAAACAAACGGTCAAGGTATCCCATTTTATCTATATCCCCGAAGCCTACAATGATTTCATTATCAACAGCAACTATACAATAATGCTCTTGAAATGACTGGTTCCACTTTTCTAAATCTATCTGTCCCGTCGCCCATACATCGAGTTGTTCTTTTGCATAATCTTTTGCATTGACAATATGAACAGTATTGTAAAATAGCTCCGCCACTTCTTTGCAATCTGACGGCTGATACCTCCTCAATTCCATTTCCTATTCCTCCAAATTCCGATTGTTTTTCCAACATATTAGCTTGTTTGCAGTCTGTTCCATAATTCAGCCATCTCCGGGATACCCATCCGTATATTACATGCCATTCGTACTCTCCACCAGCTTCTTAGAAATCAGACAAATCAACAGCAGGAGATACCTCTCCCTTTTTGAAATTGCCTATTGCTTTATCCATATCTTCTAAGGCTCGTGCAGATATGCTGTCCGGAACTGTCAGTTCTCTTGGCTCTAACATAATGCATCCGTTGTCATATTCCTTGACATTATAATACTGATATAATGCACCCCTGAGTGTTATTCTCTTTTTGCTGTCAATATGAACTGTGTAATCCTTCACTACCATCATGATTCTCACTTCCATAATATACTCCGCTTTAGTATTTATCAATGAGAACCATTAATTCCCTACTTAAAAAAAGACCGGAAAACAAAGATACAAGTGTTCAAAAATTTCACTACATCAAAATAGTTCCTCTTGTCATAATCTGCCATCAGCTTATAATTCGGGTGCTGCGTCAGATCATATTTATCGGGCAGAAATCACACCCCAAAGTATTTCCGCCTTTATCTGGTAATAACGCTTTTTTCTTTCATATCCATTCTCCATAATTTAGTATACTTAAAATAAGTTCATTTAGGCCATTCTATCACTGTCTGTACTTAAAATGTATTCATTCCTATTGAACTTATATTGTACTTGTTATAAGTAGAAGACAAGTAAACAGGAGGCTCGCAGCTCCGTGGCATCCGGGATTGTCTCGGCACTGCTCTAAATCTTCTTCTGCCGCCATCTGCGGCGCTGCTCTCCTGCTTTTTCTCACAATCTCCGCCTGCTTGAGATGAAGCCGATCCAGGACAGAGATACGCTTTCCTATCTTCCGTGGTTTTGGCGGCAGGTTATTCATCCGTCCGTCGATCATATTGTAGTTCTGTTCTTCCGTTATCTCGGCGCTCCTAAGATATTCCCCGTTTTCATACGCCTTTTGCCATGTAAATCCTCCTGTTACATTTTTCATTATGGTTCATCATAAGTTTTTGGTTGCATCCTGCATAAAATCCGGTTTCCGCCTTTACAATATAAAGAAATTCAGTTATAATTTCTTTATAAAGGAGGTGCTAAGTATGCCAACAATCCGTTCGAGCGCAGATTTACGCAACAGTTACAACGAAATATCCACCTTCTGTCACGAATACTCGGAGCCTGTTTTTATTACCAAGAACGGGAAGGGCGACCTTGCCGTTATGAGCATTGAGGCATATGAACAGCTTGTGGGCCGCTGTGAGCTTTACAGCCTGATCCAGGAGGGCATGGATGACCTTGCCGCCGGAAAGACCCGTCCGTTTTCCGAAGCCATGGCAGACATCCGGAGCCGCCGGAAACGATGAGTTACCGACTGCACATCACAAGCACTGCTGAAAGGGATTTGACCCAGGCCGCCGACTATATTGAATTTGTCCTGAAAAACCCTTCCGCTGCAGATGCGCTCTTAGAGGAAGCAGACCGCAAGATCAATGCCTTGCTGCCCTTCCCGAAAGAACATCCCCTGGTGGATGACAAGCTGCTTGCATCCTGGGGCATCCGGTTCGTACAGGTAAAAAATTATCTTGCCTTTTA
>DXEG01000016.1 GCA_019115125.1 Candidatus Blautia faecipullorum
ACCATCATCGAAACGCTGAAACGAAGGAACATGGGGATCCTGCAAAATCTGAAACATTTATTTACGGGTACACCGGCTATTTTCTAGCCGGTGTAAAACCCGTGGGTTCAGCCGGAGGCTGAATAGTTACAATTTTTTGAAAGTCAAAGCTTCCATAGCGTCTGGAAGGAAAGTCCAGGTATAAAATCCCTTCGTTTACAGATACTACTACAGATCAGATAAGGGATAAATACATGCTTATTCAAACAGATAAATTGGAGGAATTTTTTATGAAAGCTACAGGAATAGTGAGAAGAATTGATGATCTGGGGAGAGTGGTGATTCCGAAGGAAATCCGCAGGACTCTGAGAATTAAGGAGGGTACTCCTCTGGAGATATTTACGGACAGAGAGGGAGAAGTGATCCTGAAGAAATATTCTCCCATTGGCGAGCTGAGTGTTTTTGCCAGGGAATACGCGGAGGCTTTATCACAGGTTACAGGACTGGTTTCCTGTATTACCGATCACGATCAGGTGGTAGCGGCGGCAGGACAGGGAAGCCGGGAATATTCCGGAAAAGAGATCAGCCGGGAGCTGGAGGAGGCGATCACCGCCAGAGAAGGGAAATGTGTCAACGCCAATGAAAAAGGCAAAATTCCGGTAGTGGAAAATCAGAAGGAAATCAACTGCGCGCAGACGATCCAGCCTATTATCTGCGCCGGGGACGCGATAGGAGCCGTCATCCTAATGGGAAAAAATGAGAAGGACGTGTTTGGAAACTCAGAAAGGATGCTGGTGCAGACGGCAGCAGGATTCCTTGGGCGTCAGATGGAGCAGTGACCAAAATCCTGAAAAGAGCAATATGCAGTAATTCCTGTGACATAAAAAACGGCGGGAGTGCTTACGTCTCTGTTTTGAGAAGAAGAGACAGAAGCCTTACCGCCGTTTTGGAAATTATGTACGCAGAGAAATATTCAACATTTTTCTGCAATATCGTAGAGAAGTCTTTCTGTGTCTTCCCAGCCAAGGCAGGGATCAGTGATGGAGCAGCCGGGAATCATGTGGTCGCTGATATCCTGACGGCCTTCCAGCAGATAACTTTCGATCATAACGCCTTTCACTAACCTCTTCAGATCAGAGTTATAATTACGACTGTGAAGAACCTCGCTGACAATACGGATCTGTTCCTTGTACTGTTTGTCAGAATTAGAGTGGTTCACGTCAATGATCACAGCCGGATTTTTCAGATCCCATTTCGCATATAATTCAGAGAGCCTTATAAGATCCTCATAATGATAGTTGGGAATGGTCTGGCCGTATTTGTTCACGCCTCCTCTGAGGATAGTGTGAGCCAGCTCATTTCCAGTGGTTTCCACATCATACCCGCGGTATATGAAATGGTGGGGATGCTGGGCGGCCACTACGGAATTCAGCATTACGGACAGATCGCCGCTGGTAGGATTTTTCATTCCTACAGGGATGTCCATACCGCTGGCAGTAAGACGGTGCTGCTGGTTTTCCACAGAGCGGGCGCCGATGGCCTCATAGGAAAGAACATCATCCAGGTAGCTGCGGTTCTCCGGATAAAGCATCTCGTCAGCGGAAGATAGCCCTGTTTCCTCCATCACGCGGATGTGCAGCCTGCGGATGGCGATAATGCCGGCCAGCAGGTCGGGCGCCTTATCCGGCTCCGGCTGATGGAGCATTCCCTTATATCCGTCTCCTGTTGTCCGGGGCTTATTGGTATAAACTCTTGGAATGATCATGAGTTTGTCAGAAACCTGGTCGGAAACCTTTTTCAGGCGGCGGACATATTCACATACCGTATCCTCATTATCCGCTGAGCAGGGTCCTACTAGTACCACAAATTTATCAGATTCGCCGCTAAAAATACGGCGGATCTCCTGGTCTCTCAGTTGTTTTGCTGCTTTCAGACTGTCACTGAGAGGATATTCTGCTTTCAGAACCTCCGGTGAAGGAAGCTGGTGATTCGTTTTCATAGACATAGCGTTTCCTCCTTAGCGCCTGTGTTTTCAAGGCATAAAGGTATGCTCCTGAGCATTTCCTCCTTAGCGCCTGTGTTTTTGGTAACAGCTCAGCTCTCGCCATTCGTAAAATCGCACTGCGTGCTTACTGTAGCTAACGCCACTGTTTTACTCATAAACGGGCGCACAGCTCATACAGATGTCCGATTGCAAAAACATGCAAGTATGTTTTATGCTTTCCGACCACTGTATGGCTAAACTGCTTTTTCTTCGTTTTGCATTATAGCATGTTCTTTATGAAATTTCTACTGGATTCTCCATGGCGTGATATTCCTCCAGAGTAAGGCCCGTCATGGCAAGGTACGAGGCCAGAGGCTTTGTTACATAGCGGATGTGCCATGGCTCGTAGGGAATCCCGGTGATCGGTTCTTTGTTTTTTGGATACCGCAGGATGAAGCCGTAGAGAGGGGCATGTCCAGACAGCCAGATCCCTTCCTTTGTTTCCGCGAAGGCTTCGGTTAATTCCATATGGACGGCGGGGCAGGAAAGATCCAGAGCAAGACCGCTCTGATGCTCGCTGGTTCCCGGGGCGGCCACATAGGAATATTTTACACCTTCCGCGCCGTTCCAGGTTTTACGCTTCTCTTCTGGCGGCGCGGTACAGGAGCCGGCGGCATAAAGCTCCGCCTGCCGTTTATAGGACCTGTATCCGGAAATACAGTAAAGGTTCAGTCCCTCCCTCCGGCTTCGGGATATCAGCTCCAGCACAGCGTAGGCTGCTTTTTCTTCAAGGAGCCGTTTCTGCTCTCCGGGAAGCGCGTCGAAAGGAAGACCGATATCTACCAGATTGTCAGGAATATAATTTTCAGGAAGCGGATGTTCCCTGTTGATCAGTCTATAATATTTGTCCATAAAAATCCCCCCTTACCTCCTATGATATGATGGAGTGAGGGGGGATATGACTTTTAATCAAGGGCTTTGGAACTCATTTCCTCCAGAAGATTCTTCTTCAGGTCAAACAACTGCTGGGAGAGATCTACATAGACCTTCTGAGGATTCACAAGACGGCGGGATTCGTCCCAGAGAGTATTCTGCTCCTTCAGGCAGTATTCGCGAAGCTCCATGACCTCCGGAGAAGTGTAAACCCGTTTTCCCTGACGGATGACAGGGATGAGAAGCTCCCGGAGCTCGTAGGTGCCGCCGAGAACCTTGGTCTTTTTCCAGGTATCCACGGGATCGAAGATGATCATGGTTTCCTCGGGATCGAAATGCTCGTCCGCAAGACAGATCAGATCCGCTTTGATTTTTCCTGTGGTTTTGCTGTAAATACGATAAATGGTCTTGTCGCCGGGATTGGTAACCTTTTCTGTGTTTTCGGAAAGCTTGATCTTGGGAGTAAAGGTATTGCTTCCGGCATCCTTCACCGCGGCAAGCTTGTAGACGCCGCCGAACGCGGGATTATCCTTACTTGTGATAAGATTCGTGCCTACGCCCCAGGAATTGATCTTGGCGTCCTGCGTCTTCAGGCTGTCTATAAGATACTCGTCCAGATCGCTGGAAGCGGAGATTACGGCGTCGTCGAATCCGGCGGCCGCCAGCATCTTATAGGCCTCCTTGGAAAGATAAGCCAGATCCCCGCTGTCGATGCGGATTCCGTATTTTGTAAGCTTTACTCCCTCCTCACGCATTTCCTCAAAAACACGGATGGCGTTGGGAACGCCGGATTTCAGCACGTCGTAGGTATCCACCAGAAGGGTGCAGGAATTGGGATACATTTTTGCGTAGGTTTTGAAGGCGGTGTATTCATCGGGAAAGCTCATGATCCAGCTATGGGCGTGGGTACCCAGGACGGGCATGTGGAACATCTGTCCTGCCAGAACATTGGAGGTTCCCACACAGCCAGCGATCACGGCCGCCCGGGCTCCGTAAATACCGGCGTCCGGTCCCTGAGCTCTTCTGAGGCCGAATTCCATTACTCCGTCCCCGCGGGCCGCATAGCAGACCCTGGCCGCCTTTGTGGCAATGAGGCTCTGATGGTTGATGATATTAAGAATGGCTGTCTCTACAAGCTGGGCCTCCATGATGGGGGCGATAACTTTTACAATGGGTTCCCGGGGAAAAACAACCGTTCCTTCCGGTATGGCGTAAATATCTCCTGTAAAATGAAAGGAACCTAAATATTCCAGAAAATCCTCCTGAAAAATGTGAAGGCTTCTCAGGTAATCTATATCCTCTTCTGTGAAGTGAAGATTCTCAATATATTCGATCATCTGCTCCAGCCCGGCTGTGATGGCAAAGCTGCCGCCGCAGGGATTGGTGCGGTAAAACATATCAAAAATGACAGTCTGGTTCGTAGGATTTTTAAAATAACCCTGCATCATGGTCAGCTCATAAAGATCCGTGAGCAGAGTCAGATTGTTTGCTCTCATGATGGTTCTCCTTCTTAGAAACGAAAATCTTCCGTATGTCTGCGGTGCTGAATTTATCCTCTCTGTACAAGAGCATATACGGTCGATAAAGTGTAAATTTTGCGCCCTTGGACAGAGAGGGTAGTATCAGCTCAGCTCATACAGATGTCCGCTCGCAAAAACATGCAGGCATGTTTTATGCTTCCCGACCACTGTATGGCTGCACTGATACGAATTTTAGAATATTTTTATTATCATAGCCATAAATGAATTATAGTATAAAAAAATCCGTCTTTCAATAAATCTTTGTAAAAAAGGGCAATAATAAGATGAAAGGAATGGTGAGAAAATGATAGCAGAACAGGGTATGATTTCTTTTTTAAAAAAATTTGACAAGCATCCTTTTTTGATAAAATGCGGCGGAAAGGAGTATCAGGTTGGGGAGGGAGATCCTGTTTTTACTGTCAGGATCAACAAAGAAATTCCTCTCAGGTCTCTTATGACCAGCACCTCGATTGCTCTGGGAGAAGCATATATGGACGGGGATCTGGAAGCAGAGGGAGACCTCTATCATGCTCTTGATAATTTCCTGGGGCAGATGGGAAAATTTTCCACAGATCAGAAAGCGTTAAAGAAGCTTATATTTACTTCTTCTTCCAGGAGAAATCAGGAAAAAGAGGTGCGCAGCCACTATGACATCGGAAATGATTTTTACCGTCTGTGGCTGGACGAGACGCTGAGCTACTCCTGCGGATATTTTATGAACGAAAACGATACACTGTATCAGGCTCAGGTAAATAAGGTGGATTATATTCTGAGGAAGCTTTATCTGAAAGAGGGAATGACTCTTCTGGATATCGGATGCGGATGGGGCTTTCTTCTGATCGAGGCCGCCAAGAAATATAAGGTACACGGAACGGGAATTACTCTAAGTGAGGAACAATATAAGGAATTTAAAAGCCGTATTGAAAAAGAAAATCTTCAGGAATATATCCATGCGGAGCTGATGGATTACCGGGATCTGCCTGAAATGGGAGTACAGTTTGACCGCGTGGTAAGCGTTGGAATGGCTGAGCATGTGGGACGTGATAATTATAAGCTTTTTCTGGACTGCGCGAAAGCATCTCTGAAGGAGGGCGGCCTGTTCCTGCTGCATTTTATCAGCGCTTTGAAGGAGTATCCGGGAGACGCCTGGCTCAGGAAATATATTTTCCCGGGAGGAACCGTCCCCAGTCTTCGTGAAATGCTGTCTGCTGCTGCGGAGGATGATTTTCATACAATGGATGTGGAAAATCTCCGTCTTCATTATAACCGTACTCTTCTCTGCTGGAGAAAAAATTATCTGGAGCATCTGGAGGAAGTACGGCAGATGTTTGATGAACGCTTTGTCCGCATGTGGGATCTTTATCTGGCGGCCTGCGCCGCCGCCTTCCATAATGGAATTATTGATCTGCACCAGATTCTTATGACAAAGGGGATTAATAATGATCTGCCCATGACAAGGTGGTATTGACAAAAGGCATCCTCCTGAGTCCAACCTTTTCCAACAGTTCTGCCTCATGATGAAAAATGCTGCCCGATAGTAAAATTAACGTTTTGCTGTCAGGCAGTATAAGAAATAAAAGAGTTTGAGTAGACGTTTTAATAAATATAAAAGCAGAGTATATTTAATATTTGATAATAGCATTTTTAATATATTGCATAATAATATATACTTAACATAACAAAAATACAATAAATTAAACAAATTATATGAGAGGGGGATGTGAATATAATGTATATTTTTAACAATACATTAGACCATCGCTATAATAATTCATATCGTTGGGAACAGCCTGAAGGAAGAGATGATATTCTGGGAATGGGAACAGCCGACCTGGATTATTTTTGTGCGCCATGTATTAGGGATGCAACAAAAATAGTCAGTGATGAGAATACATTTAATTACAGAAAAAAGCCGGCTAAGTATTACGAGGCTATTATTAGCTGGTTTAAAAGAAGGCATAACATGAGGGTTGACCGTAAATGGATTCGGGAGCTCCCGAGCACGATAGGTTCTATTAGGCTGGCTTTAGGTGCATACTGTCGTTTGGGAGATTATGTTTTGATGCAGTCCCCATATTTTACTCCAATAGAGATGGCGATAAAGGGGGCCGGGTGTCATCTCCTGCGCAATCCAATGAATTTAATAAATGGAAGATATGAATTGGATTTGGAAGACTTTGAAGAAAAGATAAAAAAGTATCGCCCTGCTATGTTTATTCTGGTAAGTCCACAAAACCCTACAGGACGGGTGTTTTCCTTGGATGAACTAAAAAGGATGGTGGATATTTGCTATAAGTACAGGGTAATGATTTTGTCAGATGAGGTACATTTTTTAATTACATACGATGGACTTAAACATATTCCGATATTAGATGTATCTGATAAAGCAAAAGAAATTTGTATTCAGCTTTTCAGTTTCAGTAAGGGATTTAATATGATGAGCCTGCCGCATGCTATGATTTTGATTGCTGATGACGGATTGAGAAAACGGTGGGATGATTATCTGCTTCCTTATGACTTTCATTACGCATCAAACTCTTTTAGTATTGCGGCGGTTACTGCGATTGCATCTGGGAAAGGCGATGAATGGCTGGTTGAGGCTAATGATTATTTGAAAAGAAATCGAGACCTTTTTATAGATTTGATTGATAAAAAACAAATTCCAATCATTCCTTTGAAACCTGAAGCAGGATTTTTATTTTGGATTGACTGCCGTAAGACAGGTATTGCACCAGAACAGTTGGGAAAATTTTTCTTGGAAAAAGCAAGAATTAGCTTGAATAATGGATTGGATCATGGAGAGGAAGGTAGGGGATTTATTCGTTTAAATTTTGGTGTTACTGAAGAGGTGCTCCGTGAATCTGTAAAACGAATGGAGGCTATGTTTTTTAATAAGGAGGGACACTAAAGATGAAGAAGGAAAAAATTAAACCGTCATTTTTTTATGCACTGGCTACGTTAAGTGTATTAGTGGTATTTGTTGTTGTGGCGTTGTTAGTTTTTAAGATTCCAATTATTATTACGCTGTTTTTCTCATGGATTATATTAACTCCATTCGCAATGAAGCTAGGGTATAGTATTGCAGAAGTAGAAGAGACAGTTTATGAAATGATAAAATCGGCGGCAAGTATGTTCGCATTATTGCTTTCCATCGGATGTATGGTAGCAATCTGGTTATGTGCGGGAACTGTACCAACACTTATTTATTGGGGACTTAATTTGGTTACACCGAAGATGTTCCTTTGCCTTGCCTTTTTATTCTGCGCTGTTTTGTCAATTCCAACAGGAACTTCCTGGGGAACGATGAGTACAGCGGGGCTTGCGATGATGGGAGTCGGTATGGGGCTTGGAATTAATCCGGCTATGGTTGTTGGAGCAATTGTGGCGGGTTCTCATGTGGGAGACGCACTATCTCCTGCTTCTGATACGCCGCTTTTAACTGCAACATCCTGTAATGTTCCTTTAATGGTTCATGTAAAACATAATTTAAAATTAATTCTTCCGGCTATAGGAATTGCGGCAATTATGTATGGCGTTTTTGGATTCCTTTTTGTGGATAGCAAGATGGATCAAACAACACTTAATGCTATTTCTTCTGATTTGCAGAAAGTCATGAATCTTGGAATCATTACGTTGATTCCGTTAGCAGTGGTAATTGTTTTATTAGTGATGAAGCAGTCTGCTTTAACAGCTATTTTGGTAGGAAGCGTTGTGGGGCTGGTTATTGCAGTTACATATCAGGGCTTTAGTGTAAACGAGGTGGGAAACTTCATGGCGACCGGATTCGTTATTCAGACGGGGAATGAATATCTTGATCCTATTTTGAACAGAGGCGGCGTAAGCAGTATGCTTGAACTTTTGAGTATGATAATTGCTTCCTTGGGAATGGGCGGAATTTTGAAAGGGACTCAGATTCTGGATGTTGTTGTTGAATCATTTAACAAAGTAATCCGCACAAGATTTGGCTTAACTACAGCATCAGCAGTCGGGTGTGTTTTGTGCTTGGCGGTTGTGTCTACGAACTACTTTTCTATTATCCTTAACAGTACATTGATGACGCCTTTATATAAAAAACATGGGTATAAGCCGGAAAATGCATCAAGAATTGTAAATAATCTGAGCTGTTTGCTGAGCCCGTTTGTGCCGTGGGGATTAGCGGGAGTGTTTGTTGCAGCAACATTTGATATTAACGTGGTCTCTATTATACCGTACGCGTTCTTTAATATTATTGCCGCAATTCTCTGCTTGGTTTATGGCTACACAGGATTTACAATGACAAAATATACATCGGAAGAGCTTCATCAGATGGAAAAAGAAATGGAGGTATCTTAAATGAAAACAATTACGACTAAAAATGCACCGGAGGCAATCGGACCATATTCTCAGGGATATGAAATAAATGGAATTGTTTATACATCAGGACAGATTCCTGTTTGCCCGGAAACAGGAGAAATCCCAGATGGAATTAGAGCACAGGCAGAACAAAGCTGTAAAAATGTTGAGGCTGTTTTAGCAGAAGGTGGTTGTGGGCTTGATAACGTATATAAAACTACCTGTTTTCTGGCAGATATGAATGATTTTACTGACTTTAATGAGGTTTATGCTAAGTATTTTACATCGAAACCAGCGCGGAGTTGTGTTGCAGTAAAAAGTTTGCCTAAAGGGGTGCTCTGTGAAATAGAGGCAATTGCAGAAAAGAAGTATTAAAAGAAAGACAGGGCTTATGAGAATATAATAGATTTTTTGATTATTTGGAAATGCTGACGATATAAAAGAAAAATTCCCCTGTTAATGTTCTGTATACATATACAGGGGAATTTTTGTGCCAAAAAGCATTTGACTTGTTTTCAACTTTTAAGGAGAAATATAATATTTATCTGGAACAGAAACTAGAAGAAATCGGTAAAAATGACAGGGAGGTTTGAGATGAAAAAGATAGTTTTGATTTTTCCCGTAATTGCAGGTATATTGTGGGGTTCTGCGGGAGTATTTGTACGAATATTAAATGAATTTGGCATGGACAGATATACGATTTTGTCCACCAGAATGTTAGTAGCCAGCGCCATACTTTTATTTGCGCTGTTGATTTTTGACAGAGAGAAATTGAAGATTAAATTAAAAGATATTTGGCTTTTTTTAGGAAGCGGCATATTGGGTATATTGGGATTGAACTTTTGTTACAATGAAGCGGTTAATCAACTAACCCTATCACTGGCTGCAATTTTACTTAGCCTTGCGCCGATATTTGCAATGTTTCTCTCTGCCATTCTTTTCAGAGAAAAGATAACTGTTAAAAAAATAGGCTGTATGCTTTTAGCTATTGTCGGTTGTGTTCTTGCAAGCGGAGCATTGGACAGCTCAGCCGGACTTAAGTGGTCAGCGGGCGGTATTCTGATAGGTATTCTTTCGGCTTTTTTCTGCGCGTTGTATGGAATATTTTCAAAACTGGCAGCAAATAAGGGCTATTCAACCTACACAATCATTTTTTACAGCTTATTGATCATCACGATTGCTTTACTTCCGGCTACAAATTGGGAAACATTTACGGCGTTTTTACAGGAATCTCCTGCGCCAAATACTCTCTTTGCTGTTGCCCATTCCGTATGCACGTCTATATTTCCGTATGCTCTTTACAGCATAGCTTTACTGCATATGGAGAATGGAAAAGTATCTATCTTAGCCGGAGGCGGAGAGCCTATGGCGGCGGTCATAATGGGGGCGATGTTTTTTTCAGAAATCCCTACAATTTTGAACATATTGGGGTTGATTATCACAATCACAGCATTATCTTTGCTATGTATGTCGCCTAAATCAACAGGCGCAGATATAGATAAAACTCAAAAATCATAAGGGGGTCAAAATCATGAAAAAATGGAAGTGTACGGTATGTGGATATGTTTATGAGGGCGAACTGAAAGAAGATTTTATTTGCCCGAATTGCAAGCAACCAGCGAGCGCGTTTGTACAAATTGAGGAAGCAAAGGGAAGTACAACGCCCTTTGCCGGAACGAAAACAGAAAAAAATCTCTGGGAAGCATTTGCCGGAGAATCACAGGCAAGGAACAAATATACATATTTTGCTTCCGTTGCAAGCAAACAGGGATTTGAACAGATTGCGGAGCTGTTCTTAAAGACGGCTGCAAACGAAATGTCCCATGCAAGAATGTGGTTTGAAGCGTTGGGCGGTATTGGAGATACCAGTGAGAACTTGCTTCAAGCCGCCAAAGGCGAGAACTATGAGTGGACGGATATGTATGACCGTATGGCAAAAAACGCAGACGAGGAAGGCTTCCATGAACTGGCAGAGCAATTCCGGCAGGTAGGGGCGATTGAAAAGGCACATGAAGAACGCTATCGCGCACTGCTTAAGAATGTAGAAACGGCAAAAGTCTTTGAAAAATGCGATGTACAGGTGTGGGAGTGTCGTGTCTGCGGTCATATTGTAGTTGGCACAAAATCCCCGGAGGTTTGCCCGGTGTGTAAGCACGCTCAAAGTTTCTTTGAGATACGAAAAGAAAATTATTGAAACGGAACGATTAGTAATTGAATTGTAGTATGCTTCAAATAAGCAGAAGAAGAGTCAATTGGAAGAGTGATTCTGTCAGGAGTATTCTGTTTCAGCAGCTATATTATAGCTGCTGAAACAGAATCTGTATATATAATGGAGCCCAAAATTCTTTGAAAAGAGAAAAGAGTCATTGATATTTATTATTCATTATGTTTTAGTAACGATATGATTTTGTTTTCAAAATTTTCATGAAGATATTGATCCAACAGGGAGAGCAATAAATTTATGGGAATGTTTTTTTTAGTTCCTTTTACAAGATAGTAGATGATACGTCTGGGGGGAGCATCTACTAAATGGTAGATATGCGCACCTTTATTTTCAAAATATTTTCCCATTGCATACGGAGCTATTACCCATTTTGAATCTGTAAGAAAGCACTCAAGCAGAGCTACATCTTCAAGAAATATAGAGGGAGAAATGTGATTCTGAAATCGGAGTGAATGCCATGCTTTAAATTCATTATTCCAAGGAACATAAATCTCCTGGTCTGGCTTAAGATCCCCAGAACTAACCAATCCGTTACTATTTTTAATATCGTAATATGAGATTACAGTAAAGGGCTCTGAAAATGCGGGCTTTGTAAGAGTTCCTCTTGTATTGTTATAAATGTAATCTTGTTGTTCAATGAAAGCTAAATCATATAAACCGCTTTCTATGTGCTGATATGAATCTTCAGAAAATGCATTGTAGAGCCGTACACGGAATTTCTGCGAAAGAAATTGCGAGAGCACAGGCGTTAAAAAATAACGTCCTACACTATAGACTGAAGCTACTGAAAGAATCTCTTTTTCACCTGAAAAAGAAATAGAGTTGGTCTCTTCCAAAAGGAGCTGCCATTTCCATGCTATTTTATAAAATTCTTTTCCTTGATCAGTAAGTTGGATGGTACGGTGACCTTTTTGGCGTAGTATAAGCGGATATCCAAGCTCCTGTTCCATTAATTGTAAACGACGTGTAAGGGAAGGCTGACTAATAAATAGATTTTGAGCTGCTACAGTAAGATTACCATATTTTACAACAGCTAAAAAAGTTTCAATATCCAATAGAGTCATAATAGTACCCCCTATGCCTTTATTACTTATTATAAAATATAGGATTGCTGTTTTCAACAGGGAAAGAGACTAATATCCGTAAGGGAAAGCAAATGGTTACAAGAAAGTCTGATACAAGCACAGAGATTTAAGATCACAAGAAAATTAAAAAAGAAAATTTAAACCGTAATGGAATTTAATCTTGCATAAATGGAATTTAGTCTTTCATGCGAAAGAACAATATCCTTTCCTGCCCTGATTATTCTGCACCAAAAGTCTGTTTTCCTGTCAGGGGCTTGCCATTAGCGGCTTATGCCCCCTTGACAGGTGAAACTGATCTTTTGGTATCATCCTCCTGAAAGCAGGAAAATCCGACTACCTAACAGTGGAATTTACTCTTACACATGCTTGATATTCATATATAAAATGCTTGACACAAAATCGACGATTTTAATTAATTTTATCTCAACATTTGGTATATGGCTACCAGCCGATGTTGCAGAAATCTGATAAAATCTGCAATTTTTAAACGGCAAGTAGAATTTACTCTTGCACTGGAATTTACTTTTTTAAGTCAGCAAAATTTAAAAAATTTAAAAAAAGGGCTTGCATTTTATTTCATAGTATTATATAATACCACTTGTCGCAAGCGAAAAAGCGAATATAAAGGGCTATCGCCAAATGGTAAGGCAACGGACTCTGACTCCGTCATTTCAAGGTTCGAATCCTTGTAGCCCTGCTCTAAGAAGCATCTTTCAGATATCTGGAAGGTGCTTTTTTAATATCATAGGAAACACGTTGTTGCATTAATGTATGAAAGTGATAGATTTCCTATGATATAAAGCGCTCCGCTGTGGATATTAACGGCCTTGAAATGAAAAAAAGCGGCAGATAAATGCTGCCGTAGAAGTTGTTGGTTCAGCCCGCGCCCTTCGTAAAAACGCACTGCGTGCTTACTGTGTCTGACGCCACTGTCTGACTGAACTGATACTAGAAGTTCCGGATTTCTTATAAAAAAGCTGTGTTATTACCCGGAGTTATGATAGAATATAAGAAATACATCAGTAAAGGAGAGAGGAAAATGAAAAAGAAATTCAAACAGCTTCTATGCGTAATGCTGGCAGTCATGCTGTGTATGAGCGCAGCGGCTCCGGTTATGGCGGCTACCGGGAATCAGGCCATCGCCATTGCCAAGTACAAAAGCTACTTGAAAAAGAACAAGGGACGTTATTCCATGGTGGATATTGACAGAAACGGAATACCGGAGCTGGTTCTCCACAATACGACGAAAAGGAGAAACGAGCTTTTTACTTACAGTCCCAAATTGAAAAGAACCGTATGCCTGAAGTGCCAGTATTGGTATAAAAATCAGGCCATGCCGAAGTATTCCGTAAGCAAGCATACAGTAGTATTTCCAACGTCAGATACAGGAGGCCATCGCTATTATGCATACCGTGTAAGCGGAACCAAGGCGAAGCTTGTACTGAGAACAGAGTATGTTAACGGCAGATTTGCCAGATTAGGGCCAAAATACCGGAAAGCTTATAAAGTGAATGGGAAAAAGGTAAGCAGGGCTGTCTACAGCTCGAAGCTGGCCGCTGTGTCAAGGGGAGGAAGATACCCTTCAAAAGTAAGTAAATAAGGATTTTACGAACGGATCTCCGGCGGCGGGGATCCGTTTTGTGCTGTTGCAGGAAAGTCAGTTGGTGTGCCTGCACACTTTGTTTTATAGATAATGAAAGCTTGTGTTGTTCTAATCTCCGCTTGTAATTCATTATTTTGTTGTGTATGATAACATATATAGTTGTGGGAAAATATTTTGAAAATAAAACATGGAGAGGCGTTTGAAAGACTGGAAAAAATGAGAAAAAAAGTTCCTGAGATAAATTATGCAGAAGAATTGGATTTGTTAGAAGATATTACGAATCTGAATACTGTCAGAAGTAATGGAGGACTATAGCATGATCGTAAAACAATACATTAAGGATTTTGAGAAGCTGGGTTTCGGGATGTTCGTACATTTTGGAATCTACAGCGTGCTTGGCAAGGGGGAGTGGGCGAAGAAGCTGCTTTCCATCAGTGACGAGGAATATTATAAACTTTGTGATGAATTTCGGCCTGCGCCGGACTGGGCGGAACGGCTGGCGGCAGAGGCGGAGCGCGCCGGATGCGGATATATTACCCTTACCGCACGGCATCATGACGGATATTCACTGTATGATACCTGTGGACTGAATCCCTTGGACGCGCCCCATACCTGCGGGCGGGATCTGGTGCGGGAGTTTGTGGACGCATGCCGCCGTCACGGAATCCTTCCGTTTTTTTATCACACTCTGCTGGATTGGCATGAGGAATCCTACCGCACTGATTTTAAGGCGTATCTGAAATATCTCCGAAAAAGTGTGGAGCTTCTCTGCACCAACTACGGGAAGATCGGCGGCCTGTGGTTTGACGGAATGTGGGACAGGCTGGATGAGGACTGGGAGGAGGATGAACTGTACGGATGTATCCGCAAGCATCAGCCGGAAGCCATGATCATCAACAATACAGGGCTGGAGGCTCTGGGACAGTTGGGCCATATAGAGCTGGACAGCGTTACTTTTGAGCGGGGAAATCCCCAGCCGCTGAACATGGAGGGCGCTCCAAAATATGTAGCCAGCGAGATGTGTCAGGTATTCGCGGATCATTGGGGTTATGCGGAGCAGGATCTGAACTTTAAGTCCCCCGCGGATATGATCCGTGATCTGGTTCTCTGCCGCCGCTGCGGCTCGAACCTTTTGATGAATGTGGGATTGAGGGGAGACGGAACTCTGCGGGAAATGGATGCGGCTGTCTATCATCTGATAGGTCAGTGGATATCTATAAACGGAGAGGCTGTTTATGAGCCCCGTCCCTGCGGCATTAAGGTGGAGAACAAAGAGGACGATTTTCTTTTAAAGAAGGACAATACATATTATCTTTTCTGCGACCATCTGCCGATGGCGGCGGATCCCAATGTAGCCCGGGTACAGGAGGCGGAATACAGAGATATCTTCCGGATGGATCAGAAAATAAAAAGGATCACCTGGCTGGATAATGGCGACAAGGTGGATTTTGAGCAGAATAACGGAAAAGTTACAGTAAAGACGGTTCCATATACATATGGCCGCCAGCTTGTAGTGCGGGTGGCGAAAATTGAGACGGAATGAAGATGAATTTAAAGGATAAGGAAGTGCAGACATCATGGCATATAGTTTCAGCGGAAAAGTCCGCTACAGTGAAATAGGGGAAAACGGTCTTCTGACTCTGCCGGGGATATTGAATTATTTTCAGGACTGCAGCACCTTCCAGTCGGAGGATGTAGGTCTTGGGATGAAGTCTCTGAAGGAGAGGAACAGATTCTGGGTGCTTTCGGCCTGGCAGGTGATCATTAACAGATATCCCGCTTTGGGGGAGGAGATCAGAACATCCACCTGGGCTTACGGATTCCGGGGATTTATGGGAATGCGTAATTTCACTATGGATACAGAGAACGGAGAGAGGCTGGCATACGCCAATACTTTCTGGACGTTTATTAACGGGGAAACAGGGCTTCCGCAGAAGCTGACAGAGGGAGACATAAGCGGCTATCAGATGGAGAAAAAACTGGATATGGATTATGCGTCCAGAAAGATCGCTCTGCCGGAAGGCTTCTGCCCGGAGGACGCTTTTTCCGTTCAGAAGCATCATCTTGACACCAATCATCATGTGAACAACAGCCAGTATATCCAGATGGCTATGGACTATGTTCCGGAGAATTTCCGGATCGGACAGATGAGAGCGGAGTATAAGCAGCAGGCCAGGCTTCATGATGTGATCTGTCCTCAGAAATCAGTGGAGAACGATAAAGTGACGGTTCTCCTCAATGACGAAGGCGGCAGCTCCTATGCGGTGGTGGAGTTTACAAGGGTATTGCCGCAGTGAGGGCATCGCAGCGTGAGAAGGCGCGATCATCCGGGATGGGATTCGCACGCTGAACGGCGGCTGTTTTACAGCTTGCAGATTTTCGTTTTTTAGGCAAATGAATCTGCTTCTGTTTTCTAGAATCAAAGTGCAGATTGCCATACAGTAATGGGAATGATTGGTAAGGATCTGGAATTGAAAAAATATTTGGTCAACAGGTCCTCTGTATATTGAGTATAATTAGTAAAAAGAAATAAAAATGGAATAGAACGGAAATAAAGACATACAATTATAATAGAAGGTCCTATTGACTTTCCTCTTTGTGCCTGCTAGAATGAATGTACAAAGAAAGTTTACCACTGACCGATATGTGGTATATAAATGGTCGGGTTGAAAGTTTACCGCTGACCAATATGCGGTATATAAATGGTTGGGTCGAAAGTATAGTCCTTCGCCGCAAGGCGAGGGACTTTTTCTATAGTGGGGATAGGTGAATGAAGAAAACAGGTTTTTATATTATCAAAGATAAATTTTTTGAAGATATGTCAGATCCGTATCTTAAAGGGAATAAAGAGGGGAACAGGCCGCATTATTATTGTTTTAAGGATACAAGTACCAGGATATACTGGATGATACCATTGTCCAGCCGCATTGATAAATACAGGCGGATTATGGAGAAAAAGGAAAAAGCAGGGAGACCGTGTGATCTTATTCATATTGTCAAATTGGATGACAGTCGGGAGAGCGTATTTCTGATACAGGATATGTTTCCGATAACAGAAGAATACATAGAGCGGGAATACACGATTGCAGGAAATCATTTGATGTTGACCAGCGAGCATGCCGCCAGAGAGATCGAGCGAAAAGCGAGAAAAGTTATGGGAATGTTGAAGCGTGGTATAAAGTTCATTCCAACTCAGTCAGATGTTATGGCAATATTGAATAAACTGAAGGAGAGCAGATAAATGGCTCAGACTGGATGTAAGAACAGCAGCAGGAGGAAAAAATATGGTTAAATCATATCAGAAACAGTGGGTAGGCGTATTCGGCGATCCGGTGGACGATAATCCTACGGTGGTTATGGAGCAGGCGGCGTTTGACCATGCGGGAATTCCAATGGAGTACCTTACCATTCAGGTCAAAAAGGGCGGTCTGAAGGCCGCTATGGAAGGTATGCGGGCAATGAATTTCACTGGTATAAATATTACAATGCCCCATAAAGGAGAGGTGCTTCAATATCTGGACGAGATTTCGGAAAACGCCAGAACCATGGGAGCGGTGAATACAGTCTACTGGAAGGATGGAAAGCTGGCGGGAGAAAACACCGACGGAAAAGGATTCCTGAAGAGCCTTCAGGACGCGGATGTGGAGCTGAAGGGAAAACATGCCTTTATACTGGGCGCGGGGGGAGCGGCCAGGGCTATTGCTGTGGAGATGGCCGGAGCCGGAGTATCGGTGATACGGATCGCCAACAGGAATGAGGCGAACGGACAGGCTCTTGTGAAGATCATCAATGAAAAGACGTCTGCGGAGGCGGTTTTTGTACCATGGTCAGGGTCCATCTCTGTTCCCGGGGATACGGACATTCTGGTCAACGCGACGCCCGTAGGCTTCACTGACGAAAGCAGGCCGGATATCAATTATGACAGTCTGAGAGAGGGTATGGAGGTGTGCGACGTTATCCCCAATAAGGCGTGGACGCCCTTCCTTCAGGAGGCGAAAGAAAGGGGACTGCATACCTTTAACGGACTTCAGATGCTTATCAATCAGGGAGCGGTGGCCTACGAGCTGTGGACAGGGAAGCCGGCTCCTGTGGAGGTGATGCGCAGGGCTATGGAAGAAGAATACGGGGTAAAGCTGCCGTAAAAATTTCCCTGTTTGCTCAGGATGTATGAAGAAAAAAACAAATTTTTTTATTTGTGTATCGTTTTTTCGACAAAAAGATGCTTGAGGACATATCCAGAATCCTGTATAATTTTTTTAGGTAAAATATAATTTCTTATGAAAAGGTAGAAGCATGAGCGGGATTAAAGATGTGGCGAAAAGGGCCGGAGTTTCGATATCAACGGTGTCTAATGTATTGAATAAAACAAAATATGTAAGTCCGGAACTTGTCCGAAGGGTAGAGCAGGCTGTAGAAGAGCTTTCCTACGAGGTGAACCCTATTGCCCGCAGTATGAAAAACAAAGCAACAGGAATTATCGGGGTTATTACGGAGGATCTTTGCGGAGTTTTTTATCCTTATATTATCAGAGGACTTAACTCGGTAGCCGAAGAAAAAGGCTATCAGCTTTTGATCTGCGACGCTCAGGGAACTTATGGAAGTCAGATTAAGAGGGAGAGAGAGCTTTTCCGGCGTCTGATATCCAACAGAGTTGACGGGATTATTTTCGCGTCTACGGTTTCCGCCGAGAATCAGGAGGAATACTTCCGTGAGCTGACCAGGGAAGCCAACCGTTACAAAAGAACGCCGCTGATCAGTATAGAGAGAGATTTTACCAGCGTGGGGATTGATTCTGTGTATTTTGATTCCTTTGGAAACGCAAAAAAAGCGGTGCAGCATCTGATCGACTGCGGATGCAGAAAGATCTGCCACATTACGGGTCCGCGGGATCTGCAGATTGCCATAGACCGCTCTAAAGGCTACAAAAGCTGCATGGAAGAGAATTGCCTTCCCTATGATGAGAGTATGATCGCTATAGGGGATTACAGCCATCAGAGCGGATACACGGCTATGAAGAAGCTTCTTCTTCAGGTGCCGGATATGGACGGCGTTTTCTGCGGCAATGATCAGATGGCTGTGGGAGCGTTGAAGGCATTGAAGGAAGCCGGGAAAAAAATCCCGGAAGACATTAAGATTATGGCTTACGACGATGTGTTCCTTTCCAGCGTGGTGGAGCCGTCTTTATCAACGATCCATATCCGCAAGCGTCATACCGGCATCAAGGCGGCGGAGGTTCTTTTCCATCGTCTTGAAAATCCTCAGGATGAAAATGACGCGCCTATAGGAATTAAAATGGATACAAGTCTGGTGATCCGGCAGTCCACGATCGGAAAGGGCGAAACGGAGGACTGGAGTCTAGTAGACTGGTAACAGAGGGGCGAAAGGCCCCTCTTAATTTTTGCTTTCCCTTTCTAGCAGGGGGAGATGGAAGAGTACTGTGGTTCCCTTTCCGGGAAGAGAGAGCACTTTTATATCCGCGGCGCTGCCGTAAAACAGCTTCAGGCGTTCCTTTACATTGCTGAGACCAATAGAATGAGACAGATTTTTTTGTTCTGTCCGGCAGCGGAAGATGTTCGCCAGATGGTTTTCCGGAATCCCGATCCCATTGTCTTTCAGAGAACAGATCAGAATGTTTTCTTTTTGTTTGATTGTAATCCAGATATGAGGAGCAGTCAGACTGTCTTTAAACCCGTGAAGTATGGAGTTTTCAATAATAGGCTGAAAAAGCATTTTCAAAATACGGCACTCATATACAGATTCCTTTGCATATATATCCAGAGTGATTTTTTCAGGTACATGAAGCTGCATAACCTGAAGATATTCCTGCAGATATTCTAATTCTTCCCGGACAGTGAAGTGATCGTCCCCTGTTTTCAGGGTTTTTTCCAGAAGTCTTCCGAAGGCTGAAATAGTGTTCGCGACAGCCGTATCCTGATTCAGAAGAGCCATCCATTTAATATTGTTCAGGGTGTTGAACATTAAGTGAGGATTGATCTGAGACTGAAGGATCATATACCGGAAGCGTTCTTTTTCGTTTTCCTGCTCCAGAAGCTTCTGCTGCTGCGTCTGTGTGCGCTCAAAGAGTACGGCCAGCTTCCGGGCCATATGGTTAAAGCTGTTTCCAAGATCCGCAAGCTCATCAGAGGAACTGCTGTAAAAACGGCAGGAAAAATCCCCCTTTTCCACCTTTATCATCAGATTTTTCAGAGTCCGTATCGGCTTCAGAAAAGAGTGGAGAATTACAAGGACCGCAATGATCAGGCATAGGGCTACCAGAATATCAATTCCTATAAACAGACTGCTGTAGGACACCTCCCGGTAAAGAACAGCTTTAGGAATCATGGAAATAAAATTCCACCCATTATAAAGAGAATAGGAAAGTACATAATTATCCGTATGTTCCGCCGCATAGGTGTCATAGGTCTGGCCTATAAGAGTCTTGTCCTTTGCGGAGATGATGATTCCGTCAGTATCGCACAGAAGATGAACGCTGTCCTGATAAAGGGTGGAGGACTGCAGAATACGGAAAAGCTTTTCTTCATCTACAATGAGGATGGCTTTTCCAAGATATTGTTTTTTGTAATTGCGGATGTTTTTTCCGATACAGAGCACCTTTTTGCCGGAATCGCCGCCCAGCTCTTCCATGGACGCCGAAAAATAAGTATAATTAAGATCCTTTTTTTCAATTTCTTCCAGATACTGCGCGGTTCTGGGTTCCTCCCACATGGAGGAGCCGGCGATGTAATATGTACTGTAGGCAGTGTTTTCTTTGTCCAGGATTAAAAAGTCTACGGAGCAATAAAAAACAAACCGCTGATACTGAGATGTGAGATTGTTTATTGAAATCGTGGCTTTCAACTGGTCGTTCAGAGAGCTTTTGTCCTTTTCCAGAGCTTTATACAGGGCGGAATCCGTGGAAAGGAGGTTTAAAGTAACGCCCATTTCTCTCATAAGTGTCTTTAGAGTATTGTCTACGTTTACAACCGCGTTCTGGAAAGCAAAATCTGTGTTTTTCAGAAGATGGTTTTCAAGCTGAAGCTGAAGTCCCATATTGACAGCCATAACAGGAATAATAACAAAAAGAAGAATACACAGGGTAATTTTGCTTTGAAGACTGTGAAAGTATTTTCTCATAGCGCGCCTCCCTGTCTGTAGTGATTCGGAGACATTCCGGTGGACTTTTTAAACACCTTGCAGAAGTATCCGGTATCGCTGAAGCCTGTCATTTCCGCTATTTCCGCAATGGTATATCTTGTTTCGGCGTGCAGCAGCTCCTTGGCTTTGGCAATGCGCAATTCTGTCAGACAGTCGCTGAAAGAACGGCCTGTTTCTTTTTGGAACAGATAGCTCAGATGATTTTTGCTCATATGGATGAGCGACGCAATATCCGAAAGAGTCAGATTATCTTTGTAATGGGTCTCCATATATCTGAGCGCGTCCGCAATATCGGAACGCATTTTCTTTTGCTCTGAAAGCTTATGTAGACTGCCAGCAGAAGATTCCTGATGATCCTTTATAATTTTCAGTGAGACGTCGCGGATAATACCGGAAATCTCTTCAGGTGTAGCGGAAAGCTTGAGAATGTAGTCGCGTACTCCTTTTTTGAAGGCGTCCCGTACATAGTTGTAATCCTCGTGGCAGCTTAAGATAATAATATTCGTCTGTATATTTAATTCTTCCAGTTTTTCAATAAGCTCCATTCCATTCATTTCCGGCATGATCATATCAAGAAGAACAATATCAGGAGTGTTTTCCCTGATAAGATTCAGGGCTTCCCGTCCGTTGGAAGCTTCGCCGACCAGCTTCAGATGCAGAGCTTCCCAGTCTATACAGTTTATAAGTCCGGTACGGACAATAAATTCATCATCTACAACTAAGACTTTCAGCATAAGTTTACTCCTTTTTGATATAGAAAAAGCTTTTTCGAATCACATTTATTATACATTATTTTTAGAATGTTAAACAATAAATATAAAAAGAACGTAATATTTTACAATTTTTTCGTGATTATTTCCAAATATTAGTGAAACCCCATATTATTTTACAATTTTAGCATAGATATATTCATTGTAGGAAAATAGAAAATATGTAAGAATAATTTTACCAAATAACAAGAGAAAAGGAGGAAAAAGAATGAAAAAAGGATTGAAAAAATTATTGAGCGTGACCTTGAGCGCATGTATGGCGCTTCCTGTTCTGGCAGCCGTACCGGCAGCGGCGGAGCCGGAAAAAACAATTCGGGTCTGGTACTGGGAGGACAACGACGGTTCCTATGAAGAAGCGTATTCTACATGGAGCGAACAGTATCCGGATGTGAATCTGGAGCTGGAAGCAATTCCCTGGAACAGCTATCATGATACCCTGATCGCGGCGGCCGCGTCGGGGGATCTTCCGGATGTGTATAAAATCCAGCCAACCTGGATTCCGGAGCTGATCAGCCTTGGGGCTGTGGAGGGGCTGGATGAGTATATAGATACCTGGGAGGATAAGGATACTATTCCGGAAAGCATGTGGGAATCAGCGAAAGCCGGACAGGAAGAAACCTACGCGTGGCCGCACAGTCTGGTTGTTCTTTATCTGTACTGCAGAAAATCCTATTTTGAGGAAGCAGGACTGGAATATCCCGAGACTATGGAGGAATTTTATGAGGCCTGTGAACAGCTCACGAAGGATACAGACGGGGACGGAGCTACAGACGTATATGGCTTCAGTATGAGAGGAGCCCGGGGCGGACACTTCATGTGGGCCGGACTGACGTTAAATGAGGGCGTGGATTTCTTTGACAGTGAAGGAAACGTTAGTCTGAATACACCGGAAATGGTGGAGGCGAATCAGAAATATCTGGATATCTATCTGAATGGATGGGCTCCAAAAACGGCGCCTACAGACGGATATACTGAAATTGTTCAGAATTTTGAAAGCGGAGTGACAGCAATGCTGATCCACCATCTCAATTCTGCAAAAGAGATCACGGAGGTTCTGGGAGATGATGTGGATGTTGTCGCGCTTCCTGAGGGAGCTTCAGGCAGATACCTGCCAAGCGAGCCCTGTCATTGGGCCGTTTCTGCCAACAGTGAGAATAAGGACGAGGCTGTTGACTTTTTGAAGTATTCTACGGAGCCGGAAGCACATAAGGCGTTATGTAAGAGCGCTGGTCTTGTTCCGTTCGTATCCTCTGTAACAGAAGATCCGGAATTCACGGACGACAAATTCTGCGCGGCTTCTATGGAGTATCTGGATGATGTAAAGACCTTCCCGGTGGTGAATACATTCGGAGACTGGTCGGAAACTGTATGGCCGCAGACAATGCAGCGGGCGATGATGGGTGAAATCGACAGTGCGGAGATGATGGAGATTCTGGCTGACAACCTCGCCGGAGATTAAAGAAAAATCCCGTCCGTAGAGACGGGATTTTTCGATACTGATTGTCCGAAGGGCAAGCAGGTTCCCGAGGAACCGTCCGTAGAGACGGGATTTTTCGATACTGATTGCCCGAAGGGCAAGCAGGTTCCCGAGAAACCGTCCGTAGAGACGGGATTTTTCGATACTGATTGTCCGAAGGGCAAGCAGGTTCCTGAGGAACCGTCCGTAGAGACGGGATTTTTCGATACTAATTGCCCGCATAGGAGGAATTATATGATGAAATCAAAAAAGAAATTTCAGTATCAGCCGTATCTTCTGCTGGCGCCCGCTATTCTTATCGTGGTTCTGATCATAGGCTATCCTGTGGTGCGGGCGGTAGTTCTGAGTCTGTATAAATACAATCTTACAGATCTTCAGGGTGTAGAGTTTGTAGGCCTTCAGAACTATATTGACATCCTGACCAACGACCCGGCTTTCTGGCCTGCTTTTAAAAATACTGTGATCTGGGTGGGAGTCACCGTGGCGGCGCAGCTTTTATTATCGCTGCTGCTGGCAAATATTCTGAACAAGGCATTTTTCGGAAGAGGCCTGGTGCGCTCCGTTGTGCTGATTCCCTGGGTAACGCCATGTGTGCTGATCTCCCTTATGTGGGCGTGGATTTTTAACGGTAACTATGGCGTTATGAACGAAATTCTGAAAAGACTGGGCCTTATCAATGAAAATATTGCCTGGATCGCGCAGCCGGATACAGCTCTCTGGGTTCAGATACTTGCTATGATCTGGCAGGGAATCCCTTTTTTTACAATTATGATTCTGGCCGCTATGCAGTCGGTACCCAGAGAGCTTTATGAGTCGGCAAGTGTTGACGGAGCGTCCCGGTTTAAGCAGTATTTTCATATCACTCTTCCCGGAATTGCCTCTACCATAGTTTCCACAGTGATGATCCGTCTCATCTGGGTATTTAATAATGTAGATATCATTTACACAATGACGGGAGGCGGCCCCGGATACAGTTCGCTGACTTTATCTGTATATACATACCAGCAGGCGCAGAAATCCATGAAGTTTGGTTATGGAAGCGCTGTAGCGATTATCGGCGCTTTGTTTATGTCCGCGGTAATTTTTATTTACCTGAGACTGACGAGAGAACAGGGAGGTATGATCAGTAAATGAGAGAGAAAAAAAGCCTATGGACCTTTTATATACCGCTTGTTTTTTTCATAGCAGCAGTATTGTTTCCTTTTATCTGGATTTTATTGACTTCCCTGAAGGAAGAAAAGGAAATGTTTTCCCCGGAATTCCATTTTCTGCCGCTGGCGCCCACTCTGAACAGCTATCGTGAGCTTTTTGAAAAAACAGATTTTCTTCATAATATGTGGAACAGTCTGATCGTTTCTTTTGCCACGGTTCTGATAGCGGGTATTGTTTCTTTTCTGGCCGGGTATGCGCTTTCAAGATACAGATTCAGGCTGAGGAACGGACTGATGTACTTTTTCCTCCTTCTTTATCTGGTGCCAAGCACATTGCTGCTGATTCCCCTTTATACGATTTTTAATACAATGGGAATCCTGCATACACAATTATGTCTGATCATTGCATACAGTACATATTCCATTCCTTACGCGGTATGGCTGACTACAGGGTTTATCAACCAGGTTCCCTTTGAGCTGGAGGAAGCGGCCGCCCTTGACGGCTGTAATCTTATCCAGAGAATGACCCTGATTGTTCTGCCGCTTTTAAGACCGGCTATGGTAGCCTCTCTTAGTTTTATTTTTATTACCTCCTGGAATGAATATACCTATGCGAATATGTTCACCAATAAGGAATCAAGAACAGTGACGGTGGCGCTGTCAAACTTTATGTCTCAGTACAATATCCGCTGGGATCTGATTACGGCAGGAGGAATCATTGTGGTTATACCGGTAGTCGTCATGTTTGTGATCGTGCAGAAGGATCTGATCGCTGGTCTGACCGCAGGAGGAGTGAAAGGATAGGTGAAAGGTAAATGAAAAGTATGGATCAGATATGTTATGTTGTTCATGAGGCGGATAATGCCGCTACGGCTATGGCGGACATAGAGGCGGGAAAGGTAACGCTTACAGGCGAGTATGGCAGCGCGGGAAAGGAGATTACAGCGCTTCAGCCGGTTCCTTTTGGACATAAAATCGCCCTTCGCGATCTGGAGGAGAAGGAGCCGGTGATCAAGTATGGCGCATGTATAGGTATTACGACGAAAAAAATCAGAAAGGGTATGCATATTCATCTCCATAATATGAAAAGCGCCTATGATTTCCGTTCCGCGGAGCTGGATCCGGTTACCATACACGCAAAAGATATTGAATACAAGGTATACTAGGGGAGGGCGGTATGAGAGAAGAAATTTTGTGTCAGGGTTATCAGAGAAGAGACGGTACAAAAGGAATCAGAAATAAAATCCTGATCGTATTTACCGTAGAATGCAGCAAGCATGTATGCAGGAGGATCGCGGAGCATTTTCAGGAGCTTGGAGAGGATGTGGAGACCATAGGTTCTCATTCCTGCCTGCACAATCAGGTGAACATCCGGAGGCTTCTGAAATACTGTACGCATCCCAATGTGGGCGGAGTGCTGGCAGTGGGACACGGCTGTGAATATACATATCCGTCTATGCTGGCAAAAATAACTGAAAATTCCGGTAGAGAAGCGGCCTGGTTTTATCAGCAGGAGGCGGGAGGAACTCAGAAAAGTATTGCGAAAGGAATTTCTATTGTACAGAGTATGCTGGACAGATTGAAAACCGTTCCCAGAGTTCCCATGTATATCAGTGATCTGGTAATAGGCGGCGAGTGCGGAGGATCGGATTTTACCTCAGGACTGGCGGGAAATGCTCTTGTGGGAAGTGTTTTTGATTATGTGACGGATCATGGCGGTACGGCGGTATTCGAAGAGCTCAGCGAGGGCATCGGGCTGAAGGATTACCTTGTGGCCAGGGGCGCTGATGAGAGGGTAAAAACAGATATTGCGAACGCCTACGATAAGACCGTGGATTTCTGCTCTGCTTACGGCCAGTTTTCTATTGCTCCTGGAAATATGGACGGAGGGCTGACCACGATTGAAGAAAAAAGCATGGGAGCAATGGTAAAAAGCGGAAGAAGGCCGATCCAGGGCGTCTTGAAAATAGCGCAGACGCCTGTGCGCAAGGGGCTTTATCTTCTGGACGTCATTCCGGATGAGAAGCTGGAGCCGGCTCATTTTATAGCGGCAGATCCCTCCGATATGCTGGATCTGATCGCGGTGGGATGCCATCTTGTTTTCCTTGTGACAGGAAGAGGCCATGTGGTGGGTACGCCTGTAAGTCCTGTAGTTAAAGTAACCGGAAATCCCAGGACGTATGAAAAAATGAAGGATGATATCGATTTTTGTGCCGCGGGGCTTCTGGATGGTACAGAAAAAATGGCGGATATGACACAGCGTATGATTCATTTTATGACAGAGGTCTGCAGAGGAAAATTGAGCAAGGCAGAAAAAATGGGGCACAGAGAGGGCATCCTGTATTTTAATTTCCAGGATCCTGTCCGGGTGCCCGGGTGCTGGAAATTTTAGTATCAGAAAAAATAATTTGTAAAAAACGGTAGTTTTACACAAAAGGTGAGGTAATAAATGAAAGGTAAAACAGATAAACTGGAGGGGATCATTCCTCCGCTGGTAACACCTCTTGACCAGAAGAGAAGGGTGGATAAAGATTCTTTAGAAAATCTGATCGGGCATGTGATCAAAGGCGGCGTGTCGGGAATATTTATGCTGGGCTCCTGCGGAGAAGGATCCTCTCTGACTGCCGGGCAGAAGAGGGAGGCTGTTCAGTGTGCTTTGAAGGCTGCCGGAGGAAGGATCCCTGTTCTTGTGGGAGTGCTGGAAACGTCCGCAGAAAAGATCATTGAGGAAATAAAAACCTACGAGGCCATGGGCGCAGAGTATTTTGTGGCCGCGGCGCCGTATTATCTTGCTCCGGAGGGACAGGAAGGGATTTTACGGCATTACCGCCTCCTTGCGGACAATACCCGGGGAAGACTGCTCGTCTACAATATCCCGCCCTATGTCCACTGCGATATTTTTCCGGAAACAATGAAAAGGCTCCTGGAGATACCTGAAGTAATTGCCGTAAAAGACAGCACAGGGGACTGGAGTCTCTGCCAGAAGGCTTTATTCCTTAACCCGGACGGAGGAATACTCAGCGGAAACGAGGATTTATGCGGAGCGGCAATGCTGTTTGGGGCAAAGGGCTGTGTCCCGTGTCTGGCAAATGCTTATCCGGAATTCTATGTAGAAATGTACAGATACGCCCGTGAAAGAAATGTGGAGAAGGTCATGGAGTATCAGAAAGCAATTATGAAAATGAAGAAGGTGCTTGATTATACCCGGAATTGGGTGGCGGCCGTAAAATATTTATGTGTCAGAAAAAATCTGATCCAGCCCTATACTACATATGGAATTACTCCGGCATCACCAGATGAAAAAGAAAAAATAGAAAAGTATCTTCTGGAAAATGAAAGATTGTTTTTACAGAGTAAAAGCCAGGTCTGAAAAAGTCCTGGCTTTTTTATGATAAAATAATGTGTGCCTGTATATTTTGTTCCAATTAAATCGAAAAATATAATACACCGTATAGAAAAAGAGGTGAAAAAAAGTTATAATGAAGAAAATACAGTGGAGGGATTGATTCGGAATGACAGAGATCAGGCGTACAGACAAGCGGCAGGATGAACCTGCAGATCATGAAAAGCTGTTAAAGGCACTGTTCAGGCATAATAGAATGAGACTGTGCGAATATCTGCCGGATGAAAACAGACTGCTGATATATGATGAAAGCTTATCCGTCATGGAAGAAATCCTGGACTTCAGAAAATATTTTATGGAAAATGCGGGAATATATCCAGAAGACCTTTGGAAAGCGGAGAATTTCTTTCTGGGAGGCCACCGGGAGGATACGGATCTGCGCGTGCTGAGAAATGATGCCGCCGCCAGATTCCACCTGAGTACGCTTCCCTTGCCTGAGACAGATAGCACGCGGAGGATTCCTTTCATAGTACAGGATATTACCAGAGAAAAACAGCGGGAAGCGCTGTTGGAGGAACAGGCTAACCGGGATTCCCTGACCGGACTTTACAATCATTCCTGCGGGCAGGAGCTGATCAACGAATACCTGAGTCAGAAGGATCCTTATACTTCCTGTGGAATGATGGTGGTAGATCTGGATTATTTCAAATACGCCAATGATCTCTACGGACATCTGTTCGGAAATGAGGTTTTGATCGAGGTTGCCCGTCTTTTCCAGAGTATGTTTGAAAAGAAAGATATCATCATGCGGGCGGGAGGAGACGAATTCACGATATTTCTGAAGGATATCAGTCATTCTGCTCTGGTAAGCAAGGCGATGCAGGTAGTAAAGTCGGTAAGGCAGCTCAGCTTTGCGGAGACGGATTTCGCCATCACATGCAGCGTCGGCGTATGCTTTCTGGCGGAAAATGAATCCGGCTATACCTACGACCAGCTTTTTGAAAATGCGGACTGGGCTTTGTACAGAGCAAAAGAGGACGGCAGGAACTGCTATGTGTTCTGCGACAATCTGCACAGATTCGAGCTTTCTGAGCGGGAGCCCTATTCCCGAAAGGATATCGACAACCGTTATCTGCGCAACGATATTATATCCACAGCCTTTGAGATATTCGAAAAAACGAGCAGCTTTTCCGTCGCGATCCAGATGCTTATGGAAATTATCGGTTATCGCTTCGATTTGGACAGGATTACCGTTATACGGACGGATATCAGAGAGAAAAATACAGCGCGTCAATACCAGTGGCGGTCAGAAATGGCGCCGGAGGCTCTTCCGGAAAATCGTTCCTTTACCAAGGAGGATTTTCTTACTTTATTCCAGAGCTATGACGAGTATCGGACAACGGTGCTGCACTACGACAATCTGGATATGTATTCGCCGGATGGAGCGGCCCTTTTGATGCAGGGAGACGCAAAAACCGTTCTCTATGCCGCTATGTACTGCGAAGGAAAATATACCGGAGCGATCTCCTATGTGGTATGCCGGGAAAAGCGGCATTGGTCCCGGAAGAACCGAAAGGAGCTGGGGGAGGTGACGAAGATCATTTCGGCGCATCTTGCCAGAAGCCAGACAATGAACGAGGACAATGACAGGAGCAGGCTGTGGATGGAATATGACAGACTAACCGGGCTTTTGGCTTTTTCCAGATTTCAGGAGGAGGCGGAGCATATGATCGTGGGAAATCACGCTTCCTCCCATGTTATGATCTACAGTGATATTTCCGGATTCAAATACTTTAACAGGAAATTTGGCTACAGCGCGGGCGACCAGCTCCTGAAAGAATTCAGCAGCTTTCTGATAGAAAAGATGCAGTGGTCGGACGAGATGTTTTTTACACGCGTTGTCTCGGATCAGTTTTTAATTCTGGCGTACTGTGACGATACAGACGGAATTGCAGAGAAGATCAACAGCTATAATAAGGAATTTGAACGCAGCCAGTCCGGGAAATTCCAGGGGTCGAGAATTTGGATACGGACAGGTATTTACGTCATCGAGCCGGACTGCACCAGCGCCTCTCACGCTATCGACGCGGCGAACTACGCGAGGAAGCAGATTTTGACAAAAACCGGCTGCTCTGTCCGGGTTTACGACCAGGAACTGAAGGAAAAACAGCACCTGGAAAATGAAATTATCAACGAGATCGACAAGGCAATGGAGGGAAAACAGTTTCAGATTTATCTGCAGCCCAAGATTTCCTTAAAGGATGGACATGTAGTAGGCGCGGAGGCTTTGGTTCGCTGGAGGACAAAGGAGGGAAATCTTCTGGCTCCGGATAGCTTCATCCCCCTGTGTGAATCAACCGGACGGATTGAAGAGTTGGATTATTATGTTTTTGAAGAGGTGGTAAAGTTCCTTGATCATAACCGGAAGCTTGGAAGAGAACAGATTCCGGTTTCTGTCAATGCGTCCATTCTTCATGCCTCTGATCCGCAGGCAGTCCGGAAATATCTGAATATTCTGGAACGCTACGGAATTGATCCGGGCTATATAGAAATTGAGCTGACAGAGACAGCCACGGTAGACGAATATGAGAACGCGCGGAACTGGTTCCAGGAGCTTAGAAACGCAGGCTTCCGCACGGCGATGGACGATTTTGGGGCCGGGTATTCTGTTCTGAATACGGTCATTGATATCCCGGTAGATACGGTCAAGCTGGACCGTGCTTTTATGAAAAGCTGCGCGGCGGACAGCAGGGGAATGTTTTTCCTGAAAAGAGTCATAAATATGATAGAAGGGCTGGGGTATCATGTGATCTGCGAAGGTATTGAAACCAGAGAGCAGTCCCGGCTGATGCAGGAAGCCGGATGCAAGGAGGGACAGGGCTATCTTTTTTCCAGGCCGCTTCCCATTGAAGAGTATGAAAAATTTGTTTATTCCAGAAAAGAATAGAGGAATCCCGGAATATTCTGTTCACCCGGTATTAAAGAGGCTGAAATCGACAGCCTCTTTTTTGCTGCATTAATGTATAAAAGTGCTGCATTTTCTATGATATAAAACGCATCGCTGGGGATAGTATAAAAACAGATCAAATTTCCGGAAAATATAGAAAATATTGTAAATAATTTTAATTATAAAACGTTTTACAAAAATTATATTGCATTAAATTGGTAGTTAATTGTGCAATATAGACAAATTTAATATAGAAAAACGTTTGAATATGCACAAAAAATAATTTTTTGTGAATTTTACGTTGACAAAACGTTTTACTGGAAGTATGATATAAACACATTAAACAAGAGACGGGATAAGAAAGAAATTCACATGGTAAATATGCACAAAATCATATGACAAAAATTGTGAATTTATTTTTTTAACTAAAGAAAAACGTTTTACCAAATATAAGAAAGGGAGGTATTATATGGAAGGTCAGAAGAGAATGGCGGAGCAGGCCCTGGAGCAGGGCGGAGGCATCTTGAGACTTACACCGACATGGGTTCCGAGATCCTTCTGCAGACCGGGTAAACGTATTAAGCTGCATCCCAACGATTACTTTATTCTGGGTCAGAGGGGCGGAATCGACGAAAGATGGTTTTCGTCTACAACATGGGCTGAAAACGGACCGGGAACGCCGGAGGATGAGGGCTTGAGCTATGTGGCTGTCGATGAAGAGGGTAAAGAAAAAATCCTTCTCCGTGATGTGGTAGAGCTTATGGGCGCCGAGACAGTCGGGGACGCTTTGTGGCAGAAATATCACCGCTGGCCGATGTTTTCCAAGTTCTTTGATAATGCCGGCCCTCTTCCGCATCATATTCATCACAGACAGGAGCATGCCGCGAGAGTTGGCGCGGACGGGAAACCGGAGATGTATTTTTTCCCATCCCAGATGAATAATCACGGCGGAGAATTCCCCTTTACCTTCTTTGGATTTAATCCGGAGACTACGAAGGAGGAGGTTCTGGAAGCGCTGAAACGGTTCCCAAAAGGCGACAACAGTATTTTATCGCTGGCTATGGCCTATAAGCTTGATCTTGACACAGGCTGGGACGTACCGCCGGGGGTAATGCACGCGCCGGGAAGTCTCTGTACATATGAGCCGCAGTTCGCCTCAGACGTATACGCAATGTACCAGTCAGTTCTTATGAACGGCCAGATTGTAGGCGAGGATCTTCTCTGGAAGAACACTCCGGAGGAGGAAATCGGTAATTATGAATATCTTCTTGATGTGATCGACTGGGATCGAAATGTAGATCCTGATTTCCACAAGAACCGGTTTATGAAGCCTGTTCCGGTGAAACCGCTGGAGGAGATGAAAGCGGAGGGATACGTTGAGGAGTGGATCTGCTACAAGTGTGAAACCGTCTGCGCGAAAAGGCTGACAATTCTTCCGGGCCGTACGGTCACGATTAAGGATAATGCTCCTTATGGACTGATCTGCCTGGAGGGACACGGAACCTTCGGCAAATGGGAGATTGAATCTCCGGCGCTGATCCGTTACGGAGAGCTGACTCACGACGAATATTTCGTTACAGAAAAAGCGGCAAAAGAGGGAGTGGTCATTACGAACCCGTCTCTTACAGATCCGATTGTGATCCTCAAGCATTTTTCAGAGAATCCGGATCTTGTAATAAAATAAAACTTTTAAAAGGAGGAGAGGAATCTTGGCAGGCAAATACATACTGGAAGCCACAGGGATTGACAAATCTTTCTCCGGAGTAACTGTTCTGAAAGGAGCGGAGCTGTGCATCGAGCCGGGAGAGCTTCACGCGCTCATGGGTGAAAACGGCGCAGGAAAATCCACTCTGATGAAGATTATCATGGGAATCTACACCAAGGATGCAGGGAAGGTTATTCTGGACGGTCAGGAGACAAACTTTAAATCTGCCAGAGAAGCGCTGGATGCAGGAATTTCCATGATCCATCAGGAACTGAGCCCTATTCCGGAAATGACAGTCGCTGAGAACGTATTTCTTGGGAGGGAGCAGAAAAAGATCAAAGGGCTTCCTTTTGTGGACAAGAAAGAGCTGAACAAGAAAACTCAGGAGCTTTTGGTGGAATATGAGCTTGACGATTTTATCAAGCCCAATATGAAGATGAAGGATCTGAATATCGCTCAGATCCAGATGATGGAGATCATCAAGGCTGTTTCCTACAACTCAAAGGTGATCATCATGGACGAGCCTACTTCTTCCCTTTCAGAAAAAGAGACCGAAACATTATTCCGCATCATTGCCAGTCTGAAAGAGAAAAAGGTCGGAATCATCTACATCTCCCACCGTATGGAGGAAGTTTTTGAGCTGGCTGACAGAGTTTCCGTACTTCGTGACGGACAGTTTATCGGCTGCGTGAAGGTGGCCGAGGCTTCCAGAGAGCAGTTGATCAATATGATGGTCGGCCGTGAGCTGGAAGGCGGTTATCCAAAAAATACCGCTGAAAAAGGCGAGGTTGTCCTCGAACTGAAGAACTTCACCAGAAAAGGTGTTTTCGAGAATGTAAATCTGAAGGTTCACGCGGGAGAAATTCTTGGAATGGCCGGTCTGGTAGGCGCCGGACGAAGCGAGGTTATGAGAGCGCTTGTGGGATATGACAGTCTGGATTCCGGCGAGGTCATTCTGGAGGGCAAAAAAGTAGAGATCAAGCATCCTAAGGATGCCATCAGAAATCATATCATTATGGCGTCTGAGGACAGAAAGCAGCTTGGTCTGGTTCTCTGCAGGAGCATTAAAGAAAATGTTTCCATCCAGAATTTCGACAAGATGTCAACGGGAAGCTTTATTAATAAGGTAAAAGAAAGCCGGCTTGCAAATGACTATACACAGAAGATGGCTACGAAAATGAACGGTATCGGAGACCTTGTGTCCAGTCTTTCCGGAGGTAATCAGCAGAAGGTGGTACTTGCGAAATGCCTGCTGTCCGAACCGAAGGTTCTGATCATGGACGAGCCGACCAGAGGTATCGACGTAGGCGCGAAAGCGGCTATCTATAACATCATGATCGACCTTGCGAAGCAGGGAATCGCGATCATTATGATCTCGTCAGAAATGCCGGAGCTGATCGGTATGAGCGACAGAGTGGTCGTTATGGCCGGAGGCAAGGTGAGAGGCGAGCTGGTTGGCGAGGAAGCACAGTCCCAGCAGACAATCATGAATCTAGCGTTTGGAGGAGAATGAAATGGCACAGAAAAAAGACATGGGCAAGATCCTGAGGCAGTTCGGCCTTGTGTTTGTGGCCCTTATAATCATTATTTTTATGAGCATTACGTCAGATGTATTCCTGACAAGCCAGAATATCATCAATATTCTGAGACAGATTTCCATTAACGGTATCCTGGCGGTAGGTATGACCTTTGTTATTCTGACCGGCGGCATCGACCTTTCCGTAGGTTCTGTAGTCGCCATTACCGGTGTTATCGTTGGCTCCCTGCTCCAGAACGGCACTAACTGGTTTCTGGCGTGCCTTGCAGCCCTTGTGATCTCTATGATCTGCGGTATCATCAACGGATGGCTGATCGCGTACATAGGCTTCCAGCCGTTTATCGCGACACTTTCCACTATGACGATCGGAAGAGGTTTTGCTCAGGTTTATTCCAATGGTAAACCGTATACAATTTCTGATCCGGCTTTTAAAACCATCGGACAGGGATCCTTCCTTGGTATTCCGGTACCGATCATCCTTCTGGTGATCTTCTGCATCATCGGTCTGGTGATCCTGACAATGACCACATTCGGACGCTATGTATTCGCTATCGGCGGTAATATGAGCGCGGCGAAGCTCTCCGGTGTGCGGACCCAGAGAATTCAGACCATGGTGTATGTGTTCTCCTCCATCTGCGCATGGATGGTAGGCCTGATCCTTGCAGCCCGTATCAGCTCCGGACAGCCGACAGCAGGTGAATCCTACGAGATGGACGCTATCGCGGCGACAGCTATCGGCGGTACAAGTATGAACGGCGGTATCGGTTCCCTGACCGGAACAATTATCGGTTTCGTTATCCTTGGACTTCTGCAGAACTCCATGAACCTGATGAACATCAACTCCTTCTATCAGCAGATTGTCAAAGGCTTACTGATCATCATCGCGGTATTCCTGGATATGAGAACAAAAGGAAAGAAAGAGTAATTGAGCTTTTTAAGAAAAATAAGAAAAGTGAATAAAGGTGAAATTTAATATCACAGAGATATTAAAAAATAAAAACTCATTTTTAAGGAGGAACAAAGAATGAAAAAACAGATTATCGGTAGTTTACTGGCAGTATCAATGGTTGCATCCCTGGGCGCTGTAAACGTAGCGGCAAAGGAGAATTCCGAAATTAAGATCGGATTTTCTTCCAAAGATAACTCCGATACATTCGTAGCTGCTATCGCTGACGCTGCTGAAGCAAGAGCAGAGGAGCTGGGCGTAGAGCTTCTGATGTATGACGCAGGCGGAGACGTAAATAAGCAGATCAGCGACTGCGAGACTCTTCTGGCAGCAGGCGTGGACGCGCTGGTTGTTATCCCGCAGAGTGTGGAAGGAAGCGCTCCTGTTGTAGGAATGGCTAACGACGCCGGCATCCCCATCGTTGTTGACAACGGCGACATCGCTGATACCAACTACACAGCATTTGTAGGCTGCACAGACCAGGAATCCGGAGAGCTTCTGGGAACATGGTTCCTTGAGAAATCAGGCCTGAAGGAAGGCGACAAGGTAGCGATCATCGAAGGACCGATGGGTCAGTCCGGACAGGTTGGACGTATGGCAGGTTTTGAGGCAGTAGGACTTCTTGATTACTTTGACGTAGTGGCAACTCAGACAGCAAACTGGAAGAGAGACGAGGCTATGGCTCTTGCAGAGGACTGGATCACCACATATGGCGACGAGCTGAAAGCGATCATCTGCGAGAACGACGATATGGGTATGGGCGCACTTTCCGCAGCACAGGCAGCAGGCCGTGACGATATCATCATCGGCGGTGTAGACGGACTTGAGGACGCTGTTCAGGCAGTAAAAGACGGCACATATGGCGTAAGTATTCTTCAGGACTCCGAAGGACAGGGAGCTACCGGTGTGGACGTTGCTCTTCAGATCGTAAAGGGTGAAGATTATGAGAAGGATACAAGAATCCCGTTCCGTACAATCGATGCAGACAGTGTTGACACATATCTGGAAGGCGGCGTAGAGGCACTGGCAGCATTAGACGACACAGCAGCTACAGATGACGCGGCAGCAGAGGAAGACGCAGCAGCAGAAGAAGACGCAGCGGCAGAAGAAGACGCAGCGGCAGAAGAAGACGCGGCAACTGAAGAGGCAGCAGAAGAGGAAGCTACTGAGGAAGCAGCAGAATAAAACAGAACGATCATAAAATCTGATTGATATGAGCAAGGCACCGCTGGCAAAGAAATACATTGGAAAGGACTTTGCTGCGGTGCCTTTTGGTTTTATCACCGGCGGCATTGCCGGAAACCTGCAGAAAGGAATGAGACTATGCTTAGAAATATACCGAAAATCCTTCCCCCTGAACTGGTGAAGACCATGATGGAGATGGGACATTCCGACGTACTGATCATTGCTGACGCCAATTTTCCGGGAACGGCACACGCGAAGAAAATGATCCGTATGGACGGGATCATGATCCCCGAGCTTCTTGAAGCTGTACTGAAGCTGTTTCCGCTGGACAACTTTATTGAGAATCCTGTGCGGCTGATGAGAAACCTTCCCACAGAGCCGGTTCCGGAAATCTGGGATACCTACAGAGAGCTTCTGAACAAGTACGATAAAGACGACGCTTTCCATGATTTTGAATTTATTGACAGACTTCCGTTTTATAAGGTGGCTGAGGAAGCCTATGTGATCGTACAGACAGGCGATGAGTCGCGTTATGGAAATATTATTCTGCAGAAAGGAGTCTGCTGATACTCTATGAAATATCAGGAAGAAAAAAAGTATGTGGGCCACAGAGATCAGCTGATGAAGGTAAAACGGATCAAAATGCAGGAGGGCAGGGCGGACGGCGTCGAGATGATCGATGTACAGAACCGGTCAGGAATGCATTTTGACGTAAATGTAAGCCGCGGAATGGATATTCCGTACCTGGATTTCTGCGGGGAAAACGTAGGCTTTATTTCTCCGTGCGGAATCGTGGCCCCGGAGTATTTTGACGATAAGGAGCTGGGCTTCCTGAAAAGCTTCACAGCGGGCTTTCTTACCACCTGCGGGCTGAAGGTAGCCGGAGCGCCCTGCGAATATGAGGGAACATCCTACGGTCTTCACGGAAATCTTTCCCATACTCCGGCGGAGGATGTGAGCTGCCGTATGGAAGAGAACGACGGCGCGCCCTGCGCGGTGATCAGGGGCACGGTCCGCGACGCAGTGATCTTCGGGGACAAAATGTCTCTGGAAAGAGAAATCAGGTGTTCCTATAAAGAGCGGAAATTTACTCTTCATGACAAGGTGACCAACGAGGGATATAAAAAGGCCCGTCAGATGATCCTTTATCACTGTAACATCGGGTATCCGGTGCTGACTCCGGACAGCGAGATCTATATCCCGGCTCTGGAAACAAAGCCCCGGAACGCTCACGCCCAGGAAGGACTGGACACATGGATGAAGGTTCAGGAGGCGGATCCGGATTATGAGGAGATGTGTTATTACCATAAGCTGAAACCGGATGAAAACAACTGCTCTTCTGTAGCCGTCTACAATCCGGAGCTGGAGCTGGGAATCGCCATAGAGGTGGATTTAAGTACGCTGGATCATTTTGTGCAGTGGAAAATGATGGGCGCAGGCGATTATGTAATGGGTCTGGAGCCTGGGAATTCCACTATCGACGGAATTGAGGACGCGGTGAGGAACGGATCCATGAAATATCTGGAGCCGGGAGAAAGCAGGGAATATCGTCTTACCTTCCGTATTCTCAGAGGAAGAGAAGAGTATGAACAAATAAAAGTTACGAAGTAACTTTTATTTGTTCAGCCGGAAGAAGCAGAGCGGATTCCGGGTATCCGAAAGGACATAAAAGTTGCGAAGTAACTTTTATTTGTTCAGCCGGAAGAAGCGAAGCGGAATCCGGGTATCCGAAAGGAAATAAACTTGAATACGAATACTAGTAAGAATTATAGAGCAACAGATAGCAGGAGGAATTTGACATGACAGAAAAAGAATTGACCATCAAGGCGGGCGAAGCCCTGGACGCAAAGCTTGCCGAGGCAAAGAAAACCGGAAATCTTGTAGTGCAGAACGCTACGGAAGACGAAAGCGTGATCCGCTCTACATTTGAGAAGGGAGAAGGAGTTTTCCGTCTGTTCCCGGCGTTTGTACCGAGAAGATTCGGAAAAGCGGGACACAGACTGAAACTTCATCCAGATGATTATTTTGCGTTTGGAATGGCAAGGGGCTCCATCACAGAGCGCTGGTTCGCTTCCACCATCGCGGCTCAGAACGGCGAGACCGCGAAAGCGGACGAAGGTATGGCTTATGTCTGCGTGGATTACAACAGCGACGAAAAATTCTCTCTGAGAACAGCGGTTAAGGTGCTGGGCGAAGAGCTGGTAGGAAAAGAGCTGATGGAGAAATACAACGGATGGCCCATGTATTCAAAATTCTTTGACAATGAAAATCCGCTGTTCCATCATCTTCATCTGACCTTTGAGGACGCCGCGAGAGTAGGCAAGCTGGGCAAACCGGAAAACTACTATTTCCCGAAGCAGCTTAACAACTATTTCGGCGAAGCCAACTATACATATTTTGGATTTGATCCTGACGTAGATCCGGAGGAGATCAAAGAGAGAATCCGTCATTTCGCGGACGACGATACAAGAATTACAGAGCTTTCCAGAGCATACCGCGTAGAGCTGGGAACAGGATGGTATACTCCCGCAGGCGTGATCCATGCTCCGGCCTCTGTTCTGACCTATGAGCCCCAGTGGAATTCTGACGTTAACTCCGTTTATGAAAACATCGTATCCGGCGAGGTTTATCCTCCGGAGATGCTGGATGAAGAGCTTCCGGAAGGCAGCAAGGATGTAGAGGATGTATTCAAGCTTCTTGACTGGGAGAAGAATGTGGATCCACATTACAGGAAACACTATTTCCGCAGACCGATCGTGGAAACAGAAACCGATCAGTATGTACAGAAATGGATCACCTACGCGAATCCCTGCATCGCCGCAAAAGAACTGACCGTTTATCCGGGACAGTCTGTAACCATCAAGGACGGCGCCGCTTATGGATGTATCTTTGTTCAGGGCCATGGAAAATTCGGCGTATACGAGGCGGAAGCTCCGACGCTGCTCCGTTTCGGACAGCAGAGTACGGATGAGTTCTTTGTTTCCGAGAAGGCCGCTACAGAAGGCGTTGTTATCACGAACACCAGCCCGGTAGAGCCCCTTGTTGTACTGAAGCACTTTGGACCGAACTGCCCTGGAGTTCCCCAGGAAGTTGCTGAATAATCAGTTCTGAGGCTTAGATTCAACCGGCCCGGAATATTCCTCCCTTTTATAATTCCGGGCTGATTGTTTCTTGAACATAGGAAACAAAAGGAGTGGAACATGAAATATTTACTGGGAATTGATAATGGAGGAACCTTCTCCAAGGCGGCGATCTTTGATGTGGACGGGAATCAGATTTCTGTAGCCAGCGTGCCTACAGTGACGCTGACGCCAAAACCGGGATACACAGAAAAGGATCTGGACGAGCTGTGGGAGGTAAACGCGCAGGCGGTAAGACAGGCAGTTGAGAAAAGCGGGATCGATCCCAAGGACATTGCGGGAGTTTCTTTCTCCGGCGCGGGAAAAGGTCTTTATATGATCGGCCACGACGGAAAACCATCCTACAACGGAATTATGTCTACCGACACAAGAGCCTGGGCGCAGGTGGAGCAGTGGTACAAGGACGGAACCAATAAGAAGGTTTATGAGAAAACCTTCCAGGAAATACTTGCCGTTCAGCCGGTAAGTCTTCTGGCGTGGTTCAGAGACAACCAGCCTGAGGTTCTCAAGAACACGAAATACATCTTTGCGGTTAAGGATTATATCCGCTACAGGCTTACCGGAGAAGCCTACAGTGAATATACAGACTGCTCCGGCGGAAATCTGGTAAACATGGTTACCAGGCAGCATGATAAGGAGCTGATGGCTCTTTACGGTCTTGAGGACTGCTATGAAAAGCTTCCGCCTCTGAAATATTCCGCAGAGATCTGCGGCCATGTAACAAAAGAGGCAAGTGATAAAACTCTGATTCCGGAGGGAACTCCGGTGGCGGCGGGTATGTTTGACGTAAACGCCTGCGGGATCGCTTCCGGTCTTTCCGATGAAGAACAGATGTGTATGATCGCCGGAACCTGGAGTATTAATGAGTTCATCAGAAAAACACCGGTTACCAACGGGACGGTGGCTCTGAATTCCATGTTCTGTATGCCGGGATATTTCCTCATCGAGGAAAGCAGCCCTACGTCAGCCGGCAATATGGAGTGGTTCATCCGTAATCTGATGAACTATGAAAAGGAAGAAGCCAAGGCAAAGGGCGGTTCCGTATACGATATAACAAACGAATGGGTGGCTTCTATTGAGCCGCAGGACAGCAACGTGATCTTTCTGCCGTTTTTGAACGGATCCAATGAGGACGCTCTGGCAAAGGGAACCTTTGTGGGTCTGACGGCTTACCACAACAAAAAGCATATGCTTCGCGCAGTATATGAGGGCATTGTATTTTCACATGTGACTCATGTAAAGAAGCTGCTCAGAAACAGGGAAGTACCCAGGAGCATCCGGCTTTCCGGAGGCGCGGCGAACTCAGACGTATGGGTACAGATTTTTGCAGACGCTCTTCAGATCCCCATTGATGTTGTAGGCGACAAAGAGCTGGGCGCTCAGGGAGCGGCTATGGCGGCGGGAATCGCGGCCGGAATCTACAAGGATTACCAGGAGGCGATAAGCAGAACCGTGCATATTACCAAGACGGTAAATCCCCGCCCGGAATATAAGGCGGTTTACGAAGAGAAGTACGCCACCTACCGCGCGGTGATCGACGGTCTGAGCAAAGCGTGGGAGCACTTTAAGAATTAATTAGAAAAAGAGGTAAATATTATGTTTAAAATGGCAATTTTAGGCGCTGGAGCCATCGCACACAAAATGTCAAACACCATTTCCCAGATGGAAAATGTAGAACCTTATATCATCGCGGATGTAAACATTGAGAAGGCGAAGGAAGTAGGGGAGAAATACGGATACACAAAGATCTGCGGCTCCGTAGACGATATCCTCGCGGATGATCAGGTAGACCTGGTTTATATCGCCCTGCCTCATTCCCTTCACTACAAATTTACAAAGATCTGTCTGGAAGGCGGTAAAAATGTACTTTGCGAAAAATCCTTCACAGTAAGCGCTTCTCAGGCAAAGGAGATCCTTGCGCTGGCGGAAGAGAAGAAGCTTCTTCTGCAGGAGGCGATCTGGACAAGATATATGCCGTCCAGAAAGATGATCGACGATATCATTGCCAGCGGCGTGATCGGAGAGGTTACCTCTCTTACGGCAAACCTGGGTTATGAACTGAGCGCTGTTCCGAGAATCTGGGATGTGAATTTCGCAGGCGGCGCACTTCTGGACTGCGGCGTATATCTGGTTCATTTTGCGCGGATGATCTTCGGCGACAACATTACCGATATCAAAACCTCCGCTGTTTTCCGCAATGGCGTGGATATGTGCGACAATATCACCATGATTTTTGACGACAGCAAAATGGCGACTATGCAGTCCAACGTTTATGCCGCTCAGAACCGTTCCGCGGCAATTTTCGGAACCAAGGGATATATTGAAATTACCAATATCAACAATCCTGAAAAAATCACAGTATTCAACGATCAGTACGAGGAGATTGCTTCCTACATTCCGCCTCAGCAGATCACAGGATATGAATATGAAGTTCTTGCCTGCATGAGAGCTATCGAAAACGGCGAGATCGAGTGCCCGGAAGCTCCTCACTCTGAGACGATCAAGGTTATGGAGATCATGGACGGCATCCGTCAGTCCTGGGGATATGAGATCCCGCTGATTTCCTGACAGACAGGAGATTCCTATGAGAGCATATACCTTAGGTTTATATGAAAAAGCGATGCCTTCCGAGCTGACCTGGAAGGAAAAGCTTGAGACGGCAAAAGCGGCGGGCTATGACTTTGTAGAGATCAGCATTGACGAGACAGACGCGAAGCTTGCCCGTCTGGAATGGACAGCAGAAGAGCGCGGGGAGCTTGTAAATACGATGTATGAGACAGGCCTTCCCATCCGCACCATGTGTCTGAGCGGCCATCGGAAATATCCGATCGGCAGCAGTGATCCAAAGGTCTGCGCCAGAGGAATGGAGATCATGGAAAAAGCCATTCAGCTCGCGGACGATCTGGGGATCCGTATTATTCAGCTCGCGGGATATGATGTGTATTATGAGGAATCCACTCCCGAGACGGTGGAGCGTTTCGGGGAGAATCTCGCGAAGTGTGAGCGCATGGCGGCAAAAAAAGGCATCATCCTGGGCTTCGAGACTATGGAAACGGAATTTATGAATACGGTGGGAAAAGCCATGAGGTATGTAAACCGTATCAACTCTCCGTATCTGGGCGTTTACCCGGATATGGGAAATATCACCAACGCCGCAAAAACCTACGGAACGGACGTACTTGAGGATATCCGCACCGGTATCGGCCATCTGGACGCCGTACATCTGAAGGAGACGGTTCCGGGAGTGTTCCGGGAGGTTCCCTTCGGAACAGGCCATGTGGACTTTCCGGCAGTGATTGCGGAGACCTGGAAGGCCGGAGTGCGCCGCTATGTGACAGAGTTCTGGTATACAGGCAATCCCAGGTGGAAAGAGGATCTGGATTTCGCGGTGGGGATGATGCGCCCTATACTGGACGCGCAGAAGTAAAGCCAGATACAACTTGGCTTTCGGGGCAAACAAGTATATAATAAAATACAGGAGCATCCGAAAATCATTTGTAAAGGAGAAAAACAATGCTTGAGAAATTAAAAGAAGAAGTTTACAAAGCCAATATGGATCTGCCGAAATATGGTCTTGTAACATTTACCTGGGGAAATGTAAGCGGTATTGACAGAGAGAAAGGCCTCTTTGTGATCAAACCCAGCGGTGTGGAATATGACAGCCTGAAGCCGGAGGATATGGTAGTTGTGGATCTTCAGGGCAATAAGGTGGAGGGCGAGTACAATCCTTCCTCCGATACGGCTACTCATGTAGTTCTTTACAACGCGTTCCCCAATATCGGAGGAATCGTACATACTCATTCTTCCTGGGCCACAAGCTGGGCGCAGGCAGGAAGAGGAATTCCCTGCTACGGCACCACACACGCGGATTATATTTACGGCGAGGTTCCCTGTGTACGCAATCTGACAAAAGAAGAGATCGACGAGGCTTATGAGAAAAACACAGGTATTCTGATCGCGGATTATTTCAAGGACAAGGATTATGAGGCTGTTCCGGCAGTGCTCTGCAAAAACCACGGTCCCTTCACCTGGGGCAAGGACGCTCATGAAGCGGTCCACAACGCGGTTGTGCTTGAGGAAGTAGCGAAGATGGCCTGCCGCTGCGAGACTATCAATCCGCAGGTAATGCCCGCTCCTCAGGAGCTTCAGGATAAGCATTACTACAGAAAACACGGAGCTAACGCTTACTACGGACAAATTAAAAAATAAAGAAAAGGGGCTGTCGCATCAATGATTAAAAAATCATAGATGCGGCAGCATCTTTTCGCCATTTTTTCACGGAAATGTTTTTGTTACTTATTCCATTTCGGAAAAATGGCATACTTTAATAGACCTTTTG
>DXEG01000017.1 GCA_019115125.1 Candidatus Blautia faecipullorum
TCAGTCGAATTAACAAAATGTAGATTCATGTTACGTGGCATAGGATTTAATTTATGCCAAATACCAGTAGTCTTATAATATAGTCCATGTCGTTCTGCTATTTTAATAATACTCTCTACCTTAATAATAGCCATGAATACAATCATAGCTCCACCCTTTTTAAGCACTCGAACGGATTCTTCGAAAAAGTTATCCATTGATTTTTCCCAATCCTCAAAACTTAAATCGTCCCAACCAGCATCACCAAAAAAGTTATCACGCATCTTTTTTAGGTTTGTATCTCTACCTTTCATAAAATTACCTAAGTTATATGGTGGATCAGTTAATATAAGGTCTATAGAACCATTAGCGAGACGCTTCATAGAACGTATACAGTCTTCATTATATAATATAGAATCAGCCATAACTCATTTCCTCTGCTTTAAATTTTGTTGTTGTACTTATGACCGATTGTCGAGCTCAACCTCAACAATCTCACTCAACTGGCAATTTAACTCATTACAAATACGCACCAGTACATCAAGAGAGACGTATTCATTTTTACGCATCTTGGAAAATGTACTAGGGGCAATGCCAGTGGCAAGATGCAAATCCGATACACATAACTCTTCATCTATCAGTCTCTTCCAGAGTTTTTTATAGTTAACTCCCATTTTGCACCTCTCGTTTACATGGTAAAGTCATACGATTATTAATTATATCACACTACTTTCGACTTTTCAATAGTTATTTTGATTTCTCAAATATTTATATGTAAAAGTCAAAATACAGACTTTACCCTCTAAGCCTGTTTTTTATACATCTATCCTATCTCCTCAACCCCAATAAAAAATCTAACCTGTCAACTCAACCCTACACACATTTTTCACAGTTGACCTATTTCCTCATAAACAAAAATAAGGATTTTCAAGATTAAAAGGCACTGCCAGACATTAGGCAGAAAATCTTTCAACCTAGAAAACCCTTTATTTATCAGTGTTTTGTATACTCCCATTTCTCCACCCTTGACATCAATACTACGCACTCAACATGTAATAGTTAGGCTATTCCGCAAAATCAATCAACCACTTAAAATCGTCCGATTTCACAGTATCTCTCAATCCTATCATCTTAACAACTGCTACTTTTTGATTAGGCTATTCTTCATAACAAAGCATTTAATTGATTACGAAACAACCAAAGCACTATCATGCTGATAGAAGCGTTATTTACTCTTGCTCTCTTTTTGACATGCTTTCAACCAACACTACTGATACGCCACTATTTTCTTCTCCCATATCCATTATGTCCGCATAATTACCCAGAGCCTCATCCAGAAGTGTTCTAGTACCCATATTTTCTGTATGAAAATGATTATATTCGCTACTTCTTGGAAATGATCTCACTTGAGCATTTTTTCTCTTAGAATATTTAAAAGCTGCTATTCTTAACAAATCCCATATCACTTTTGACCATCCATCTTCTGTTGAATACGGATTACTATCAATTGTACGCCCCGATTTAAACTTCAATAAATTAATAAGTTCTCTAGATAAACTATTATTAATACATAAATCATCATCCGGCACAGCACATCCCATGGGAAACATACCTTTTCCAAGGTAAATTCCATTCGTTAATGGATTGCTGTCAATTAACAAATATTGCGCCCCATCATTGATTGTTTTAGGCAAAACGTTTCTTTTCTTACCGTTTAAAAATCCTGCTCGATAATATGTGAATTCAGGCCACCTTCTATATAACTCTAACTGGTGTTTCTCGCTTTGATGTATTCTTAACAAAGGATAATTCGATACTTTAGCTTGAAGCAATAGCGCATTCAGTATCCTTTCGCTATTTTTTCTCCTCTCCGCATAAACAAATAAAATATCCCCCAACTCAGGCTTTTTATCTAAACCAATATCTACTATCGGTTTTTGATGGCAATATACACTAGAAACTGAGAAATCATAGCTAGGAAAAACCGCTACCAATATATTAAAAAATTCTTTTATGAATTGAGTTGATAAAGCAAGCATGTAATCTGGCTCCTGCGGTCTACATCTAATTTCAATCCATTTCACAGCATTTAAAATTGCATTTTCAATTAGCGGTTCTAAAATAGATTCATTATTATTTATAACATTCGCATTCATTTTTTCTCCTAATTTTGTTCCATCGGCTGGGCTACTGTTTTCACATCAGTATCGTATTCAGTATCAGTCACATCAGAACGAGTGTATCTTTCATCAAATAAATCAATTAAGCTTTCCACTTCTTTGTAAGTATTTAGTACGATTTGATGCGAATCTTGATTAAAATTGAATTTGCCCTGCCACCGCGGCAATGTATTGACTTTATTCATTAGTTGCTCTTGCGTTAAATCAAACACTTTTGAAGATCCAATACGCATCATCTTTTTTGCATACTTTGATTTTCCTCTGCTAATATATTCTGTCAATTTCTCCGTATTCTCAATAATGTTTTTTTGTATTATACATTGAATCGTCTGCTGTGCAGAATGATAAATATAATCCTGAAATCCAAAATGCTTTTGTAAAAGTGAAGTATTATTGGTAATCAGATAATTATCCATTATTAAAATATCAATTTTCCTTGCTATTGTCAGCAAACTTTCACGTTGTTCAGCAAACACAATCTGATTTTCAAATCGCATAAGCCGAGCCATGGGACTAGTCTTCTTTTTATTAGGAACCATAATACTCCAAAGATGTTGGTATAGCCAAATCTCTTCTGTCCCTTTTCTGAGGCAGAAAATAAGACCAGAACTATCAAGTAAATCGTCATCTACAAATTTATCAATTTCATTTGGATCAGATAAATATGTAAACGGTTGAAAATTGTCTCCTTGTTCAAAAAACAAATACTTGTGCTGATTATCTGCTAACATACGTCCATCTGCATATTCACATTCCTGCGCTAAAAATTTTTCCTGAAGAATTTCCAAAAACATCTCTTTAAGTATCGTTCTAAAATTCTTTCCTTGCTCATTCACTTCCTCAGAAAACGATATTCTTCTTAACTTTGGAGAATCTTTTTTTACAAGAAAAGCTTCTAATCCACAACGTGTTGAATTATCACAATACTCTTTTATTTTTGTTCTAATTTGTTCCTCATTTAAATTTGCTTCTGGCATATTTTCTTTCTCCTTTGAATTTCATTTTCTAGTCATTATAAACAACAAAAACTCCATCCGAGATATATTTGCGCTTTATTACAGCTTCCTCTGCTATTGACGTTTTATATGTAATCCCGATATATGTTCTTTCTGGATATGCAATATCATTTGAGGGGTTTAGAAACTTAAACGAAAACGTTCTATACTTCATTGCAGAAAGTACTGGGTTTTGGTAAAAAGTATTAGATCTTGTTAATAAAAGAACAACCATTATAAGCATCGTTAAAAACACAATCAGCCCTCTAACAGACTCTACATCATCTGTTAAAAGAGGCAAAACATATGTTACTAAAAAGGTTGCCCCACTATCATTAGGCGAATCCTTTATTATAATTTGCTCTCCTGCTGATTTAAAACCTGCCTTTTGCATTCCATTGAATCCCAACGCAATTACAATCGTAATTATTAACCAAATAGTACTGATAATTGAAATAATAAAACTTCCAAAAGAGACGTGATTTACTGCAACACTAAACGCACTTATTCCTGTGTTAACCAGAACTTCCCAAAATCTATGAACCAATTTCAAATATAAACTTATGTCCAAATGCTTCATAAATAATAGCAAAAATAGCGGTGCGAATGACTGTAGAACAAGACATCTTTTTAAGTTTAAATTCTCAATATCCATGAAATCCACCCCTTTCCGATTTCTTTATTACTTAATTCATGCCTAGTGTTTACAAGCTACGTTTCCCAAGAGTACCTATTTTCGCTTAGAACTATATTTTTTGCTTTTCCTCTGTGTACCATTACCACTTCTTACCACGTTGCTCCTATGTGCTTTTTCCACCTGCACAGCCTCAAATACTTCTTTGGAAATTATCGCAGGATTATTATCCGAAGACAAATATTGAACCTCACCCTTACCAAATTTCAGAAGCCGGACATCACCCGTATACTTCTCATTGCTAAGCATTACATCAATCGTTCTCTTACACCATTTCTCTTTTCCGGTAGGCGAAAGAATTTTTCGTTTTTCAAGTTCCTTAATAATGCCTATAACACTTTGACCACTGAGATACAAATCAAATATCAGCTTAACATTTTTAGCTGTTTCTTCATCAATAATCAGATGGCCTTCCTTATCATGCTTATAGCCATAACATTTTCTATCGTAAAGTTTTGATGTTCCAGATGCCGCTTTTTGCTTAATTCCCCATCTGATGTTGTCGCTTCTTGATTCATTTTCAGCCTGTGCAAGAGATTCAATAATCGAAATCATTAAGTCGCTATCTGTATTCGCAGTATCCAGTTCTTCCTGTTCAAATATTACACGAACACCTAATGCTCTTAACTGATTCAATGCATCCAAAATCTCTACAGTATCCCTTCCGAATCTGCTGATATTTTTCGTAATTACTATCTCAATCTTTCTCAAATTACAATCTTTCAGCAAACGATTGAATTCTTTCCTTGCTGAACCCGTCTTGCTGGTAGCAATGTCCATATAAACATCTGCCAACACCCATTGTGGCATGGCAGCTATCAATCTTGTCAAATGAGATACTTGAACAGTCAAGCTTTGTAATTGCTCCATACTGTTTGTACTGACACGGCAATAAATCCCGACACGTTGTTCTCTTTTCGGTACCGGAGGTATGAAATGTATTTTTGAGTTTTCCTGCATATTTTATCATCCGCCCATCTGCCGCCTAATCACTATAAGCCAATAATAGCATATAGTAATTAGCCAATTCAACCATACTGTCAACTCAACATATTAAATATCCATCCTGTCTACACAACATATCCAATATCTATTCCGTCAACTCAACTCTTCCGATGGATATGTTCCCACGCATTGATTTCACAAGGATTTTCGCCAACTTGATGCAGTCAAAAATTGCACCTCATTTTTGAAAATCCCTTGTTTTCAAGCCTTTTTCTTACATTTACTTCTTGACTTTTGACATCAACACGACACTTTCAACATGCACCCCCTGCGGGAACATATCTGCTCCGCAGACCTTCGTCAGTCCATACCCCCGGTCGCAGAGGTACCGCAGGTCTCTTGCCAGGGTTGCGGAATCGCAGCTTACATAGACCACCCTCTCCGGCTGCATTTTGACGATGGTGTCAAGGAGGGCTTCGTCGCAGCCCTTCCGGGGCGGGTCCACCACGATCACGTCTGCATGGGCTTTCGCGCCGTGCTCCTGCTCGTATCGGGCATAATACTCCGGCAGCACCTCCTCGGCCTTTCCCACATAAAATTCCGCGTTCTGAATGTCGTTCAGCCGGGCATTTCTTCTTGCGTCTTCTATGGCCTCAGGGACAATTTCCACGCCTCTGACAAATTTCGCCTTCTGTGCCAGAAACAGAGAAATTGTTCCGATACCGCAGTAAAGATCCCAGACCGTTTCCGTTCCGTGCAGATCCGCATATTCCAGCGCTTTCGCATAAAGCTTTACCGTCTGTCGGGGATTTACCTGGAAGAAGGAAAGCGGCGATATCTGATAAGCCACCTCCCCGATCTTATCCGTAATATATCCCTGCCCCCACAGAATCTTCACCTGATCGCCCAGAATAACGTTGCTTCTTTTCCGGTTGATATTCAGACAGATGCTGGTCATGCCGGGAATCTCTTTAAGAGAAGCCGTCAGCTCTTTCTGTCCGGGAACAGACGCTCCGTTAATAACCAGACAAACCATCAGCTCACCTGTATAAAATCCGCAGCGGATAAAAATATGCCGGACAAGCCCCTGTCCTGTGGTTTCATTGTAAGGTTCAATATGAAATCTTTCCATATGAGCCAATACTCTGTCTAAAATCTCCTTATTCTGTGGTACGCCTAAGGCACAATCTCTGTTCTCAATGATCACATGGGTGCGGCCGGCATAAAATCCTGTGATCAGTCTGCCCTCTTTATTTCTTCCTACCGGAAACTGAGCCTTATTGCGGTAATGCCAGGGTTCCTCCATTCCCATGATGGGTTCCATGGGGATATCTTTAAATCCTCCGATGCGCTCCAGATTCCCCCTCAGCTTTTTTTCCTTAAAAACAAGCTGCTGCTCATAGGAAAGAGCCTGGAGCTGGCAGCCGCCGCACTGGCGGGCGGAAGGGCACACCGGCTTCACCCGGTAGGGGGAGGGCTTCAGAACTTCCGTCAGCCGGGCATATCCATAATTTTTCTTTGCCTTCATGATCTTTGCGGAAACCACGTCCCCGATCACTGCGTCTTTTACAAAAACAGTGAAGCCATCAGCCTTGCCGATGCCTTCACCGTCTGTTCCGCAGTCCACGATTTCCACTGTGATCATATCGTTTTTGCGATATTCCATGAACCTTACACGTCTCCTGTTCTTCTCAGATTCGATTCAAAAAGTCTGTTGTATCCAAGCCATTCTTTTTTTCCTTTATCCGCGGCAAAAATCTCCGTCAGTGTCTCCATGCGCGCATCCGTATTATCCGCAAGGTTCAGAGCCACCGCCTCCGCAAGGGCAGGCTTCTTTGGAGAACCGAATTCCAGCTCTCCGTGATGCGCCAGAATACAGTGAACAAGCTGATTTTCCAGCGTCTCCGGAAAATCCGGTATCTCTTTCGCCAGATCATGAATCATCTGGGCTCCGATCACAATATGCCCCAGAAGCTGGCCTTCATCAGTATAGTCGTTTAACGGAAAGGAGGAAAGCTCCCTTGTCTTTCCTACATCATGGAGCAGGGCGGCCGTGAGCAGAAGATCCCTTTTCAGCAGGGGATAAGCGCCCGCCATATAGTCGCAGAGCCTCGCGACACTCAGCGTGTGCTCCATCAGTCCTCCGATAAATCCATGGTGAACTGTTTTTGCGGCCGAATGTTCCTGGAAGGATTTCAGAAATTTCCCATCCTCCACAAACAGCTTTTTCAGCAGGGCGGATAAATAAGAATTTTTTATGGTGCCGATCATAGAAAGAAGCTGGCGGTACATATCGTCCGTACTGTTTTCACTGACCGGAAGATAATCCGCCGGATCGTACTCTCCCTCGCCTGCTTTCCGCACTCTTTTGATATTTACCTGCATAGCTCCCGCAAAGCTGGTCACATCCCCCATGATCTCTATGTAATCCAGCGCGTCGAATTCGTCGATCCCCAGAGAATTCGGATCCCAGATCTTGCCGTCAAGTGTACCTGTCTTATCCTGAAGTATAATGCTGTCGTAGGGCTTTCCGTTTTTCGTCACCGCCGACTGCTTCTGTTTACACAAATATATCCCGTTAATTCTGTCGCCTTCATGTAGCTCGTTAATAAAACGCATGGTTTCTGCCTTTCTGTTGTCTGTTTTTCTTCACCGTCTGAGTTTCTTTACATCTAAATCCGCGGATCATACTGCCTGTCTGGAAGGAGCGGGCGGATCATGCGATCACTCAGCATTTTTGCACATTATATAATAAATTTCCCCGGATGACAATAAGCTGCAGAATTATTCTTCATTTTAGGTATCAGACAATATGTAATGACCTCCGATTTGTAGATTCGTGGATTTACCTGTATACTATAAATCGGAAAAAGAAATAGCAACAGGAATTACCGCATACAAATGGAGGTCATCAAATGAATTATAACACAGTTTACGTAGGAATGGATGTACACAAGAAAAGTTTTTCACTCTGCTGTTACACAAATGAAAAAGAGCAGGCTGAGTACCTCCAAAAAATGGAGCTTCATTACAGCAAAATCCTGAATTATCTGGAAGCTATGCGCTTCCACTATGGCGATGATGTTTTGTTTATTTGCGGTTACGAGACGGGATGCCTTGGCTACACCCTATACCACGATCTCATGGGCCATAACGTAAAATGTATTATTCTCGCCCCGACAACAATACCGTAGCCAGCCGGAAAGAAAAAGATCAAAACGGATAAACGCGATGCCGCACTGATCGCAAGGAGTCTGGCGCACCATGATTATAGTCCTGTACATATCCCTTCCGAAAAAGATGAAAAGTTCAGCTCATACAGATGTCCGATCGCAAAAACATGCAGGCATGTTTTATGCTTCCCGACCACTGTATGTCTGTTACCATTTTAGAATATTGAAAATCCAGCTTTTAGAACATTATCCGCCATAAGCTAATATGTTTCCACAGGCACAATAATTTCCACAGTTAAGCCGTGCGGAACTGTATTCGAGAATCGGATTTTTCCCTGATGTACTTTTACAATCTGCCGCGCGATTTTAAGGCCCAGGCCATGCTCGGTTTCTCCTGCCTGTTTTTGTGTGCTGCCAATATCTTTATCACTGTTCAAGGCGGTTAATCGCGGTTCGCTTATTCCGTATCCGTTGTCTGCCACAGAAAAAGTACACGCTGTGTCACGGCTTCCCACTGACACCTGTATCCGGCATCCGCCGGGATTATGGACGGCGCAGTTTCGGATCAGATTACACAGCATCCGGCTCAGCAAAGCCTGATCGCCGGTAATGGAAACAGCTTTACCGGGATCCGCTTCTGACAATTCTAATTCATACTTGTCCGGCAGACCGTCGTTCAAAACCTCACTCACAGCCTGTCTCGCCAATTCCACCGCATCAAGCGTCTGTTTTTGCACAGGCTGCATAGAATATTCCAGCTTTGTAGTCAAATTCAAATCCGCGACTAAATTCTTTAATTTTTCACTTTGCCTGCGGATAATTCCGGCCTGCCTTCTGACATCTTCCGGCAAAGAAGAAGTTTCTTCGATTTCGCTCGCATACCCCAAAATCATAGAAAGCGGCGTGCGTATATCGTGAGAAATGCCCCTGATCCACTCCGCGCGGGTGTTATCCTTTTTTAGTAAGTAATCGCCTGCTTTGTTCAGACCGGCATTGATCTCTGCCAGCTCCCCGGTTTCTTCCAGATGGACTGGCTTTCCGGCCGAAAGACATCGTATGCCATTTAAGATCGGCTCCATGGCTTTTTTAACCTGACGGGCGTTTCGGATAAACAGATACAGCACCAACAGGACGTTCATACAGACGGCGGCAAAAAATCCAAACGCTATGGGCCTGACATACCATGCCCTGACTGAAATATAGTAATTTGTTATCTCTCCCCGGGGAAAACCTACTACTAAAAGGCTGTCCTGCCGGCTCCAGATATTAACCGGATAACCGTCAAGATACCAGCGGCTGAACATAGCCACGTCTGTCGTGGAATAGCGGTGCGGTAATTCTTCCGGCATATTCATTTCCCAGACCGTTCTTCCATTCTCATCCAGGATCATGGCCCATGCCCCGGCACTGTTCAGCATCTCCTCTGCCTGTTCATCTGCGTTGAACCTGCCGCCGTTTTCTGTAATATGCCCTGAAAAATCTTCAATCGGGAATTTTGAACTTTTAACATTTCCCAAATAGGAGATTGCGACGAAAGATAACGCTAACAGAATATTCAGAAAAAGGAAAAGAAGGATGATCCTGACTGTTGAAAATATATAGCGGCGGAAAAAACGCTCGGATTTGTTCACGTCTGCACCCCCTTAATGATCAGGCGATATCCAATTCCCTTAATCGTTACAAGAGCAGTCGGCTTTGAAGGATTTTCTTCAATTTTTTCTCTTAGATGCCGTATATGTGTTGCCAAGGTACTTTCGTACCCCTGCCAGAAATCACCGCAGATCGCCTGACACAATGCGCCTGTGGTAACAATCCGGCCCTGATTCTCATATAGTTTTTCAAAAAGCTGGAGTTCTTTGGCTGTCAGAGAAATCGTTTCCCGGTCTCTCTGTACGGCTGCCTTATCCAGATCAACGGCAGCGGCGTCAAAAAACACTCTGCGTTCTTTCTCCGGATATGCGCGTCTTAATATGGCCTGCACCCGGAACAGCAATTCTTTAGGTAAGAATGGTTTTAACAGATAATCGTCGGCGCCATTCTCAAAACCCGCGAATTTATCTTCGGCCTCGCCCCGGGCCGTCAGCATCAGGACAGGAATTTTACTTGTCTTCCGGAGTTCCTTTAATGTGGCAAATCCATCCATGCCCGGCATCATAACATCAAGTATCATCATATCCGGCTCCTGCTCTCTGCATATTCTTAACGCGGCTCGGCCGGAGGCTGCCGTGAGCACCCGCGTAAAGCCCGCCCGCGTAAAAATAGCTTTTACCATCTCCAGTAACTCAATCTCATCATCCACCACCAGGATTTTTCTGTCGTTCATAAAACACCGCCTTTACATGCTGTTTATATTACTATTATACCTGATGACGGATAAAATTCCTATTGCGCCGCTGAAATCTCAAAGTAAACTCAAGGCTGGCTCAAGGGTATCTCAAAGCCGGCATGTTATCCTGTCTTTACAAGGATGCACACGGTCGATAAAGATAGGGTATCCTCTGTGTATAAACCAAAAGGAGGCGCAGGTAATGAGCGATTATATTATTGAAACATATGATCTGACAAAAAAATATGGAAGTCAGACCAGTGTTTCCCATCTGAATATTCATGTAAGAAAAGGCCGTATCTACGGCCTGCTGGGGCGCAACGGCGCTGGTAAGACGACGGCTATGCGGATGCTGTTGGGACTGACCGCGCCAACCTCCGGCGAAGTAAAGATCTTTGGCAGACCATTTCTGGAAAATCAGAAAAAAATACTGCCCCGTATCGGATGTCTGATTGAGTCGCCCGGTTTCTATCCCAATCTGACGGGAACAGAAAACCTGAAAATTTTTGCCGCTCTGCGCGGACTGAAGAATCCAGACTACATCAAAAACGCCCTGGAGCTTGTCAATCTGCCTTACCGGGATAAGAAGCTGTTTTCGCAATATTCCCTTGGCATGAAGCAGCGTCTGGCCATCGCGCTGGCCGTCATGCACAATCCGGAATTACTGATTTTGGACGAACCGATTAACGGCCTCGACCCCATCGGCATTGCCGAGATGCGCGGCTTTATCCGTGAATTATGTGATACCGGCGGCAAAACCATCCTGATTTCCAGTCACATTCTTTCCGAAATCTCCCTGCTGGCAGATGATGTCGGTATTATCGACCACGGCAAACTTCTGGAGGAAGAAAGCCTCAAAGAGCTGGAAGCAAAAAACACAAAGTTCATTCATTTCTGTGTATCTGACGCGCGAAAGGCCGCGCAGATCATTGCCATGGCATTTCAGAGCCGGAACATTCGTTTTGCTGACGCAAACAATTTGTATCTATATGATACGGCATTGCCAGTGGCAAAAATCAACTGTACACTTGTGGAGGCCGGCATTGATGTCCAGGAGGCCCGTCTTTGTGAAGATACCCTGGAGGACTACTTCAGGAAAATAACTGGAGGTGAGGGAATTGCTTAACCTGATCCGATGTGAGTTCTGGAAGCTGAAAAGAAAAATGTTCGTGCAGATGGTGCTGGCTGCGTCCTTTCTGTTCCCTCTCCCTCTGACCGCTATTATCTGTTATCTGAACATCGTACAGGACAAATACTCTACAAAAGAAGCGGCTTTTGACGCCCTCTGGCAATCCGTGATCGGTTTCGGGATGCTTCTGCTTCTTCCCTGCATTTTGGGAATCATCGCGGCGCTTCTCTTTTTTATGGAACGAGATAACGACACCTTTAAGAACTTACGGACAATTCCGGTAACAAGCTCACAGATGGTCATTGCAAAGTGTATTGTTTTGCTTTTGCTCAGTATCGTGTTTTGTGTATCTTCCACTGTGGCATCCGTACTTTCCGGTTTTGCTTTTTTCGGAGCATCAGATATTTTGTTTAAAGTATTGTTTTCCGCCGTTTATGGATTGCTGATCGCGATCAGCGCATTGCCTCTGGTATTGCTGATCATATTTTTCAGCAGATCCTATATTTTTTCCATTATGCTTTGTGTGTTTTACAGCGTATTCAACCTGTTTTCCACATTTTCTTTGACAGCTCTCCCAAAATGGCTTGTATTTACTCTGCCTGCGCCAAGCATTATGTTATGGGGAACTCAGCAAACGGCTTCCCGTATAGCTGTAAACGACACGGAGGATTTCAGGAACTTTATTGAAATGGGCCTGATTCCTTCCACCTCTCAGCTAATTCTGACCCTGGGAGTAATTGGAGCTGTTTCTCTTCTTCTGGCGGTCTGGCTTTATAAGAAAAGGAGTGAATGAAATGGCGGCAATTATAAAAACCGAATTTATGAAACTGAAAAGATACTTCATTGTCTGGATCGGCGTATCCCTCATGTTTCTTACCGTTCTGCTGACCTTATTTACTACACTGGCCGACGACGGAATGGTATGGAACTGCCAATTTCTTTTTGAACAGGTAGTCAAGAATTTTGTAACTTTGATTTTTCCAATGTGCATCACATTGATTAGCGGGTATATGATTTCCCGCGAGTATACAGACGACACATTAAAAAATATTGAAATAATACCAATTTCATTCCGGAAGCTTCTGGCAGGTAAATTGATCGCTTCCGCAATTCTGTCGTTTTTTTTAGGAATTGTATGCTTTGCTTTCACAGTCCTTGCGGATTTTATCATGGGATATGATGGATTTGCTTTCATTCCCGCGCTTACCGGACTGGTGCAGATGGCGTTTTTAGGCTTTTTCCTTTACCTGACAATGCTGCCCATTATTGTTCTGACAAGCAGGCAGAAGGGCAGCTTCCTCGCGGGGGTGATCGTTGCCTTTGTATACGGGCTCATAGGAATGTTTGCCGACGGAATACTGCAGTCTGTCTATCCTGTTTCCGCCGCGCTGGGCTTAATTAATTACAGGGCCGGAGCAGCGGGCGTCAGGTGGAATAGAGGACTGTGCTTCATTAGCGTTCTGGCAATGTGCGTGACCGGGGTCGCTTTGATGTTTGTAAATCAAAAGCAGGAAAAAAAGGACAGCCCAAAAGCACAGCGTCCTGCGCCAAAGAAGGGCTGGTAAAAGACCAGGCACCCTGCCGGAAAGTTTTTTTCTCTCCGGCAGAGTGCCTGCTGAATTATTGTTCTTCAATGAATACCTTCAGTTCCACCTCCGCATATTCTCCGGAAGGATTTCTGCGGTACAGAGAAGCTTTTGCTTTCTGACCTGGCGTCAGCTTCTGAAGCGCCGCCGTATATTCCTTCATAGTCAGTACTTCTTTCCCATCTATCTTGCATAAAATATCTCCGCTCTGGATTCCGGCCTCCATTGCCGGTGAATCCTCTTCCACTCCGTCCACATAGACGCCCTGAGGAATCTCAAGATCCTCCGACTGCCGCTCTGTGACCGTCTCGCCTAAAATTCCAAGATAACGTATGCCCTCTCCGTTGGAAAGCATCTCCAGAAGAGGCTTAAGCTGTACGGCCGAGACTGCCCGGATCACGGTACCCTTATCCTCGCCGTCCGCAGAGATAATCCCCGTTATATGCCCTTCCATATTCAAAAGGACGCCTCCGCCGTCGCTGCTTCCCACCATATCGGTAGTCAGCATCATGTATTCCGCGTCCGCGATCTGATACCGGCCCTGCACAGAGGTAATATTTCCATATATAAGAGTATTCCGATCCCCGGTGGGGCTTCCGATCGCGATCACAGGATCCGCCTGTTCCTGATCCGCCTCCCCGGCCAGAGGAACTGCCGGAATATTTTCCGCGGCGTCCTCCGCGATTTCCTTCGCCGGCACCCGGATCACCATAAGCCCTGTCCGCGCGTCTTCGCCGCAGAGCGTTCCCTCCGCGGAATCCCCCGTAGAAAATACCACACGGTAATTTTCACTGTCGCCAAGATTTTCTGAAACGGTCAGAATATAAAACGCCTCCTGGTTTTTGAGGAAGACAATGCCTTCCTCATCGCCATATGTAAGAGAGGAATGATCCAAAAGATCCTGAGTTTCCCCGATACCGGAAACTCTCACCAGAGCCTTCTGCGGCTCCTGAGCGATCATTTTGATCTCATTATAAACATTGATAATATGACCCGACAGATCGTCCGTATTTCCCGTCTCTTCCTGCTGCTCTCCGCCTGCTGCCGCAGTCCCTGTCTCTTCCGAACGCTCCGCTGCACGGCTGTTCTGGGACATAACTTCTGTTTCTTCCTGCCCCACAGAAACCGTCTCTTCCGGCTCTGTCTTACTGGCTGCAGGCGGGGAAAGACGGACTGTTTCCTGTACTGACGCCTCTCTCTCAAAAATATCCAGCATGGACGGCATAACAGCAGCAATGGCCGCCGCCGCGGATACGCCGAAAACAATTCCGCACAAAGCCGCTGTCAGAAGCCTCTGTATCACTGCCTTTTTATCTACAGGTCTTTTTTTGATTGTTTCTTTTATAAAAGGATAGTCCTGATCATTCCTGTCAACCATAACCATTCTCCCATAAACCTGATAATTTAAATCCTATATTACCAGAACATTGTGAACTTTTTATGAATAAAAACTTACTAAATTTCCTTTTCATTTCAAAACAAATCATGTAGAATAGACGTAGTAAAAACCAGGGGAAATCTCTGTCAAAAACAGTTGGAACTGTCCTCCCCGGTATTACCATAAAGCAATTACATCAACAGGAGAATTTATGAACCAGAAAGCATTGACATCGTTAGAATATCCGAAAATCATAGAAAAGCTTACGGAAAAAGCCTCCTCCCCCATGGGTAAGGAGCTCTGCCGCGGGCTGACGCCTTCCACCGACATTGAAGAGATTCGTCTCATGCAGGTGCAGACAAAGGACGCCCTGACCAGGCTCTTTCAGAAAGGCTCCGTCTCCTTCGGCAGCGTGAAGGATGTACGGGGCTCCCTGAAGCGTCTGGAGATCGGCAGCTCCCTTGGCATTGTGGAAATCCTTTCCATCTGCAGACTTCTGGAAAACACCTCCAGGGTCAAGGCCTATTCCCGAAAGGACAAAAGCGACGCTCCCGCGGACTCCCTGGACGCCATGTTTGACGGGCTTTCCCCCCTGACGCCGCTGTCCGGGGAAATACGCCGCTGCATCCTCTCTGAGGACGAGATCAGCGACGACGCCAGCCCCGGCCTCCGCAGCGTCCGCAGAAATATGAAGATCACCAACGACCGTATACATACCCAGCTCTCCGGCCTTGTCAACGGAAGCGCCCGGAATTATCTCCAGGATTCCGTCATTACCATGCGAAACGGAAGATACTGTATCCCCGTAAAGGCGGAGTACAAGGGACAGGTGCCCGGCATGATCCATGACCAGTCCTCAACAGGCTCCACGCTGTTCATCGAGCCTATGGCGGTGGTAAAGCTGAATAATGATATCCGGGAGCTGGAGATCCAGGAACAGAAGGAAATTGAAGCGGTACTTGCCGCTTTGAGCGGACAGATCGCGGAGGAGCTGGAGACCATTTCCCTGAATCTTACGCTGATGGTGCAGCTTGACTTTATTTTTGCCAGAGCCGCTCTTGCCATGGATATGAACGGAAGCGAGCCTGTTTTTAACCAGGAGGGGCGCATCCGCCTCCGCAAGGCGCGCCACCCGCTGATCCCCAGAAAGCAGGCGGTTCCCATTGACATCCGTCTTGGGGAGGAGTTTAATCTTCTCATCATCACCGGCCCTAATACAGGCGGAAAAACAGTTTCCCTGAAAACCGTAGGGCTTTTGACGCTCATGGGACAGTCAGGACTTCACATTCCGGCGCTGGACCGCAGCGAGCTTGCGCTGTTTCACGAAATCTACGCCGATATCGGGGACGAGCAGAGTATCGAACAGTCTCTCAGTACCTTTTCCTCTCATATGACTAATATTGTGTCCTTCCTGGAAAAGGCGGACGAAAAATCCCTGGTGCTGTTTGATGAGCTGGGCGCGGGAACCGACCCTACAGAGGGGGCGGCTCTGGCTATCTCGATCCTCTCCCACCTCCATCAGCAGGGGATCCGCACCATGGCCACCACCCATTACAGCGAGCTGAAGGTTTACGCTCTCTCCACACCGGGTGTGGAAAACGCCTGCTGCGAATTCGACGTGGAGACCCTGCGGCCCACCTACCGCCTGCTTATCGGTATCCCGGGAAAAAGCAACGCCTTTGCCATCTCCTCCAAGCTCGGGCTCTCTGACGCCATCATTGAGCGCGCGAAAGAGCAGATCAGTGAAAAAGACGAATCCTTTGAGGACGTGATATCTTCCCTGGAAGAAAACCGCGTGACTATCGAAAAGGAACGTGAGGAGATTGCCAGGTACAAGGAAGAGATCCGCAGGCTGAAGGAACAGCTTGAATCCCGCCAGGAAAAGCTGGATTCCCAGCGCGACAGGATCCTCCGGCAGGCCAACGAGGAGGCCCATAAGGTTCTGGAGGAGGCGAAAGAATACGCGGACCAGACCATGAAGATGTTTCACAAGTTCCAGAAGGATCATGTGGATACCGCTTCTGTGGAACGGGAACGCCAGGAGCTTCGGAAGCGGATGAGCAAGGCAGAAAATCGTATGACCCGTCCTGTGGAAAAGAAGCAGCCCAAAAAACAGTTGACCGCGAAAGATGTCCGTCCCGGAGATTCTGTTAAGGTTCTCAGCATGAATCTGAAAGGCACCGTAGGAAGCCGACCTGACTCCAAAGGCTATCTTTTTGTGCAGATGGGAATCATCCGCTCCAAGGTTCACATTTCCGACCTGGAGCTTGTAGATGAGCCGGTGATCACCGGACCGGCTCTTCAGAGAACAGGAGCAGGAAAGATCAAAATGTCCAAGTCCGCCAGCATTTCCACCGAAATCAATCTTCTTGGAAAAACTGTGGACGAGGCGGTCGCGGAGCTTGACAAATATCTGGACGACGCCTACATCGCCCATCTGAAATCCGTCCGCGTTGTGCATGGAAAGGGTACGGGAGCCCTCCGCAAGGGAATCCATAATTATCTCCGGAGACAGAAGCATGTGGATTCCTTCCGTCTGGGCGAATTCGGAGAGGGCGACGCCGGCGTTACCATTGTAGAATTCAAAAAATAGCTGAAGGGGGATTACTATGGCTGCAAAGCAGAAAATACTGATCATAGACGACGACAATAACATTGCCGAGCTGATCTCTTTATATCTTACAAAGGAATGTTTCGAGACAAAAATCGTAAATGACGGGGAACAGGCCCTGAAGGAATTTCACATTTTCCAGCCGGATCTCCTCCTCCTGGATCTGATGCTTCCGGGTATCGACGGATATCAGGTCTGCCGCGAGATCCGCCACACCTCGGATGTGCCGATCATCATGCTGTCCGCCAAGGGAGAAACCTTTGACAAGGTTCTGGGCCTGGAGCTCGGCGCGGATGATTACATGATTAAGCCCTTCGACTCCAAAGAGCTGGTAGCCCGCGTCCGGGCGGTGCTCCGCCGCTTTAAGGTCAAACAGCCTGCTGCCGTCTCAGGCGAGAAATCCGTATCCTACCCGGATCTCACCATCAATCTGACCAATTATTCCGTCACCTATATGGGCCGTCAGGTTGATATGCCGCCGAAGGAGCTGGAGCTTCTTTATTTTCTTGCCTCCTCCCCCAATCAGGTATTTACCAGGGAGCAGCTTCTGGATCATATCTGGGGCTATGAATACATCGGGGACACCAGGACGGTGGACGTCCATATCAAGCGTCTCCGGGAAAAGATCAAGGATCATCCTGCCTGGAGTCTCTCAACCGTATGGGGGATCGGTTATAAATTTGAGGTAAAAAGCAAATGAGAAAACGAATCCTGCTGAAATTTCTGGAAGCCTATGTTCTGATAGGCTTCCTCGGTTTTTTGCTGATCACCCTGGCGGGTTCCCATATGATCGAAGCCCTGCTGGAGCAGGAGATCAGCGAAAGCCTGTACCAGGACGCCTACAATGTGGCGGAAAATGATTCTGTAAAGAACAATATTTCCTCCTCCAATTTAAGTAAAATACAGGCGAACCTGTACATGATCTCCGACTATCCATCCACCCTTATCTGGATCATCAACAGCGACGGAAAGATCATCGTAAGCACCAGGACCGATATCTCGGCGGACCAGCCCATAGAGATCAAGGATTTTGACCCTTCTGACTGGGGCAGCAATTACTACCAGGTGGGAGACTTTTACGGGTATTTCCCGGAGTCCTACCTCAGCGTCATTGCTCCCATCACGGACAATATGACTACAAAGGGCTATGTGGCCATTCACTATCTGATGAGCGATCTGTATCAGAAACGGGGAGAACTTCTTTTTGTGATCCAGATCCTCTTTCTCGCCGTATATCTGATGGCAGCCCTTCTGATCCTGATCTACCGGCATTATGTCCATAAGCCGCTTAAAGAAATCACCCGGGGCGCCGCCGAATTCGCCAACGGAAATCTGGCTTACAAGATTCCCGTAACTTCTGAAAACGAGATCGGATACCTTGCCAACAGCCTGAATTATATGGCGGAAAAGCTGAACCGCAGCGGGGAATACCAGAGACAGTTTATCTCCAATATCTCTCACGATTTCCGGTCTCCGCTGACCTCCATCAAGGGTTATGTGGACGCTATGCTGGACGGAGTGATCCCTCCCGACAGCCAGGAAAAATACCTGAAGATCATCGCCTATGAATCAGGCCGCCTGGAAAAGCTCACCGAAGGACTTCTCACCCTCAACGAGCTGGATATCCATAAACGGCTGTTAAAGATCCAGACCTTTGATATCAACGAGGTGATCAAAAATACAGCCGCCACCTATGAGGGCGACTGCACAAAGCGGAAGATCCTCCTGGAGCTGCTGCTCTCCGGAAAGGAGCTGTACGCAAAGGCGGATGTGGAGCAGATCCAGCAGGTTCTCCACAATCTTTTAAACAACGCCATTAAGTTCAGCCCCGATCATTCTACCATTGTGATTGAAACCAGCGAAAAAAATGATAAAATCTTTGTGTCCGTGAAGGATCACGGGATCGGAATTCCCAAGCAGAGCCTCCACCGTATCTGGGAAAGATTTTACAAAACAGATATTTCCAGAGGAAAGGATCAGACCGGAACGGGGCTGGGGCTTTCCATTGTCAAGGAGATCATCAGCGCTCACGGAGAGAACATCAACGTCATCAGCACAGAGGGCGTGGGGACAAAATTCATCTTTACATTAGAAAAAGCAAGATAGGGAACCGGCCTCCGCCGGCTCTCCATCCTGCTTTTTCATTTACAGAAATCACCTTCCTGTATTCATGTGCGGTAATATATGCTTTCCAGCACTCAGCTGGGGATTACTCTGCTTTTTTCTGTTCAAAAGGCGTCTCGAGGATCCTGTCCTCTTTCGCCAGGTAAACTCCCCGCGGAGTGATCCTGATCTCCGGAATAACGGGAAGCGCCATAAAGGAAAGGGTGATAAACGGATCGAAGCCCTCCGGGATCCCCATCTCATGGGCCCTGGCGATCATTCTTTTCAGAAGGCTGTTCACCGTCTCATATCCGGCGTCGCTCATCAGTCCCATCACCGGAAGGGGCAGCGTCTCATAAACCCTTCCATTTTCTACCAGGGTATAGCCGCCCTGGGTGCGCGCCAGCTCCTGCACCGCCAGATACATATCCCGGTCATTATCTCCGATTACGATCAGATTGTGAGAATCGTGAGACACACTGGAAGCCACGGCCCCGCCCTTCAGTCCGAAGCCTTTCACAATACCTGTGCCCGTCTTTCCGGTGCCTTTATGACGTTCCACGGCGGCAATCTTCAGATAATCCCCCTCCGGAACAAAAAGCCTTTCGCCCTCCGTTTCCTGGAAAGGAACCTCCTCGTAAAGATCCTCCGTAACGATCTGACCCTGGATCATCCTGATCACATGAGCCCGTCCTCCTTCATGCCGCAGCTTCAGCCGCTCCATGGAAAAATTTTTCAGATGAACGGTATTTTTCAATCCGGGCGGGCAGGCGGCTATACCCGCCTTTTCGTCCGGAAGGATCCGTCTGCCTTTGTGGTATACCTCCAGAACATTCAGCTCCTCCAGATCGTCCAGAACCACAAGATCCGCCTGATACCCCGGCGCCACCGCGCCAAGTCCCGAAAGCCCGTAGCATCTGGCAGCCTGGATGGTTGCCATTTTCAAAGCTTTTTCCACAGGAAGTCCAAGCTGGACAGCCCTTTTAATATTGTAATTGATATGTCCCTCTCTTTTAATCTCTTCGATATGCTTATCGTCTGTGCAGAAGCAGAAAAAAGAAGTGTCTGTACGGCTGCTGACAATGCCGCTGACGATCGCCTCAAGATTTCTGGCCGCGCTGCCCTCCCGGATCAGCACATACATTCCGTTTCTGCATTCCGCCATGGCATATTCATAATCCACGCACTCATGATCCGTGGAAATCCCCGCCAGCGCGTAGGCCGCCAGATCTCCCGGGCTGAGAAACGGCGCATGACCGTCTTTGACGCGTTTTTCAAACAGCGCAAGCTTTTCATGCATGGATACGCTTCCATTGATCACCGAAGCCGCGTCCATGACCTCTCCGAGCCCTAAAACCCTGGGATGTTCTACATATGATTTCATCCTGCCCGCCGTAAGCGTACAGCCGTTGTCGTCCACATGGGTAGCCGGCACGCAGGAGGGCATCATCACAAACACATTGGCGGGAGCGTCCTCCGTCTGCTTCAGAATATAATCGATCCCGTCGCTTCCGGAAACATTGGCGGACTCATGAGGATCCACGATAAAGGTGGTAGTCCCGCAGCAGGCGGCCTGACGGATCAGCTCTCCCGGCGTCACCAGAGTGGATTCCAGATGAAGGTGGCTGTCGATAAAGCCCGGGCAGAGATATTTCCCTGTCAGGTCGATTTCCTCTTCGCCGCTGTAGTCTCCCACACCAAGGATGATCCCGTCCGCCACCGCCACATTTCCCTGGACAAATTCTCCTGTGTGAGCCATAAAAACTCTGGCTCCCCGGAACACGAGAGGAGCTTTTCTTATTCCTCTTGCCGCCTCTGAATAGAGGCGATATTTTTCCAGTTCCACGCGATCCCTCCTTTTTCTGTTATTTTACTTCCATTCATATTTTGTCAGACGGCCCTGCCGCTCCAGATGACTGAAATCATTCTGCCTGAGAGCCTCATAAAGCACAATCGCCGCCGCGTTGCTCAGATTCAGAGAGCGGATCTCCTCAAGCATGGGGATGCGGATGCACTGCGCCTGGTTTTCCAGAAGGATTTCCTCCGGGATCCCGCCGCTCTCTTTGCCGAACATCAGAAAGCAGTCCTCCTCAAAACGCACCTCTGTATAAGTCTGAGGAGCTTTTGTGGTAGCGTAATAAATTTTAGCGCCGGGATTTTTTCTGAGAAAGTCCTCGTAGTCCAGATAGGTCGTCACATCGAGATCCTTCCAGTAATCCATTCCCGCTCTCCTGATGGCTTTTTCATTTAGCTTAAAGCCCAGCGGCTCAATAAGATGAAGCCTCGTTCCCGTAGCCACGCAGGTCCGTCCGATATTTCCTGTATTGGCCGGGATCTCCGGCTCGTGGAGTACAATATTCAATTTCGCCATGTTTATTTCCTTTCCTGCCCCGGAAAAATCTCATAGTATTTCCACTTTTCTCCCCAGGGCAGCTTCGTGATCTCATCCTGTCCGGGACGATCCAGATATCTGGTGATCTCCCCGCTGCGCAGAATTCTGCCGCTGCCTTTTACGGCCGTACCAATCACCGCCGCCGGAATTCCTTTTTGACGGCAAAGCTGTACCATTTCTCTTCCTCTGTCTGTCCCCAGAAGAACAGAGCCTTCTGAAAGCAGACGGTAGGGATCCAGGTCAAAGCACTCGCAGATCTCTATGGTTTCCTGTCTTATCGGTATTTTTCTCAAATCCGCTTCCAGCCCCATGCCGGAGGCTTCGGCCATTTTCCAGACCGCGCACAGCACGCCGCCCGTTCCCATGGCATAAAATGCGCGGCAGTGTCCGGCGTCTTCCGGGGAAATTCCCAGTCTTTCCAGAAATATTTTTTCCGACGGTCCGCCGGAGGCTCCCTTCTGCGGCTCAGTTTCATCCAGAAAGCCTTTGTACGCAATGCCGGAAAGCTCCGGGCTTTTTTCCGCGTCATACAAAAAGCCCTCTGAAAAAATTTTTTGAAGCCTGTCTCTCTCGTTTTTTACGAGAAGCCATGTTCCCTGAAGCGCCACCGCCCCGGCGACCACCAGAGAGTCCCCTTCCATGAGCCTTCCTCTGACCTCCGCCCGCAGCGCCTCCATCGCTCTCTGTCCCAGTCTCATAGGATCCCTCTACAGAAGCAGGGAAAGGACGCTTGGAACCACCATGGCCGCCACAAGGATCACCGCGATCACTGCTGTAATGATTTTTCTTTTTTTAGGATCAAACATTCCCATATTTTCTCCTTTCAACTTCCAAACTTATAACCTCTACATAACTTCAATGCTTACCCGCATACATTCTCAGAAAGACTGATCTTCTCTGCATGCGCGTTGTTGGACAGGGGATCTCTCCTGTCATAGTCAAATAAAACTGCCGTTCCGTCCGAAAACACCTCGATATGCGCGGTTTTGGAAATTTCTTTCTCTCTCCGGTAAGCCCACACCGCCTTTTCAAAGGGCTTCTGATCCGGCGCGAAGGATGGACGCTTCTTCAGATTTTCTCTCAGATAGAGATCAAACACAAGTCTCACGGAAGCCTCCGCCGTAGAAATATCTGTCTCCTCCTCCAGAAATTCCAGAAGGATCTCATACCGCCGCATCCTGGAATGAGAGATCTCACTGTATCCCTTTTTCTCATAAAACCGGCCCAGATTTTCATAAAGAGAAAACGCGTCCTCAAAAAAATCTGTCAGCCAGCCGAGGGTATTCTGGAACTGTCCACTATTATAATATACTTCCACCATACTTTCCACCATTTTCAGCTTCAAAATTTCCCCGTAGGAAAGCCACCTGTTAGAAAGCACTTCATAGGGTTCGCGGTTTTTATATACCAGTCCGTAGTCCGGCGCTTCCGTCTCCATGGCGGAGCCCTTCAGCACCTTCAGAAAGCCCAGCTGGAGCTGATCCGGCTTCATGCCATAGACACAGTTAAAGGAGCGGCGGAAGCTTATATAATCCTCATAGGGAAGCCCGGCAATCAGATCCAGGTGCTGATGGATATTCCCGAAGCTTCTGACTCTTGCCACTGCCGCGGCCAGCTTTTTCAGATCTGTTTTTCTCCGGATCGCATTCAGGGTATCCTGGTTCACAGACTGTACGCCGATCTCAAGCTGGACAAGCCCCGGGCGCATCCTTTCCAGAAGCTGAAGCTCCTCCTCCCGGAAAAGATCCGCGGACACCTCGAAATGAAAATTCGTCACCCCGTTGTCATGCTCCAGTATGTATTCCCAGACAGCCACGGCATGATCGTGGCGGCAGTTAAAGGTACGGTCCACAAACTTCACCTGGGGCACCCTTCTGTCCAGAAAAAACTGGAGTTCCTTTTTTACCAGCTCCAGGCTGCGGAACCGCAGCTTTTTATCTATGGAGGACAGGCAGTAGCTGCAGGAAAAGGGGCAGCCCCTGCTGCTCTCATAATAAATGATCCTGTTTTCAAAGTCCTCAAGATGTCCGTAGACGAAAGGAATGGAATCCAGGCGCACCGGGCTCCTTGGCTCATTCCGGTGAATACCGTCCTCGCCGCGGTAAACAATCCCTTTGATATCCTTCAGGCTTTTTCCGCCCTGTATATAATAGTCCGCCAGCTCCCGGAAGGTCTCTTCTCCCTCCCCCGTCATCACACCCGTCACCTGGGGCAGGGACTCCAGAAATTTTTCTCCATGAAAAGATACCTCCGGGCCGCCGGCCCAGAAGGCCGTGTCCGGAAGTATCTTTTTCAGATCCGCGATCAGCTCTCTCACAAAGGAAATATTCCAGATATAGCAGGAAAAGCAGACGACCTCCGCCCCGCTCAGATATATCTCCTTCAGAATTTCATCCTTTGGCTGATTGATCGTAAATTCTTTTATAAAAATGGAGTCCCGGTAAGCCGGCGCACAGGCCCGCAGATTATATACCGCCAGATTGGAATGGATATATTTCGCGTTGCAGGCTGCCAGTAATATCTTCATATCCTTATACTCCACTTTGTTTTTTATGCGTCGAGAAGTCCTTTCAGAGTATCCTTGGGCGTCAGTCCCACCAGACGCTTCGCCTCTTTTCCGTCCTTAAAAATGATCAGCGTGGGAATGCTCATTACCTGGAACTGCTGCGCCAGTCCCGGCTCCTGATCTACATCTACCTTGCCTACTGTGTAGCCTTCTCCGGCAAGCTCCTCCACAATGGGGCCCTGACGCATACAGGGACCGCACCAGGTCGCCCAGAAATCTACCAGCACCGGTTTTTCTGATTTTAATACTTCCTGCTCAAAGTTCTGTGATGTAAGGGTGATTTCCATAATATTTGTCTCCTTTTTTCTGTTATACTATTTTTTGTTATTCTATTTTATCTATTATTCTATTTTTTCTGTTATTCTATTTTTCTGCTATTCTAGTGTACTGTCTCAGCAACATTCTGTTTCTATCATACCGCATACTGCCGTTTCTTTTTGGTTTGCGCTGAATGATATCTCTGTCCGGCCTTCCTCTCAGGAGCTCTGTCTTCTGCGTCTTACATATTTTCCGGCGCTGATGCCCGCCACGCTGCCTTCATATACCGCCTTGGATACCTGCAGAAGTCCTCCGGTACAGTCTCCCGCCGCGAAAAGCCCCGGGATGGTAGTCGCCATTTCCCCGTCTACCTTGATATGTCCCTTTTCTGTCAGCTCCGCGCCCATCTGCCGCGCGATCTCCGCGCTCCCGGCTGTTCCCAGAGCCACGAACACACCGTCGGCAGGATAAAAGGAGGGCCGGGCCTCCCCGCTGCTCTGAAGGCTTATATCGCTTTCCAGCCGAAGCCCCGACACTCTCTCCTGGCCCTCGATAGCCTGGATCTTCATGGTGTTCACCGCGATAGGATGTTCCCTGGAAAACTCCGGCTCCTTCCCGTCTGTATAAATGGTGACGGACGGGGTGACGTTTCTGAGCTCCTCCGCCTCGTGAAGGGCGAAATCGCTGTTCCCAAGCACCGCCACCTCTTTTCCCCGGTAAAAAAACGCGTCGCAGACAGCGCAGTAGCTGACTCCTCTTCCCTCGAATTCCCGGATGCCGGGAATCTTAGGCGCGGATCTCTTTCCTCCTGTAGCCAGGATCACGCTCTCTGTGTCGAAATCGCCTTCTGTGGTTTTGACCGTAAAGGTATCAAATCCGGCAATCCCCAGCACCTGGGCGTTTATAAACCGGACGCCGAGGGCTTTTGCCTGGGCGACGCCCCGCTCAAACAATTCCTTACCGGAAATTGGTTTTTCCAGCCCGTAATAATTCTCAATCTTCTCCGCTTTCTCCAAATCCCCGATCCCGTTGTAGATCACCAGCGGCTCCATATTCCCTCTCGCGGTATACAGAGCCGCGGCAATTCCCGCGGGGCCTGCCCCAATGATTACTATATGTTCCAACTTCTCTCACCTGCCTTTTTATTATTTTATAATATACACCTTTTTCTAAAAAATTTCAGTGTTTTTATCATATAAAAATCTTATCTTTGCCCTTACCCTATATTATACACAGCTTCCCAGCTAAAACAAGATGATTTTTGTACAATTTTATTTTCACATTCGCAGCGACATGTTCTATATTATAGGAACGTTTGTATATTACAGTGTCTGACAATTAATCAGGGCTTTTTGGAAACGCAGTTCTGTCCTGCTTTTTCCAAAAAGCCCCTGATGCCTGCGGCAATGTCTCTGAAAGCGTCCGCCGCAGCTTCTCTTATCTGATAGATCTATAAATGTGCCGATACGTCCTGATGCTGAGCTGATATCGCCCATGCTTCAAAACCGGAGCTGTTCAGAGTCCTCCGGTATATTTCAGACGATCTCATCCAGGGAACAGATCTCAATTCCCTCCTCTGTAAGTGTTCTGCGGATCTTTTCCACAAAAGCCAGCGCCTTGGCGCCGTCTCCGTGTACGCAGACAGAATCCGCCTGAATGGGGATGTCCTTTCCTGTAATGGCGGTGACCTTTTTCTCCTTGATCATCCTCACCACACGGGCGATGGCAACCTTTTCGTCCGTCACCATGGCGCCCTCCTTGCGGCGGTTCACAAGAGATCCGTCCTCCTCATAGGCTCTGTCCGCAAACACCTCCAATGCTGTGCGGAGTCCCATATCCTTCGCGGCCCGGGCCAGCTCGCCGCCTGACAGCGCCAGAACGATCAGGCGATCGTCAAACTCCTTCACCGCCTGGCAGATCGCCTTCGACAGCCCATAATCCTTTGCCGCCATATTGTAAAATGCCCCGTGAGGCTTCACATGCTGCATCTTTAACTGATGAGCCCTGCAGAAAGCGTTAAGAGCGCCAAGCTGATAAAGGGTATACGCCTTGGCCTCCTCCGGCGACACATTGAGATTTCTCCTTCCGAAGCCCATGAGATCCGGATATCCCGGATGAGCGCCCACACGGATGCCCGCCTCCCTGGCCATGGCGAGAGTCTTGTCCATCACCACCGGATCGGAAGCATGATAGCCGCAGGCTACGTTGGCTGATGTGATCAGCGGAATGATCTTGTCGTCGCTTCCTATGGTATAGCGGCCGAAGCTCTCTCCAAGGTCGCTGTTTAAGTCTACACGATACATAAAAATACCTCCTCAATAACCGCGCCTGTCTGTATCTGTAAGATGAACGGCATCTTCCGGGGATACAGAACCTGCTGCCTGTATTTTTATTTTATATTCATCATTTTATCGATAAATCCTGTATCCGCCCTTCCTTCACAAAAAACAGGATGACGCATGATCTGATACTGGAAATCCAGATTGGTTTCCACACCCATGATCAGCATTTCGTCAAGAGCAGAGCGCATCTTCTGCAGAGCAGCCTCTCTGTCGGGAGCATGTACGATCACCTTCGCGATCATGGAATCATACTCCGAAGGAATACGGTACCCTGTGTACAGTCCGGTATCCACACGGACTCCGTTTCCCGCCGGAAGATGCAGGTGCTGTACTACGCCGGGACTGGGCATAAAGTTCTTCTCAGGAATCTCCGCATTGATCCGGCACTCGATGGCATGTCCGCGAAGAGCGATATCCTCCTGCTTAAAGCTCAGAGGCTCTCCCATGGCCACGCGGATCTGCTCGATGATCAGGTCCGTACCCGTCACCATCTCCGTCACTCCGTGCTCTACCTGTATCCTTGTATTCATTTCCATGAAGAAAAATTCTCCCTGGGGACTTACAATGAATTCAATGGTGCCCGCATTGGTGTAATTCACCGTTTTCGCGGCAAGAACCGCATACTGATTCATTTTCTCCCGGGTTTCCTGGGAAATCGCCGGGGACGGAGATTCCTCGATCAGCTTCTGATGATTTCGCTGAACGGAACAGTCTCTTTCACCCAGAGCTGCCACATTCCCGTAATTGTCCGCCATGATCTGGATCTCCACATGGCGGGGATTCTCCACAAACCGCTCGATATACATGGTATCGTCGCCGAAGGCATTGGCGGACTCTCTCTGGGCCATATTAAACTGAAACTCAAATTCATCCTCAGAGGCAGCCACGCGCATACCCTTTCCGCCGCCGCCTGATGAGGCTTTGATCATCACCGGATATCCGATCTCCCTGGCCAGGATCATGCCCGTTTCCGCATCATAAACCGGCTCCTTTGTCCCGGGAACTACAGGTACGCCGGCCTCCATCATCGTCTTTCTCGCGTGGGATTTGTTTCCCATCTTGTCGATAACGTCCGCCTCAGGCCCGATGAACGTAATCCCGTTTTCCTTGCATCTGCGAACAAACTCACTGTTTTCTGATAAAAAACCAAAGCCCGGATGGATTGCGTCCGCTCCCATATTTCTCGCTGCCTGGATAATGCGGTCCATGTTCAGATAGCTGTTTTTTGCAGGGCCTTCTCCGATACAGATCCTCTGATCCGCAAGCTGTACATGGAGACTTTTCGCGTCCTCCTTGGAATAGACAGCCACGCTGCGGATTCCCAGATTGCGGCATGCCCTGATGATACGGACGGCAATTTCTCCCCGGTTGGCTATTAAAATTTTGTTAAACACAGCTCCAACCTCCCTCTGGCTCTTATAATTTCTTCACGCGGAACAGCGGCTGGCCGTACTCTACCTTCTGTTCATTGCTCACAAGCACTGCCTCGATCTCGCAGTCAAACTCGCTCTGGATCTCGTTCATCAGCTTCATGGCCTCCAGGATACAAACCGTCTGCCCGTTCTTTACCTGGTCGCCCACCTTCACAAACGCGGGGGCGTCCGGAGCCGGAGCAGAATAAAAGGTTCCTACAATGGGAGAGGTAATGAAAAGAGGTTCATCCTCCGCCTCCGCTTCCACAGGCGCCGCTTCCGGCGCCGGCGCTCCGGGAGCGGCGGCAGCCACAGGCATCCCGGCCGCCACAACGGGGGGATTGTCCAGCTTGCTCATAGTGATCTTCAGATCGCCTTCCTTTAATGTAAACTCAGTCAGAGAAGAATTCTCAATGATCTTTACCAGTCCTTCAATCTTTTCTAAATCCATTCCTGTTTCTCCTTTTCTATCTGGGATTTTGTTTTATTCAAAAAGCTTCCGCAGGCGCTTCGCCACCAGACGGCAGTCCAGCACTTCCTTACATGGCTGATGGATGGTCCTGCGCATCTCGTCCAGTTCTTTTACTTCTTTCAGATAAAGCTCCTGTGCTTCCTGCACCGTGATGGCCCGGAATCGGATCTTGTGGTCTGTTTTCCGCTGCACGACCTTGGGAATATCCACAGAGGCCACTGTGGCGATCTTCGCGTATCCTCCCGTGGTCTGGCGGTCCGAAAGAAGAATGATAGGTTTCCCGTGGGAAGGCACCTGTACGGATCCGAATACCGTACCGTCGGAAATAATATCAGAAGTGCTCTTCTGGGCGATAAACGGCCCCTCCAGGCGGCACCCCATTCTGTCAAAGTCGCTGGTGACGACGTATTCACTGTTCAGGAACGTCTCTATGCCCTGTTTGCTGAAAAGATCGTCCTGGGGTCCCATTACAACGCGGATCTCTGCCTCTTCCTGGTCAAATTCATCCATCTCCAGCTTCCTGGAGAGAAAGAACGGAAGATAACGTCTCTTAACGCGGAAATTCATATAGTCTCCCGCCTGCAGCTTTCTTCCCTTGAAACCGCCGATGCCGCTCTTGGTATTGGTGCAGCGGCTTCCCATCACTACCGGGATATCCAGATAGCTGGAAAAAGCAATGTATCCCCGGCTTCCTGTCCTGGCGCTGTTGAATTTCAGGATATCGCCTTTGTTCATATAAAGCGCCGTATACATAGGCGCCGGTTCTCCGTTGATCTCCGGCTGAAAATCTCCTCCGGTGATCGCCACGATCGTGGCGGACGTAAACTCCAGTGTGGGACCGATCAGGGTGAATTCCAGCACTGCTTCGTTTTCCGGATTATCCAGGAGAAGGTTTGCTATTTTGAAGGAACGGACATCCATCACGCCCGCCACCGGAAAGCCCTGGCTCTGATATCCGGTACGCCCCAGATCCTGAACAGTGGTAAACATGCCGCCCTTGAGTATACGAATTCCCATTTTACACCTCTCCTTCATGGACTACGCACTGATATTCCCCGCGGTCCACTTCTTCTTTAATTCTTTTATATTCCGCTTCGTCTATGGGCACAAAACGGATATAATCCCCGGCCTCTACCAGAATCGGCACCTCCCGGGCAGGATCGTAGGTTTTTACCGGGGTCATTCCCATAAGCTGCCATCCTCCCGGAGAATCCAGAGGATAAATTCCCGTCTGGGAGGCCGCGATCCCTACGCTGCCCGCATTGATCTTAATTCTTGGATTCGGCAGACGGGGAGTATGGATTCTTTCGTCCAGTCCCCCCAGATAAGTGAATCCGGGCAGAAAGCCCAGCATATAGATCAGGTAATCTCTGGAGGAGTGGATCTGGATCACCTCTTCCACGGTCAGGCCCGCATGTTCCGCGATATTGTCAATATCCGGGCCGTACTCGCCCCCGTAGCATACCGGGATCTCAAAGATCCGCCGTCTCTGCTCTCCGCTCTTTGCGTCAACCTTCACAAGAGCCTGCATACGATCCCTGATCTCATCATAGGAAACCACCCTGGGATCATAATTGATCAAAAGAGAACAGAATGCCGGGATCACGTCCACCACTCCTTCAATATGCTGTTCTCTCATCAACTGCACCGTCGCAGTGATTTTCCGGTTGATCTCCGGATTGATCTCTTTTCCAAATTCAATCAGCAGGGAAGAATCCCCCGCTGTTAAAAATCGAATATTCTGCATAACCTCTCCTTGTCATCCTGTTTTCTACCATTCGATATATCCTGTATGCTCCTGTTTTCCCTCTGAAATATCCAGATAGCGGAAAAGGTGCAATCCTTCCGGGGACCGCACCTTTCTCTGTTCTGCTCCTTTTAGAACAAACTTCCCAGATTGGATACAAAGGTTGTAATTCCAAGATAAGCAGAAATGATCACAACAATGATTCCTAATACAAGGAGCCATGCGGGATGATGGTAATTCTTGCCCATAATGGATTTTTTCTGTGACGCGATGAGACAGATTCCCAGAGTGATCGGGAGAATCAGTCCGTTTACAGCTCCGGCAAGAACCAAAAGAGTAGCCGGATTACCCAGAAACAGCATGATCAGCGTGGAAACTACGATAAATCCAATGGTAACCCAGTTCTCATTTTTCGCGATGGCCGGATGGAAAGTTTTCAGGAAGGATACGGACGTATAGGCGGCGCCGATGATCGAAGTGATCGCCGCGCAGAGAAGCACCAGTCCTGAGAAACGGTAGCCGAGCTGGCCCGCTCCCTGAAGGAACGCGTCTGCCGCCGGGTTGGACGCGTCCAGAGTCGCGCCTTTCACTACTACTCCAAGAACAGCCAGGAACAGGAATACGCGCACGATGGTCGCGATCCCGATACCCATTACGGAGCTCTTATTGATCTGCTTTAAGTTCTCCTCTCCTGTGATGCCCGCGTCGATCAGACGGTGGGCGCCGGCAAAGGTAATATAACCGCCTACGGTTCCTCCCAGCAGGGTAATGATCGCCGGAACAAGCGCGCCTGCTCCCGCCTCCGGAACAAAGGTGTTCTTTAAAGCGGATCCTACAGGCGGCTTAACGATCAGGATCACGATAAAAATTACCACGATCATGATCGCGCCAAGAATCTTGGTAAGGGTATCCATAACGCCGCCAGCGTTTTTGGATAAAAATACAAGGATCGCGGCGGCGCCGGCAAGAATATATCCCAGCCATGTGGGAATGCCCAGCAGCGTATTAAAGCCGAGGGCTCCTCCGCCCACGTTTCCGATATTGAATACAAGACCGCCAAGTACGATCATAAATGCCACCAGATATCCAAGACCCGGAAGCAGCTTGTTCGCCACATCCTGTCCGCGGAGTCCTGTCACGCAAAGGACTCGCCATATATTCATCTGCGCTATGGCAGAAAGAATAATGGAAACAAGGATTACAAATCCGAAGCTTGCCTGAAAATCACTGGTAAACTTGGATGTCTGGGTCAGAAAGCCGGGACCTATGGCGGAAGTCGCCATTAAGAATGCCGCGCCCAAAAGAGCTCCCCCGTTTTTCTTTTTTGTGTTGTCACTCATCTTTCCTGTCCTCCTTCAGTTTCTTCTGTTTAAAAGGAAAGCCGCTCTGCAAACTGCAGAGCGGCTTTGCTCTAAACTGCTTGAAACTATTATACCATAATCTTCCTTATCCAACAAGAGGATATTTATCTGTAAGTGTTTTAACAATTTCCTTCGCTTTTTCTTTATTGTCGCGGCTTTTCAGCATCAGAGAAATCGCTTCGGCGATCAGATCCATATCCTCCGGCTTCATACCTCTCGAGGTAACCGCCGGCGTACCCAGACGGACGCCGCTGGTTACAAAGGGCGACTGAGGATCATTGGGGATTGTATTTTTGTTGCAGGTGATATTGACCTCATCCAGAAGATTCTCCATCTCCTTACCCGTCACACCGATATTTTTCAGATCCACCAGCATCAGATGGTTATCCGTACCGCCGGAGACAATATCCACGCCTCTCTTCTGAAGGCCTTTGCAGAGAGCCTGGGCATTCTCTACTACCATACGCGCGTATTCCTTAAATTCCGGCTGAAGCGCCTCCTTGAAGCATACCGCCTTGGACGCGATCACATGCATCAGAGGACCGCCCTGGATACCCGGAAAGACAGCCTTATTGAAATTGAACTTTTTCGCGTTTTCCGCGCTGCTCAGGATCAGACCGCCTCTTGGGCCCCGGAGCGTCTTATGAGTGGTCGTAGTCACCACATCCGCATAGGGAATGGGACTGGGATGCATTCCTGCCGCCACAAGCCCGGCGATATGCGCCATGTCCACCATCAGATAGGAGCCCGCCTCGTCGGCAATCTCCCGGAATTTCCTGAAATCAATGATCCTCGCATAAGCGCTGGCGCCTGCCACGATCAGCTTCGGTTTATTTTCAAGAGCGATCCTCCGTACCTCTTCATAGTCGATCACTCCGTCATCATTCACTCCATAGGAAACCACATTGAAATAAGCGCCCGACAGGTTCGCGGGGCTTCCGTGCGTCAGATGTCCGCCGTGAGCAAGATTCATGCCCATCACCGTGTCGCCGGGCTTCAGCATGGCAAAGAACACTGCCATATTGGCCTGAGCTCCGGAATGGGGCTGCACATTGGCATATTCACAGCCAAACAGCTCCTTCGCCCGCTCTATAGCCAGCTTCTCCACCTCGTCTACCCAGACGCAGCCGCCGTAGAAGCGTTTCCCCGGATACCCTTCCGCGTATTTATTAGTAAGAGGGCTTCCCATAGCCGCCATAACAGCCTTGCTTACCCAGTTCTCGGAAGCGATCAGCTCAATATGGGAATTCTGGCGCTGTACCTCATCCTGGATCAGCTCCGCGATCTCTTTATCTACCTGCTGGATTTCCTCTAATGAATACATCCTTCATCCTCCTTGTAAACCACTTTTCCTATCCTTTCTTACTATAGAAAGAACGCTAAAGCTGATTATACCTGATTCTTATATGTATGTCAACGCTCAAAAGACATTTGTCCGTCTACCAAAAATTTTTTATAAATTTCCGGACATATTTTTAAATTTTTTTTGACTAATTATAGGATATTTGCTTTAATATAGAAGAGAGTATTTTTGATTGCGATTAAATAAGGAGCAGTTATCATGAGAAATTTTGAATACTATACCCCCACGCGGGTAATTTTCGGTAAAGATACACATATGCAGGCCGGCGCGCTTCTGAAGGCTGAGGGCTGCCGCAAGGCTCTGATCCATTACGGCAGCGCCAGCGCCTCCGCCTCCGGGCTCCTAGATGAAGTAAAATCCAGTCTGCGGGAAGCGGGTGTTGATTTTGTCACTCTTGGCGGCGTGGTTTCCAATCCCAGGCTCGGCAAGGTCCGGGAGGGGATCGAGCTATGCCGGAAGGAAGGCGTGGATTTCCTCCTGGCCGTGGGCGGAGGCAGCGTGATCGACTCCTGCAAGGCCATCGGATACGGAGTCGCCAATCCCTGGACGGACGTCTGGAATTTCTTCTTAAAAACCGAAACACCGAAGGCCTGTCTCCCTGTTGCGGCAATTCCTACGATCGCCGCTTCCGGAAGCGAAATGAGCAATTCCTGTGTGATCACCAACGAGGACGGCTGGCTGAAGCGCGGAAGCGTAAAAAGCGATCTCTGCCGTCCCAGATTTGCACTTCTGAATCCCCGCCTCACCTATACTCTGCCTCAGTATCAGACAGAAAGCGGCTGTGTGGACATTCTCATGCACACAATGGAACGTTATTTTGTAAATATCGAGACCATGGAGGTCACGGACAGCATCAGCGAGTCTCTGATGCAGACAGTGATCTATAACGCCAGAATCCTCATGAAGGAGCCTGGAAATTACAATGCCAGAGCCGAGGTCATGTGGGCGGGAAGCCTTTCCCATAATGGACTTACCGGCTGCGGTACCGGAGGCGGAGACTGGGCCTGTCACCAGCTCCAGCATGAGCTGGGCGGCCTCTACGACGTGGCTCACGGCGCGGGTCTCGCCGCCGTGTGGGGAAGCTGGGCCAGATATGTTTATCAGGAAAACCCTGAGCGTTTCGCTCAGTTCGCCACCAACGTATTCGATATTCCCTGTTATTCTGATTTTGAAAGCACCGCTCTGGCGGGAATCGAGGCCATGGAAGATTTTTTCCGCTCTATTCAGATGCCCACGAGTCTCCGGGAGCTGGGACTTGATCTGGACGATAAGCAGATCCACGATCTGGCTTTCAAATGCAGCTATGAGGATACAAGGACCATCGGCGTATTCAAGCAGCTCAATATGAAGGACATCGAAAAAATTTATCTGATGGCCCGTTGAAATCTATATGAGAAAGGAACCTGAACATGAACGCTAACAATGCAAAACTGGAAACAAAATGTCTTCACGCAGGCTATTCCCCTTCCAGGGGCGAACCCTGCGCGCTTCCTATTTACCAAAGCACCACCTTTAAATATGATACCACGGATGAAATGGGTCAGCTCTTTGACCTGAAAGCAGAGGGCTATTTTTACACCCGTCTTCAGAATCCTACCAATGACGCGGTAGCGGCAAAGATCGCGGCCCTGGAGGGTGGCGTCGCGGCTCTTTTGACCTCCTCCGGACAGGCTGCTAATTTCTATGCGGTTTTTAATATCTGCGAAGCCGGAGATCATGTGGTGGCCGCTTCCACGATTTACGGAGGCACCTTCAATCTGCTGGCAGTCACTTTAAAGAAGCTGGGGATCGACTGCACCTTTGTGGATACGGACGCTTCCTCTGAGGAAATCGCCGCCGCTTTCCGCCCCAATACCAAGGTTCTTTTCGCGGAGACTATCGCGAATCCCGCTCTTGTAGTCCTCGACATAGAAAAATTCGCCAAAGCGGCTCATGAGCACGGTGTTCCCCTGATCGTGGACAACACCTTCGCAACGCCTGTAAACTGCCGTCCCTTTGAATGGGGCGCGGATATCGTCACCCACTCCACCACCAAATATATGGACGGCCACGGTCTTCAGGTGGGCGGCGCCATCGTGGACAGCGGCAATTTTGACTGGGACGCTTACGGACATAAATATCACGGTCTCACAGAACCGGACGAATCTTATCATGGAGTCGTATATACCAGGCAGTTCGGAAAAAAAGCCTACATCACCAAGGCGACCTCCCAGCTCATGAGAGATCTGGGTTCCATCCCCTCTCCCATGAACTGCTTCCTTCTGAACATCGGGCTGGAAACTTTGCCTCTGCGTGTGGAGCGCCACTGCGGCAACGCTCAGCAGACAGCAGAATTTCTCGCTTCTCATCCCAAGGTATCCAAAGTGATCTATCCTGGACTGCCCGGCGACAAATATCATATGCTGGCGAAAAAATATCTGCCAAATGGCTCCTGCGGCGTTATTTCCTTTGAACTGAAGGGCGGCAGGGACGCGGCGGTCCGTTTCATGGACAGTCTTGATATGGCGAACATCGCTACCCATGTGGCGGCTTCCAAGACCATGGTGCTTCATCCTGCCAGCCACACCCACCGCCAGATGACTGACGAACAGCTTGCGGAGGCTGGAGTTTCCCCGGGAATGATCCGTCTGTCTGTAGGTATCGAGCATATTGACGACATTCTGAAGGATCTGTCAAAGGCCCTGGAAAACGCGTAAAAATACAAATGAATTAAAAAGAAGCTTTCCTGACCGGGAATCTCCGGTCAGAGGAAGCTTCTTTTTCTTATATCATATCACAGGAAAACCTTGTTGCATCAACGTGCGAAAGTGTCAGGTTTCCTATGATATAATAATTCACTGTATCAGATAAACGTCTGTGTAGTACACGCCCTTCGACTCTCCCTCCGCATGGGACGCCACATAAATATCAATACAGTTGGTCTTGATGGCTCCCCCGCAGTCCTCGGCCACATAAACCTGGCCGTTGATCACCACCTGGCTTCCATAGGGGATCTGGGACGGATCCACCGCAATGGTATGATTGGTCGTCGCCGTTACTCCTGTGGAGGTGATTCCGTTTGCCCAGGGGCCGCAGCAAATACTGCATGGACAGTAGTGGGTGATCCTGAAGGTTCCAAGGGGCTTCAGACTCGCATCGGAGGAGGCGGCCACCGGCGTTCCGATCTGTACGCCGTTTTCCTCCTTTATGGTCACTCCCGCCTCCAGCGCGTCGGCAAACACACCCTCGCCGCTGCTTTTGTGCAGTGTGCCCGCATCCAGCTCTTCATCAATGGAGGCAGTAAGCTCTGTCTCGGGAAGATCCAGCGAGCTGGTGGGAATATATCCGGTCTGTGTTCCGCCCTGATCGTTTACAAACTCGATCCGGCTCCATACGTCGTTTACAATACCTGTACGCTTTACTTCATCCAGCTCCAGAACCTCCCCCACGATCTCCCCGTCTTTTCTTCCCGGGAAATCCAGAATACTGCTGTCTGTCTTTATCTCCACTTCATCATCCGCCGGCTCGATCTGAATATCGTCGCTCAGGGTCTGATTCTGCATATATCCGTTTATCTTATCGTCTCCCTGCTGGTAAGACACCTTGCTCCATCCGTTGTCACAGACTCCTGTTCTCTGGACCTGGTCCCCAAGTACCAGGGAAGCTGTCTGCTCTCCCGTCTCTGACGGCGCCTGGAAAATCCCCGCTGTCTTTGCCGTCACATACAAAGTCTCCCCGCAGGCCGCTACCTTTACTGTTTTGCCGCTGCCGTCCTCCGTCTCAAAGGTCTGGAGCGTTTTATCCTGTTTTTCAGCGTTTTTTACAACCGCTTCATAATCCGCCACCGCCCCGTATACCTGATTCCCGCAGCTCAGGAAAACGGCGCACATAAGTACCGCGCCAATCCTATAACGCATTCCGTCACCTCTTTCTTTATTTCCGGTCTTTTTTCTTCTGATGACGGTATTATCATAGCATATCCCGTTCTGTTTTTCAATTTTATGGAGATTGTTCATTGTTTTTTCAGATTTGCCGTTGCTCTCATTTTTATCAGAGAAATTTTAGAAAATATTTACTTTCCAAAAACATTGATTCTTTGTACAATAGGTGTATGGATATGCAAAGGATAAATCAAACAGAACTTACAAAAGAACACCGGCGCTATCTCCGGGAAAAACAGGTGTCCCGTCAGAAAATGCTTCTGATATTTCTGCCTATATGCTTTTTATGCATATTTTTTGTGGCCGCCGCAGTCGTGCGCATAAAAAGCTCCTCCGGGGAAAGGTTTCCTGTCAGCGAGGCCTGCGAGGCTTACCGCGCAGATGTGGAGGAGACGGCCTCCCGATACGGCATGTCCGGCTATGTAGATCTGATCATGGCGCTTATGATGCAGGAAAGCTCCGGAAACGGCCCGGACGTCCTTCAAGCCTCAGAGGGGGCCTATAATACCAAATACCCGCAGGTTCCCAACGGGATCACCGACGCGTCCTATTCTATTGAATGTGGAATTCAGGAGCTGAAATACGCCATGGAGAGGGCCGGGGTAAAAGGCCCCGCGGATACCGGACGGATCAAGCTTGCCCTCCAGGGCTACAATTTCGGCGCCGACGTATATTTTTCCTATCTGGAAAAGCATGGGATCAGCTCCTGGTCGGAAAAAACCTCCGAGGCCTTTGCGAAAATGGCGAGCGGAAATACGCCCCGTTCCGAAGACGATCCGCTGTACAGCACCGCCGGCCCCTGGGATTACGGCGACCAGAAATATCCGGAGCATGTTCTGCGGTATTATCATCCTTCGGACTCCTGAATATTTGCAACAGTTCAGCCATACAGTGGTCGGGAAGTATAAAACATGCTTGCATGTTTTTACGAGCGGACAACTGTATGGATGAACTGATACAAATTATTCAAAAAAAATATAAAAAACATTTGACAAGCGCAATTCTCTGTGGTATAGTATATCTTGTCGCTGAGGAAAACACTTCCTCACGGAATATCTGCGATAGTGGCGTAGTTGGTAACGCGCGACCTTGCCAAGGTCGAGACCGCGGGTTCGAGCCCCGTCTATCGCTCTTACAGACCAGGACAATTCGTCCTGGTTTTTTGTATTTCCGAACTTTTTCCTGAACAGAGGACGCACGACGAGCGCCCCAGCACAAAGCCCTCTCCATACAGGGACGTACACGCCTTGTACAGAGAGGGCTTCTTTTTTGTCACAGAAAATACCTTGCAGAATAAATCTGCTATTCACGAAATCAATGATGGAACAGACGGATTCCTGTAAACGCCATTACCATTCCATACTTATTGCAGGTTTCGATCACCGCATCGTCGCGGACAGATCCGCCCGGCTCGGCCACATATTTCACACCGCTCTTATGGGCTCTCTCAATATTGTCGCTGAACGGGAAGAAAGCGTCGGAGCCCAGAGTCACGTCCGTAAGCTTATCCAGCCATTCACGCTTCTCCTCTCTGGTAAAGACAGCAGGTTTTTCAGTGAAGATCTTTTCCCAGGCGCTGTCCGCCAAAACGTCCATGTATTCCTCGCCGATATACACATCAATGGCGTTATCTCTCTCCGCGCGGCTGATCTCCTTCCGGAAGGGAAGCTCCAGCACCTTGGGGCACTGACGCAGGAACCAGTTGTCCGCCTTCTGCCCCGCCAGCCTTGTACAGTGAACACGGGACTGCTGACCTGCGCCCACGCCGATAGCCTGTCCGTCCTTAACGAAACATACGGAGTTGGACTGCGTATATTTCAGAACGATCAGAGAAATTTTCATATCTCTCTTCGCTTCCTCGCTGAGATCCTTGTTCTCTGTAACGATATTGGAGATCAGGGCGTCGTCGATCACCAGCTCCTGTCTTCCCTGCTCGAAGGTTACGCCGTAAACCTCCTTATGCTCCAGAGGAGCGGGGACGTAATCCGGGTCGATCTCTATGACATTGTAGTTTCCTTTTTTCTTCTGTTTCAGGATCTCCAATGCTTCCTCCGTATATCCGGGGGCGATCACGCCGTCGGAAACCTCTCTTTTGATCAGAAGGGCAGTATCCTTATCGCATACGTCGGAAAGAGAAATAAAATCTCCGAAGGAGGACATACGGTCAGCTCCTCTGGCTCTCGCGTACGCGCAGGCAATGGGAGAAAACTCCTTCCAGTTCATGTCGTCTACCCAGTAAATCTTTGCCAGGGTTTCCGTAAGAGGCAGCCCCACGGAAGCTCCCGCCGGGGAAACATGCTTAAAGGATGTGGCCGCCGCCAGGCCTGTAGCCTTTTTCAGATCTCTTACAAGCTGCCAGCCGTTAAAGGCGTCCAGAAAATTGATATACCCGGGCTTTCCGGAAAGTACTTTGATGGGAAGCTCACTTCCGTCCTCCATATAGATTCTGGACGGTTTCTGGTTTGGGTTGCATCCATATTTTAACTGTAATTCATTCATTTCTGATAACCTCCTGATCATTTTCGCTTATTTGCCGCTCTGCTCTTTTTTTCGTTCAGCGTCTCCGTTTTCTGCCGGGCCGGCTTTATTTATTCTTATTGATAATAGCGGTTTCATAGGTTCCTGCCGCGATGTCAATATAGCGCACAAACAGAGAAACCTTATTGTCTTCGTTAAGGCTGTTCCAGAGAAGCTGTATAAATTCTTCCATATCGTCAGGAATACTTACCAGCTTAGGCTCTCCCTCAAAGCTGGGAAGGGGATTTCCGTCGCCCATGTAGGTGTGGATAAAACGTCCCTCTCCGGCAATAGGATTCTTGTAGGCAAAGGTATAGCGGAGGCAGTTGTCCGGCCTTCCGTTGTCACTTTTCAGAATAGACATCGCATAGCTGTAGCTTCCCTGCTCAATATGCATGATACCGGAAATCCTGGGCGTATAATTCGGCGCGTCCGGCTCAAATTCACGGCTTCTGAGCGCCTGCTCAAAGGTAAGCTGCCTGTCCATTCCCTCATAGATGGTATCCGTCTGGTCTCCGTTTGTGACAATGGTCTTATTTCCAAGAACCCGCACCGGCGCGTAGATGATCAGACTCGGATCTGTCAGCCTGGACGGATCAAAGGCCTCTGTACGGATGCCCTCGCCCTCAGTTACAAAGATACGGTTTCTGCTGTTTTCACTTCTTCCCATAATGAAATACGCCGCCACAGCTTTCGTCCCATTCGCGGAACGGCCAAGGATGATTCCTCTTCCAGGATAGGAATTGTTTTTCAGTTCTTTTTCCAGTGATATCATTTCCATAGTCTGCTCTCCTTTTTTACTTAAATCATATAAAAACGCCTGGGTAGTCTGCTTCCAGGCTGCCCAGGCGGTCGGCTCTCACTTACTGCACTCCCTGTAGGTACTCCTACTTCCGCCAGTCATGCAGTCGTTACAATCATAATATACTATATTTTTTTCAATTTCAAGCGGCATTTTACTCGTCTACACTGTAATTTGGCGCTTCCTTGGTGATATGAATGTCATGCGGATGAGATTCTCTCAGCGCTGCCGCGGAAATCTTCATAAATCTTCCTGTGGTCTTCAGAGTCTCGATGTTTTCTGCTCCGCAGTATCCCATACCGGAACGAAGTCCGCCCATAAGCTGGAATACGGTATCCTCCACATGGCCCTTATACGCTACGCGGCCTTCTACGCCTTCCGGAACAAGCTTTTTGGCATCCTGCTGGAAATAACGGTCCTTGCTGCCGTTTTCCATGGCTGCGATGGAGCCCATACCGCGGTACACCTTATATTTACGTCCCTGATAGAGTTCAAAGGTTCCCGGGCTTTCGTCGCATCCAGCAAACATACTTCCCATCATACACACATCCGCGCCTGCCGCGATAGCCTTCGTGATGTCTCCGGAATACTTGATGCCGCCGTCCGCAATGATCGGAATGCCGAAACGGCTGGCAACCTCATAACAGTCCATTACCGCCGTAATCTGGGGAACGCCGATTCCGGCAACTACACGGGTGGTACAGATGGATCCTGGTCCGATTCCCACCTTCACGGCATCCACGCCGGCGTCGATCAGAGCTTTTGTAGCCGCTCCTGTAGCAACGTTTCCGGCAATTACCTGAAGCTCAGGATATACGTCCTTGATCTCACGGATGGTCCTCAGAATATTTTCTGAATGGCCGTGTGCGGAATCTATAACGATCACATCTACATTTGCCTTCACCAGAGCCTCCACGCGGGCCAGAACATTGGCTGTAATACCTACTGCCGCTCCGCAGAGAAGACGACCCTGGGAATCCTTTGCCGCCAGAGGATATTTGATCTGCTTTTCGATGTCCTTAATGGTGATCAGGCCTTTTAAATTAAAATCATCATCTACAATGGGTAATTTTTCTTTTCGGGATTTTGCAAGAATTTTCTTCGCCTCTTCCAGGGTGATTCCTTCTTTTGCGGTGATCAGTCCCTCAGAAGTCATGCACTCGCCGATTTTTCTTGTGAAATCAGTCTCAAATTTCAGATCGCGGTTGGTAATGATTCCCACAAGTCTCCGGCCTTCTGTGATCGGCACGCCGGATATACGGTATTTCGCCATCAGATCGTTGGCATCCTTCAGAGTATGCTCGGCAGATAAGAAAAACGGATCCGTGATAACGCCGTTCTCAGAACGTTTTACCTTATCAACCTCATCAGCCTGCGCTTCAATAGACATGTTTTTATGAATAATTCCGATTCCGCCCTGTCTCGCCATAGCGATGGCCATGCGGTGCTCTGTAACCGTATCCATTCCCGCGCTCATCAGCGGAATGTTCAGTTTTACCTTCTTTGTCAAATAAGTCGTAACGTCTACCTGATTCGGAATCACTTTTGAATACGCCGGAACCAACAGCACGTCATCAAACGTAATGCCCTCACCGATAATAGTACCCATTGCATTTCCTCCCTTGTATGTGTGTTTTTATTTGATTTTGAGTTTGTTCCATAGTGTAGCAAAAAAAGAACAACGTGTCAATCCAAAAAAACCTTGCTTGGAGCCGATTTTTTTATGGCATTTGCCATATCTTCATCCGGTTCAAAGATGATCTTGCAGGTCTGCCCCTCTTCTCTCACGATCGCCGCAAATTTTTTATGATCAGGATTACCCGAGGAATAATCATAAACCTTCAGTTGGTTGTTCCCGTTATAATAATCCATGCGGTGAGAAGTCACAGGCGCAATGATGTCCGCCTCCGTCAGATCTACAGTCCGGGCTTTCTTTCTTTTTGATTTCGACATGATCTTATCGATATCCAGCTCCCCGTTCACAAACAGGTATTCATATTCAAGATCCGTCCCGGGAATCAGAAAATACGCCGCCACGGCCAGGATCACCGCGCCCAGCAGAAGGATCGGCATCAAAAAGATTCCCCCCGCCGCGAAAACCACGATCAGAAAGATCAGGCCGTACTTTACCGCCGCGTCTTTCGATGTGGGTTCTTTTTTTACAAGACATTCTGAATACAGATCGCTCATATTTCACTCTCCTTACCATTATTTTTTCTATTGTAACACAAAAAAGAACCAGCGTCTATGACGCCGGTTCCCGATTTTTCATAAAATGTAACAGTTCAGCCCGCGCCATTCGTAAAACCGCACTGCGTGCTTACTGTGGTTGACACCGCTGTTTTACTCATAAACGGGCGCTCAGCTCATACAGATGTCCGATCGCAAAAACATGCAAGCATGTTTTATGCTTCCCGATCACTGTATGGCTGAACTGATACCACAAATTACATCATGCCCATTCCCTGACCGCCGGCCGGCATTGCAGGTGTTTCTTCTTTGATGTTTGCCACAACAGATTCTGTTGTCAGCAGAGTAGACGCAACGCTGGTAGCGTTCTGCAGCGCGCTTCTTGTAACCTTTGCAGGATCCAGGATACCTTCTCCTACCATATTTACATACTCTTCCTTCAGAGCGTCAAATCCTACTCCCGGCTCAGACTCTCTTACTTTGTTGATGATCACGGAGCCTTCCAGTCCTGCGTTTGCGGCAATATGGAACAGAGGAGCTTCCAGCGCTTTCAGAATAATGTTCGCGCCTGTCTTTTCATCGCCTTCCAGAGTATCCGCCAGCTCTGCGACCTTCTTGGAAGCGTGGATATAAGCGGATCCGCCGCCTGCAATGATACCTTCCTCAACGGCTGCTCTTGTAGCTGCCAGAGCGTCTTCCAGACGAAGCTTCGCTTCCTTCATTTCTGTCTCAGTAGCCGCGCCTACACGGATCACTGCTACGCCGCCTGCCAGTTTCGCAAGTCTTTCCTGTAATTTTTCTCTGTCGAAGTCAGATTTTGTTTCTTCGATCTGTCCGCGAATTTGAGCTACACGGTTTGCGATATCGTCCTTGTCGCCGCATCCGTCTACGATCACGGTAGTTTCTTTTGCAACCTTTACAGATTTTGCACGGCCAAGCTGAGCCATGGTCGCTTCCTTGAGATCCAGTCCCAGTTCATCAGAGATTACCTGGCCGCCTGTAAGAATGGCGATATCCTGAAGCATCTCTTTTCTTCTGTCGCCGTATCCCGGAGCCTTAACGGCAACCACCTGGAAGGTTCCTCTTAATTTATTTACGATCAGAGTGGTAAGAGCCTCGCCCTCTACATCCTCTGCGATGATAAGCAGTTTCGCGCCTGCCTGAACGATCTGCTCCAGAAGAGGAAGCAGCTCCTGAATGTTGCTGATCTTTTTATCTGTGATCAGGATATACGGATCTTCCAGATTCGCTTCCATTTTTTCCATGTCTGTTGACATATAAGCGGAAATGTATCCGCGGTCAAACTGCATACCTTCTACCAGATCCAGCTCTGTATGCATGGTCTTGGATTCTTCTACTGTGATAACTCCGTCGTTGGAAACCTTCTCCATAGCGTTGGCAACCATCTCTCCAACCTGCTCGTCGCTTGCGGAGATCGCGGCTACATTGGCGATCTGCTTCTTGCCGCTGATCTTCTGGCTCATCTCCTGGATTGCCTTTACCGCGGTATCGGTAGCTTTTTTCATTCCTTTTCTCAGAATGATCGGATTCGCGCCTGCCGCCAGGTTTTTCATTCCCTCGTGAACCATAGCCTGAGCCAGAACGGTTGCTGTCGTCGTACCGTCGCCTGCCACGTCGTTTGTCTTGGACGCAACTTCTTTGATAAGCTGTGCTCCCATATTTTCAAAGGGATCTTCCAGTTCGATTTCCTTCGCGATCGTAACGCCGTCGTTGGTGATCAGCGGAGCGCCGAAGGATTTGTCAAGCACTACGTTTCTTCCTTTCGGTCCCAGGGTTACTCTTACTGTATCCGCAAGCTGATTAACGCCTTTTTCCAGCGATGCTCTTGCGTCTGCGCCAAATTTAATTTCTTTTGCCATGATCGTCATGCCTCCTAAATTTATACTGTTTGTTTAATGAATTTCGCTTTCCGGGCGCTCAGCCGCCCGAAGCATATGCTTATCTTATTTATTTCACAACAGCCAGAACATCGCTCTGTTTTACGATAATATATTCTGTACCGTCCATTTTCACTTCTGTACCGGCATATTTGGAATAGATAACCTTGTCGCCTTCCGCAACTTCCATTTTCACTTCCTTGCCGTCTACCATTCCGCCGGGACCTACCGCGATCACTTCTGCCTGCTGAGGTTTCTCCTGAGCCTGGCCGGGAAGTACGATACCGGATTTTGTGGTCTCTTCTGCTTCTAACTGCTTCAATACGATTCTGTCGCCTAATGGTACTAATTTCATGATCTATTTCCTCCTTTATTTGTTGCCTGATGTTTTGCTAGCACTCATTTAACTCGAGTGCTAATCACTGTCCTTATATTATTGAATTGGTGGACTTTCTGCAACTCTTTTTACAGTTGCTAAAATGGATGATATCTTTTATTTCCATCTCTTTTCTCTTATTTTCTCTTATTTTCTTACTTTTCTATTTTTCATCATTTTTTAGAATTCGTTGTCCTATAATAGAGCGGAGCGTTTTTTATATTATAGGAAAGTTTGTATATTACATTTTAAACAATTTGAAATACTTTTCTATGATGATTCAAGCGTCAAAAGTCATTCCACACGTTGTGCTTGCACATAAGTGGGGACATGACTTTATGACGCGCCCCGACATGAGGAAGTAGTGGGGCGGGGACCCCGCGGATTCCGAATGGCGGGTAGGATT
>DXEG01000018.1 GCA_019115125.1 Candidatus Blautia faecipullorum
TTTACTGCCATTTCAAGCTACCTCCTCAATTAGACTCTTCTGCGTTTTGGTGGACGGCATCCGTTATGCGGAACCGGTGTTACGTCACGGATACTTGTTACTTCAAGTCCGCATGCCTGAAGGGCGCGGATCGCAGCCTCACGGCCTGAACCAGGTCCTTTCACCATAACATCTACAGTTTTTAATCCATGTATCAAAGCAGCTTTTGTCGCAGTCTCCGCTGCCATCTGCGCTGCATAAGGGGTAGATTTCCTTGAACCTCTAAATCCCAGACCGCCGGCACTTGCCCATGAAAGAGCGTTTCCTTCATTGTCAGTCAGTGTAACGATTGTGTTGTTAAAAGAAGACTGGATATGTGCCTGTCCGTGTTCAACGTTTTTCTTGACACGACGTTTTGTTGTCGTTTTTCTGGTTGCTTTTGCCATTTTAAAACTAACCTACACTTTCCTTGAATTAATTCGTTTATTGTCTGCCTCAAAGAAACAAAATCACTGGAACCGTGAATTATTTCTTCTTGTTTGCTACTGTTCTCTTAGGACCTTTGCGGGTTCTCGCGTTTGTCTTGGTCTTCTGTCCACGAACCGGAAGTCCTTTACGATGACGGATACCTCTATAGCATCCGATTTCCTGCAGTCTCTTAATGTTCAGAGCGATTTCACGGCGAAGATCACCTTCTACCATCATTGTCTCGTCAATAACAGCGCTGATTCTCTTTACTTCATCATCAGTCAGATCTCTGACGCGTGTGTCAGGATTTACTTCTGCCTGAGCAAGAATCTTGGTTGCGCTTGGTCTTCCGATACCATAAATATAGGTAAGACCGATTTCTACACGTTTTTCTCTTGGTAAGTCTACACCAGCTATACGAGCCATGTACTGTTTCCTCCATTTTCCATTTACTGAAAGCCTCACATCGTACACCACTTGCTGTTCGCAAGGTGAAATGGGGTGCATCTTCTGCGCCGCTTCCGTTTTTTGTTCCTAATTGGGGCGCCTCGGTAAAACGCCCAGCCGTCTCCGGCGTGAGACAGCCTTTCCGAAATTGCGGCTCTGCCGCCGCTGTTGCCTCTCGGTATTAGGCAATACATGCTTTCATAAGATTACTAAACAGTCCGAACAACCCTTCCGGGTGTATCAAACTACAGCCGCACGTTTCACAAACATCAACCCTGTCTCTGTTTGTGTTTTGGATTTTCACAGATAACTCTGATAGATCCTTTTCTTTTAATGATCTTGCATTTTTCGCAGATCGGCTTTACAGATGATCTTACTTTCACTGGAAATCCTCCTTCCGTAATTTAGGCTTGAATCTGCAGTTATGGACGCACTCCTAGCGCGTTCGCATTATAGTCTACCATCATCCCCTGGTAATTGCAAGCACTTTTTTAATTTTTTTACAGATTTTGGATGCCAGAGAGCGGGCGGAGTTCTGCCTGTATTTTCTTCAGGCAAAATTCCGCCCCGACTGTCATAAATCATTTCCACTATCTCCGTCTGTTCCAGACTCCGCCGGCAGCTTATTGTCATTCACCCAAAACACTCTGCTCCGTCTCCGCTCCCTGGAAGATCTGTGCGATAGGCGAATCCGCCGAAAGAATGACGGTCTTATTTTCTCCCTTCATGGAATTCTTCAGCGCGTCAAGACTGCGCACGAAGGAATAAAATTCTGTTCTTCCTTCCTCACCATATGCCTCCGCGAGGATTTTCATATATTCCTGCTCGCCCTCCGCTTCCAGTATCTCCGCCTGTTTTCTGGCGTCGGAAATCTGAATGGCGACCTCCTTATCCGTGGTGTTGCGGATGACCTTTGCCTCCGAGCTGCCTTCCGCGGTATAGGTGGCCGCGATATTGTCCCGCTCGGAAATCATTCTTTCATATACCGCCTCTTTGTTATCATCCGGCAGATCAAGCTGCTTTGTTTCAAAAAGCATGATCGATACTCCGTACTGCGCCATGTTCTGGTCCACGGCCTTCATCACAAGCTCTGACAATTCCCCGTCTCTGCTGGTGATCACCTCATCCTGGGACATACTGCTGATGGCGTTTTTTGTGGCGTTGTAGATCGCTGTATTGATCCTGCTCTCTCCATTTTCAATAGAAGAGTTCAGCGTCTGCGCGAATTTCAGCGGATCACTGATTTTCCAGATCACATAGCTGTCTGTGATCATGGTCTTTTTATCTCTGGTGATCACATCCGAAGGAGCCAGGTCATACAAAAGCGTCTGCTTCGGAAGAGTGGCCGTACTCTCCACAAAAGGAATTTTCAGACTGATACCAGGTTTGTCGATCACTCTCTGTACCTTTCCGAACTGACGGATCAGTTTATATTCATTCTGCCTTGTCACCGTCACGGACATTCCCGCCGCGAGGAGCACTGCCGCCCCCGCTAAAATAATGATGGCACGTTTCTTATTCATAATCTTATTCACCTCCCGTTTCATTGGAAACCGCTTCCGAGGACGCATCCTGCCCTGTTTCCGCCGTAGTCCCGCCTGAGCCTGTATATGACGAGGCCTGACCGTCTTCTGCCTGTTTTTCTCCTGTAAATGAATCCAGCGGCAGAATCTTCTGGGTTCCGTCTCCGTTGTCTATGATGAGCTTCATATCCGGAAGAACATCCTCCATAGCCTCGTAAAACATCCTGAGCTTTGTTACGTCCGGATTTTTTATATATTCCTCGTACATGGCGTTGAAACGGGCCACCTCGGCCTCCGCCTCATTGATGCGGACCTGCTTCGCCGCCTCGGCGTCCTGTATGATCTGGTCTGCCTGGGCCTCCGCCTCCGGAAGCTGTTCATTCCTGTATTTGTTGGCGTTGTTCACAGCGGTCTCCTTCCCCTGCTTGGCGGTTTCCACTGCTTTAAACGCACGCATAACCTCCTGCGTCGGGGGCTCGGAATCCTGGATCGTGATATTCACAAGCTGGATCCCCACGTCCTGCTCTTCCATTTTTCCCATGATCATTTCTCTGATCCTGGCCTGGATCTCGCTTTTTCCCGTTGTAAGCACGTCGTCCACAGAATAGCTGGCGATCACAGTCCTGATGCAGCTCTGGGAAATACTTTTAAGGATCTCCACCGGCTCCTGGGATGTGTAAAGATATTTCACCGGCTCCGTTATTCTGTATTCTACAAAGAAATCCACATCAATAAAATTATAGTCTGACGTGATCATGATACCCTCGTTTTGGACAACCTCGTTTGTATCTTCCTGGTACCCGATAGGAAAGCCCTGTATAGTTGTGTTTACCTTCTGCACTTTCTGCACAAGAGGTATTTTAAAATGAAGTCCTGTGTCCGTTACAGCCTTCGGTACGCCGAAGGTTGTGAGAACCGCCTGCTCCTGTTCCTGTATCTGGTATGTACAGTCCGTGGCGATAATCCCCGCCACGACTACAACCGCCGCCGCGGCGGCAATTCTTTTGGCCGCCTTTCCCGGCCTTGGTCTTTTTGGCTTCCATCTTTTTTTCAGATCGTTCATATTCATGTTGAACTCGTTCATTGTCCCTCCTTCTTGCCGCCTTCCGGCGGCATTTTCATGTATTCTCAGTTCAGCTCATACAGATGTCCGCTTGCAAAAACATGCAGGCATGTTTTATGCTTCCCGACCACTGTATGTCTGTTACAATATTTTTTCTTCCCCTCCTGTCTCTATGGAAAATCTTTTTCAGCTTAGTTTCAAAAGAGTATCCTGTCACAATCCTCTTTGATCATGGAGCTCCATCTCCTGTAGAAAAGAAAAAGACTTTTATTCCGGACAGGCGATACCTGCCTCAAAATAAAAGTCTTGCTGTTTGCTTCATATTGCGAATACCAGTCTCTGGTATCGTGCTGACGCTAATATGTACCACCGCCTAAAACACAATCCCGGTCTCAAATCAGTGGCCGCTACTCCCTTTTCTATGGACGAGATCATATCATATGCGGGGAGCAATTACAAGTTATTTCTTGCAAATTCTGAAAAAACATGATAATGCACAAAAAGGGTCTCTGCTTTTTGTACAGTTATCTCACAAGTCTTTCAGTATTTCAGCTCCACATTCTTAATGTCCGTGATCATCATATGTCCGGGCGCGTGGGTGATGGCGATGGACGGCTTTGATTCCATTACTACGTTCTGGGGAGTTACTCCGCAGGGCCAGAACACAGGAACCTCGCCCTCGCGTATCGTCACCATATCGCCGAAGTCCGGTTTGTTGATATCCTGAATACCGATCGCCTCGGGAGTCCCGATATGTACAGGCGCACCGTGAACCCGCGGCATCTCTCCGGTGATCAGAACAGACCTTGGGATCAGCTCATAGGGAATGGGCCGCATACTGACTACCATGTTTCCATGGAATGCACCGGCAGGCGTACAGGGAATATTGGTCTTATACATAGGAACATTGCAGCCTTCCTCAATATGGCGCACTGGAACATTCGCCTCCAGAAGCGCCGCCTCAAAGGAAAAGCTGCAGCCGATCAGAAAGCTGACAAAATCATCCTGCCAGAAACCGGAAACATCTGTGTATTCTCCATCCATCACTCCATTGCGGTAAATCCTGTATCTTGGAATATCCCGGGCAATGTCCGCTCCGTCCGCGATGGTATGCAGAAAGCGACTCCCCGTATCGCTGACTTCAAGAATGGGGCAGGATTTCGGATTTCTCTGGGTAAATAAAAGGAAATCATAGGCAAGCTCCCGGGGCAGCACTACCAGATTTGCCTGGGCATACCCTGCGCACATACCTGCCGTGGGAGAGGTTATTTTTTCCTCTCTGATCATTGCACGGACTTCTTTCGGACTCATATCTGCTAAATTCATTTCGCATCCTCCTTTTCTCCCGGCGCCTGCCCCTTTCTGCTTTTCAATGTCTGTATCTCAGAGAACCGGCTTTTTGCAGAGCCGGGCTGGCTCGGAACATTATATAGGTCTTTGCCTTTCAGGACTTTACCTTTGTAAAGTATTATACTCCACTCTGCTCCGCAGGGTCAAGATGGAGCAGGGAATATATTCCACCTAATATATGAAAATGCTGTTTTTCATACTGGCCTGTGCATTTTCAGCAAGTGAAAATGCCAGGTTTGAACAGTAACATGAAAATATACATATTGCATCATAGAATAATCCAAAGTACTTCCTATATCACAGAAAAGGCTCTCCGGGCCGCGCCCGGAGAACCTTCCTGAATTCTTCCTGTCAAAAAATATCTTATTTGTAAAGAGGTCCGTAGTTCTTGCATGCGCGGAAATCTGCGCCCTCTTTGTCCATTCCGAATGCATTCCATGCTGCCGGACGGAAGATCTTCTCCTCCGGAACATTGTGCATGCAAACCGGGATTCTCAGCATGGAGCACATGGTGATCAGGTCTGCTCCGATGTGTCCGTAGGAGATCGCGCCATGGTTGGCGCCCCAGTTGTTCATTACGTCATAAGCGGTCTTAAAGGCGCCTTCCTTGCCGTCGCATCTCGGTGCGAACCAGGTGCAGGGCCATGTATAGTCGGTACGTTTCCAGAGTGTGTCGGATACGTCTGCCGGAAGGGCAACCGTCCATCCTTCCGCGATCTGAAGAACCGGTCCAAGGCCTTTTACAAGATTCAGACGGATCATGGTAGCCGGCATCTGAGCCTTTGTCTCAAATCTGGAGGAGAATCCGCCGCCGCGGAAATATCCGTTGTCTGCAGCGTTCCAGGTGGTAGCCGCCATAATTGCTTTCTGATCCTCTTCTGTTACATTCCACCATTCCTTCATAACAGCTTCGCCGTTTTCGTCTCTGGCTTCTCCGTTGGCATCCAGACAGCATGCGCCGGAGTTGATCAGATGGATGATACCGCCGTTTTCCTTCGCAACGCCTTCAAGGTCGTAGCCCGTCACTCTCTTGACAGCCTCCGGGCTCCAGTATGTACGAACATCCGCAAACATCTGAGCGCGGTTGGTGAGAAGCTTCATAAACATCATTCCAAGACCGTTGAGAACGTCGTTCTCTGTAGCCAGGATGTATGGCTCGCGCGCGCCTTCCCAGTCAAAGGAGGTGTTCAGCATAGCCTCTGCGAAATCTCCGTTGGGATAGAAGTCTGTCCACTGTCTCTGACCCTGGAAGCCTGCTGCCAGAGCGTTATGTCCGATAGCTTCCTCAGAGAATTTCGGATCCAGCTTATCGCAGCCGTTCATCAGCTCTTTGATGATAACGGCCATCTTTACAACAAACTCAAACTGCTCTTCTTTCTGCTCCGGCGTCATCTGAAGCTCTTCCGGATTCTTGTCAAAGCCGATTGTGCAGGTTTCTTTCGCCCATTTCAGAGCTTTTTCAAATTCTTCATGATCGTAGATGCCCTCTGTCATGCGGCGGATGATCTCAACCTCGTCAACAGACTCTACTCTCATTCCAAGATAGGACTCAATGAAATCCTGATCAATGATAGATCCGCCGATACCCATGGTAACAGAACCGATCTGCAGATAGGATTTTCCTCTCATAGATGCGGCGGCAACCGCGGCGCGTCCGAATCTTAACAGCTTTTCCTTCACGTCCTCCGGAATTGTCATATCATCAGCATCCTGAACGTCATGTCCATAGATACCGAATGCCGGAAGACCCTTCTGGGCATGTGTAGCCAGAACAGACGCAAGATATACAGCTCCCGGTCTCTCTGTAGCGTTCAGGCCCCATACAGCCTTGATAGTCTGAGGATCCATATCCATGGTTTCAGAACCGTAGCACCAGCATGGAGTAACTGTCAGAGTAATATCAACGCCCTCTCTGCGGAATTTGTCAGCGCAGGCAGCCGCCTCGCCAACTCGTCCGATCGTAGTATCAGCGATCACAACCTTAACCGGCTCGCCGTTGGAATATCTCAGGTTCTCTTCAAATAATTTCGCGGCGTTCTTCGCCATGTTCATGGTCTGCTCTTCCAGAGATCCTCTTACATCCAGAGCGCCTCTGCGGCCGTCGATAGTTGGTCTGATTCCGATAACAGGATAACTTCCGATTAATCTGCTTTTTGCCATAATATTTTTTTACCTCCGTTTTGGTTTTGATCCGGAACAGTCTCCGCCAGAAAATTCCGGTGCCGTCCCCGATGTACGTTTTTCATAGTTACAGTATACATTTGCCAAAACAGAATTACTTGTGTTATAATAGCAAAAAATAGGATTATATTCACTTTTTCAGTATGATATATAAAATTTCCATAAACTATGAAAAGGGGGAATCCTGCTTTGCATGATCTTGACCGCAATGAAGACCGCCTAAGAGGGACTTATGAGTTTCCCTTCGAATTTCATCATATCGAAAGCACACATCCGCGGTACGTCATGTCCTACCACTGGCATGTAGAATATGAAATAATCCGTATTCTGAAGGGTTCGCTTACCGTCACTTTGGATGAAAAAAGTTTCACAGCAGGAACCGGGGATGTAATATTTGTACACAGTGGAATCCTTCACAGTGGAATTCCTGAGGATTGTGTCTATCAGTGCATCGTATTCGACGGAAATGTATTTTTGAAATATAATTCTGTCTGCGCCGGATATATGCAGCAGATCATCCACCAGGAAATAATGATCTATCACCATTTTACGGAAAAGCAGGGCGAGCTCTGCCGGACTGTAAACAGTGCTTTTGAGGCGCTGTGGAAGAAGCCTGCGGGATATGAACTGACCGTAATTGGACAATTTTACCACTTTTTTGGTCTTGTTTTTGGTAATCATTACTATCTGGAGGGAGTCCGTAAGGCAAGAAGAGACTATAAAAGGATCCTGCAGCTAAAACAGGTGCTTGAATTTATGGAACATAATTATGCCTCCCCGGTAACTCTCCAGCAGCTTTCCGCCTCTGTGTCCATGTCGCCCAAATATTTCTGCCGTTTTTTTTCGGAAATGACACACCAGACGCCTATGGAATACCTGAATCATCAGCGGATCGAACAGGCCTGCTACCAGTTGTCTACCACAGACGATTCCATCACGGAGATCGCCTACCGGAACGGCTTCAACGATCTGAGCTACTTCATCCGCACCTTCAAGAAATATAAAGGGCTGACGCCCGGACAATATAAGAAGGCATAAAAGAGAGTACAGAGGACCTCTGGTATACACCGCAATCTCAGTCCCTGTACTCTCTTTTTTTCTGCCGCTTTGACCGGCAGAGGATTAATTTTTTTACAGAACCTCATGAAGCACAGACAGACCATACTCCGCCAGGCTGTGGTCTTCCTCTCCGGTGCCGCCGCTGATGCCGAGGCCGCCGATGATGGTATCTCCCACCTTCAAAGGTACGCCTCCGGCAAAGATCACGATTTTGCCGCCGTCCATTTTGTCTACGCCGTAGAAGGTGCCTCCCGGCTGGGCCAGGGCGCTTAATTCCTTTGTAGACATTTTGACGGCCACGGAGGTATAGGCTTTTTTGGTAGCCACATCGAAGCTCACCAGAAAGGCGCCGTCCATCACATGAACCGCTACAGGATTCCCGTCCGGCCCGCACACCGCGATCACGGCATTCTTGCCTCTGCGCCTTGCCTCCTCCTCAATTTTGCCGATGAGCTTCTTCGCGCTGTCCAGGGTAATCCTTCCCTGGATCCCCATACGTCTCAGAACCTCCTGAACAACGGCCTCGTCTGCGGCTCCATTCAGATTCTTCTCCATGCTTCCTGCCTCTTTTCCACCGGATACAGCGGTTTTTTCCGGCTTTTCCACATTTTTCGCTGCCTGGGCGTCCGTATATCTCGCCAGTACATAGAGATAATCCGCCAGACGGTTCATGTATTTTTTTGTACCGTTATCCGAGCCGAACTTCACGCTGACAGCGGCCAGCGCGCGCTCCGCCCGGCGCGCCACCGTGCGGGCGATATCCATCTCCGCCGACAGGCGGCACTGGCCCGGAAGGATAAATTTTTTCGGTCTCTGAAAAAGAGCTTCCATACGGTCGATCTCACTCTCCAGAGCATCTATTTTATCGTCGGATGTCTTATACTCTCTGTTGTAAGGATCCGCCACGCCTGCCATCACAGTGATCAGGGTTCCCTGGATATTCTCCAGCATACGGACAGTATCCGCATCTTCCAGCATGGATTTTACAAGTCCCAGATGGCTTGTCAGCTCATCAATGGTTCCCACAAGCTGTATACGGTCGTCCGACTTGGAGACATTTTTTGTATGGATAAGGCTTGTTGTTCCTTTATCACCGTTTTTTGTGTAAATGTTCATAATGGCATCTCCTGTTATTCGCGGATTTCCTCCTGTCCATAGACAGGCTTAAAAGGCATTTTTTTTACTGCTCTCGCGCTGTTGGAACCCAGGTTCCTGCACTGCCAGAACCGGGGATGATCCAGCTCAAATACGTTTCTTCCCTCGGGAAGCCGCTCCATCTGCATGGCGATCCGCTGTCCGGTGATCCCGATCCCGGAACCCAGCATGGATTCCCGTGCCGCTTCATATGCAAGCTGATCCAGACCGCCCTCCCTGGGACGGATCTCGTAGAGAACTCCCTCTTCCTCGATCCCCGCGCAGATCTCTCTCAGCAGATCTTCGTCCGCCTCCTGGGTATATATAATGATAGTCGGTTTATTTACAACCATTGTCCGTCCTCCCGGTTTACCTGTCCCTTCCGGCTTCTGTCAGATAGGACATCAAAAGTCCGGTTGCCACAGCGTTTCTCGGTCCCTCTGTACCGCGGATGTTTCCCCGTCCGCAGACGATCCGGTATTCCGCCAGAGCCTCCGTCAGCATTTCCGGGATCTCAAAGTCCTCGGCCGAGCCGCCCACCAGCACTACGTTCGGTATTTTTCGCAGGTCGTGCCCGGGAGCTACCTGAGCCAAGGCCCGCAGGGCGTTCCGCACAAACACCTTTTTCTTTGCCTCCCGGCGCACCTCCAGGATCTTTTCCATTGGGATGTCCTCCTCGATCCGGATCATCTCATTCTTCGCCAGAAGGACTACATGTCCGTAATATCTGGGATCAATGGACTCTTCAAAAAACCGCATAGAACCGTTTTCCAGTCTCATATGGAACAGGCTTTCCACCTTCCCCATAGGATATTTCTTGATCTGCTCCGCTTCCCCGCGGCTTTCCAGACCAAGCTCCGTCTGAATCAGCATGGAAACAAGCTCCCCGGCCCCCGCCTGATGGGTTGTGCGGACGCTTCCGTCCGGCTCCAGCACAGCCGCGTCGGTAGAGCCTCCGCCCATATCAAGGACGGCAAGGGGAAGCCGCGTGCCCGGCGTTGTCATTGCGCCCAGAGAGGCCATTACTGCCTCCACTCCCGCAACCACCGCTTTCACATGGAGCTCCTGCTCCAGCCGCTCCGCGATCTTCTGCATGGGAAGATGCTGGGTCCTGACCATGGCGGCGATCCCTACTGCTTTTTCCATGCAGGTCTCTCCCGCGAGAGATCCTGATATCTCCACCGGAGCCAGAGTATCCACCGCGAGGATATCTGTAATACGGACTTCATGGTCCTGGGTCTGAGCTACGTCAAGCATACTGGCCTTGATCCGCTCAAACATATTTCCCACATTGGTGTCCCGCTGTCCGTTGATATCCCTGATCTCTCCGGATTTCTGGAGAACGTCCATAATATCGTCCGCTCCCGCGTCTATACTCACCTGCTCTTCCCGCTCTCCGTGGAAAAAGATTTCTCCCGCGGGAAGAATGTTTTCCCTGACGTTGCCGTTGGGAGTGCGGATCACCACCGCGCTTCTTTTTCCGATGAGACTTTTCGCGATGGGCGTCACCATCCTGGTCTCCTCCGCGTTCAGTCCCAGAAGAGTGGCGATCCCGTAGGGATTGCTCAGCATACGGACGCTTGTTCCCGGAAGAGCCACCTCGATAGCCGCCAGCTTCTCCTCAGGCACCCGGCTGATGTGCCGCACCTCGTCAATAATAGGAATCTCTTTATTGAGACGGTTTTCCACGAGCACAGCCTCGTCCGCCTGAAGGATCAGCCCCCGGATATCAAGCTCCGGTATGCGCTGATTCAGCCTAGCGGCCGTCTCCTCATAGGAAAACTTACTGGAGGCCACAACAATATAAGGCACCCCCGGTTTTCCCTTCCAGATATTTTCCAGAAAAAGAAGATACCCTACCGCCTCGCCCGCTCCCGCAGGTGTGGAGGGATTATGTCCGATCATGGAGGATTCCGTGATAATGGTTTCGGTGATGGTCTCCATAGCCGTATCCCCGATCACGGGAGCCGCCTCATTCAGACGCACCAGATCAAGGGCGCTCAGCGGCTGATGGATGCTGTACATGGCGTCCTCCAGCGCCACCCTGATCCCGTGGACATTGGAAAGCGTTCCCTTGGTCCCGGTAGTGACACGGGAAGCGCCGGACAGAAAACGAAAGGAACCATCTTCGCCCACGCTTCCTACACATACTTCAGTTGTGGAATTTCCGATATCAACTCCAGCAATCAGTTTCAAAGAAGAATTCCCCTCTTTTCATAAACTTCCGCCGCTTCCAGCACCAGCTTCGCACAGTGGGGAGCCCTGTATTTCTCCAGAAGCTCCTGAGCCATAAGTACCAGCTCTTTTTTTGTGGAGCGGTTTGGACGCAGCTTGTTGTACATATTCAGAATCACGTCGTCAGGCACATTGGAAAGCTCCGCGGCGCGCTCAAAGTTCGCCTCCATCTGAGGATTATCCGCTTCCTTTGCCACCTGCCCCTGACGTCTCAGCATTTCCGGGGATATTTTGATATCCTCGGCAGTTACATTTCCTCTTTTTACTTCCTCGAGAGTAATCTGGGAAAGCTTCTTCCCGGTCTTGGAAGTAATGGTGTCCGCTTCATTTTTTCCTAAAGGATAGTTGCTCATTTTACGCCCTCCCATTCGATCATGCCCTTTTCCGGGTCAAGCTGTTCTGTCTCCATAATGTGCATCAGAGCTGCTTTTACCTGGAATTTCGCACGCACCATGGGATCGTTGGTACTCTCTATGGGCGTTACCTTTTCCCCCTTGGCGTATTTCGCGGCGTTCCTGCCGATCCTCCGGTACGTTTCCAGAGTCATCAGAGGCGCCTGGGGGAACAGTTCCAGATTGGAAAGCGGGTACAGATCCTTCTGGTGAATGACCGTAGTACCCTTGGACTGAATACCGATCCCGAAGCCGGAGCCGGACAGCTTCGCCGCCTGGAGCGCCATAAATCCCACGTCAGAGGTATCCAGCACCTTCACCACACGGGAAACCATACCCTCCTCCTCAATACCGGCTTTTACATTGCGCAGTACTTCGTCAAGGGGAAGACCTCCCAGCGTTTTCTTGATCTCTTCCTGAAAGGCCGCTCCCACTCCGATCACAACTTCCTTGGGATCCGTGCCCTGGGCCGCTCTCACCGCGCCTTCGTAGGAATGTTTCGGACGTATTCTTGTCCTTCCCGCGAGACTGGAAGACGCCGGGGGCTGAACCTTTGCATCTGTCTGCGGACGCGCGCCATTTTTGTGCAGCTGCTCCACAACCGCCTGTGTAATGGCCCGTATCAGTTGTTCATTCACTTCCATGGCGCACCTCCTAAAATTCGTTTGTATCTATTCTGTGAGGAATCGCCTTGATCTCCTCCCAGCGCTCGCCGGAAACACGGTATCCCGTCCCCGGCCCCATATAATCATTTGGCGTATTGACGCCGGACATTACCTGGAAATGGTCGTCCAGAATAGCCGCCGTCTGCATATAATCTCCGATCACCCTCTGCTTCAGCATGTTCAGGATATTTTCCGCCAGCTCCGTAAAACCGCTGTCCGCCAGGGCCCTTACCACGTCGATCCCTGTAATGCCCCGCTTCATCATCTCGTCCGCGGCCATCAGGTCGGAAGCCGCGTCGCGGTTCAGAGTATCCTTGCTGCCGTGCGCATAGACCACAGCCTCTACCTGCTCGTCTGTAACCCTGGTAAGCCCGAGATACCGGAAAACAGCCTGGACTGCCTTTGCCGCAGTCCGGCGCACCCGGATCACATCCTCCTCCGTCACAGGCCTCAGGCCGCCGTCCACCTGCATATCTCTCTGCATGACATTGTAGTCGTCAAAGTCCTCGGCGTCGAAATTAGAGCCCGCAAACATATTGTCATAGTTCGGCTCCGCCGCATAGCCGGAGAAGATGAAATCGGTTCCCGGCATGAACTGCAGCATGGTTCTCGCTGTTCTTCTCATATCAGAATTAGAGAAGCTCTGGTCGTTGGAGGAAGCACATTCCAGTCCAAGAAGAGCCGCTACCAGGTTCTCGCCCATAACCTCGCGGATCCCTGACGGCACTCCCGCCGCCACGCCGATACAGCTTACGGAGCCGTTCTGGATTCCCTGGCTTCCGGCGCCCTTCGTCACATAGAGACAGCGGCACTCCAGATAAAGCATAGATTTTTTCTCACTGCTTCCCATAAGGGCCTCCGAGCCTGCGCCGGAGCTGAAGCGCACCTTCAGTCCTCTGGACGCGTAGGCGGAATTCAGGAAGGCTTTGGAATAGGGAGTGTCGTCTCCGTCAATAAATACCTTCTCTGTGCCGTAAACGGAAAGCGTCTCCGCATAGGTAGTCAGGCCGCGGATACCAAGCTCCAGCTCTGTGGCCTCCTCGGCCGAGCACTGGGTCAGAACACCGGGACGGCCTGCCTGGGCTCCGATCAGAAGAGCCATGGAGCTGAACGGAGCGTAGCGCGCCACGCCCATGGTAGTCTCCTCCTCGCTGAAACCTCTCAGAGCTCCCTCCGCGGCGTCCGCGGCAATCTGTACCGGGTCATCCTTCAGGTTCGTAATATGCGCCTGATTGCCTGGAACCTTTCTCGCCCGCATCTTCTGCATACCCATCATCATTTCCACTACGTTGAGGTGATTGATCACCTCGGCCATCTTAGCGGGAGTGATGCCGGATATCAGCTCCAGGATCTCCCTGCGGGAAATGTGGATATCCACGATCCTCCTGGCGATTTCCAGGGAGGACACCGCCATGGAAGCCTCGGCCCGGTCAATGCGGATGGCATAATCCGCGATAAACTGATCCAGAAAATCAAAGTCCTCTCTTTTCTTCCCGTCCAGCTCCACAATCACGCCGTTTTCTATTTTTATGGAAGGTTTTGGATCATAGGGGCTTTTCATTGCCACAAGTCCCATCTCCGGCCATTCGTCAATGTAGCCGTCCAGATTCACCGGCCGCTGATCCAGCACCTCAATTCTTTTCGATCTTTTCATAATCTTTACCTTCTCAGAAAAGTCTTTTCCGGGTATTCACCTCAGAAGGACCATAATTTTGTATAGATCTTGATAATATCCTCTTTGGTCGGTACCCTTGGATTGGTGGCTGTGCAGGCATCCGCCAGCGCCGCCTCCGCCATTTTGTCCAGAGCCGCGAAATACGCGTCCGGGGTGATCGTTCCGATTTCCTGGATCGTCAGCGGAATGTTCATTTCCTTCTGCATAAACTGGATCCAGTTTACAAGAGACCGGACGCTCATCACCTTATTGTAATTGCTCAGGCCCAGAATATGGGCGATATTTGCATATCTTTTCACTGCCGGAAGATATTCCTTCTGGCTTCTGCTGTGTTTATTGATATTCGCGTTGTATTCTACAATGTGGGGAAGAAGCATGGCGTTCGCCCTTCCATGGGGAATATGGAACATCGCCCCCAATTGATGGGCCATGCTGTGCGTGATCCCCAGGCCCGCTGTATTGAAGGAAAGTCCCGCAAGGCAGGATGCCACATGCATCTTCTGGCGGGCATGCATATCGCTGCCGTCCAGATATGCTCTCAAAAGGAATACTCCGCAGATTTCAATGGATTTTTCCGCCAGCGCGGAAGAAAATTCATTATGGTCAATACTTACATAGGATTCCAGAGCGTGGGTAAACACATCCATTCCCGTATCCGCCGTAATGGCGGGAGGAACGCTTTTTACCAGCTCCGCGTCAAGAATCGCTTCGTCCGCAGTAAGACTGTCTGAGACAAGGGGATATTTCACCTTCGCTTCTGTATCGTTCACCACCGCGAAGGAGGTCACCTCGGAGCCCGTGCCGCTTGTGGTAGGGATCGCGATGAGACCCACGTCCGCGTAATGGTTGATCTTCAGCGCAAACTCGCGGATCGCCTTGGAAGAATCAATAGCTGAGCCTCCGCCCACCGCCACGATCACCTCCGGCTGATAGCTTAAAAACTTTTTTACTCCGTCCGCGATTTTATCTACAGGCGCGTCCGGAACTACATTGTGGAATATATCATATTCCTTCCTGCCCTTCTCAAGAGGCGCCGTTATCAAGTCGATCATCCTGCTCTGTACGACAAAGGGATCCGTAATGATCAGAACCCTGTTATAGGGAATTTCTGCCAGACGCTCCAGCGCGTTGTCGCCAAAATGAATGACTGTTTTCATTTCAAAGGTCTTCATATATGATGCTCCTTTTCTGTAGTTATCCTTCCGGATACCGGCACTCGATCCCTTCGTCAGTAAACCGGGCCAGCCATTTCTCCGGCGGTTTTCTGTCTGTGATAACCACATTCACATCCCGCAGTTTTCCTGCTACGAAAAAAGCGGTCTGATCAAATTTTGAACTGTCTACAACCAGAATCTTTCTCCGTCCGGAAGAAAGCATTGCCTTCTTTGTGGACCCAAACGCTTCCTGCGACTCCATGATCCCCCATTCCGGATCAAGAGCCTTGCAGGAGACAAAGACTTTGTCCACAAAATAGGAGCGTATGGCATCTTCTGTCCTGGAACCGAGAAAGGCAAGATAGCCTTCCTTCATCACTCCGCCTGTGGAAATAATATTCCAGCCGGATACATCAGACAGCTCGATAAGGATCTCCATGGAGTTGGTGATCACGGTCAGCCTTTCCTTATCCTTCAGCGCCTTGGCGATAAATACTGCCGTGGTGCTGGCGTCCAGAAAAATATGCTCTCCGTCCTGCACCATGGACGCCGCAATCTCCGCCATCTTCTGTTTTCCGGCCACATTCTGGTTTTTACGGATATTGAAGGGCAGATCAATGCTTACATTCTCGTTGATGACAGCGCCGCCGTAGCTTTTTGTGGCAAGCCCCTCTTTTTCCAGCTTGTCCAGATCCCGGCGGATGGTTTCTTCAGAAACGTCGTAGAGCTGACTCAGCTCGCTGACCACCACCCGCTTTTCTGTCTGCAGCTTCTCAAGGATCAGATTCCGTCTCTCCAATGCCAGCATGTTTTTCGCCCCCTTGCTGAAAACTTATGATAATACCGGGATCCTGTAATCCCGCAATGCCTTCGGGCGTCCTTTTACAGAATTGTGTCGATCATTCTTCTGTCCGGATGAGCGATCACGGATGAATCAAGGTACATTCCCTTTTCCGCCACAAGCTCTTTTGCCCGCTCAATGGAAGCCTCTACCGCCGAAACCTCTCCGGTGATCAGCATGTATGACTTACCGCACATACCTTTTGCAATACGAAGCTCGATCACATCCACAATCGCCGTCTTCGCCGCCTGATCGGCCGCCTCTATGATGGATGCCGCGTCATATGTCTCCAGAATTCCCAGAGCGCTGATCTCCTCCACCTGGGTAGTGCCGTACATGGCGGGGAAGAGAGACTCGTGGGGATTACCCAGCACAAAGCTGTCAATGCATTTATCTTCATAGGCAGTAACTGCCGCGTCCACAGCCGCCTTCACCGCGCTCAGGTCACCGGTGACAATTGCAATATATTTTCCCGGACATACGGTCTGCGCCTCGACGATCTCTACTTCAGAGGTCTTTACCATGGCATCCGCTGCTGTGATGCCTGTGGCAGTCGTTTTAAATTCAATCATTCCGATTGCTTTACTCATGTTCTGCACGTCCTTTCTACTTTGCTGCAATTATGATGTAGCGGTCTGTCACTTCAGTTACTTTTCCGCAGATAGACGCGTGGATGCCGACGCTGAGACCGTCAGCCGGCTTCGCGATCATCTGTCCTCTGGTTACTTCATCGCCTGTTTTCACAATTGCCTGTGCCGGAGCGCCGATGTGCTGGCTTAAAAGGATTTTTACCTTTGAAACAGGAACCAGAGTTTCGTCCATGGGCGCGTCCTCATCATATTTTGTCAGTCCCAGACGGGCCATCAGACGTTCCTCCGGAACCTTTCGGTATTCTCTGGAAGGCTGTACCGGTTTCGGCTGTACTCCCTGAGGGGGCCTTACTCCCGCTTTTCGAAGCCCGCCCTTCATATCTGCCAGAAGCGTTCTGGGCGCCAGGCTCTGAGGACAGGAATACATCTCGCAGACACCGCAGGAGCTGCAGAAATGAGAATCCAGATAAGGATTCAGGTCTCTGAAATCTCCGTTGGCCGCCGCTCTCATAAACAGCGCCGGATCAATAGGATGTCCCAGATTATTTCTCGGACAGAGATCCGTACAGGTGTTGCACTGGCAGCAGATGGACGCTGCCCTTTTTAAATCTATGGAAGAAGTTCTCTGCTTCTTCATAACAATGACATGATCCGTCGGAAGGACCAAAACCGCGTTCGTCGTTTTTGTCACAGGCTCCGAACCGCTTCCAATACGTCCCATCATAGGGCCGCCTACAAAATAAACGGCGTCTTTGACCGTAACGTCTCCCGCCTGGGCGACAACCTCGTCAAGGGTACAGCCAATAGGTACCCGGACGGTTACCGGATTGCTCACTTCCGCCACAACAGACACATACTTGTCTGTTACAGGCTTCTGCTTTTCCACTGCCCGGTATACATTATAGATGGTCTCCACGTTAAACACGATGACGCCCTGTTCGATCGGCAGTCCGCCGGGTCTTACCACACGTCCGGTAGCCTCATAGATCAGAACCACCTCGTCTCCCATGGGATAAACCTCATCCAGGAGATGGATCCGCATACCCGGAAATTCTTCAATATGCTGCTGCAGCGCTTTCACTGTCTGCACATAAGATTTCTTGATTCCGATAACAGCCTCTGACGCGCCCACTGTCTGAGCGATCAGATGGAAGGTTTTCATGATCTCATACGCATGTTTTTCCAGGAGCTGTCTGTGCAGCTTCAGCAGAGGTTCGCACTCCGCGCAGTTCATGAGAATCGTATCCGCCTTGTCCGTAAGCTTCGCATAGGTGGGAAAGCCGGCTCCGCCGGCACCGGCTACGCCGCTGTCCTGCATTATTTTCTGTAATTCTTTGATTTCCATGGCGTTACTCCAATCCCGCACCGTCATCAATGATTCCCACAATGGCCGCATCGATAGGTGCTGTTTCTTCGCCGCAGCCAATTCTCGCTGCGCTTCCTTGTGCCACCAACACATATTCGCCGATTCCCGCGCCGATGATATCGATAGCGACAATCTGGCTGAGTTCCGACTTCATATGATGCACCGGCTCCACAATCATAAATTTCTGTCCGATTAATTTTTCACTTTTCCGCGTGGAAACCACGCTTCCAACCACTTTTCCTACAATCATGTGAGCCTCCGCAAATTTTTCTTAAATCCTCCGATGCCGGTGGCGTCTGCCACCGGCTTTGCTGGAGGAATATTATTTAATGATAGTAACTGTATTGCCTGTGGCAATCTGCGCCGCATTCGCCTCATCTGTGTCGATGTGCATCTCCAGCGTAAAGCTGTCGTCCACGCGGATCTTCACATGATTAAAGATGGTTCCGCGCTCATTGTCCGCTTTTACGGAAACAATATCGCCGTCCTTTACGCCTGCGGCCTGGGCGTCCTTCGGAGACATGTGGATGTGGCGCATAGCCACGATACATCCCTCTTTCAGATAAAGAGCGCCCTTGGGTCCCACAATAGCAATCGGAGCGCTGCCCTTGATATCGCCGGACTCCCGAACCGGAACCTTCATTCCCAGCTTAATGGCATCTGTCGCGGAAACCTCTACCTGGGAATCCTTGCGGACCGGTCCTAAAATTCTTACGTTCTCAATGGCGCGGAGCTTCAGGCCCACAATGGTGACTGTCTCATTTGAGGCAAACTGTCCGCCCATCAGCTCTTTTTTCTTAGTGAGCTGATATCCCGGGCCGAATAAAGCTTCCACATGCTCCTGCGTCAGGTGAATATGTCTCGCGGAAACTCCTATGGGAACCATAAAGCCGCCGCTCTTCTTTTCACTCTGATTAATGGCTTCGATCACCATTTTTGTGATCAGTTCTATATTTTTTGTTTCCAAGAATACACCTGCTTCCTGTTTGGACTTTAAAAAGATCCGGTGAAATCACCCTTTATTTAATAACCGGCAGGATTTTTTCTACGTCTGTGTGCGGTCTCGGGATCACATGTGTCGCAACCAGCTCGCCCAGTCTGGACGCTGCCGCGCTTCCGCTCTCTACCGCGGATTTAACCGCTCCTACGTCTCCGCGTACCATAACGGTTACCAGTCCGGAACCGATCTTCTCTGTTCCTACAAGAACAACGTTCGCTGCCTTGCACATCTGGTCCGCTGCCTCAATAGCTGCTGTAAGTCCTCTGGTTTCTACCATTCCTAAAGCTTCCTGTGTCATTATTTTTTCCTCCTTATAAAACTGAATTATTGAAAATTGGGATTTTCCCGGTTTTACTGTTCCGACGGTCCGGCGTCTTCCGCCGTATCCGCGTTTTTCTTCCATCGGCTTGCACTGAGCTCCACGATCTTCACGATTTCCTCGTGGGGACGTGCAATTACTGCATAACTCGCCGGTTTCTTAATTGCTTTGGCCGCCGCCGTTTCCACTGCTTCTGTGACAGCCGATACATCACCCTGTACAATTAGAGTTACCAGTCGTCCGCCCAGCTTACGTTCCCATGACGCCAGCTCAACGTCTGCAGTTTTACACATAATGTCCAGCGCGTCCAACGCCGCCACAACACCTGTGATCTCTATAAAACCATATGCTTTATTCATGAGCGAACTCCTTATTGCCTATTTATCAGATGGAGGGCAGGATTTTTTCCACATCATTGTGCGGTCTCGGGATTACGTGTGTCGCAACCAGCTCGCCCAGTCTGGACGCCGCCGTGCTTCCGCTCTCCACCGCTGCCTTTACAGCTCCAACATCACCGCGCACCATAACGGTTACCAGTCCGGAACCGATCTTCTCTGTTCCTACAAGAGTAACCTCCGCTGCCTTTGTCATCGCGTCCGCTGCCTCGATCGCCGCGGTCAGTCCTCTGGTTTCTACCATTCCTAAAGCTTCCTGTGCCATAATTCATTCCTCCTGAATGTTTTGTAAATTTAGAAAGTTTATATGCCAAGGATATGACCCGTCAGTCTTTATCCAAAGCGCTGATTTTCAACATTTTCCTCGTTCCCTCCTCGGGGTTGGGAATCACATAATGCTGTACCACGCCAGTCATCCGGTCCGCCACTTCCATTCCGGCCTCGACGGCTGCCGTCACATCCGTCACACTGCCCCGGAATTTAATGCATACCAGAAGCGGTACTGGCAGGCTGTCGGCATTTGCCGGCTTGTTCTTGTCAAATACCTCCAGGCGTACGTTCGCCGCCTTGCAGCCCGCGTCTGCCGCTACAAAGGCTGTAGCCAGCCCAAACACTTCCAGAATTCCTACAGCGTCTGCCATTTTGCTTCTCCTTTATCCGCTCCGGATTATTTGTTTATGATCGCGATCTTCAGTCCTGTCATCGCAAGATTTGTTTCATGAGCCTCGTTGATCTCCTCCAGAGGATATCTGTGGGTGATCAGTTCGGAAATCGGAAGTCCGATGGCCTTCGCTCTCTTGAGGAAATCAAAGGTAGTCGCGTAATCTCTCAGGTTGTATACCCAGGAGCCCACAAGGTTGATCTCCTTCGCGCAGAGATCAAAATGCGGGTTGATGGTGGCGTCTCCGCCGTTGATAAAGAATCCCAGCTCGCAGAGGCCGCCGCCGTTGCGGATAAATTTGTAAATATTGGCGTGAGCCTTGGGATTTCCTGTGCACTGGAAGGCGAAATCCGCAAGGTGTCCGTCCTGGGCCTCCTTTACCGCGTTTGTCAGCGCTTCAATCCCCTGATGGTTCATAAAGTTTACAGTTGTACTAGCTCCCATCTTCTTCGCTATTTCAAGACGTTTTTCATTTCCGTCTACCGCGCAGATATTTTCCACACCCATAGTATGGAGAACAGCGATGCAGATCAGTCCGATGGGGCCGCAGCCCTGAACAACCACTCTGCTGTTGAACTTCAGAATTCCTGTGGTCTTCGCTCTCTCTACCGCGTGTACCAGCACGGCGCAGGGCTCGATGAGGATTCGGGAATCCAGATCCAGATCGCTTACGTTAAAGAATGTGGAGCCGAATTTTCCGCCTCTGATAAATATGTAATCCGCGAACCAGCCGTTGAATTTTACGTCGTCGTCCGGAAGAAGTCCGTAAACATCGGCTCCGCCTACGTTTTTCTTATTGAGGTCGAACATGGTGATCTCCGGGTCGTCCTTAAAAATCATGCAGGTAACGATCTTGTCGCCGATTTTCACCGGTTTTCCGGCGGAGTCAACCTTCACGTTCTTGCCCATAGCAACGATCTCGCCGGTCCCCTCGTGTCCGAGGACTACGGGAATCAGGCCGAAGGGGTCATTTTTGTACTCGTGAGCGTCCGTTCCGCAGACGCCGCATCCTTCTACCTTAACGAGCATATCGTCGTCTCCCACTTCCGGAAGAGGATACTCTCTGATTTCATAATGCTTCTTTTCTGTCAGCATTGCAACTCTTGCTGTTTTCGGAATTCCGCCGGACACTGCCGGAGCCGGAGCCGCGGAAGCTGCCGGAGCGTTTCCTGTCATTCCGGAAAGAACCTGCTTCACAATTTCTTCGATGTTAATATTATTCATATCCATTGTTTATGTCCTCCTGATCAACGAATGCAGAGGCTGTCAGACATTACGCAGCGTCTTCTCTTGGTGAAGGTGCTGGCGCTTGTCAGGCCCTCGCCTGTACGGCTTGCAATCGTAAAGGTGCAGTAGCCTTCGCCGCCGAATCCCAGCGCCGCGTAGGACGGGGCGTTTTTCACAAGGATCGCCGTGTCGATGGCTTTTGCGTATTTGGTGATATTGTCAATGTTCTTGGAATGGATGTGCGCGGAATGACGGTTGCCGTGCTCAAGCCATACAGCCTGCTCCACCGCGTCGTCAAAATCCTTCGCCCTTACAACTCCAAGGATGGGCATCATAAGCTCCTCCGCGATCAGCGGATGCTCCTTCGGCCCCTCGAACACAATGCAGCGGATATTTGCCGGGACATTGACGCCGATCATGGAAAGAAGAGTTTTCGCGTCGCGCCCAACGCATTTGCGGTTCAGTCTTCCGTCCTTCAGAACCACGGATGTGAGCTTGTCCTGCTCCTCTTTTGAAGCCAGATAGCAGTCGTTCTCCGTAACCAGATAATGCATCAGCTCATCCACCACAGAGGATACCGCCACGATCTCCTTCTCCGCGATACATGGAAGATTGTTGTCAAAGGTACATCCGTTTACAATATCCTGAGCCGCCTTGCGCACATCGGCCGTCTCGTCCACAACTGCCGGCGGATTTCCGGCTCCTGCTCCGATTCCTCTTTTGCCGGAGGAAAGAACTGCCGTTACAACGCCCGGACCGCCTGTGGCGGCGATCAGCGGGATATCCTTATGCTTCATCATGATATTGCTGGTTTCCAGCGTAGGCTTTTCCACCGTAACCGCGATATTGTCGGGGCCGCCTGCTTCCAGGGAAGCCTCGTTCAGCAGATTGATGGCGTAAATCGATGTTTTGATCGCCTGGGGATGGGGATTGAACACAACCGTGTTTCCTCCCGCCAGCATACCGATGGTGTTGCAGAGGATGGTCTCGCTGGGATTGGTGCACGGGGTGATCGCGCCGATCACTCCGAAGGGGCCCATCTCGATCAGAGTAAGTCCTCTGTCTCCCGACCATGCCGTCGTGGTGATATCCTCAGTACCGGGAGTCTTGTCAGCCACAAGATGATGCTTCAGGATCTTGTCTCCCACATTTCCCATTCCGGTTTCGTCTACGCCCATACGCGCCAGAACCTCAGCGTTTTCTCTGATCTTCTGACGAATGAGGGTAATGATCTTTTCTCTCTGGTCCATGGACATTTTTTTGACGGTCTGTTCCGCTTTTTTCGCGGCCTCGATCGCATCATTCATATCCTTGAAAATACCATGTTTTCCGGCCGGAGCTTCCGCAATCTGCATTTTTGCCATAACTTCCTGTACAATTTCCTGTACCATGTTCTCACTTATTGGCATGAGATTGTCCTCCTTATATATTTCCGTCAAATATTTCTTCTGTCAAAAATTCCTGTCAGAAATTATTTCATTCCAAGCTGCGCCATAACCTGTTTGGTGATGTTCGCTACCAGCTCCGCGTCGGCAGACACGTCTTTGCCCGCGGAGCTTCCGCAGCCGTCCTTGCCCACGAAGTCATACTGATATCCCGGGAACTGCTTGTACTCGTCCGCACACGCGCCGCAGTTATGGCAGTTCTTCTTATCCTTGTTCAGGCAGATGCTTGCGGGATGTTTGCCAGGCATGCCGAATTTACGGCGGATCGCGTACAGCTTCTCAACGTTCTTCTCATCGAATTCCTTCGGGCCGCCCAGAAGCTTGCTCTGGTACAGAAGCTGCGCGTAGAATTCAACAGATTCCATCTTCATGTAAGCCGCGTTCAGATCTGTGGACCAGGTCAGCGCGCCGTGGTTTTCCAGAAGGACAGCGTCAAAATACGGAAGATATTTTTCCAGGTTGTCCGGAATCTCCATGGTGGAAGGCGTGCCGTACTCCGCGATCGGAACGCATCCAAGAGAAATAACTGCTTCCGGCATGATCGGCTGGGTCAGCGGGATGCCTGCGATAGCGAAGGATGTCGCATAGATCGGATGCGCGTGAACAACGGATCCTACATCCGGGCGTTTCTCATACACTCTCATGTGCATTTTGATCTCGGATGACGGCTTGAATCCCGGGTTCGCCTGGATCACTTCGCCCTTCGCGTTTACCTTACAGATAAACTCAGGCGTCATGAATCCCTTGGATACGCCGGTAGGAGTGCAGAGGAACTCATTGTCGTTGAGCTTTACAGAAATATTTCCGTCGTTTGCAGCTACCATGTTGCGGTTGTAGATCCTTCTTCCGATGTCGCAAATCTGTTTTTTGATTTCAAATTCGTTTACCATGCCTTTTTCCTCCTTGAGCATTTTGGTTTCTTTTTTATTTCTAAGGAGATTTTACTCCTTTCGATCAGGAATGTCAAGAAAATCTTGTTGTTTTATGTTGTTTTCGTTGTTTTGCAATTGTGGTTTTTGTTGTTTTTTGAAATTATTCAAAATTCTTGCTTTTTATCGGTTGTTTTTGGAGAATTTACGCGGCTCTCCACTTGTTTTAACGCATCTTTCTCTGCCTGCAGTTTCCGCGGTATTGACATCCCCGGTTTTCTCTGCCATACTTTTTCTATATAAAAAGTTATCCGGCAATTATCGCGGCAAAGGAAAAGAACATCCGGCAGCCCGGACATCTTTTTTCCATAAAATAATCTGGAAATATAATTCAAGGAGGCGCTTTCATGTATCTTTCCGATATGCACACACATTCTATCGCAAGCGGTCACGGCACTCAATGTACGATCTCCGGCATGGCCAGGACAGCCTCCCAGAGAGGTCTCCGGCTTCTGGGAATCACAGACCACGGGCCGGCGACTCCGGCCGCGGGTACGCCTTCTTATTTCCGCAGTCTGATCTGCGCTCCCAGAAAACGGTTCGGGCTGGAGCTTCTGTACGGGATCGAACTGAACATCCTGGACACAGAGGGACATATCGATCTGGAGCCGGAGCTTCTGGACAGGCTGGATTATGCCATCGCCAGTATGCACGCCCAGAATTACAAAAACGATACCAGGGACAGAAACACCCGGGCGTACATAAACGCCATGAAGCATCCCCGGGTAAAGATCCTGGGACACTGCGACAATCCGCAGTTTCCTGTGGACTATGAGCTCCTGGCCCGGGCCGCCGCGCTGGAGGGCGTGATCTTCGAGATCAACGAGGCTTCCCTGGCCCCGTACGGATACCGCGGCGACACCAGAGACAACAATCTGGAAATCCTCCGCTGCTGCCGGAAATACAGCATCCCTGTGGTCCTCTCCAGCGACAGCCACGGGGCGGAGCATATCGGGGACTTTACCTGCGCGGAGACATTTGTCCACGAAGCCATGTTCCCCGAATCGCTGATACTCAACAATCAGATCCCAAAGCTGAAGACTTTTCTTACATCCTGACAAGCTCCCGAACACCATATGACACATCCCGGATCACCAGCGGCCGCCACGGCCGCTTTCCTTTTTTATCCTCTTACCCCCTTAACAATCACCACTTTTTGTGCTTTATCACCAAAAAATCAACAGAGATATTGTCGATAAGGCCGAAAAACCACAAAGCTGTTGACATATTTATCCATCCGATCTATAATAAAAACACCTTGAAACGGGTTTCAAAAAATAGGAGGTGATAAGTATGATCAGTATCCGTGATGTCGCGAAAATGGCAAACGTATCTCCATCAACAGTATCAAGAGTCATGAATGGAACGGCAAATGTGAACGAGGAGAAAAGGCAAAGAGTTTTGGCTGTAATAAAAGAAACCGGTTTCAAACCAAACGAGGCTGCCAGAACTCTGTATAAGAAATCCGCGAAAATCATCGGCCTGATCCTTCCCAATATACAGAACCCCTTCTTTAACGAAATGGCCCAGGCCATCGAGGGCGAAGCATATCGGAGAGGCTATCGTCTGATGCTGTGCAACTCTGACAACAATCTGGAAAAGGAACAGAACAATATTGATCTCCTGAAAAGGATGAACGCCGACGGGATCATTCTTTTGACCAACCAGGGAGGAATCCGTGAGTTCCTGGAAAAATGCAGGGTTCCTGTGGTGATACTGGACCGGGAGGTGCAGGCTGAGAACCAGGTCGCCTGTATCCGTTCCGACCACTATAAGGGCGGCTGGCTGGCAGCGGAGCATCTGGTGCAGTGCGGCTGCAAAAGAATCGTGAATATGAGAGGCGAACAATCCCTCTCCAGCGCCAGAGACCGTTTTGAAGGATATCTGGACATCTGCCGGAAATATGAGCTGGTGCCCCGCTACGTGGACTGCCGCTACAGCTTCCGGGAGGGTGTGAAAAAAACTGAGGAGCTCTTAAAGCTTTATCCGGATGTGGACGGAATCATTGCCGGAAACGATATGGTAGCCATGTCTGTCTATAAGGTTCTGAGCAAAAAGGGATACCGTGTACCGGAGGATATCCAGCTTATCGGCTACGATAATATCAATCTGAGCGAGCTGATGACGCCGGAGCTTACCACGATCGCCCAGCCCATTTCCAAGATGGGCGAAATCTCGGCAAAAATACTGATCGACTATCTGGAGAACAAGAAAATCAAGGACAATTACCACTTTGACGTGGAATTGGTACAGCGGGATACGACAATCATGAAAGGAAAAGGAGAAATAGCATGAAAAAAATTGGAGTCGTAGGAAGCATCAACATGGACATGACCGTCCAGGCAGAAAGAATCCCCTTAAAGGGAGAAACACTGAAAGGAGAAAACCTGAAATACATCCCCGGAGGCAAAGGCGCCAACCAGGCGGTAGCCATGGCGAAGCTGGGAGCCGATGTGGAAATGTTCGGATGTGTCGGAGATGACAGCGCCGGAAAGGATCTGCTGGAAAACCTGAAAAGCGTCGGCGTAAAGACAGAACACATACGGATCGCCGACAATGTGCCTACAGGACTGGCGCTGATCACAGTAGGCGAAAACGACAACACGATCATCGTGGTGGCAGGAGCCAACAACTGTGTGGATATCGATTATGTAAATCAGATCAGGGACGCTCTTCTGCAGTGCGACATCGTACTGCTGCAGCACGAAATTCCTCAGGAAACTGTAGAGTATACCGCAAAGCTCTGCACCGAAAACGGCGTAAAGGTAGTTCTGAATCCCGCGCCCGCAAGACCTGTGAAACCGGAAATTCTGGAAAAAGTGACCTATCTGACGCCCAACGAGCACGAAACCGTAATTCTCTTCGGCGAGGAACAGTCCTTTGAAGAGCTGATGAAAAAATATCCCGAAAAGCTGGTCATCACCCAGGGCTCAAAGGGCGTCAGCACCTGCCTGAAAAACGGAGAGGTAGTTCTGGTTCCCGCCAGAAAGTCCAAAGTCGTAGACACAACAGGCGCGGGCGATACTTTAAACGGAGCCTTTGCCGTGGCCATCACGGAAGGCAGAGCCATGAAAGACGCGCTGAAATTCGCCAATACGGCAGCCGGTCTGTCCATAGAAAAAGCCGGAGCCCAGGGGGGAATGCCGACCTATCAGGATGTGATCAAGGAACTGGAGGAATAAATATATGAAAAGACACGGAATCTTAAACAGCGATATATCCCGGGTGCTTTCTTATATGGGGCACACGGACACTCTGGCAGTGGGCGACTGCGGTCTCCCGATCCCGGAGGAGACAGAAAGAATCGACCTTGCCCTGAAAATGGGAGTTCCTTCTTTCATGGAGGTTCTGACAGAGCTGATTAAAGAGATGAAGGTAGAAAAGGTTGTTCTGGCGGAGGAGATCAAGGAGCAGAACCCCGCGGTTCATAAAGAGATCCTGGCCCTTCTGGACACCATGGACAATACCTGCGATGTGGAGTATGTAACACATCAGGAACTGAAGCAGCAGACAAAAGCATGCAGAGCGGTGATCCGCACCGGGGAAACGACGCCATACGCCAATATCATTCTGCAGTCCGCATGTTTGTTCTGACAGGAATAAAAAAAGAAGGGAGGAAGAAACATGCAAATTGAAATGAAGGGGATCGACAAAGCCTTTGGCAGCAATCAGGTTCTGAAGAACGCAGGCTTCGTGCTGGCAGACGGAGAGGTCCACGCGCTTATGGGCGAAAACGGCGCCGGAAAGTCAACTCTTATGAAAATCCTGACCGGCGTTTACACAAAAGACGCCGGAACGATCTATGTAGACGGCCGGGAAGTTCATTACAAAAATCTCCAGGAGGCGGAGAAGGCCGGGATCGTTTTTATCCATCAGGAGCTGAACGTCCTGTATGACCTGACAGTGGAGGAAAACCTGTTTATCGGAAAAGAGATCAAGGGAAAATTCGGCCTCTGCGATCAGAAAGCCATGCGCAAAAAAGCGGAGGAGGCTCTCGGCCGGCTGGGCGTCCACATTCCCGTCACAGAGGTAATGTCAAATCTTTCCGTAGGTCAGCAGCAGATGATCGAGATCTGCAAAGCTCTTATGGTAGACGCAAAAGTCATTATCATGGACGAGCCCACGGCAGCCCTCACGCAGAGCGAAACTCTGATACTCTTCGACGTGATCCGTTCACTGAAAAAATCCGGCATCTCCATTGTCTATATTTCTCACAGGATGGAAGAGATTTTTGAGCTGTGCGACAGGATCAGCGTACTTCGTGACGGTACCTATATCGGGACAAAAAACATCCCCGAAACAAACATGAACGAGATCGTAAAAATGATGATCGGCCGCGAGATCGGCGAACGGTATCCGGTCAGAAACTGCAAAATCGGCGATACCGTCCTGAAGGTCAGGGATCTGACCAAAAACGGCGTATTCCAGAACATCAGCTTTGAGGTAAAGGCCGGCGAGGTGCTGGGAGTTTCCGGCCTGATGGGAGCCGGCAGAACCGAGATCATGCAGGCTATTTTCGGAAATCTCCATTATGACGCGGGAACCATTGAGATCAACGGAAAGGAAGTACATATCAAATCTCCTATCCAGGCTATGAAATGCGGTATCGGCTTCATCACAGAGGACAGAAAGGTGGAAGGACTGATGCTGGATGAGAGCATTGAGAAAAACATCGCTCTCGCAAATCTTTCCCGGGTTTCCAACCACCATGTCATGGATCGTAAAAAAGAGGACGAGCTGGTCAAAAAAGGAATCGAGGAGCTGCATATCAAATGCTTCGGTCCCTATCATGAATGTGCTAATCTCAGCGGCGGAAACCAGCAGAAGGTGGTATTCGCCAAATGGATCTATACAGAACCGAAAATCCTGATTCTGGACGAGCCTACCAGAGGCGTGGATATCGGCGCGAAAAAAGAAATTTATACAATTATCAATGAACTGGCAGCAAAGGGCGTGGCAATCATTATGGTTTCTTCTGAGCTTCCGGAGGTTCTTGGAATGAGCGACCGGATCATGGTAATCCGCGAGGGAGTTCTCCGCGGAATCATCACAAAAGAAGAAGCAAATCAGGAAAATATTATGACGTTAGCAACGGGAGGTACAATTTAATGAATTCAAATCAGAAAAATATAGCAGCTCGCGTGCAGGATTTAGGCGCGCTTATCGCTCTGGTCGTGCTGGTTCTGGGAATCAGTATCGTAAGTCCGGAATTCAGAACCTGGAGCAACTTCTTATCTCTTTTAAGGCAGTCGTCCATTAACGGTCTGATCGCTTTCGGTATGACCTGCGTAATCCTTACAGACGCTATCGATCTGTCCGTAGGCTCTGTTCTGGCTCTCAGCACCGTACTCTGCGCCGGAATGATCACCAGCGGAGTTCCGGCCGGCGCGGCTATGCTCATCGCCCTTGTGATCGGTACTGTTCTCGGTATTGTCAGCGGTGTTCTGGTAACAAAAGGCCGCCTGCAGCCCTTCATCGCTACTCTGATCACCATGACTGTCTTCCGCGGACTGACGATGATCTTCACCAACGGAAAACCCATCTCCAACCTTGGAGACAGCTTTGTACTGAAGCTGGTGGGAAGAGGCAATTTTTACCATGTTCCGATCCCTGTTATCCTTCTTATCCTGATTTTTATCGGATTTTTCTTCCTGCTGAACAAGACAACCTTTGGCCGCGCGGTATACGCGACAGGAAGCAACTGGAAATGCGCGAAGCTTGCCGGAGTAGATATCCACAGAACCAAGATCATCGCTTACGCGATCTCCGGTTTTATGTCCGCGCTGTCAGGCCTGATCCTTCTTTCCAGACTTGGCTCCGCACAGCCGAACCTGGGCGACGGATATGAGCTTGACGCCATCGCCGCAGTAGCTCTCGGCGGAACCAGTATGAGCGGCGGACGCGGAAAAATCTACGGCACATTCGTAGGCGTGCTGATCATCGCCGTACTGAATAATGGTCTGAATATTCTGGGCGTATCCTCTTACTATCAGGACGTGATCAAAGGTCTCGTTATTTTGGTTGCAGTATTGTCCGACAGAAAACGATAAGGATGAAAAGGAGAATAATGATGAAAATAAAGAAATTGACAGCTCTTATGGCAGCCTCATGTCTGCTGATGGGAACTATGACAGGATGCAACGCGATCACCATCGACGGGGAAGGCACCTCTACAGGAGAAGTGGTCGGCAGCGGAGTGATCGGACTTTCCGTATCCACACAGAATAATCCTTTCTTTGTCTCTCTGGTAGAAGGTGCAGAGGCAAAGGCTAAGGAAGACGGCGTGGAGCTGGTTGTCGTTGACGCCGGAGACGACGCCGCGAAACAGGCCAGCGACGTAGAGGATCTGATCTCCAGAAACGTAAGCGTGCTGATCATCAATCCGGTGGATTCCGACGCGGTAACTCCGGCGGCTCAGAACGCGGTTTCCCAGGGAATCAAGGTTATTTCCGTAGACCGTATGATAAACAACGTAGAAGTGGACTGCCAGATCGCCTCCGATAACGTGGCAGGCGCAAAAATGGCGACAGAATATCTGATCGAGCAGATCGGAGAAGGCGCGAAGGCAGCCGAGATCCAGGGAACACCGGGCGCATCCGCGACCATCGACCGCGGAGAAGGCTTCCATGAGGCGGCCGATACGTCTCTGGATGTTGTGAGCAGCCAGACAGCGAACTTTGACCGCGCGGAAGGTATGACGGTAATGGAAAATATGCTCCAGTCCGATTCTTCCATCAAAGGCGTATTCGCGCACAATGACGAGATGGCTCTGGGCGCGGTGGAAGCTATCGCGGCCTCCGGCAAGGATATCAAGGTGGTAGGCTTCGACGCCACCGACGATGCTGTCGCAGCCGTAGAAGCCGGACGGATGCTGGCTACCGTGGCGCAGAAGCCGGAGCTGATGGGCGCTACCGCCGTAGAGACAGCAGAAAAGCTGATCAACGGCGAAGAGGTGGAAGCTTCCATGCCGGTAGAGGTAGAACTGATCACACAGTAAATAAATATATTCATATCTGCTTCCATGCCGCAGGATAAGTCCGCCGGACTGTCCCGCGGTACAGAAAAACTGCCGGGATCCGCGCAGCTTCACGCTGCGGACCCCGGCAGTTTTTTTACGGAAGAGACAGCCTGCGCTTCCGGATCAAAGGGCGTCCCCGCTCTCCTGCTCCGACTGGCGCACCTTCTTCATCAATGCGGCCAGCTCCTGATATTTTCCAGTCACATAGCCGTAATTCTCCCTTTTGTGGGGAAGCATACATCCCGTACAATCTTTAATCCCGCTTTCCGTATAACAAAAATTCCCGCCGCACCGTTCTCCCAGTGCATAAAGCGGGCAATAACAAAAAAGGCAATTAAAATTATCCGGATCCGCTCCCTTATGGCAGGGAAAAAATTCACAATTCTTATGACTGAAATAGGAGTACTCTTTTCCGTCCCAGTATGGTTTCTCCATAAACGATTCCGCCCCTTCTCTTTTCTTATTCCGCGAGCTTGAAAGCATTGTCAAATACAAAAAAACGGCGCTTGCGGCGCCCAACTGCTTTTTTGAGGTGCGACCCTACTCCGGGGTAGACAATTGATCCGTTCATAATTTGCGGAGGGAACGAATAAATCCGGAGTAGTATCGCCTGCCATTTAATCATGCTCTGAATCAGAGCGGTCCATGCTCTGCTGCGGATATCAGAAGCATGTATGTATAACTCAATACGAACAGGCGAATTCCATAAAAAATGCCTGCTTCCAAACAAGCAGACAACACTCTGGGGCTGCGGATTCCCCAAGTTGGTTGCTACACTTTACACGGAAGTTTAACCTCGCCATACAAAGCAGGTTTCCTGACTCCAGGATCATCGCTCCCTCTCCCCTTCTCATACGCTGAAGCTGTTCCTTCCCTTTAAAACACAGCGGAATAATAAATACAGCTTCGTACAATGGGATAATGAGAGGCCGCTCCTCTGTCACAGTGACCGGATCGCTCAGGATTCTCACCTGATTCCCTTTTCTGCCTGATGCTCAAAACAGACAGCACTCTGTACGTTTCATATGGAATTATACTAGGGTTAGCATAGCATTTCGTCATACATTTGTCAATGATAAAATATTTGAGTTTCCGCAGCCCGTTGAATGACCATAATATAAAAATAATATTGCCGAATGAAAGAAGCTGCGCTATACTTTCCATATGGGAAACCAGAGAGCCAAAAGGCGGCTTACCCTCCTACTATCGGAGGGGCTTACCCTCCAGACTGAAGAAGAAAGGAGGGCGTTGCCAATGTATGTTACATACGCTGATTTGATTCAGCTTTTAATATTCATTGTTGCCCTTGTCGGTCTTGTTTACGAGATTTTCAAGGATAAACGAAAATAGCCGCCACTACTCGCAATAGTGACGGCTGACCTCGTATAAAGGTTTAAGCTAATAATTACTGAGGGTAGGCCGCTTCTCTGGCTTTCCCTTTTTCTATTACCAATATAGCATAACTGGATGCAGGGCGCAAGACCCTATTCGTCCGTATCTGGAACACTATTCGTCCATATCTGAAATATAATGGAATACCATATAATGGAATATATGCCTTGCTGCCCTTTCCGAAAGAACATTCTCTGGCGGATGATAAGCCGCTCTTTGTTCTTTAATGATTTTCATTGTATTTTTTCTTTCTGTATTGCAGGAAAACGATTTCGCCTGCCGCTGACAGTGATATCAGAAGGGTGACCGCCCATGAATAAATATCAGAGGGATCGCCTGTCTTTGGCGTTTCTTTCCCGCTGTCCGCCGCACTTGCTGTGTTCTGCGAAGTTCCGCCGCCGGTTGTTCCCGATAGCGTTTGGGTGGGCGTCAACGTCGCATCTTCCTCCGGCGCCTCTGTAGGTGTCTGGATTGGCGTTTGCGTTGGTGTCTGAGTTGGCGTCTGTGTCGGCTGCTCCAGCAGCACATAATAGCTGTTATGGGTGGTCTGGAAACTGACTGTGCCGCCTGCGTAAGAAGCGTTCATCTTCTCCGGGCTGCCCTGTGACGGCTGATAATAAATCACTGGATTCTGGTAGCCTGCGCCGGAGGGTGGAGTGATGGCGATCCGGATGGTTCCGCCCACTTCCTGCACCTGACCATTCGCATCTTCTAACCAGATGTCATAGGGCCGCATATTCGTTCCTTTCCCCTCCATCTGCGCTGTAAACCACTGCCATGCAGAACTGCTGTCCGTTTCCTTTGGGATGGCAAACACCTTCAGATACAGACCGTCTGCCGTCACACCCGAAACTGTAATGACCGTTCCATCTGCCAGAGTAACGGATGCCGTCCCGTCTGTGACTGGGGAAGAAGCAATCCCATCCTCTCCGCTGCTTTCATACTTTGCGTATACATCTTTCCTGGCGCTGCCGCCAGATTGCTCTACAATATTAGTTTCTGCCGCCATACAGGGCATCGCTGTAAAGAGCGCCCCTATGACAAATACAGAAAGAACCGCTGTTATCCTGCGGATGCTCCTGCCAAACAGACGTTTATCTATTCTTCTGTTTTCCTGTTTCTTTTCCATGTTCTCACCTCCCATCACTGGCCTTTTGTCTCTCCAATGTGGTGTTTAATACTGCCGAGCCTGCGCTGTGATAGGTGTCCGGCTCATATGCCATGATCTTTAACTGTAGCTCCATCCCATCCTCCAGAGACACATCCGCCCCGGTCAGCTCAACGGACTGCACATACTCGCCGGGTTTTAAAAGGCCCGTCTCTCCCAGGATATTCCCCTGGGCATCCAACACTCTTAATTTCATCCACACCGTGTTCTCTGCGTGGTTGGTAAACCACACATCCGCACAGCCATCTTCTTCCACAACCTTTCCGCACAGAGATACCCGGTAAGCGCCCGGTATGTCCAGTGGGGAATACCCCAGATTTTCCGAAACTTCCGGTTCTCCGCTGACCGCTTCTTGTTCAAAGGGCGGCGGCGTAAAGTTCTCTGTTCCATCATCCCGTTTCCCCGTCATGGCCAGAACTGCCGCCATGACTGCCAGGGAAATCACCGCCACAAAAAGCATGGCAAAAAGCGGCCGATTTCCACGGCTTATTTCTCTATCCTTCATAACACCGCCGGGATTACGGGTTCTGTGAAGCTGCGGCATTGATGGTAACGGTAACCGTACCCAGCTTTTTACCGCTGTCTCCGGACGTCAGTGTGCCGCCGTTCATCATCAGCCATGCACTCTTTTTGTAGTCTGCTTCTGCCGGACTTCCCGTGGAGCGGTCTACAAGGGACAGGGTATTGTCCGTAAGCTCTGTTACGCCTGTCACATTGTTAGAAGCGGTTACTTCCCCTGCGTAAAACGTACCGGTATAATCTGTGCCGCTTTCTTGCGTAAAGCTCAATTTTGCATCTACTGCCGCATTGGAGCGGTTCTCTACCTCTACCTTGTTCGCTCCGCATGCACATGTCCAGTAGGCTTCTGTTTTATCCGTGTACTGCTGGCTGGACGCATCCCATTCCTGCTCCTTATCCTGATAGGTAAATGCCATGCTGCCCCAGGTAATTGTCACGTTGTAGACGGTGGACGGTGGACTGGCCTGGTAGGTTCCCGTCACATCCGTACCTGTGCTGCTGCTTCCATCTCCTGTGACTGTTTCCGCCAGAACCGTATTCCCCGCTGACAGGGCCAGCGCCGCACACATCAATGCTGTGATGATTTTTTTCTTCATAGTCTTATCCGCTCCTTCTTTAATTTCCGGTATTTGCAACAGTTCAGCAAACTGAACTGTTGCATGCAAAAATCCATTTAAAATCGCCTGTGGCGATGGGATTTTTGCACTCCTGCATCATATCCTCACGGCCTGCGCAGTAAATGCGCAGACCTGGTTGGAAATTATTTGATTTCTACTGTAATCTGCCCGATATTGGTAAGGGATGTGGCTGTTTTCGGCAAAGCTCCGGAGAGCTTCAAAGCAGTCTCCCCGGTAAGCTCCGAAGCATCGACAGCTTTATTTTCCGCTGTTGGCAGTGTGATCGTTGCATTGGTAAAGGTCCCGGTAATGTTCTTGTAATCCTCTGCCGCCGTGTAGCTGAACTCCGCCGCTACCTCCGCATTGGAATGGTTGGTGACCGAAACGGTATCCGCCCCGGCTTCGCAGCTCCATGTCCCCGCAGCCCCCGCTTCTGTGTAGGTGTGGCTGTCCGGATTCCAAACTCTGTCACCGGCGTTTACCGTGTATGTAAATTCCATGCTGCCCCAGGCTATGTCTACTTTATAGACCGTTCCCGGCGTCCCTGTCTGGGCATAGGTGCCGCTGACATTGATATTTGTCTCTCCGGGAGAAGTGGTTACCTCTTCGCTCCCCTGAGCGGCCAGAACAACACTTCCCTGGGCGGCCAGAAGCATAGCCGCCAGACAGCCTGCCATCATCTTTTTTGCTCTCATTTTTTCATCCTCCTTTATTCCTGCACCGTGATCGTAACCGGTATTTCTGTATTCAGTATGGCTTTTTCCCCGCTGTCCTGCTGATAGTAGGACGCAACAAATTTGCCCTCATAGGTGCCTGCCTGCAATTTGGCATCATCGGAAAGCGTGAGCTTCGTGACCTGTTTCCCCGGAACCAGTCTCCCGGACTGTGCCACTTCCGTTTCCTGTATCACGATCTGCAATACCATATCCTGGTTAGATTCCGCAGGATTGGCAAACATCAGCGTGACTGTCTTTTCCGACAAGTCAATGGACACATCTGTGGAGTAGGAAAGGCTTACCGCCCCTCCCCCTTCGGGCTGCTCCAGCTTCTCCCCGGCTTCTTCTCCCATATCTTCGGCATTCTTTTCTTCCTCCACCGGGGCATAGTCCGGGGCGAGGGTATCCTTTGCCGGTTCCCGGAACAGAAGCGCCCATATACTGACGCCCACCGCTATCGCTGTGATCAAAGCCAGAAGCAGGATCAGCCATTTTGTTTTATCCTTTTTCTTTCCCACTGTCTGTTTCATTCTGTCACCATTTCCTAATTGCCTCCCGTTCCGCTGTTAATGGTTACTTTAACGCTTCCAAGCGCTGCCTTACCACCGGACTTGTCCGCCGGACTGCCGGATAAAAGAAGATATGCGGTATCGGTTCCGCCAATCTCCGCTACAGTAACCGGGGCGGCTATCTGGGTTGTACCTGACGCATCTTTGTAAAACGCTCCGGTCACTGCCGTATCGGTTGGCGCATAGCCATAGGTTACATTGACCGGATCGTACCCCTTGTTTATTACCTGAATTTTATTGCTGTCCGCTGTCGTTGGTTTCCACCCGCTGTTTACTGTATCCACATCATAGGAAACCGTCTCCGGGTTCCATGTTTTTGCTTCTGTGTAGGTAAATTCCATGCTGCCCCAGGTGACATCCACCTTACAAGAATCCGTAATGACCGTATCCTGGATGTCCGTCTCGCTGCAGGTACCGGTACATACGATTGTAACGCCAGAAGCAATACTAGAATAGTCAAAATCTCCAATATTACCATTAACACGGAATGTTCCTGAACCATATACGCTTAGACCAACACCAACATCAATCTTCGAAATATTCCCATTTATCGTTAGAGGTGCATAGAATACTCCATAACCAACTTCAATATTCGCATTCACAGTACCTGGCCCTTTTATACTAGAAGGACTTGCTGATCCATATAAAGTAATCCCTCCACTGCAGGTAAGCGTATGATTATTCAAGTCTATCTGAAAACTCTGGGACATTGGACCATAATCACCAATACTACCGCTTACGGTTACATCCTTGAGCAGTTTACACCAGTTATTCGAATTATTATAAGTAGCTGCCAAAGCCTCCATAAAGTCCGTATAGTATGTACCGTTTACTACTGCCACACTGTCATCCGTCTGCTCATTGGAAGTCGTACCGGTTGTCATTGTCAAGCTGTTGAAGTAAGCAAACAATGTCTCAATCTTTGTCTTATCGACCTGTGCCTGTTCCTCCGCTGACAAAGCTTCGTATGCGTCATTGGCTTCCTCGGTCTGCATGTAAGCGTTCTGCCGGTCGGCATCATTCATGTTCCCCGCTTCTTCCGCAGACGGGAGCGCATCTATGAGCGCCTGCACTTTCTGCACTTCTTCTGAAAGGGTGGGGAGGGTGTTGTTCGGCTGTGTCTCCTTTTGAGAACTTCCTTCCGTCAACAATTCGTCCTGATTGTTTCCCTCTGTCATTCCCCCATTCAGGGGATTTCCGCTCTGGGCATTCCCGTTACTGCACTCCGTACACACAAAAACACAGGGGCTGCCCTCCACCGCTGCCACATAACCGCAAGCTGCATCATGCACATGGGTACAGTTCAGTGTTCTGACCACGCAGCCGGATTCCTCACTGCACACATGGGTGCAGGCTGTCGGCTCGCTCTCCGTATTTCCAGTCTCTTCAGCAGATGCGTCTGTGCTTTCTGTCTGTTTTTCTGTCTCGCTTTCTGCCGAGTAACATTCCGCACTGTGTTCATGGACACACTTCGTCTCCGTCAGATAACACTCCTCTGTATGTTCATGGCTGCATTCCTGCCCCTCCACTGCCTCCACATAACCGCAATCTGCGGTATGCTCCGTATGATGTTCACAGGACTGCGCCAGAACACCGTTTGCCGGTGTAAGCTGAAATACCATAGCCGTACTTAACACCACCGCCATCAGGTGTTTGTGTTTTTTCCGTTTCATAAAACTCACCTTCTTTAATTTTGATGTCTGCTATTTTTGCGCCGGCCAGCCTGCACTTTGCATGACCTTTCCGGTCTGTTTGTTTTTGTTGTTAAAGAATGAGCGCAGCTCATTCTTCGCGCGCGAGCGGGCCGGTCACGGCAAACTCTATTCCGCAAGCTGCGCATCCTCGCGGAGCGTTTTGCCTGACAGGGAACGAAGTTTCCGGTCAGGCAAAACAAAACGCACCCAATCCACAGATTGCTCTGCAGAGAAGATGCGTTTTGATTTATTCTTTATGAAATTGGAAATTACAGCAAAAAAGGACAGAACTATCCTGTCTGTCTGTCTGTCTGTCTGTCTGTCTGT
>DXEG01000019.1 GCA_019115125.1 Candidatus Blautia faecipullorum
GATGGGCCAGCTTATATTGCAGTTCCCTGATCTCCTCCTTGCAGCTCCGGTACCCCTCCAGCCGTGCCTTGGTCATTTCCACCGTTATCATCTCCATTCGCGCTTTGTTTTCCTATCCCGCAGCGTTACCCTTCCAACAATCTCATATCCCATCAGGGAAGCGATCTCCTTAAAGGTCTTGATCAGCCACGACACCACTTCCGGCGGCTTGTCTGCTGAGCTTATCGCTTTCCCGGCTGTCGGATCCGAATAACCCTCACTGTTTTTGTGCATTCCTCCCGCCTCCTTTCTTTGACTTAAAAATACCTTTCTCAACGCATTCTAATGGACTACATCCACGCTTGTGTCCTTCAATCGCTATATAATCGCACACCCTGTTAGATGACGCTCTCTTATTTCCTCCAATCTGCCCGCTCAGATATACGCACTTTATACATTGATCACGCTTCAGCCGCAGAATATCCTTTTCCGACATTTCATTCCAGGGCTTCTTTTTCATTTTTCCCCTCCCAGAACTCACATTTCCGACATCTTTCCTTGCTGCTCACTAAAGTCCCTTTTATCATCGTCGCATTCCTACAACCCGGAAAGACATATACCGCAATTGTTCCAACTTCTTGCGCATGCCGACAGGTTTCAAATTTTTCTTTCTTCTTTCTCATCCCGCTTCACCTACCTGTTCTATCAGTTCTACAACTGAATCAGAAATGTTTTTCAGATCATCCCAGTAATCATCCTCTCCACCAAGCACACACCGCAAGATATCAATATGTTTTCTATTTAATTCCACAGCTACCAAATATCTATCATCACTCATTCTGTTCACCTTTCATTATCTTTTTGACGCATTCCAAATTATAACAATCTTCATGAACTGTCTCCTCGTCACCTGCTGCCACGTCATTCTTTTTTCTCTGCCTCAATCCTCTTTAACTGGCGGTTTACCTTGTACTCCATCTGATTCAACACATTTTTTTCCTTCTTGTGCTGCATAGCCAGCTGTATATTCATGATGTTTACATCTCCCACTTCAGACCATGTGTTTCCAGGCAGGATAAGTTCCCCGTTGATGATCTGTGCCGCTTCCAGCTCCTCAAGAAGCTCCCGCAGCTCTTCCTTGGCTTTTTCAAGCTGATGTTCCGGACTGTAATGTTCCGATATCTTCCGGATTTTCTCTAACAGTGTGGGTTCTGTTTCTATGATCTCAATCATCTAAATAATTCCTCCCGAATATCTCCATGAACTCTTCCCGGCTGTGGGTCTTTTCAAATTCCCGCTGGCCAATTTTATGTAAAAGCTCCATGGTCTCTTTGCAGTTGTGGACGGCCAATTTCCCGGTCAGATGATGATCCGGGCAAAGATAGACCTTCAGACCATTCTCCTCAGAATGGATCCGGTTCGGACCGCCGAAGATATGATGTTCATGAAGTTGTCTATGTAGTTTATGATTTCCGTCAAGCAGGATACAGAGATAACAGGTATGATCCTTATCCTGTAAAATGCTTGCCTTGTGGAGTTTCTTCCTCTTTTTTGCTTTTGCCTTTGGATATAATAATCCCGGTGTCACTTGACACCTCCTTTCCGGGGATGGTTAGCACATCCCCTTTTTGGTGTATATGGATTTTAGATTGCACCCGTTACATTGTGTCCAGGATCCTGATCGCCATAATGGCAAATCCCTCTTCCAGTCCTGTATAATCGTCAAGAATATATGTGATTTCTGCTTTGATTACCCTTCCAGTATGTCTGCCTTCAGAAAATTCCATCATGTTTAAGGTTTCTCCAACACGGAAATCCCCTTTTGTGAACCAGAAACTCATGATCCCTGCTTCCACGTCGTCATAGTATTTTGACGGCATCCGGATCTGATGTGTCTTCGGCCCTTCATCGGACGGAAGATGCTCCATTATCTCTTCATCTTCCATCTCCTCCAATTTCATTTTGGTCTCCCGGTCAATCCTGGACTGCTCTTCGTTATATTTCTGTTCTTCAGTCTTTTGCGCCGGCGCAATTCCGGGCATATATTCCGGATGGTTCATGATGTTGTCCTGTCCTGGGATCTGGCCCTCCCGCACGCCGGCTTCCTGATCAGGTTTTTCTTCTTCCGGTCCGCCCTCTTTATCCGGCGCCTGAGCTCCGGTGGCCGCCGGATCCTCCTGCTTATCCTCTTTATCTTCTTTATCCTCTGTTCCGAAGAAATTTTCGTATGTCCTGCTGCCTGCTGCCGCTTCCCCGAAGATCGCCTGCATGACAGAGAAAAATTCTTCCCAGGTGATCTTCCATGGCTCCTCCCCGAAGATCTTTACCATGATCTGATCCTCCGGCCCGTAAAGCATCAGGAATACGGTCCCTTTCCGATAACTTGTCCCGCCACTTGGATTGACCAGCTCAGCAAGTTCCCGGATATCCCCGGAGCGGTACGCCTCGCTGGAAAAAATTATGTTCAGAAGCCCTTCTTTCTCCCGAAAGAATTCAAGTATAGTTGCTTTCAGCTTCTCCTCCGGTGTTTTTGCATCTTTCCAGTTGAGCAGTTCTTCCGGGTTATTTTCATTTTCCCTGGCAAAAGCTTTGAATTCCCGGATATCCTCCCTTTTGGTCTCTGGCCGGAAGATCCCGCGGTCTTTTTCTTCCAGCTGCAGCATCTCTGTGAGCTGGGAAAAGTTGAAATCTTTATACTGCTCTTTCAACTCCGGAGTATCGCCGTCTAAAGAATAGGTCTCATAGACGCTCATAAAACGGCTCACCCCCGTCGGGTTCATGTCATATTCTGCTTTGGCGAATTCCGCGATATTCTTATAGCCGTCCATCTCATAGGCTTTTGACCTGTCGATCCGGGTGAGCTGCCACCCGATCCGGACAAAGCTTTTCACGATACCGCCCAGGTTCTCCCTGATCTCTGTTTTACTCTTTAAATAATCATCTAATGTCAGCTGTATGTATTCCATGTTATCCTCCTTCAAACGTACAGAACTTGTGTATGTTTCATTTTTATGCGGTCGCGCCTACGGCGGCTTTTACTGTCACCTGCTGCCGCTTCAGGCTCTTTTTATACTTGTTCAGGACTTTCTGGATCTTTTCCCTGTCAGGCTTCCGGTCATATTCGGAATACCATTGCAGGATCTTATCTGTCTTCATGTCGATCTCAAGGGTATAATAGGGTTCTTCCGGGTAATCCTTTTTCCGGAGGAACAGTATCCAGCTCTTCCCCTCTGCCATTTTTTCCATATATATGGAACTGGCGCCCACGCAATGATGAAGAATCCTGCCCTCACGCATCAGATCTTCACACCTTAACGCCGGCACGATCATATATTCTTTATCCTGCCAGTAATACCTAGTGATCTCCAGAGTCCACTTCCGGATCTTATCGTCAAGTTTCTGGTACCCTTTCAACCGCTCCAGCTCTTTCTTCCTGTTATGCAATTCCACCAGTTCGTTATGCCTCCTCTTCATGTTTTTCGGAAAACGGACGATATCATCTCCCATATTGAGGCGGGCTTTTTCGGCCATGTCCAGATAATCCTTCCACTCTTCCAGGACTGCTGCCGTGTTCCCTTTCTGTTTTTCAATGTAATTCAAGGCGCGCTCCGGGGTGATCCCATATCGCAGCACACCGTTCATGTCTTTTCTGCTGATCCCGCTCCTGTCCAGGCTTACAATCAGATCCTGCCGCAGTTTCTTCCCGGTCTCCTGTTCATATTGCAGCCATCCCAGGACTATCAGGCCTCCGTTCAGCTCTTTTAATCTGTGGATACGGTTCCCGTCTATCCTCATTGCTTCGCCGGCGCTCTTCGCTTTGGATCTTATATATCCATAAGCATCCATATTTTCTATCGCCAGTCGGGTAAGGCCTGCAAAGATCAGAAATCCTGTAATCTTTTCCGGATGCAACAGGTGTTTGATATCGACTTTTCTGCCTTTCGTCTGCTCCAGCATTTTCTCCAGCGGGATATCCCTGAGATACGTTCCCTGACGGATACCCGGCAGGTTTTTGTAATAAACAACCGCTCTCGTATTTGTGTACGTATAACAAGAATTGCACCACCGCGTTTTCCCAGTCTGCTTGAAATATGTGTATTCGTACCCCTTAACATATCTCATCTTTTTATCCAGCAACAGCCTTTCGCCTTCTCTGAAATACACCTCTTCTTTCCATCTGTTCTGGATCTTATGATTTTTTGAGCATCGGAAACTCCGGATAATGTATCCTTCCGGGATCTTCTGTATCAGAGCCGCCGTCTCATTATCATTGATATATTTCTGTTTTTTCCATGATTTAGCCGTTACGACTCTTCCGCATCCGGGACATATGACTTTTTTGTTATGGACTGACTTCATCCTGGTCTTTACTGTCTGCCGGCAGGCGGTGCAGTAGGCTTCTCCTTTTTGAGCATCATAAAAAATATACTGTTTCCTCCAGAATGCCTCTTCCCTCACCCACTGTCCGAAATCCGCGGGTGATTCCGTAACCTGGTCCATTACCCTGTCGATCTCGCAGATCTCTTTCCGGTGCCTGGCTGTTGTCTGCCACTCGTCGACGGCGTTATATATTTCCGCGGAGTCTGATCCCAGATAATTCCGGACGTCCTCCCTCTCCTCCCCGGAAATCCAGCAATAATCCCGGTATCTTTTTTTATAATCATAATTTCGGTATCTCAGGTTTTTAATTTTTGAACTGCTCCATTTCTGCTCTCTTGTGAGATATGTTATGTATTTATTTTCTTCTGCGGACAGGAAAATGATATATTCCGGTTCTTCGTTGCACTGGCGGACGTCTTCCCCTTTGTATGCCTCTATTTTCAGTATTCCCTCCATTACGGCAGCCCTCAGATAGACGCAATAATTGTGTATTATATAGGTCTCATTTCTCCAGGAATACTGTTCTGTTTTCTCCCTTCCAACATCTTTATATGCCATCCCGCGGATCTCATCCGTGACTCCCAATGCCGGGAGCGCAATCAGTTCTTTCCGTTTCATTTTCTGCCTCCGTAATATTCTTTTATGATCATCTTGGCCTGAGCCATTCCCGGGATCCCTAAAGTAACTTTCCCTGCGTTGACGCCTGCTGCCTTGACGATTTCTTTATCGATCGGGATCTGGTTCTTGAATGACCACTTTAACAATTCCGCAATGCAGCCCTTTAAGGTCTTCCCTTTCTTCCGTACCTGCAGGGCCGTCTCCTCATGTTCCAGGCACTGCCCTTTGATGTATTCCATCCAGTCGGCCATAATCTCCTTGGGTTTCAGGTCTTTGCATTCTATATCCAGTTTTCCGATCGCTGCGGTAGGGATGTCGCAAAGATACGGGATGTCTCCGTTTATGTACAATTCCACATAATCCCCGGGGATCCCGTTTTCCTCAGCCATTGCTCTCAGGCTTTCCAGGTCTCCCTCATTTGACAGGTTCTCAGCTAATGTGTTGATCTCCTTATAACTTGACATTTCCCCGAATTTTTCAAACATGCTTTTCTCCTTTCCGCGGACACGTTCCGCCTGAATGTTTATCAGCTTTTCCGGCATTTTTTTATAAAAACCGCAGACATTTTCCAAAATCTGTCCGCGCTTTTCCTGTTTTATGTGCCGCAAAGCCTTATTTTCTACCGCGCTGTCGGTGTCTTTGACTTTTTATCCACATTTTCCACTTCCAAAACCCGGAAAACATTGATTTTATACAGCGCGGAGCGGTTTTATTTCTCGTATTTATACAGGCTCATATCTTCCACACGGAACCGTACTGCGTGGGAGCTTAAAAGACCTGATAACCGCTGCCACAGATCCGCATTTCTCAGATTCTTCCCATCCGCTCTCTTCCAGCCGGCCTTTTCCCAGTCTGATAAACGGTTATCTGCCAGATAATGGCTGTCCGTATGGATCGTGATCAGTGACGGCAGCCGCATCCTTTTCATGGCGGCCACGGCACATATCAGGAGTAACCTGTGTCCAGATATGTCTTGGACATCCTCTTTCTCTTCGATCCGATGTTTCCCGCATACCATAATGTATTTGTACCAGGCTCTCCGCATCTTCCCCGGAGAACGGCTGGAGATGATCAGGAAGATATCTACTTGCTGCATTCCTTTTTCCTCTTTCATCTTCAAATCCTCCTGTTGATTTTGATTAACGTATAATGCCGGTAGGCAAATCCCGTCACCGGGTTTATTCCCATCCTCACGGAGTCCGGATCTATGTAATATCCCTTGGGGGCTTTCGGCGGGATCATACGCCCCTGCTTGTCCACCAGGTTTCTCCGGTTGATCACTTTTTCTTTTGGTTCTTTTCGGATCAGGTTCCGTGAAGGATGATATCTTTTTGCTTCTTCCGGCTCCCACTCTTCCAAAGGTTTGGCGATATACTCCGCCAGGTCTTTATATCCTCCGGACTCGTGGAGGGAACGGAAGTTGATATGGCCTTTTGTCCAGCAGTCTGAAAAGATCATATCTGTGGCTGTTCCCTCCGCCTGGATCCGGTTGACAAGGATGTGGATGTGAGGGCCGCCGCGCTTTCCGATGGCCAGGCGGTAGATGTATTTCAATTCTTTTCCGAGCTTTTTATACTTCCTCCGGACTTTCCGGATCAGATCCTGAATATCCTTTTCCATCTGCTCCCATGTGGGACGCTCCCCTTTCCGATAGGTGATCGTCATCCAGAGGTCATACTGACCAAAATTCCATTTGATCAACCTCCGGAGATCCCTCTCCCGTTTCCACTGATTCTGTCTTATGATATCCTCCGGGGAAGCTTTCTTTTTCTTTCCTCTCTTCTGTCCTCTGGCGCCGTACCGGCCGGTGTGTTTTTCTTCTACTTCTAATGATTCCCCGCAGTCCCATATATGTCTTATGTATGCCCATCTCATAATCCACCTGTACCTATCTCTAATACTCCTGATCAAGCCGTTAAAGGGCCTTTCCCCTAAAAAATTTAAAAATAAAAACGGGATTTTGCCCCGCGTTGTCTTGACCTTGCGCCCTACAGGTGGTATAGTTTAATTAGATATAGCACATCTGTAAGGCGTAAGCCCCTGCCCGTACATTGCCGTGTACGGGCTATTTTTTTATTCTGTTTAAAATTTCTTCCAGTTCTTCCAGTGATCCCAGATCCTCATATCTTCCCAGCTTGTCCGCCACCTCGCCGTAGATGGCAAGGTCTGACTGTTGCCATTCCAGGCGCAAGGTTTTCTGTGTGCACATGGGGATCCGGTATCCTCCGGAGCCTGGGTTTTTCCTTGTCAATCTCATACGGCCCCTCTTTTTATGGATTCCAGGTATTTCTGGATTTCTTCTTTTACCTCACGATCTGCTCCGGCAAGGACGAATTTTGCCGACATCACTCGGATACTGGCATTGCACTCATCCTCCGACAAGTCCCGCAGTGCTGTTTCTATTGTTTTCCGGAGGACCATGTTCTCAATTTGCAGACGTTTATACTTTGTGAAATCGTGTTTTGCTCTCATGGCCACCTCCTGTCGCTATCAGCAATGCAAGAACGATCCAGAAAAACACTCCTGCCGCTGCAATCATATCTCCTGTTCCGTCCCATTCCCAGATCTGGAGATAGGGAAGACAGATTGACATAGCGGCGGATATGATTATGTTCCTCATTTTTTCTTCCCCCTCCATATATGTCCTGTTATTTCCCATACTTTTCTTGGGAAAATAATAAAATTGGCTTTCCCTTCGGAATTCCCTGATATCTGTTTCCCGTCTCTTACTGCTACACCGATCGGCAGCCATCCGTTTAAGATTCCGGCCCGAATTGCGGTCTGTGTGAGGCCTGTCAAATCCGAAGCATCCTTTATGTTCATGGGTTCGCTGGAAAACTCCGGAAACGCCATTCCTGCGACTGTCCGGGCAATTTCAGCCGCCGCTCCATGAACTGACTTCGCTTCGTTTATGTATTCTTCAGCTGTCATTGTGATTACCTCCTTATATATTTTTGATACCTGTTTGTTACGATTTCGGTCTTGCCATTCTTGGCAACTTTTTTGATTTCTGTGATCGCCTCGTCCTTTAGGAGTCCCAGCCACTCCAACAAATCCTCGCGGCCGTAGGCACAATTACAACAACGCCCATTTGAGTATTCAATACAGTACAGCATCCCTATCCCTCCTTTTTTGCTATAATGTAAATACGGGCCGTGAATCGCCTCTTTGAAAGGAGGTGATATGCACGAAGAAATACACTAATTCTTATGAAGAAGTACAAAAGCTTCTTCAGGATGGTTACAGGATTGTTTCGATTGCGTATTTTGTAAGCAACCCTGTTCTATCTTTCATTTTGGAGAAATAATTCTCCTGTAACTATCAACCACGCTCCAACACGGCCCGCCATCATCAGGACCGGGAGGCCATTCCCGGCCGACCGGGGTTTTCCCGGTTTCGGCTTAAAGGGTAGGAAACTACTCTTTTTCTTTTGCACATGGATCATTTTCAGCAAGCAGTCTTCTAATGATATATGGCTTATCACTCCTCCTCTGATATAATATTTTTACGGGTCGCAAATCGCCTCTTTGAAAGGAGGTGATAGCTATAAAATTCAGTAGAATGACAACATCTCTCGATCTCGTTCGTAAATACAAACGCATCGGGTATAAAGTTGTAGCTCTTTCTTACTGGGTTGGAGAGTCTCTCCCAATGACAATCCACCTTGAAAAAGTAGTTTAGCGCTACATGTAACCATTAACCATTGCTCCAATGCGACCCGTATAACGAATATTTGGCAGAAAACTGGTGGAAATGACGCTTCCATCAGTCTTTTTGTTTATTCCTCACTCTTTTCTTTAGGACTGTCTGCGAAATCCATTATTTTTATTTCTCCAGAAATATTTTTCATGGATAGGTAAAAACTTTTCCTATTATTGCAAATACTTTTCACAAAATATTGTGTGCAAACATACGTTTTATACTTTATATAGTATTTTGTTCTTGACTTACCATTATTTTTATAGTAGCCTATTACTAGAACGTTCGCATTACATTCAGAAAGGCGGTGAAAATGATGGCAAGAAGAATTACAATTCGCTCTACTGCCAGACCTTCAAGTAATGGCAAGAGCATTCATGTTCGTACGTCCGTTAGCAACGGACACAGAACCCGTACTACTTCTAAAACAATTCGGGTAAAATAATTAGTAAGGGGCTATTCTATTTCGCGGATGGAATAGCCTTTTATCACTCCCCTTTCTTTCCAGCTGAATAGATGTCGTTAATTTCTACATCTAATGCTAACGCGATCCTTGGAATATCACATGCTTTTATTAATCGCCGACCATTTAACATGTCGTTTAATTCTTGCGCTTTATATCCAGCTTTTTCTGCAATATACACCTGTTTTAATCCCCTTTCTTCAATCAGCCTTGATATATTATCTGCCGCAGGTGAATTAAAATCTGCAATTCGCATCCTCCATTCTCCTTTCTACTCATTTTGCGTTCTTTTTCTTGATTATATTCTCAATACGCGAACTTGTCAATATGTTTTTATATAAAAATATTCGTTTCGCAAACTTTTTATATTGATTTATCCATATTTTGCGTTTATAATATTTTCAAAGAGAGGTGAAGATAATGGCTTTTTACGATAGATTAAAAGAAAGTAGAATAAAAGCAGGTTTAACCCAAGAGCAACTTGCAGAAAAATTAGGCGTAGCCAAATCCACGTTATCTGGATATGAAAGTGGAAATCGCGAACCAACTGTAGCCACTATAGCAAAGGCATTAGAAATTCTTAATATAGACGCAAACTATTTGTATCAAGATGAAACAAAAGCTCTTACAGAATTAGTTATTAGCCTTGATGATAAAGCACTTATCAAGAAATACCATGCTCTGGATAATCACGGTAAAGAAATGGTGGATTTCACGCTGGAAAAAGAATATGAGCGTTCAGTGGCTCTGGCAGATCAGAAATCAAAGAATATTATTAAGATGAATTCTCGTATGCAGCTTAACGCCGCCCACGCACGAACTGATATAGATGTCACCGAGGAAATGAATCAACATGACGATGATATCATGGATGACGAAGATTTCTGATCCGTCCCGTTTTATAGGACATCTTTTATGTTGTTTTATTAGTGGGAGGTGCAGCAAATGAATTACGAAACACTGCTTGCAAAAGCCGATTCCCACGGGCTTATTGTTAAAGAAAAATATCTTCTTGCCAATGATGGACGCATCAAAGGAAACAAGATCGCTATCCGAAAAGATATTGAAACGCAGACCGAAAAATCTTGTGTATTGGCTGAAGAGTTGGGCCATTACTACACAAGCTCCGGAGATATTCTCGATCAGTCAAGGGTTTCTAACCAGAAACAGGAATTTAGAGCTAGATTTTATGGATATAATCTGAAAATAGGACTTATGGGAATTGTCCAGGCATATCAGGTTGGATGCCGAAATTTATATGAAATGGCAGAATATCTTGAGGTAACGGAAGATTTTTTGAAAGAAGCAATCAAGTGTTACAGATCCAAATATGGAGAATACATCAAAGTAGACAACTATATTATTTACTTTATCCCGTGTCTGGCTGTACTGAATATCATTGATGATTAAACCGCTTCGGCTCTTTCGCCGGCACAAAAGAAAGGATGTGATACCATGCCACTACCAAACGAAAAAAATTATACTATAGAAGATATCTACGCTCTTCCGGAAGGACAGAGAGCAGAGCTGATCAATGGGAAAATCTACGATATGGCACCGCCCAGCAGAATCCATCAAAAACTTGTTATGGAATTGTCTGCAACTATTCGGGATTATATTAGAAATAACGGTGGTTCTTGCGAAGTGTATCCTGCCCCATTTGCCGTCTTTCTTAACGATGACGACAAAAACTATGTCGAACCTGATATCAGTGTTATATGCGACAAGAACAAGCTCACAGACAGAGGATGTGAAGGCGCTCCTGATCTGATTATAGAAATTGTATCTCCTTCCAGCCGTCATATGGATTATGCCATAAAAAACTCCCTGTACTCTAGCTCCGGAGTACGTGAGTATTGGATCGTAGATCCTGCTAAGCAGCGTACCACTGTTTATCGGTATGTAGAAGATGCAGCTCCGATCATTACACCCTTTGATCGTCCACTCAGATTTTTTATTTATAGTGATCTGCAGGTTGTCATGTCGGAATTTTTGTAAAAGAAAAACCGCCCCGGTGCGCCAACACCAGAGCGGCCAGAAAGAGGTGCTCGCCATCTTGTAATGATTATTTACAAGTTTAAACCAAATACTACACTTACAGATTTCAATAGATATTCTTTAAACTTTTTGTAAATTTTTTTGTATTCTATTGATTTTCTTCTACCTCAGGCGTATGATAAGGGTGTAACAAAAAGTTACTAAGTAAACAAGCCTTAGGTGGTAAGCTTCCCACGATACGGGATCCGCTGATACCTAGGGCTTTACTCGTTTTAGGAGGAAATATGAAAACTGCTATTTTAGTAGATGGAGGATTTTATCGAAAACGCGCTGCGTTTTTGTGGGGAAAGAAAACTCCCGAAAAGCGAGCCGTCGAACTTCGCGCTTACTGTTCTGCTCATTTAAAGCATGAACAAAAATATGATGATCGTGGTCTTTACAGAATATTTTATTACGATTGTCCCCCACTTGCAAAGACCGTCTATCACCCTTTGTTAAAAAGAGGAATTGATTTTCGACACTCTGATACATATTCGTGGACAAATCTATTTTTCGATGAATTAAAAAAACAAAGAAAAGTTGCTTTACGATTAGGAGAGTTATCGGATGCATATGCTTCTTTTCAAATTAGTACGCCAGCTTTGAAGGATTTATGCTCAGGAAGTAAAACTGTTTCCGATTTGAAAGAATCTGACTTCTCGATATCCTTTCAGCAAAAGGGTGTCGATATGCGCATTGGACTTGATATCGCTTCTCTCTCGTATAAAAGGCAAATTGATCAAATAATTTTAATCGCAGGTGACAGTGACTTTGTTCCTGCTGCCAAATTGGCGCGCCGAGAAGGTATCGATTTTATTCTTGATCCTATGTGGGCCAATATAAAAGATAATTTATTTGAGCATATTGATGGTCTAATGTCCCAGTGGGGAAAGAAATAGAACAAAAACCGCCCCGGTGCGCCAACACCAGAGCGGAAATTGCTCCCCGCCCGGACACCAGGCACGGAAGACTTTACTATAACACTCTCGAGGATGTTACAGCTTAGAACAAACATATTGTATCATCTTCGGAGCAGCCACGCAAGCGGAACACCCGTTCCTGCTTGGCTGTTATTTTTATACCCAATTATAAGGAGTGATAAAATGCCGAAGAAAAAAGCAAGAAAAAAATATCCCAGGCTCCCTTCCGGGTTTGGGACTATCCGGTACCTTGGATCTGGCCGCAGGAATTGTTATGCGGTCCATCCTCCGGCCACGATCGACGCCCTAGGCCACGTAAAACGTCCTGCCGCTTTATGCTACACTGATAACTGGATCAAGGGCTTTACTGTTCTTACAGCATACAAAGCCGGGACATATAAACCAGGAATGGAAAAAGAATTAGAGGTGAGTGCTACCAGTGACGCAGACATACTTGTACAGCGGATCATAGCCGACTACTCAACCATTAAGGGGGTAGAAGAGAAACATCCGGAAATCCATGAACCCACTTTTGCAGAAGTATACGAAAAATTTTATAAGTGGAAATTCGAAAGTCCAAACGGAAAAAAATTATCCGCCCAATCAAGGCGCTCTTATCAGTCTGCTTTCAAAAATTGTGAATCTTTGCATTCACTCACTTTTTCCAAACTGAAAGCCTCTGATCTGCAGAGGAATCTCGACCAATGTACTCTTGCCCGCTCCAGCCTTGAATTGATTCTATCTCTATATAACCAAATGTACAAATATGCGATTTATGATGAGATCTGTCAGGACAACAAAGCAGCTTTTGTGCGTGTCGGAGAATCAGAAAATGATACTCATGGGATTCCTTTTTCCGATGATGAAATTGATATTCTATGGAAAAACTCAGAGGATCCAGAGGTACAGATGATCCTTATCATGTGTTACAGCGGCTTCCGTATATCAGAATACAAAGGACTTGAGATCAGTCTTGATAAAAAATATTTCTGCGGCGGTATAAAGACTGCTGCCGGAAAAAACCGCACTGTTCCGATTCATCCGGGCATATTGTCCTTTGTAAAAAACAGACTGGAAAAATTCGGCAGTCTAATGCCAGGCCGTACCGATGATTACAGGTTGAATCATTTTTATCCTACACTTGACCGTTTGCAGATCCGTGAGAAGTACAATCATACTCCGCATGACTGCCGGCATACTTTTTCTAAGTTGTGTGAGCGCTACGGCGTTCGTGAAAACGACCGAAAAAGAATGCTGGGACATTCCTTTCAAAACGATGTTACAAATGCCGTTTACGGACACCGTGACCTGAAGGATCTACGTACCGAAATAGAGAAAATACGGGTTCCGGATTTGTGACTCTTTGTGACTAATTGTCCCTTTATTAGTCACAAAGAATCATCATAAAAATTGATATCGAAACTCGTGAAACCCGCATAAAATCAACGTTTTCTGCGTATTGGCTGAGTTTTTCTAATTTTTGAGTTTTTATAGGAAGATTAAAATCAGATTAAAAAAAATTTTGCTTTACATTAATCTAATAATGTATTTCCTACGATCAAAAAACAGCTTCAGGCCTTTTCCGCGGCTCTTTTATTATAAATAAACATTCCCAGGGAGGCCAGGATGATCAGCGCGTATCCGATAAAGCTCAGTCCATCCGGTATCTCTCCGAACAAAAGAAATCCGAGCAGTGTGGCGAAAATAATCTGAGAATAATCGAATATTGAAATTTTCCCCGCCGGAGCGTAGGTGTAGGCCGTGGTGATGGTAAACTGCCCTCCCGCGGCAAAAAGTCCCGCCATCAGAAGTGTAACAAGCTGCTTCGCCGTCATGGGCGCGAAATCCAGGATCATCCAGGGAAGCAGGAACACGCAGGAAAACATCGAAAAATAAAACACGATCACCGGACCTTTGACGCCGTGGGTACCGAGCACCCGGACCATAGTATAGGCGATCCCCGCGCCCAGCCCTCCGCAGACTCCGATCAGCGCTGGTATAAGCGCCGCATTCTGAAAACCGGGCTTTACCACAAAAAGACATCCCGCGAACGCCAGAAGCACACAGGCAGCCTGAGCCGGCTTTATCTTTTCCTTCAGGATCAGGAAGGAAAAGATAATGGCAAAGAACGGAGACAGCTTGTTCAGGATCGAAGCGTCCGCCACAAGCAGATGGTCTATGGCATAATAATTGCACAGAATTCCCAGGGTGCCGAAAAGGCATCTCATCGCCAGAGGCGGCCAGTATCTTTTGTTTACCCTGGGCGCCGTACGGCTTCTTATCAGGATCACCGCCGCGAAGACAGCGGCCACCAGATTTCTGAAGAAGCTTTTCTGCATTGTAGGAAGATCCCCTGCCAGTCGTACGCTCACATTCATGCAGGCAAAAAAGAACGCCGACAGGATGATCATGATCATTCCCTTTACATAATTTTCCTGTTTCATATATCTCATACCTTTCCAATCAAATTTTATTATAATCCTGCGCGCTCCGCGCTCAAGCATCTCAATTCAGTCTGGATACTCCCAGAATTTACATCTGTCCGCGCAGACATTGACACGGCAGATAAACTTCGTTGTATCAGTTCAGCCACAGTAAGCACGCAGTGCGGTTTTACGAATGGCGCGGTCTGTTACACTTCGTTTACAGATCACAGGTATCTGCGGTAGACAAGACTTCTTCCCTCCTATATAATAAATAAAATATTGATACAGCACACTATACCAATGATAGGAGAACGTTTCATGGAAGTAGTCATCAGAAAATTTCATAAAAACGATATAAAAGACGCGGTTCTCATCTGGAATCAGGTGGTGGAGGACGGCGTGGCCTTCCCCCAGACAGAGTCCCTTGACGAGAACCAGGGGACAGTGTTTTTTGAAGAGCAGTCCTACACCGGGATCGCGCAGGATCCTGAAACCGGAGAAATCTGCGGATTATATATCCTCCATCCCAATAATGTGGGACGCTGCGGTCACATCTGCAACGCGAGCTACGCCGTAAAGAGGGATTTCCGGGGCCGCCGCATCGGGGAAGCTCTTGTCCGTCACTGTCTGGTCACAGCGAAGGAGCTGGATTTCCGTATTCTTCAGTTCAACGCCGTAGTGCGCTCCAACACTGCCGCGCTCTCACTTTATAAAAAACTCGGGTTCGTCCAGCTCGGCGTCATTCCCGGAGGTTTTCGCCTGAAAAACGGCGGCTATGAAGATATCATTCCCCATTACCGCCTGCTGTAGCCGTCCTTCTGCGGCCTCCTGCCGATTTCCCTGTCCCGTTTTTTCTCCGGAGGCTTTTCCAGCCGGATATCCTGCCGGAATGTCTTACGCCCGGAAAGCCTCCGCGATCCCACTGAGTCCGTATCGGTCCGCCAGATCCTCAATCCCCGTCATGATCTCCTCTCTGCTGAAGTTGTGTTCTTCCAGAAAATCATCTGATTTTCCATTCAGGGCATAATAAAACAAAAGTCCTGCCTCCAGATTTTTTCGCTCTCCGTCGCTGCCTGAGGACGTCAGGTCATACAGACGGTTTTCCGCCTCGTCGATCCTTCCCTCCTCCATCAGGGCAAGCAGCTCTTCCAGCGCCGTCCTGGTCTCTTCATCCTCCAGAATCTCCGGCGTCAGCTCGGCCGCCTCCACCTGAAAAAGTATCTTTATGAGCGCCCGGACCATCTCGCGGATCTGGCGCAGTATATAATCATCCTGCAGCATAATCTTTTTCCTCCTGATATATAAAGTGCGGAGCTCCGCTACGGTATTAGCTTACCACAAACCGCCTTTTTCTTCCACTGTAAAAATAATAGAAAACCTTCGGGTTCAATGGTATAATGTCGCTAGACATTATACTTGCGCCGATCTGCGTTCGACCATAGGGAGAACTACCACAGCAGATCGTGCGCATCCTGCGGAGCATAGCATGTCCGAAGGACATGCTATAATATACTCGAAAATCCAGCCGCTTCGCGTCTGTTGCGCCTTGCGACTGCTATCTCATAAAGTATAAAAAGCATTCGATCTATGGATAATAAATCTACAGCAGAGCGTTTTATATTATAGTAAAGTTTGTGTTTTTGTACATTTATGTAAAAAAGTCTCACCTATGATTTAAAATATCATCAGCCGTAAACAGAAAGGAGCTGCCATGGCATTTATCAGTGTATTCGATGTGCTGGGGCCGAACATGATCGGCCCCTCCAGTTCTCATACCGCCGGAGCCTGTTCCATCGCCTATCTTGCCCAGAAAATGGCTCCGGGCCCTATCGCTTCAGCGGAATTTACTCTTTATGGATCCTTTGCCAGAACCTATCAGGGCCACGGCACGGACCGCGCCCTTCTGGGCGGGATCATGGGCTTCGCCACGGATGACCGGCGTATCCCGGACTCTTTTTCTATTGCCCGGGAGAAAGGGCTTTCCTATCATTTTTCTGTCAACAGGGAAGAGGATGAGATCCATCCCAACACAGCCGATATCCGCATGACCACCACCGATGGAAAAACCCTCACCGTCCGGGGAGAATCCCTGGGCGGAGGTAAGGTGCGGATCACCAGGATCAACCAGGTGGATGTGGATTTTTCCGGGGAATACAGCACCCTGATCGTTATCCATTACGACAAGCCCGGAGTGGTGGCCCACATCACTAAATGTCTCAGCGAGAAAAATGTCAATATCGCTTTTATGAAGCTTTTCCGTGAGGCAAAGGGACAGACGGCGTACAGCATCGTGGAGTCCGACGGCAGACTTCCGGAGGATATACCCGGCTATATTCAAAAGAACCCATATGTGCGGGATGTCATGCTGGTACAGACCTGACGGGGCAGATCTGCCGGTTCCAGCGCTGTTGGCTCCAGATCTGTCAGTTTCAGCGCTGTTGGTTCCAATGCTGTCGGTTCCAGCGCTGTTGGTTCCAATGCTGTCGGTTCCAACGCTGCCAGTTCCAGCGCTGTTGATTCCAACGCTAAACTTTCCAATCATCCATGTGCAGGGAGGAATATATTTATGGATTTTAAAAATGGAGCAGAGCTTTTAGCGCTCTGCGAAAAGCATCAGTGTCCTATTTCTGAAATCATGCGGCAACGGGAGGCTGAACTCAGCGAGACAACGCCTGACGATATAGAGACCCGGATGAAAAAAGCCTGGGCGATCATGCAGGAATCCGCGCTGACGCCCATTTCCTCCCCCCGAAAATCCATCGGAGGACTCATCGGCGGGGAAGCGCGGCTTTTAAGCGAGCACAGAAACAGTGGGGCCGCCATATGCGGAAATGTTCTGTCCCGGGCCATCACCTACGCCTGCGCGGTTCTGGAGGTCAACACCTCCATGGGACTGATCGTGGCCGCTCCCACAGCCGGCTCCTCCGGCATAGTTCCGGGACTTCTTCTTGCTTTAAGAGAAGAATACCATATAGCAGATGAAAAAATCATAGACGCGCTCTTCAACGCCGGAGCCGTAGGTTACCTGGCTATGCGGAACGCTACCGTGGCCGGAGCGGTAGGCGGATGCCAGGCAGAGACAGGCGTCGCCGCGGCTATGGCTGCCTCGGCGGCTGTTGAGCTTATGGGCGGTTCTCCGGAGCAATGCCTTTTCGCCGCTTCCACTGTCCTGATGAATATGCTGGGGCTTGTCTGCGACCCTGTAGGCGGTCTGGTAGAATGTCCCTGTCAGGCAAGAAACGCCGCAGGCGCCGCAAACGCGCTGACCGCGGCGGAAATGGCTCTCAGCGGGATCCGGCAGATCATTCCCTTTGACGAAATGCTGGCAGCAATGTATTCCGTAGGAAAACGGATGCCTTCTGAGCTTCGTGAAACAGCCCTGGGCGGCTGCGCCGCCACGCCCTCCGGGTGTAATTTTTCCTGTAAATGATACCAAGGCCAAAACATGAGGATGAAGTACGAAACAATTCGTTTGGTATCTTTTGACACTCTAATCTAAATAGGATACACACGATAGTTACTTATTTGAGATTGAAGAAATAGCGGCGGCATGGTAGAATGAGGACAGGGAATAACCGTGTTGCAGGGTGGCTGACCTCTATTCTTACATAGAATGGGGGTGATGCTGATGGACAAGAAACCGTTTGATTTTAAAGATTTAATGGCTTTTGGAATGTTCATTTTGGCATTGCTGACATTCGTTTTTACGTTCTGTCGATAATGTTTTAAGCATAGAAAAACCACCCCAAAACTTTGACCGAGTGCAGGAGTGGTAATTCTATGTTTCCATAATTGCTATGAGGTCAACCCCTTGTGGGCGGTTGTTCCTTTTTCTATTCTCAATATAGCACATCTGACAGCAGGATTCAAGAAGAAAACGTGATTTTGCGTTTTCTGTCTCTGTCATATCCATTATCAGGTATTCCCTGGCGCGATTGGGAAAGATGGAAATTGCAAAGATAAAACAATTCCATATCCGGGCTTTTTATTCTGAGCTTGCGAAAGATAGATATGCGGCAGCAAATGCAGTTAATTTTGTACTAACGAATGTGGCAAAAGGATATAATCAGGCAAAGGAAATCAAAGCAAAAAACACAGAAACCTGGTATTACTGCCCCATATATCAGCACACATATTAAAGCATACAGCCTGTGCCAGACTGTCCTGGAACCGAAAGTATTGCAATATATCATGGGATACACCAATATTTCTATTACTCTGGACGTATATACGCACTTAGGCTTTTCTCAAATACAAGAAAAAATGGAAACTGTACAGGAAAACATGAAGATCGGATAAACTATACGCCTGCTGCCTATCGGTACGAATTACCGCTTGGCAGCAGGATTTTTCTTATAAAAGGTACAAAAAAAGTACAAAGTGAGGATTTTAAGAATAGAGCAAAGCTTATAATCCCTTTTTTTATCGTCATTTCACAGATTTTTCACAAAACAATTAGCACTCACCTATTGACAGTGCTAACAATGAGTGTTATATTACACATAGAACAAAGGAAGAGAAAGAAAAACAGAACAACAAATCCGTTGATTCTTTTCATAATCCTCCCTGTTCTGACCATAATAACAGATAATCACATTTATATAAAAGGAGAGATGACTTATGTTGATGCCTAGTATTTTTGGAGAAAACTTATTTGATGACGATTGGATGAACTTCCCGTTTGACAGAGATTTCTGGGAAAAGAAAAATCCTCTGTACGGAAAGAACGCACAGAACATGATGAAAACAGATATCCGTGAAAAAGACGGAAGCTATGAACTGGATGTAGATCTTCCCGGTTTTAAGAAAGATGAAATCAAGGTTCAGTTAAAGGACGGCTATCTTACTTTATCCGCCGCAAAGGGTCTGAACAAAGACCAGCAGGATGAGAAAGGCAATTACATCCGTAGAGAACGGTATGCCGGAGCAATGCAGAGAAGCTTTTATGTAGGCGACGCCGTTGCCCAGGACGAGATTCACGCAAAATATGAGGACGGAATCCTGAAGGTTTCCATTCCGAAAAAGGATCCTAAAAAAATCGAACAGTCCGGATACATTTCCATCGAAGGCTGACACCCTTCCCTCCCCTATTCCCGGGGCTGTCGCACTAAAAATTATTAGTGCGGCAGCACTTTTTTGATCAAAGTAAGAGCCAGGTCTATGAAAGGCCTGGCTCTTGGTGTAAAATTTATTTATGCCACTAAACAAACTTTTACAGAAAGATT